>DASYRD010000030.1:0-3994 GCA_036004745.1 Gemmatimonadales bacterium | reverse complement strand
CGCCCGGTCGCCGAGCCGGTCGAGCGTCTGCATTAGGCGCCGCAACGTCGGCTCGTCGAGCGGGGCAATCCGCAGTGCCCGCCGCGTCCACTGCACCGAGTCGGTAAGGTTGCCGCGCGCGTCGCTCTGCTCCGCCAGCAGACTGGCGCTGCGCAGCGCGACGGCCTTCAGCCGCGCGCGCTCGTCCTCGAGCCATTGCTCGAACGCCGGCGCGCCGCGGATGAAAAACCCCTCGAGCAGATCGCCGCGGTAGAGATCGAGGGCGTCTGCGAGTTTGCCTTCGTGGGTGGCACGTTCGAACTCGACGACGTCGCAGCGCAGCCGCGCCGTGTCGAGGCCGATGTCTTCGTCGCCGCGACTCACGAGCACCCCGTCACCGAGCTCATGACGCAAGCCGTGAAGCGACTGGCGCAACGCGGCCCGGGCATGCTCCTGATCGAGCTCGGGCCAGAACAGGGCGACCAAGGAGTCGCGGCGGTGCAAGCGATGCGGCGTTGCGGCGGCGAGGTAAGCGAGCAGCGCGACGCGCTTGGGCTGGGCCAGGACCGACTTGAGCTCATGCCCAGTGGCCCCGAGGAGGTTCACCGCTCCGAGAATCCGAAATTCGACCAAACGAACCCCTCACGACGCCACCGGGAGCGCGCATACCACACGCTGAGCGGACAGCGTCATCGCCCCGTTACGGCGGGTGTAACGCGCCGCTCACAGGGTGCCGGTACTGTGTGACCGCAAGCCGAACGTACTGCGCGAGGAAGGGCGCTGCAAATGATGCTTCGCCTCCACGCGAGTGCCGGGCCGACCGGGCCGAAGAATCAGGAGGAGCACCGTGAAGACCATCCGCACTTCGCACATCGCCTTGGCAGCCGCGCTCTTCAGCGTCGCGGCAACCATGGGGACGGGATGCAAAGACGCCGCAGCGCCCGGACCCACGACCGGAGGCATCCGGATCACCGTGACGACGATGGGCGCCGATCTCGATCCCGATGGCTACAGCGTGAGCGTGGACGGCGGAGCGGGGCGGGCTATCGGCGCGAACGACACCCTCATCATTGCCGGCCTGTCGCTCGGCGACCACGCCGTGCGGCTCGACGGGATGGCCGCCAACTGCCCGGTGACCGGCGCAGACCTCCGCACCGCAACCGTCGAAGCCGGCGTCACAGCGGCTATCTCCTTCGCGGTTGCGTGCACCGCACTGACCGGCAGTGTGCGGGTGACCACCGCGACCACCGGGGCCGATCTCGATCCCGACGGCTACAGCGTGAGCGTGGACGGCGGCGCGGTGCCGGCCCTCGGCGCGAACGACACGTTGATCATTTCCGGTCTGTCGCCCGGTGAGCACGGCGTGCGGCTCGACGGCAAAGCCACAAACTGCGCGGTGGCCGGTACCGACCTTCGGACGGCGATCGTCGTCGCCGGCGACACCACCGACGTCGCTTTCGCTGTCGCGTGCACGGCGCTGACCGGCAGCACGCGCGTCACCATTTTGATCACCGGGGCCGATCTCGATCCCGATGGCTACAACCTGAGTGTGGACGGCGGAGCAGGGCGGGCGATGGACACGAACGGCACGCTGATCATCTCGGGGCTGCCCGGCGGTGATCACGTGGTCCGGCTCGACGGCGTGGCCGCGAACTGCTCGGTGGACGGTGCCAACCCCCGCACGGTAACCGTGGTCGCCGGCGACACTGCCGATGTCGCCTTCGCGGTCGCGTGCACCGCACTTGCTGACGCCATCGTGTTTGGCTATGTGAGCGCCGGCCAGTTCTACAGCTGCGGGGTCACGACCAGCGGCGCCGCCTATTGCTGGGGAAGCAACGGGTACGGGCAGCTCGGGAACGGCTCAACCAGTCCGAGCACGACGCCGGTGGCCGTCGTAGGCGGACTCACGTTCACGTCGGTGAGCGCGGGTCTCGGCCGCACGTGCGGGCTCACGACCGGCGGCAGCGCCTTCTGCTGGGGCGGGGACGACGGTCCCGAGCCCGTTGCTGTCGGCGGAGAGCTCACGTTCGCTTCTCTCACCGTCGGGGGATGGGGCTTCGTCTGCGGCCTGACTTCTGCTGGTGCGGCTTACTGCTGGGGTGAGAACGGCGACGGCGAGTTCGGCGACGGAACCAGGACGAGCAGTCCGACGCCCGTACGCGCTGGCGGCGGTCTGACATTTCGGTCGCTTAGCGCCGGGTTGTCGAGTAGCTGCGGCGCCGCGTTTGATGGCACGGCGTATTGCTGGGGTCGCTTGCCCGCCGCTGCGCATCCCGAGCTGTGCGAGATCGAGGAAACGACCGGCGAGATGTTCTGCACGCGCCCCATGGCCGTCCCCAGTGGAGTCCCGTTCGCTCGTGTGGTCGCTGGTGAGGGCTTCTATTGCGGGCTCACGCCGGACGGCGCCGCGTACTGCTGGGGCTGGTACCCCGCGGGTGAAACGAACGCCGGGTCGGTCGCGGTCCCGGGGTTGTTCAGCTTCGCCACCGTGAGCGTCGCTGCCCAGCGCGCCTGCGGGGTCGCGGCCGCCGGTGGCGCCTACTGCTGGGGTTGGATACCCGTTGCTTTCTATCAAGGTGAGTTCAGCACTGCGCCCACCGCAGTGCCGGGGGACCTCACGTTCGCGACCGTGAGCGTCGGGTGGTTCCACAGCTGCGGGGTCACTCCCGGCGGTCAGGCATACTGCTGGGGCGGCAACTCAAGCGGCGAGCTCGGGGACGGCTCGCAGGCGAGCAGTCCCGTTCCCGTGAAGGTGACCGGGCCGCGCTAGACAATTCCACGAAACTCGGCACGGATCTCGAATGGCGGACCAGCGTCCGCCGGAGGTGAACCATGTTACGCGCCGCACGCTACATCCTCGCTGCTTCGATCACTCTCGCGTTCGTCGGTTGCCAAGACGCGGCGCGTCCGCTCAGTCCAGACCCGACGATGTCCGGCCCGATCGAGCCGATGATGTCGCGGATGACAGACGCGTCCTCGGCGCCCCTGGTGTTCCACAACGTTGCTCCCCAAGCGACCGACCCCGCCATCGACCGCGCGCTCGCGGACCACTACGTCTGGCTCGATACGGCCGCGCGCGGGAACCCCAAGTTGCTCGTGTTCATGCCAGGGGCCAATAACGCACCAGCCAGCTGGCAGCGCTTGGAGAAAGAGGCGGCGCGGTTGGGCTACCATGTGATCGGCCTTAGTTATCAGAACGACGTAGAGGTCGTCAACCGGTGCGGAGGCAGCTTCAACCCTGTTGGACACAGCCTCGATCCCGACTGCTCCGGCGACATCCGACTGGAGGTCCTCACGGGCGACGACAGCTCGAGCCTCGTAAACGTGACGCGGGCCAACAGCATCGACAACCGACTGGCGAAACTCCTCGCGTACCTCGGCAACCAATTCCCCGATGAAGGATGGTCACGGTTCCTCGAGGATGACGGCACGCCGAAGTGGTCGCAGATCGCGGTGAGCGGCCAGTCGCAGGGGGCCGGCCAGGCCGCACTGATCGGGAAGCTCCGCCACGTGGATCGCGTCGTGATGTTCTCGGGGCCGCCTGACGCGCGCGTTCCCGAGATGACGGACCCGTGGATCGCCATCGGGGCGACGCCCGTGTCCAAGTACTTCGCGTTGTTCCACCAACGCGATCACCTTGTCGTCGGGATCCGCGCCAACGTCGGCGCACTCGGCCTGCAACAGTTCGGCGATCCCGTCATGGCCGAGGGGAACGATCCACCGTACGGTGGGACGCACATTGTGTTTACCGACCTGCGGCCCACGTTGGGATATGACGCTCCTAACGCGCCGCATCAGAGCACGGCACGGGACAACAACACGCCCATCGGATCGGACGACGTGCCGCTGCTGCGCGACGCGTGGCGCTACTTGTTGGGCGAGCCGCCGCGCGGAGGCAACGACAAGGTGGTCGCGCTCAGGACTCCGTAGCGGACGTCTTGACCTAGGCGAAGACGATCGCCCCCACAAATGCGCTTGGAGGGTTAGGACTTCGCCACCGTTCGCTACACGGCGG
>DASYRD010000029.1:0-4305 GCA_036004745.1 Gemmatimonadales bacterium | reverse complement strand
AACGTTAGGGATGTACTTGCAAAAAGCAAGTAAGCGCGCCATGTTCGCCCGGTCCTATTCCGGGAGATCCGATGAGCTCGACGAGTCGCGCCGTGCTGCTTGCCGTTACCTACCTCGTGTTGACGTTCCCGATCGCCGCGGCTTGGCATTTGGGGCTGTTTCCTCAGTCCATGGCCGGTCCCGCCTTCCGTGCCCAGCCGTTGTTCGCCATGGGGATCCTCTCGACGGTGCTCCAGGCGATCGTCGTGGCCTATCTGTATCCGCGTCTGCACCGGGGCGGCTCGCCGGTCCGCGAGGGCCTGCGGTTCGCGCTGATCATGGGGACGTTCATTGCGAGTTACGGGGTGCTCGCCGAGGCCGGGAAGTTCGCGATCGCCGATGTCGGGAGTTGGGTGTTGATGGAGGGGGCGTTCTTCGCGGTACAGTGGATCGTGATTGGGGTCGCGGTCGGCTTGGTCTACGACTGGACGCGCTTGACAGCTAGTTAGTAAGTTGTAACTTACCGTAAGAGATGACTTACACAGACGTGCTCACCGCCCTGGCCGATCCGACCCGCCGGAACATCCTCGAGTCGCTGCGCGCCGCGCCGCGGACCGTGGGCGAGCTGGCAGCCCATCAGCCGGTGAGCCGGCCGGCCGTGTCCCAGCATTTGAAAGTACTCGAGCGGGCAAGCCTGGTGCGCGTCGA
The DNA here is from genome assembly GCA_036004745.1 of Gemmatimonadales bacterium. Lineage (GTDB taxonomy): Bacteria > Gemmatimonadota > Gemmatimonadetes > Gemmatimonadales > GWC2-71-9 > 20CM-2-65-7. Next base: position 3,618 of record DASYRD010000029.1, on the reverse strand, counting down.
GCCACGCGGCAATCGCCGTGTCTACTCGGTGCGGCGCGACGGTCTGGACGAGCTGCGGCGGTACCTGGAGAGCTTCTGGTCCGACGTCCTCAACGCGTACAGCGCCGAGATAGCGCGACGCACGAAGGGCGCCCCCGCCCCCTTACGGAGAAAGAAATGATCGAGCCCCTCGTGAAGACCATCGAGGTCCCCTGCAATCAGAAGCAGGCGTTCACCGTGTTCCTGGACATGGGCAGCTGGTGGCCCAAGCACAAGTTCTCAACGTCGGTGATGCGCGGCCAAACCGTGAAGGCGCTGCGCGTCGACGCGAGGCAGGGTGGCCAGATCGTCGAGATCGGCTCCGACGGTCACGAGCAACTCTGGGGCACGATCAAGACCTACGACCCATACAGCTACTTGAACATGGACTTCCACATCCCGCACCCGAGCGAGAAGAATCCGGGCTTCAGCACGGTCGAGGTCCGCTTTACGGCACTGGGCAACGACCGAACTCGCGTCGAGCTCACGCAGAGCAACTGGGAAGCGCTCGGCGACGTCGCCAAGATGGTCCAGGGGGGCTACCGGCAGGCATGGGTCATGATTTTCGAGGGTGCGTACCAGGCGGCGTGCGGGAGTCTCAGCGCCTCCGAAGCCCCACCATCAGCGTAACGGTTTTAACGGTTTCGCGCCGGGCGGCGGCGCGCACGTGCGCCTGATCGATGCCGTACGCCAGACCGAACCAGAACGGACGGGACTCCAAATCGATTGTGACGCCGACCTCGCCGCCGCGCGCGCTGCCCGCGCCCGGTGGCACGTTGACGTCGAGGGCCAGCGCGCGCCACAGCAGCGCGTGTCCCCTCACACCCGTACCTGCTAGGCCCAACTCTCCCCGTCCTCCCAATCGCCACGTCACCCAGCGCTCGGCACCGAACGGTGTGTCAAAGCGGCGGGCGTGCGGGCCCATCTGCACGCTCAGCCACGGCGTCGCCAGGAACCGCAGGGCCACGGCTCCCTCGACCAGAGCCCGACGCTGGCCTTCGGCATACCTCACGTCGAGCTCGAGGCGGTGGAACCGCACGCTGCCGAAAAATCCGAGCGCCGTTACGCCGCGGACACTCAGCACCTGACCGGCGCCGCTGGCGGTGACTTTGAGCTCGTTGCCCTGGCTCGCGCCCACTGGCAGGGCGGGGGCCGCGGGCGGGACTTCGAGCACGGCTGGTGGGGGCGGTGGCGGTGGTTGCGCAGGCGGCTGGAAGCGGGGCAGTGTGTCGGGCGCGGTGACGGCGATCGGCGGCGGTACCGGGAGCGTGGTCCGCACTGCGTCGTACAGCCGAGTGATTTCGGGCGGGAAGATCAGCGTATCGGGGCGCTGGCTCGGTGCCAGGACGGCGAGCCGCTGGAACACGGCGATCGCGGAGTCCTGCCGGCCGCGGTAGTGCTCGGCGGCACCGAGATAGGTGAGCGCTCGCGTGCGCGCCGAGTCGTCGAGGCCGATCGCCAGCGGCGGTGTGAGCACGTGCCGCAGCATGCGCGCCGCGGCGTCGAACTCGAGATCCCGATAGGCGCGGACGGCGCTGGCCAACACTTCGCTCGCGCTGCCGCTCTGTCCACGGAGCGGCGTCGCGAGAAGCAGTAGCAGCGCCACGACCCGGATGCTCATTGGGCTACGCTCTCGAGCGTGATGTCCGTCAGCCGCACAGTACCGCCGGCGGCTACGGTGACCCACGCGCTGTGTGTCTGGAAGCCCTTGCGTACCAGGAGCAGGCGATGCCGACCCGGCGTCACGCGAATCCGGACCTGCGGCGTGTTGCCCACGACGTGCCCGTCCACCGATAGTTCGGCCCACGGGCTGGAGTTGATGGATAGGTAGCCGGCGCCACGGTTTGGTCGTGCGGCCATCTGCGGCGAGGGCCGGCGGCGTGGTGGCGGGGATGCGGGTACGTCGTTCGGCTCCGACAGATCATCAAGACTTCGGCCGGTCGGCGTCACGCGCTCGGCGCGGTGTATCGTATATGGCGGCATCGCAGACGGTACTGACGCGATTGGGACCCAGACGCGGTCGTCGTTCGGGTACCACAACTGCACGCGGTTCCTGAGGAGCGCGACGCAGGTCACGGCTAGCGCGATCCCCAAGAACACGGCGACGAACCGGAAACGACGCCTGTTGGATGGCGGCGCCTCCCACTCGTCGTCCCAGAGCAGGCGAGGGAGAGGAACTGGGCGCTCGTCCGTCATGGACCCGTGACCACGTTGAACGTGGAACTCGTCGCGCCGGCAAGGCCCGTGGCCGCTGCCTTCAGGGTGCACCCGGTGCACAGGCCCGTGACGCGCAGGTTGCTGAACGTGGCGACGCCATTGACCGCGTTTACGCTGGTCGGGCCGCTCAAACCCCCGGCGACGATGGGTCCTTCGAGTGTGAGCGATACCAGGCCCGAGAAGCCGGTCGCGGTCGCGCCCTGCGCGTCGCGCGCGGTCACCTCGACCGAGAACGCACCGTTCAGCAGGAGAATGGCCGGCGGATTGCTGGTGAACACGAGCAGCGTCGCGGGCGGCGGCGGTGGTGGCGGCGGTGGCGGTGGTGGCGGTGGTGGCGCGGGCACGATGCGCAGCTCGACCGGTATGTGCAGCTGCGCGATACTCGGGTCATCCGCGACGATCACGATCGAGTCGCGGTAGATGCCCGGCGCCAGTCCCGTCGGATCGAGTGCGAGCGGCAGGGTGTCGGGCCCGGAGCCGGTGGCGGCGCCGATCGTCAGCCACGGAGCATCGGTGGCGCGGTGCGCCGTCCACGGCGGCGGCGCGTCGCCGCGGGCCGTGGAGAGCACGAGCGCGGTCTCCAGTGTCGCGTCGCTGCCGGCCGGCGCCGAATCAACGACCCGAGATGGCGTGACGTCAATCACTTTGCTGGGAGGGGCGTCGAACAGCGTTCCGACGCTGCAACCGATGACGAGTGCGAGGCCGGCGAGGGAGGCGGGTCTTCCCTGTTTTGTTCGCATCGAGTGCCCGCTGGCGAACGCACACCCCATACCGGGGGTCGCCAAGCGATTGGCGTGGATGAGTTCAGTTCAGATGTGTCAGACGTGTTGCCGCGGCACGACGAGTGTGGTGTAGGTGCCACGCGCAGTTGAGTCTGGCGCGTGTGAGGACGGTGCTAGGGCGTGTCGCGGTAGCCCGCCAGCCTAGCGCTCGCGTGTAAAGACCGCGCGCCAGCCACGATCGAGGGGCACCCACGTGAAGTGGTCCGGATCGATCATCGTCAGGGTGAACGACTCCATCAGGCGCCGGCCGGCGTTGGGCGCGGGAACGACCGGCGCGAACGTGACGAGTGGTTCGCTCGGATTGAGCGTGCCCGTGAGCAGCTCAGTCCCGGTCCCCTCGCTGTGGACCGCCGAGCTGTAGAAGCGTCCGGTGCGCGGGTCGAAGCCGATGATCCCTTGGCTCCGGCTCCCGGAGCTGTCGAGCTGCTCAGCCCACTGGAGCCGGAGATTGTCGTACAGCGTATCCACGACGCGCGTGCCCGACGCATCGGGCGGCCCGTCGAAGTTTCCCGCAAACCAGGTCGCGAAGCGCCACCGTCCGACGAGCTGGCGCAGCACGCTGCGGGCCGGTTGCAGTGACGGCTGATCGACGTCGGTGGAC
>DASYRD010000028.1:0-2435 GCA_036004745.1 Gemmatimonadales bacterium | reverse complement strand
GCTCCGACTTGGAGGCTTTCTTCACGATCTCGGGAAGGTCGCGGTGCCCGACAGCATTCTTCTCAAACCAGGACGGCTGGAGTCCGCGGAGCGCACGCAGATGCAGACGCACCCCAGCGTCGGCGAGTCGATGGTGCGTGGGCTCCACACGCTGGACGCCGTGCGGCCGATCATCCGCCATCACCACGAACGATGGGATGGCTCCGGCTACCCGGATGGCCTTGTGAAAGACGGGATCCCCCTCGGCGCACGCATCATGGCCGTCGTCGACGTGTGGGATGCTCTCGTGACCGCCCGCCCCTACAAGCGCGCGCTCCCGCCGGCGGAGGCGCTCGCGATCCTCGAGCGCGAGACGGTGGCCGGCTCCTGGGATCCCGCGATCACGGGGGCTTTCATCGACGTCCTTCCCACGATCGACCGCGGCGCCTCATCGACGTCGTAGCTCGGCGCATCGCACAACGGACGCGGTGGCCGTCCGCTTTCCGCTGGGTTCGGTGGCTGCGTTTGGTTGACGTCGACGGCACGACTTCGTAATTTTGTCGGTGACGCGGAGCGCCCGCGCCACGGAGGTCAGCGAGCATGTTCGACCTCGATCGGTTCATCGCGGACTGTCATGCGGCCCTGAAAGAGCGCAACCCGGAGATCGCGGTGAAAGAGCTCGTCGCCCGAGCGGTCGCCGAGCCGTCGAATGTCGAACGAGCCCTCGGCACACCGGTGTCGGGCGGTGCCGCGCGGCTGCATCACTCCCCCGAGCTCACGATCCTCAACGTCGTCTGGACGCCTGGGATGGCGATCTATCCTCATGATCACCGCATGTGGGCGGTCATCGGTCTCTACGGAGGGCGGGAAGACAACACGTTCTATCGCCGTTCCGCCCATGGGCTTGTCGACGCGGGGGCGAAGCGGCTCGGCATCAGTGACGCGGCCGTCCTCGGTCGTGACGTGATCCACGCAGTTGCCAATCCACTGCAGCAGTTCACGGGGGCCATCCACGTCTACGGCGGCGACTTCTTTGCCACACCCCGCAGCGAGTGGGACGCCGACACGGGCGAGGAGCGTCCGTACGACGTGCAGCGGGCCATGCAGGTTTTCGCCGACGCCAACGAGCGTTGGCGCGCCGCGTGCGCGGGGCAGCGGCTGTCTTCGTAGCGCAAGCTTCTTTTCAGGACATTGTCCGCTGTCGCGGGCTTCCACGTGCATTCCAACACGAGCGCCTAAGGCTTCGCGGCGCGCCGACGAGGTCCGCTGCGCGGGGGGTGAATGATCGGGCGCGAACGAGAGTCAAAGCACGTGGGGGAGTTAGCGATGCAAGAACGTGCAGCCCTCGTCACCGCCATTATTCTCGAACGCCCCACGTGTGTGACGTGCCTGTCCCAGAAAACAGGTCTGTCCGCGGCCGATGTCGACGCCACGCTTCTGCGGATCCAGAGCGCGCTCCTGGTTCACCGAGTCCCGGGTCGGTGTCACGCGTGCAGTGCCACCCTCGAGGTCATTTCGATCGCCCGGCCAGATCATTGAATTCTGGGGGGCTCCGGGCGCCCCCCATACCCGTCCGGTCACGGCGCCGTGAGCAGCGCGTCGATCAATTGGACGAGGCGCACGCCGTCGAGGCTCTTGCCCAGGAGCGACGGCCAGAACCCCTGTGGCCCCACGTGATCGAAGGTTTCGAAAATCACCGCCGTGGCCCGTCCGCGCGAAGCCCCGGCGAGGCGCAGGCTTTCGGTGAAGGGGATCGAGGCATCACCGACGCCGTGAGCGATCAATAGGCGGCCGGGCAGCCGCGGGACGACGGCGAGCGGGGACAGTTGCTTCATGGTCGCATGCGCGCGGGACGGAAGCGCGGCGAGCAGCGGGCCGATCGCATGCTCGTCGCGATTCTTCACGAGCGCGAGAATCGCACGTCCCTCCGCGCCGAGATCGGCCTCCGCCCCCCGCGTGTCGTCGCCGGGGTCGACCAGCCGGCGCTTCGCGATCCTGTCGAGTGACCTGCGGTCCTGCGCGTCCTCCACGAAGCCCACCAGCAGCGCGAGCAGCTTCCAGCGGTTGTACTCTTCCTGCGGCCGCTGGTAGCGGCGCCCGTCGAACTCGTGACTCCCCGTCGTGAGGTAGACGATGACATCGTGCAGGTCCGCATAGCCACCGAAGCTCGCGGTGAGCGCGAGGTCGGGAACGTCCGCGGCGGCCACCAACGCGGGGCCGGCGCCGAAGCTGAAGCCCGCGATGCCGATCGAAGCGCTTCGCGTCGCCAGCGCACGGAGAGCGGCGCGCGCCTCGGCGATCTCGCGCCCGCTCAGGCGGAACGCGGCCAGGCCTTCGAACTGAGGAACCAGCACGAGGCGCCGATGCTGCGCGAGGAGGCGCGCCAACCGCACGAGCTGTGGGTGGCGGCGGCCTGCGGACGAGAGCCCGTGGACGAGGAGCAGGGCGCTGCGCGG
>DASYRD010000027.1:0-6864 GCA_036004745.1 Gemmatimonadales bacterium | reverse complement strand
GCAGCGCCGCGCCCACCGCGGCGGCGACGGTGATCTCGAACAACGCGTCGTCGGAGTAGCTGTCGCGCAGCTCGGCGACATCGGCGTCGGTGACTTTGTAGGCGTGGCGCGCGACCTTGTCGACGTACGACGCGAGGGGTGTCGGAATTGTACCGCGTTGCATGGCGGCCCGGCGCAGGGCGGTGGGCGAATCGCCAGGTGTGTTCAGAACGGCGAACTCCAGTTGCTTCCGGAAAACATCGTAGCGCATTCAAAGAATCTAGCCGTCTTGACACCTCTTGTCCCGAAGCGCCTTTTGGACGGCAGTCCACATCCGTTTCCCGTCACAGCCTGAGAGGTCGTATGAGCCGTTTCCCCCATTTCATGGGTGCGCTCCTCGCGCTGCTTTGGATCGCACCAGTCGCAGCACAGCAACCTACCGGAAGCATTCGGGGACGAGTCACCGACAATAGCACTCAACAACCACTCTCTGGAGTCACCGTCGTCGCCGGCAGTCGCGCCGCGCTGTCGCAGGCCGACGGTCGCTATGTCCTGACCGGCGTGCCGGCGGGGAGTGCGACCGTGCGAGCCAGAATGGTCGGGTACGCGCCTGCGACACAGGATGTCAGCGTCGCGGAGGGCGAAGCCGCTACTCTCGATCTCGCGCTCACAGCGCAGGCCATTAACCTGGCGGAGATCGTGGTGACCGGTTACGGCGAGCAACGCGCGGGTAACATCACCGGCGCCGTGACACAGATAACCGAAGATCAGTTCAACGGCGGCCGCATCATCAGTCCGGAACAGCTCATTCAGAGCAAGATCCCCGGCGTGCAGGTCGTAGACAACAACGAGCCCGGCGGCGGGATCTCGATTCGCGTGCGCGGGCCAACGTCCGTCGATGCCAGTAGCGAGCCACTCTACGTCGTGGACGGCGTCCCGATGGGCATCGCCAACGGCGCTGGGGGCGGGCTCTCCGCCGGCCGTAACCCGCTGAATTTCCTGAATCCAAACGACATCGAGAGCATCACGGTGCTCCGCGATGCGTCGGCGGCCGCGATCTATGGCGCGAACGCGGCCAACGGCGTCCTAATCATCCAAACCAAGGGTGGACGGCAGGGACCGCAGTTCGAGTACACGGGCAGCACGTCGGCTTCGCAGGTCACGCGGCTCCCCGACATGCTCAATGCGACGCAGTTCGCCACGGCCGTGCAAACGTACGCGACGGCCACGCAGATCAGCCAGTTGGATACCGCCAACACGGACTGGTTCAGCCTCGTAGACCAGACTGCCTTCGGACAGGACAACAACTTTGCGGTCTCGGGCAGTGGTGAGACGATGGACTGGCGGCTGTCGGGCGGCTACCTGAAACAAAACGGCGTCATTCGCGGAACCACGACCGAGCGGCTGTCGGTGGGATTGAACTTCAATCAGCGCCTGTTCGACAATCGGCTCGACGTTCGTACGAGTTTGCGCGGATCGCGGGCGGATGATCAGTTCACGCCGGGCGGCGTGCTCTCGAACGCCGCGCAGATGGGGCCGACGCAGCCGGTCTTCGATTCAACGGCGCCCACGGGCTATTATGATTGGCCCGGCAACACGCTGACGTCCGCCGACAATCCGCTCGCGCTGCTCAATCTGGCCAAAGACCATGGCAGGACCTACCGCAGCATCGGTAACATGCAGGCCTCATATCGCGTGCCTTTCGTCGAGGGCCTCAAGGCCAACCTGAATTTGGGGTTCGACGTGGCTCAGGCTCAGCGCCAGAGCTTCTATCCCAGCACGCTGCACGGCCAGACGAAGACGGGCACGGATGGGAGCGACTACCGTTCCGACTTCAGCCAGTCCAACACCACGCTCGAGACGTACCTGAGCTACCTGGCGCCGCTGCATCGCCTGCCCGGCACGATTGACATCACCGGCGGCTACTCCTGGGCCCAGGGTCACTCCGAGTATCCCTCCTACCTGGCCCAAGGCCTGACGACCGACATCCTCGGTGGAAATGGCATCACCGCGGCGCGGACCGTCCAAAACTTCCAGGCGATAGAGGAGAACCGGCTGATTTCGTTCTTCGGACGGGTGAACTACAACCTGAACGACCGCTACCTGGCGTCGGCAAGCATCCGGCGCGACGGGTCCTCGCGCTTCGGGCCAGCGAACCAGTGGGGCACGTTCCCTTCTCTTTCGCTCGGCTGGCGCATTTCCGAGGAATCGTTCATGAAGGGCATTGGTGGCCTCTCGGACCTCAAGCTGCGCGCGGCCTGGGGAAAGACGGGCAACCAATCATTCGCGAACTACGTCCAATACGCCCAGTACAAGCTCGGTGACGCGCAGACGCAAGTGCAATTCGGCAACCAATTCGTCACCACCATCCGTCCGGGCGCTTATAACGCGTTCATTCAATGGGAGGGGACGCGGGCCTTCGACCTTGGCCTGGATTACAGCATCCTCGGCCAACGCGTCAGCGGCTCCGTCGATTGGTACACGAAGTCTACGGACGGCTTGATCTTCACGGTGCCCGTGTGCGCCGGCTGCGGCTTGTCCAACTTCAACATCAGCAACATTGGCAAGATGCGGAACCGCGGCCTCGAACTGAGCCTCAGCGCACAGCTCCTCAGGAACAGCGGACGCGGCCTGACCTGGACCGCGGACATCACCGCGGCCCACAACAAGAATGAAATGACGCAGATCTACGCGTCGCAGGGTGTCACACGCATCCCCACCGGGCTCGTCGCCGGCGGCGTCGGCACGTTCATTCAGGTCCTCCAGCCCGGCGTACCAGTCAATTCGTTCTATGTCTATCAGCAGCGGTACGACTCGGTCGGCAAACCGATCCAGGGTGGCTATGTCGACCAGCCCACCGTCCGGGACACCGTCGCGTGTCCGGCCGCGCCGGGCTGCGTCGGCCTGTACCGGCCGGATGGCCTCATCAACCAGGATGACCGCCGGCCCTTCCACGATCCGGCGCCCAAATGGATACTGGGACACACGTCGTATTTCACCTATGGCAAACTCGACCTGAACTTCACGCTGCGCGCATATCTCGGAAACTGGGTCTACAACAACGTCGCGTCGAACTTGGGCACCTACAGCGAAGTCACCCGTGCGTCGCCGTACAATCTGCACGCCTCGGTGCTGGAGACCGGCTTCACCTCGCCGCAGTACCAGTCGGATTTGTACGTCGAGGATGCGTCGTTCCTGCGCATGGACAATGTCTCGGTAGGGCTCTCGTTCAAATACCGTGGTCAGCCCATGCGTGCCTTTGGTACGATCCAAAACGCGTTCACCTTGACCGGCTACAGCGGCGTCGATCCGACAGCGGGCTTGAACGGTCTCGACAACAACATCTATCCGCGCTCGCGCACGTTCACCGGCGGCCTCAGCGTCCGGTTCTAACGGAAGGGATGAAGTCATGAACCGCATAATCCGCAGAACACTCATCGGGGGCGTCGCTCTCCTGGCTCTGGCCGCAATGGCGTGCACGGACTTGACGCTCGCGCCAAAGAGCAATGCCACCGACGCCAACGTTTTCAGCGACCCCGGCGCCTATCGCGCGTTCATCGCGCGAGTGTACGCCGGGTTGGCCGTCAGCGGCCAGCAGGGAGCCGCCGGACAGCCCGACATTTCAGGTATTGATGAGGGGTTCTCACAGTATCTGCGCCTCTATTGGGAGGCCGAGGAGCTGCCTAGCGACGAGGCAGTGATCGGCTGGGGCGACGTGGGTCTCCCCGAGATGAACACCCAGACGTGGGCAGTGGACAACTCGTTCGTCGTCGCGATGTATTACCGCGTCTTTTTCCAAGTCATGATGGCGAATGAATTCCTGCGCCAGACGACCGATGCCAAGCTCGCCTCCCGCGGCAACGTGGGCAGCACGCTCCGGGCCGAGATCCGTCAGTACCGGGCGGAGGCGCGATTCCTGCGCGCGCTGAGCTATTGGCACGGGATCGACCTGTTCGGCAAAATTCCGCTGATTACGGAGAACGAGCTCGTCGGGACCGTCCCGCAGCAGAGCACGCGCGCGAACGTCTACGACTTCATCGTGAGCGAGTTGAACGCGATCAAAGCCGACCTGCCACCGGCAGGCGCGAGCAGCTACGGCCGCGCGACCGCGCCGGCCGCCGATATGTTGCTCGCCAAGGTGTACCTGAATGCCGGCGTCTACACCGGCACGACGCACTATCCCGAAGCCTTGGCCGCGGCGGCGGCGGTGATCGCGGGCCCGTACAGCCTCGATCCTGTCTACCAGAACATGTTCCTGGCGGACAACAACAATTCGCCGGAAATCATCTTTGCGATCACGCAAGACGGGCTCAGGACGCAGACGTGGGGCGCCGTGACGTTCCTGGTGCACGCGTCGTGCGGCGGCTCCATGAACACCTCCAACTACGGCATCGACGGATGCTGGTGGGGCCTGCGCCTCAAGCAGGAGGCCCGCCTGCGCTACGCCGCCGGCGATCAACGCGACGACTTCTTCTACACGACCGGCCAGACGGATACCGTGTACGCGATCGGGAACTTCAACAACGGGATCGCGGCGCCCAAGTACCAGAACGTCACTTCGACCGGGCAGCCCGGCTCGCACCCGACGCACGTGGACACCGATTTCCCGCTGTTCCGCCTCGCCGACGCGTACCTGATCTACGCCGAGGCGCACCTCCGCAGTGGCGGTGGCACGGCGCAGCAAGCCCTCGATTACGTGAATGCGCTGCGCGTGCGCGCCTACGGCGACTCAAGCGGCGTGATCGCGGGACCTGCCCTGACGTTGCAATTCGTCCTGGACGAGCGGGGCCGCGAGCTGTTGTGGGAGGCGCACCGCCGGACTGACCTCGTGCGGTACGGCCTGTACACCGGCAACAGCTACGTGTGGGCATGGAAGGGCGGCGTGCAAGCAGGAACGGGAACCGCCGCGCATTTGGATCTGTATCCGATCCCGGCGAACGAGCTGATCGCCAACCCGAACCTGGTCCAGAATCCGGGCTACTAAACGGAGCCACTGGACTCGCGCAGTGTTGCCTGCACGTAAGACCGCCGCCGCGGGGCTGCTGCTGCTCGCGGCGGCGGCTTGCTCCAAAGCCCCGCCCGGCCCGCCGCCGGTCAATCCGCCGGCCCAGCGGCCGGTCCTGGCGCAGACCTACCGGCCCAGCGGCCACATGGCCGCCGGGGACGTCGCCGTCCACCTCTTCGAATGGCCGTGGCCCGACATCGCGACCGAGTGCGAAACCGTGCTCGGTCCCGCCGGTTTCGCCGCGGTCCAGATATCGCCGCCCCAAGAGCACAGCATCGTTCCGAGCCATGACTGGAGCGAGCGCTACCAGCCCGTGAGCTACAGCGTGGCGCGCAGCCGCTCCGGCACAGGCGCGGAATTCGTCGACATGGTGAATCGCTGCAACACCGCCGGCGTCGGCATCATCGTGGACGCCGTGATCAACCACATGACCAACTTTCCCAGTCCCGGCGTCGGCAGCAACGGCACCGCGTACACGAAATACGAGTACCCGGGCTTGTACTCGCCCAGCGATTTCCATACGCCCTGTGCGCTGAACAACTATCAGAGCGCCGCCAACGTGCAGGATTGCGAGCTGTTCTCGCTACCGGACCTGAACACCAAACTCGTATCGGTACGCCAAAAGATCGCTGACTACTTGATCACGCTGGCGCGCATGGGCGTGGCCGGATTTCGCATCGATGCGGCCAAGCACATTCAGCAAGTCGATTTGGATAGCATCCTGTACCTCGTCAACACGACGCTGACAGCTGAGAGCCGACAGCTTCCATACGTCTTTCTCGAGGTCGCGGGCGGCGGCGGAGAGGCGCTAGCGCCGCGCGACTACTTCGGTGAGGGTTACAGCTCCGGCGGCGCCGCCGACATCACCGAATTCATCTTCACGGGCGTAGGGAACAAGTTCCGGGGCGTGAACGGCGAGCACATCTCGCAGCTCAACCCCAACGGTACGCCGGGCAACCGCTTCTCCGAGATCGCGTGGGGCCTCATGCCGTCGGACAAGGCGGTCGTGTTCCTCCAGAACCACGACACGCAGCATCAGTGCGGGATCAGCTATCGCAACGGCGACGTATTCCGCATCGCGAACGTGTGGATGCTCGCCGAGCCCTACGGCTATCCGTCCATCCTCTCGAGCTACGCGTTCGACTGCCCGGCCGGCAATTCCATGGGCCCGCCCTCGGACGCCAACGGCTGGACCACCCCCGTGACCTGCGCGGCGAGCTTGGAAACGGCGACGATCGGTCAGTGGGTGTGCGAGCACCGCGATCCGTACATTCGCAACATGGTGAGCTTCCGGCGTGTCGTGGCGGGCGCCGATATCAATCATTGGTGGGATGACGGCGCGAACGCCATCGCATTCACGCGCGGCAGCAAGGGCTTTGTGGCAATCAACGGAGGCAGCGCGACGCTGGCGACGACGGTTGCCACGGGCATGGCGCCCGGCACCTACCTCGACTTGCTGGACAGCACAGCAGTCGTCGTGGACTCGAGCGGGGCGGTGCAGCTCAACCTCCCGCCCAAGTCCGCGATCGCGATCGATCTCACGACTAAGATCCCTTAGTCTTGATGACGATCACGCCGTTGGCCCCGCGGATACCCCAGGCCGAGGTGCTCGAAGCGTCCTTTAGGACCTCGATGGATGCGATGTCGAAGCGATTGATCGCCCAGAAATTGCCCGCGTCGCCCAGCGCAATGCCGTTGACCACGAACAACGGTTCCCCCTGGTCCATCAACGAGGTCATGCCACGAATCTGGATCACGGTGTGCCCGTCGCGGCCCTGCGTCAACGCGAGACCGGGAACCTTGGCGACGAGTAACTGCTCGAGCGGTACCGCCGGTGAGCGCTCGATGTCTTCCGCGGTAAGCGTCGCGCTGCGCCGCGG
>DASYRD010000026.1:0-10633 GCA_036004745.1 Gemmatimonadales bacterium | reverse complement strand
CTTGGCAGCGGTGCGCGCCTCCCGGAGGAAGCGCTCGCGCAACTTGGGATCGGCGGCCATCGCGGGGGGGAGCAGCTTGATCGCCACCGGCCGGTCGAGGCGCACTTCGCGGGCGAGGTACACGACCCCCATGCCGCCGCGACCCAGCTCGCGCTCCAGCGAATAGCGGCCGGCGACCGCCGACTGGAAGTCGAGAAAGAGGCGGTCGGTAGGAGGCTGAGGGTGCGTCATCGCACCCCTATGATAACGCTCGGCTCAGGCGGGCGTCTCGAACCGGGACAGGATGGTAACGATGGGGGGCACGTTGCGCAGGCGGAACCCCGCCACCCGGAAGAGCCAGCGCCCGAGGGGCCCGCGCCAAAACCGCAGCCGCCGCTCGCCGCGGGGGTCGGTGCGCAACTCCGTACGCGCGCGCGCGACGATCGCCGCGAGCACCGCGACGATTCCCGCCCCGGCGACCAGCTCGAAGGGCGCCCCGTGCACCCACACGCTCGTACCCGCCACCAGCGCGGCGACGCGCGCCAGGCGCTCCATCGTCCGCTCGAACAGCGTCGGTACGGCGCCGTACACGAAGGCGAGCTCCTCCCGGCGCCGCGCGCGCTCCGCCGTGAGCGCCTGGACGAGACCTTCGTGCTGGTACCCGGCCGCGAGGAGGCGCCGCACCCGCACGATCGCCGTGAACACGGGGAGGAGCAGCGCCGCGATGCAGGCGGCGCTGACGGCGGCGCGCAACTCATAGTCACTCGTCTCGAGCCACGTGAGAACCGTGACCGGGAGAAGGAGCAGGCCCAGCATGGCCCGGTTCGCGCCGCGGATGAGGAAGGCGCGCACGGCGAGGGGCGCGCGCGGCGGCTCGACCGCGTCGGCGACGGCGCGCACCAGCGCCCCGACGTCAGCGAAACGCGCCCAGGGGTCCTTGGCGAGACAGCGATCGACGACGAAAGCGAGGCGCGAAGGAACCGAGGGCGCAATCGCGCGCAGCGCGGGCGCCGGCTCCAGGATATGGAGGATGAGTGTCGCGCCGTCGGTCGGCGCCTCGAAGGGGAGGCGTCCCGACAACGCGTAGAACGCGACCACGCCGAGCGAGTAGACGTCGCTGCGTCCATCGACCGGCTCGCCGCGCGCCTGCTCCGGACTCATGAATGCCGCCGTACCGAGTACCGGCCCGCTCGGCGCTGTGGGCCGGCCATGCGGACTGACGTGCGCGATGCCGAAATCGGCGAGGAGGGCACGGCGCGTCGCCGTCTCGATCAGGATGTTGTCGGGCTTTACGTCACGGTGCACGATGCCGCGCGCGTGCGCGTAGGCGAGCGCCTCTCCCACTTCCGCGAGGAGCCGGGCGCCTTCTTCCGCGCCCAGCGGACCCCGTGTCGCGACCCGTTGCGCCAAGGTTTCGCCGGCGACGTACGCCATCGTGAAGAAGACGAAGTCGCCGACTTCGTGGACCGAGTAGATCGGAACGATGTTGGGGTGAGCGAGTCCCGCTGCGGTGCGGGCCTCGCGCAGGAAACGCTCACGGCAGGGACCGTCGGCGGCGAGCTCGGGGGGCAGCAGCTTCACGGCCACGGGCCGGTCGAGGCGCACCTCGCGCGCGAGATACACGACGCCCATCCCCCCACGGGCGATGGGCCCCTGCAAATCGTACCGTCCGGCGAGGGCTTGCCGCAGCGCGGGGAAGTGCGACTCGGTCAGTTCGTGCATCGGGCACGGCTATACACCAACGATTGCGCCGAGGTTCGCGCTCGCGCGCCTGGACACGGACGCGGTTTGGGACGCAGATTCTGCCGCCATGACCAGTCACCAGCCGTACGTTGCGGCGTCGACGACCTTACCTGAGCTGACGCCGCGGGCCCTGATCCTCGGCGTGCTGCTCGGTCTGATTTTCAGCGCGTCGAGCGTGTACCTGGCGCTCAAGATCGGGTTGACGGTCAGCTCCTCGATTCCGATCGCAGTGCTCTCGATCACGATCTTCCGTGCGCTGGGACGCACGTCGATCCTGGAGAACAACATCGTGCAGACCACGGGATCGGCGAGCGATTCCGTGGCTGCTGGCGTCGTCTTCACCGTGCCCGCGATTCTCCTGATGGGCTACGATCTGGACATCGGGCGCGTAGCGATCCTCGCGGCGGCGGGCGGGTTGATGGGGATTCTGATGATGATCCCGCTGCGCCGTGCCCTGATCGTCAAGGAGCACGACACGCTAATCTACCCGGAGGGCACGGCGTGCGCCGAGGTGCTCATCGCGGGCGAGGAGCGCGGCCTCCAGGCCAAGCGCGTCTTCCAGGCATTCGGGATCGGATTCGTCTACAAGTTCCTGATGGGTGGGCTCAAGCTGTGGCGAGACGTTCCGGGCAAGGCGCTCGGCTTCTACCCCGGCGCCGCGGTGTCCACGGAGATCTCGCCCGAGCTGCTCGGCGTCGGATACATCATCGGGCCACGCATCGCGGGATACCTCTTCGCGGGGGGTTGCTTCGCCTACCTGGTGCTCGCGCCCGCGATCAAGCTCGTCGGCTCGGGACTCACCGAGCCATTCGGGTTCCCGCCCGTGAAGCTGATCCGCGACATGAGCCCGGGGGAGATTCGCGCCAGCTTCATCTTCTATATCGGGGCGGGCGCCGTCGCGTCGGCAGGTATCATCGCACTCGCGCGCGCGCTGCCGACGATCGTCACCTCGTTCGCCGCCAGTTGGAAGGACCTGCGGGCCTCGCGCCTGGGCCAGGCCGTGACCAAGCTCCGCACCGAGGACGACCTTCCGATTTCTATCACGATCGGCGGCTCGATCGTGCTCGCGATCGTCCTGACGCTGCTGCCGCAGGTGGGGGTCAACCTGCTCGGCGCGATCCTGATCGTGATCTTCGGGTTCTTCTTCGCGACCGTTTCCTCCCGCGTCTGCGGACAGATCGGCTCCTCGGCCAACCCGATCTCCGGCATGACGATCGCTGCGCTGCTCGGCACCTGCCTGATCTTCGTCGCCATCGGATGGACGGGCGTCGATCACCGGGTGCAGGCGATCGCGATCGCCGCCGTCGTGGCCGTCGCCACCGCGAATGCGGGCAATACCTCGCAGGACTTGAAGACCGGGTTCCTGGTCGGCGCGACGCCGCGCCGCCAGCAGATCGCCATCCTGGTGGGCACCATCGGCTCGGCGATGGTCATCGGGTGGACCCTCACGCTGCTCAATCGCGCGTACACCTACCCCGTCCCCGAAACACACCCCGCGTTCAGCACGCAGGCCCTGGCGCCCACGCCACAGGGCCGGCCCGCGGTCGAAGTGCGGCCCGAGACGATGTCAGGCTTCCGCATCGCGGGGAGCGACTCCATCGACGGCGCCAGCTACCAGGTGGTGCGCGTCTACGTGATCACCGACGGCGTGGCCGCCGGGAAGTATCTGATGGACCCGGCATCGCATGAGCTGCGCTACGTCCTCGATCCGGGGATCGGCGGGCGCATCCACGAATTCGCCGGCCGCGCCATCCCGCGGCTCGATTCGCCCAAGGCGACGATCATGGCGCTCGTCACCGACGGGATCCTCACGCACAAGCTGCCGTGGGCGCTCGTGCTGCTCGGCGTGTTCATCACGATCGCGATCGAGTTGATGGGTGTGCAGGCGCTGCCCGTCGCGGTCGGCGTGTACCTGCCGATCTCGACGTCGTCGGCGATGTTCGTGGGCGGCATCGTGCGCTGGCTGGTCGAGCGGCGCGCCAAGGAGGCGCAACAGTCGATCGCCGAAGTCGAATCGGGGCCCGGCGTGCTCTTCTCGAGCGGCCTGATCGCGGGCGGCGCGATCTGCGGCATCGTGCTCGCGGCGATCGCGGGCGTGCTCGGGTCCGCGGACGGGCTGGCCGAGAAGGTCCCGATCTTCCGCGCGCTCGGGGGCATCACGGAGTCGAACCTGGTGGCGTTCGCGCTCTTTGCGCTGCTCGCGGTGATGCTGCACCGGGTCGGGTCGCAAAAAGCGTAGCGATGCGCGTCGTCTCGTTGCTCCCGGCCGCCACCGAGATCGTGGCGGCCTTGGGTGCGACGGCGTGGTTGGTCGGCGTGTCGCACGAGTGCGACTGGCCCCCCGAGGTGCGGACCCTGCCGCGCGTCACCCGTTCGAGTCTCGATGCAGCGCTCTCCTCGGCAGCGATCGACGATCGCATGGCGGCGGCGAAGCGGGAGGGCGTGGCGCCGGTCACGATCGATCGAGACACGCTGGCGCGGCTCGCCCCCGACGTGATCCTCGGTCAATCGGTGTGCGACGTCTGCGCAGTGGGCGAGAGCCAGCTGGCGGCGGTCATCGCTCACATCCCCGGTCCCCCGCGAGCGGTTACACTGCACGCCCACGATCTGGCCGGGGTCTGGAGCGACATTGCGAGGGTCGGCGAGGCGCTCGACCTGGCGGGGGAGGCCGAGGAGCTAGTCTCGGGTCTGCGGTATCGCTTGCACCGCATCACCACGTCCCACGCGCCACGCCCTACGGTTCTGGTCGTGGAGTGGATCGACCCTCCCTACGTCGCAGGCCACTGGGTGCCGGAGCTGGTGGCCGCGGCGGGCGGTGTTGATGTGGGCGCGCGCCCCGGTGACCGCTCGGTGACGCACCCGTGGAGCGCGCTTCGTACCGTCGCACCCGACTTCGTCGTCGTCGCGCTGTGCGGATTCGATGTGGCGCGGGCGCGGCGCGAGGTAGCGGCGGTGACGGATGACGATGCGCGTGCGCTCTTTACGCAGGCCCGAGTCGTATTTCTCGACGGCAACGCATACACTTCACGACCGGGACCCCGACTCGTGGAAGGAACCGAACTCTTGGCCGAGTTGATCGGCGGTTGATGACCGTGACGATTCTTGCCCTCTTGGCGTCGTGCACGGCCCTGTGGCAAGGCCCCCGAGACACATTGCGTCTGTACGCGGTGGGTGATATCAACCTCGGCAAGTATGATGCGCGCGACCGCCTGCTCACGGGTGACACACTGTATCCGTTCGCCGTGGTCGCCGATTCGCTGCGGGCGGCGCACATCCTGTTTGGCAATCTCGAGAGCGCGATTGCGGTGCAGCGGCACCGCAGTGAGTCGAGCGCCTACGTGTTCACCGCGCCGGTCGTCGCGGCGCAAACGCTGGCGCGTGCGGGCTTCGACATCCTGAGCACCGCGAACAACCACGGGTGGGACGGCGGCCAGGCCGCCCTGGAAGAGACGATGCGGCAATTGACCCGTGCCGGTGTGTTGTTCGTCGGCTCCGCCATGGGCCGACCGATGGCCGAGCAGCCGGTCATCGTGCGCAGGCAGGGCTGGCGCGTCGCGTTTTTCGCCGTGACGCGCGCCTGGAACGCGTCGCCGAACGATTTCTATGGGCACGAGGGCGCGAACTTCGTCGCGTGGGGTGACCCGCGCTGGATCTTTCCCGCGGTGCAGCGGATGAAGGCCGAGGCCCGAGCCGACGTCATCGTCGTGAGCGTCCATGCCGGCACGGAGATGGCGGACGAGCCCCAGCCCTCCCTGCGGCGCTTTTACGAGGGGTTGATCGACGCCGGGGCCGACATTGTGTTGGGCCACCACCCCCACGTGTTGCAGCCGGTGGTGTGGTATCACGGGAAGCCGATCGCGCAGTCTCTCGGTAATTTCATTTTCGCCTCGGGCGCAAAGACGAACCTGTCGGCGATTCTTCGCTTCGATATCGCGCCGAGTGGATCGATTCGCGTCTCCGCGATTCCCGTGCGCGCCGGCTTTCAGGCGCAGTTCATAGACAGCACCGCCGCGGACAGCGTGCGGCGCCGCCTCAATCTTCCCCGTTCGCGAAAGGCGGGCTCCACATGACGGCTTCGACGTTGGGATTCCTGAAGAAGCTCCTCGATACCGCGGGACCTTCCGGCTTCGAGCAGGCGCCCGCGCGGGTGTGGCGTGCGGAAGTCGAAGGGTTCGCCGATGAAGTCTCCGCCGACGTGCACGGCAACTCCGTGGGCGCGGTGAACCCGAAGGGCAAGCCACGGCTGATGCTCGCGGGGCATATCGACGAGATCGGTCTTCAGGTCACCCACATCGACGACGAGGGCTTCCTCTACTTCAGCGGCATCGGCGGGTGGGACTCGCAGGTGCTCGTGGGCCAGCGCGTGCTGCTGATCGGCCGCGCCGGACCGGTGCGCGGGGTGATTGGTAAGAAGGCGGTGCATCACCTAAAGAAGGAAGAGCTGGACAAGGTGTCGAAGGTGTCGGACCTGTGGATCGACATCGGCGCGGCGGGCAAGGCCGAGGCGGTCGAGCGGGTCCGCGTCGGGGACGCGGGCGTGCTCGACACGAACGTGCAGGAGTACCCGAATGGCCGAGTCGTGTCGCGCAGCATCGACAATCGCATCGGCGCCTACGTCGTCGCGGAGGCGCTGCGCTGGCTCGCCGCCGACCGGCCCAAGCACGCGGCGGTATTCGCCGTAGCGACGACACGTGAAGAAATCGCGTGGCAGGGGGGCGGCGCGCGCACCAGCGCCGCGGGTCTCGATCCGCAGGTGGCGCTGGTCGTCGACGTCACGCACGCCACCGACTATCCCGGTGCGGAGAAGAAGCAGGCGGGCGATCACAAACTCGGCGGCGGCGTCGTGCTGTCGCGCGGCTCGTCGGTGAGCTCGGTGGTGTTCGATCTGCTGGTCGAGTGCGCCGAAGCGGAGAAGATCCCGTACACGATGCAGGCCGCTCCGCACGACACGGGCACCGATGCGGACGCGATCTACAATGCGTTGCGGGGGATTCCGACGGGTCTCGTGAGCGTGCCGAACCGCTACATGCACAGCCCCAACGAGATGGTCGCGGTGGAGGACTTGGACCGCGCCGCGCGGCTCTGCGCCGCCTTCGCGCGGCGGCTTTCGCCGACGCAGGACTTCGTGCCGAGGTAGAGGTTTGGGTACGCGGTCAACCGAACAGCCGTGATAGTCCGATTATGCAGACTGTCTACCAAGGGGAGTTATGCCTGTTTGTGCGGGTTAGGTAGCGGGCGAGCAGTCTCTTTGGTAACCTAAGATGACCAGTCAAATTACCGTTAGGCCGCATGCAACCTCCGCGTCGAGCCCATTCAGGTTCTTGACAGGTCAATCTTGGTATCCAACATTCATTTCGGTACCCTAGCAAAGGAGGCCATACGACCAGCATCGGCCGATTCGACCGGCGGGAGGAATTGATGTAGGTGGACACGTATGGTGCGTTGTCTGCCCTCCCGTCACCACTTTTCGGACGTGGAGGGTTTTTTATGTCCAACAGTGCCAGTGAGCAGTTGCAGGGCCTCAGCCTGGAAGCTTCCTTCACAGTGAAGAACCTCGAGCAAAGTGCCAAGTGGTATGCAGAGGTGCTGGGGTTTAGCGAGGATCGCAGGTACGAGCGCGAGGGGAGGGTCATTGCGGTGTCACTCAAGGCGGGTACCGTGCGTATCCTGCTCACCCAGGACGACGGAGCTAAGGGGTTGGATCGGGCCAAGGGCATCGGGCTATCACTTCAGATTACGACGAACCAGAGCGCCGACGCCCTGGCAGAGCGGGTCAAGAGCCACGGCGGGACTCTCGACACCGAGCCAACGACGATGATGCATGGCGCCCGAGTCTTCCGGCTGCGCGATCCGGACGGTTTTCGGTTCACAATTTCATCAACGCATGCGGCCTAACAAGCGCCTGAAGCTGCCGGCGCACGTACATCAGAGAATGACTACTCTTTCTTCAGCGCGCCGCAGCTTCAGCGCATTCCGTTAGGTCGTCAGTGAAGGTCGAGCGACCCACAACACGTGGCGGAGTGTCATTATGGATGACTTAACGACAAGAGAGCCGGCCAACCATCCCCAGGATTTGGAGCGATTGCTGGTAGCGAGAGAGAACGCGGGCGATGTTACTGGAATGACGGCGTTGTTCGAGCCAGACGCGGTAGTCGACATTGGCGGTGGAACGTTCCTGCGTGGCAGGGAGGCCATTCACGAGTTCTTTACTAAACTCCAGGTTACGGGGTTTGGACCGGAAAAACGAAAGTTCGAGTTCGGAGAACAGCGACCAGCGCTCATTTGCGGTGATCTGGCCCTCACCTCGACGCGCAGCCGAAATGGTACCGTGACCTCCGAAGTTGCGCGGCGCCAGAAAGATGGTACGTGGCTATGGGTGATTGACAGGTATTCCGTCTCTTGGTGACTGGCAAGTATGTCGTTACCTAAGCGCTCTCTTGCCCGAGCGCTTTACGACTCAGCCTACGACGCAGACTAGTCTATCCCACGACTTCCCGGAACCTCGACGAATGCTCCCGATGAGGTCATTGCATGATGCCTGAGTCGACATCCATAGCGGCAACATCGATTGATGCGACACAACGCCATCTGGTCGTCGCCATCCTCATGGCGACGCTGATGACATTCGCGATCGTGATCGTTGACCTGGCGCGCGGCGGCCGAACTGATCCGCCGACGCTGCGCGCCGCAGCGACTCTGCTCGATGGCGCCTGGCGATTCCGTACCGGCGATGCCCCACGTTGGGCAGACCCCAATACAGACGACAGCGGTTGGGAGACGATCAATATGACCGCCCCGCCGGGCAGCCATGACGGAGACGTGGGGCTGCCTGACTATGTCGCCGGGTGGATGGCGCACGGACATCCCGGTTATCACGGCTACGCCTGGTACCGGCGCGGGGTGACGGTGCCGGCCGGGCCCGCTGCTTGGGACATCCTCGGCCCGACCCTCGTCGAGGACGGCTACGAAATCTACTGGAACGGAGAACTACTGGGTGGGTCGGGCAGGCTCGGCCCGGACCCACGTGTCGTTGGCACGCGGCCGCTCCGGTTCGCGCTTCCCGCCGATGCGGCGGGCACGCACGGGGTGCTCGCTGTTCGCGCGTTCTTACTTCCCAGGTCCGCGCCCAGCGGAGACGGCGGCGGCATGCACAGCGCCCCGATACTGGCTCCCCGGCCGATCGCCGCTGCGCTCCACCGCGTGCAATGGGAGCGAACCGTCGCCGGTTACATCGTCGAAGTCATCGAGCCGATCGCCATGTTTGCAGTCATCGGCCTTGCGCTCGCGTTCCGGTCTCGCAGCAGCCGCAAAGGTTTCGTGATCTTTGCCAGCATCGCGCTTGCGCTCATGGCAGCCAGGAGGCTCAACAATGCGATCGTCGCGTGGACCGACCTGATGGATCTACGTACCTATTCGTGGCTGGCGTCGTGGATGTGGGTGCCCACGGTGGCCTTCTGGACCTTGGCCTGGAACCGATGGCGCCTGCTCCCGTGGCGCAGCATCGATGTGTTGGCTGTCGTGCTGGCGGTCGCTGGGATCGTCGGAGCCGCGACCCATGCCGCGCGTGTGACCAGCGGCACCAGACTCGGGTCGATCGCGCTATTGGTCGCGATAGCCGTGCGCATTGTTCGTGAGAGACCGATCCGCATCCTGGCGGTCGTCACGTTAGCCTCGATCATCGCCGCGTTTTTCGGCGGTGAGCTGCTCGATCCGATCGGTGTGCCAGGCATCTGGTTTCCCTTCGGCATCGGCGTGTCGCGGACGCAGTACATTTACGCCATTGCCGTTCCGCTCCTGGCCCTTTTGATCGTGCGGACCATTCAAGATGGTCCAGAATCCGACCGACAACCGCGTGCTGCGTGATGAAGACGACGCGCACGCAGTATCTACCGCCCAGCCATCCGAGCCTGACGCGATCGTCCCCACGCGACGAAGACCGCCAGCGCGGCAATCAGCGCGTGCATCCAAATGACGCTGGCCTCGCCTTTGAGAACGTGGAACAGAATCGCCAGGATCATGATGGTGGCCAACCCGAGGGCCACCAGTGGCGTCAGCCAAGGCGCTATGCGGGTCGCCGCCGGAATGATGAGCCCCAGGCCACCAGCGATTTCCGCATAGCCGATGAACAGGCTGAGCCAGCGCGGCACGTCATTCATCCACGTGGCCTGCTGTGCGATCTGGTCGAAGGGCATGAGGGCGTGGGAATAGCCCACCATCACGAAGAAGCAGGCGAGCAGCACCTGGAGCACCCAGAGCGTGATGTTCAGTGCCTTGCGGGACATCGCCATAGCCGCCGGCGTGATGCCCTAGACGGTGCGGGGTCGCCACGGCTCTTGCTCGTGCGCGAGCCAGACCAGCTCGGGGTCGAGCGCGCGCACCCGCAGCTGGCCTTCGGTGCGCGGCTCGTCGAGCTCGCCCAACCACACCGCGACGTCGCCGCCAACGAGGACCGGGCGCCCGCCAGTCTCGACGACGACGACCTGCATGCCGCGTGTGTGGCCCGGCGCCGGGACGAGCCGGAGCCCCGGAAGCAGCTCGAGTTCGCCGTCGACCGGCACGTACCGAACACCGGGCGCATCGACCCACTCGCGAATGGTGTAGTCGTCCTCGTGGCGCGCGTCGTCGAGCTCCCGACGCTGCACGTAGATCGGCTTGCCGGCGAAGAGGTGGTTGCCGCCGCAGTGATCGAAATGCAGGTGTGTGTTGACGACGATGTCGATGCCGGCGAGGTCGAAGTCCTGCTGGCTCAGCGGAATTAAGCGGGGATCGAGGTCGGCCACCGCCGGGTGCAGCTCCGTCATGCCGGTGTCGACCAGCACGCGCGCATCGGGATGGTCGATGACGTGCACGTAGACCGGCATCCGCTCGCCCTCGGCGAGCAGGTCGGCAACGCGGACTGGCGTGATGGTGA
>DASYRD010000025.1:0-1881 GCA_036004745.1 Gemmatimonadales bacterium | reverse complement strand
AGCGGGGCGGCCGCTGCCTCGTGCTCGATAACCACGCGATCTTCGGCGGCGAGGCCAAGCGCAACGAATTCAAGGTCGACGGCCAGACCGTCGTCGCCCACCAGGCCTCGGCGATCTTCCTCGTGCCCGAGCCCGGCGGCTCCACCGACGCCTTCTACAAGCTGATCGGCATGGATCGAAGCGCCTTCGCCTATCAGACCTGGCGCGGACCGGCGCCGGAGATGCCGCTCGGGCACAGCCCGTACGACGAACCACAGCAGTACGGCTTCTATTTCGGGTCCCGGTTCGGGGCGCGTCCCGGTGTGTGGGTGATGGATCCGTGGGGACGCCGGCTGGATGGGGCGCCGTTACCCGACGCCGTCAAAGCCGACCTGCTGCGCTGGCGCAGCGTCGACACCCCGGGACCGCGTCCCACGACCGAAGGCGACGCCGTGTCGCGCCAGCTCGATGGCATCACGCTGGAAGAGCATCTGATGGCCCGGCACCAGATCAGTCGCGAGACGGTGCGGACGTTTCTTTCGCCAGTCGAGGGCGGCGGCTACGGCCTGGGGCCCGATGTCCTGTCCGCGTACTGCAACTACGCGATCGAGACCCAGTTCCCGGGCGACGGCGACGAGGCTCAGGGCGATCAGATGTTCCCCGACGGCAACACCGGCTTTGCCCGCCTGATGGTGAAAACGCTCATCCCCGACGCGTTCGCCGGCCCGCGGTCCGTCGACGCCGTGTGGCGGAATCGGGTCCGGTTTGGCGCCCTGGACCGCGCCGGGCAGGCCACGCGCATTCGCCTGAACGCCACGGTCATCCGCGTTGCCCATGCGGGCGATCCCGCGCACGCGCCGCACGTGGTGATCACGTACGTGCGGGGGAACCGGCTCTTCACGGTGCAGGCCCGTGCCGTCGTAATGGCGGGCGGCAGCTGGACGACGAAGCATATCGTGGCCGACCTGCCCGACGGCCATCGCGCGGCGTACGCGCAGTTCTATCGCTCGCCCTGCCTGATGGCGAACATCGCCGTGCGCCACTGGCGCTTTCTCTACCGGATGGGGATGTCGGGATGTCGCTGGTTCGAGGGCCTGGGCAATTATCTGTCGGTGCGCAAACAGGCGACGGTCGGCGGCATCGCCCAGAGTTTCGGGCCCGATTCGCCGACGGTGCTGACGATCAAGGTGCTGTTCGCCCAGCCCGGGTTGCCGATCGGCGAGCAGGGGAGTCGCGGCCGCGCCCAGCTCCTCGCCACCTCGTTCGCGCAATACGAGCGCGCCTTCCGCGAGCAGCTGGGCGATATGTTCGCCCCGGGCGGATTCGACCCACGCAAGGACATCGCCGGTCTGATTCTCAACCGCTGGGGACATGCCTACGTGAATCCCCAGCCGGGCTTCTTCTTCGGCACGGGCGGCCAGCCCGCCCCGCGCGACGTGCTGCGCGAGCGTCCGCATGGGCGCATCGCATTCGCGAATACCGATCTCGCGGGCGCGATGGATCATCGCAACTCGATCCGCGAAGCGGAGCGCGCCGTCAACCAGTTGGCCGGCGCATGAATGGAAGAGAACGAGATCTCAAACCGTAGCAGGAGGACCCGTGTCCAAATCATTGCTGCTTCTCCTTTCGACCCCCTGCGCCTCGCTCCTCGCGGCGCAGTCCCCGTCACCGCAAAAGAGCCTCTCCGTTCACTGGGAAGAGCTGTCGGCGGCGGAGTTCCGCGAGGCCATCACCCGGGGCCAGGGCACCTGCCTGCTCCCTATCGGCATCATGGAGAAACACGGGCCGCATCTGCCATTGGGCAACGACCTGCTCAACGTGCGTTACGTGGCCATCAATGCGGCGCAGCAGGAATACGCCGTCGTGTTCCCGGAGTACTACTTCGGGCAGATCGCCGAAGCG
>DASYRD010000024.1:0-6042 GCA_036004745.1 Gemmatimonadales bacterium | reverse complement strand
GTGATAGTCTCCGTTGGACCAGCGTGACCGTCGGACCGAGCGCTGGGCATGGCCAACCCGCGACCGCCGGTGAACACCAGACCTACATCGAGGGCCTCACCTACGCTCGGGACGCGCACACCCTCACCGCGAATGATTTCTTTCGGGGTTTCCCGGAGGCCGCCACCGATGAGAAGAATCTGGTGTGGGACGAGCTGATGTTCCACGGCTTTGCGACGAACCTCGATCGGTTACGGCTCAATGAGCCAGTGATCGCGCCGTCGGGCGACGTCGCGTTGGCGGGCAGCGGGACCTTCACCAACCGGCGTATCGAGCTGACGTTGGTCGGCGTCGGGCGGCGCAACGGAGAAGATTGCTTCGTGATGCATTACGAGGCTCTGCTCAACACCTTCACGATCAAGGCGGGCCCCGTCACGGTTTCCGGTCGCAGCGACTATCTGGGCGATATCTGGGTCTCGATCCGGACACGGCAAATCGAATACGGGACGCTGTTTGAAGAAGTCGCCGGAGTGATCGCCGACATCCCCGGCGCGCCTGCTCCACAACCGCTCCACGTCCTGCGCACGGCGACGCTGGAGCACCGTAACTGATTAGGGCCAGCAAGGCTCCATAAGCGGAGCGATATTACGGCCATGCTGTCCATGCTCGACGCGATCGGCAACACGCCGCTCGTCCAGTTGGCACGCGTTGTCCCGCAGGGCGCGGCAACCGTGTACCTGAAGCTCGAGTTCTACAACCCGACCGGCAGCTATAAGGACCGCATGGCCCTGTCGATGATCGAACGGGCGGAGCAACGCGGCGCGCTGCGACCGGGGATGACCGTGGTCGAGTACACCGGCGGCAGCACCGGCATCTCCCTGGCATTCGTGTGCGCCGTGAAGGGCTATCGCTGCCGCATCGTGTCGAACGACGCCGTGGCCAAGGAGAAGCTGCGCAGCATGCAGGTGTTCGGCGCCGAACTCGAGGTCCTGAACAGCCAGGGCGGGAAGCTCACCGCGGACCTCGTGCCCCGCATGATGGCGCGGGCGCGCGAGATCGCGGCCGAAGGGTCGAGTTATGCGACGGACCAGATGCGTAACCCCGACATGGTGGCGGGCTACGAACCGCTCGGCCAGGAGCTGCTGCGCCAGATACCGGGGGGCGTGGCCATCGACGCGTTCTGCGCGGCGGTAGGCACATCGGGCATGATCATGGGGACATCGCGCGCCCTGAAGGCCGCCAACCCCACCACGCGGATCGTGGCGCTCGAGCCCGCAACCTCGGCCGTGCTGTCGGGCGGGCCAGCAGGCACCCACGGCGTCGAAGGAGTCGCCCCCGGCTTCGTGCCGCCGCAATTCGACCGCGGCATGGTGAGCGAGGCACGCGGCATCGACGAAGGCGAGGCGCGGCTGATGGCTCGGGAGCTGGCGCGGCGCGAAGGCATCTTCGCAGGCACGTCCACCGGACTCAACGTCGTGGGCGCCATCCAGCTGGCACGCGAGCTGGGTGCCGGACACACGGTAGTCACCGTGGCCGCGGACTCGGGGCTCAAGTACCTGGCGGGCGACCTCTACGCCGCGCTTTCGTAGTGCCACGGCCCCCTCTAGCTTTGTGTGTCGAAATCCCGCTGTCCCACCCCTAGTCCAAGAGTGTGCATGACGACCCCGTTACGCGATTTTCTGGAAATCCCCTACGACGAGCTGGAGGACCGTAACCTCGCCGCCAAGAAGCAACGCCTCGACCGCGTGCCGGCGGACAAGATCCAGGAGGAACGCCTCAAGTACCTGAAGGACGAAAAGCGCATCAAGGCCGTCACGGTCTGCTTCACCGATCTTGAAGGCCGGTTTCACATGCTCGACTACGACAAGAAGTTCCTGCTCGCCTCGGTCGACAACCTCACGTTCGACGGGTCGTCGATTCGCGGGTTCTCGCAGCAGCGCGAATCCGATCTGCGGCTGCGCGTGGACTGGCCGTCGTTCTACTGGCTCCCCTCGGACGTGTTTGGTCCCGGGAAAGTGCTCGCCATGGCCGAAGTCCTGGAGCGCGACGGCGCGCCCTACGGGGCCGACTCGCGCGGCCTGCTGAAGCAGTACACCGAGAAGCTCTTCGCCAAGGACGGCACGACGTGCTTCGCCGCGAACGAAATCGAAGGGTTCCTCTTCAAGGGCCGCGATGCCGAGCGGCGCTATCACGAGACGGAGAAGTTCGAGTTCATCTCCACGGGCGGGTACTACCACTCGCTGCCGGGTGACGCGCTTCGCCTCTTCATTGATACGGCGGCGGAAGTGCAGCGCGCGATGGGCTTCGCCAACGAAAAAGACCACCCCGAGGTGGCGCCCTCGCAGTTCGAGATGAACTACAACTACGCCGAGGCGGTCATCGCGGCGGACCAGGTGCAGTTGTACAAGCTGCTGTCGCGCCAGGTGGCCGCGCGGATGGACATGACCGCGTGTTTCCTGCCCAAGCCGGTGACGGGTGTCAACGGCAACGGCATGCACACCAACGTGTCGGTGGCGCGCAAAGGCAAGAACCTGTTCTGGGACGAGAAGGGTCAGGACCAGCTGTCGCAGGGGGGCTGGGACTTCATCAAGCGGATCCTCTCCAACGGCGCGGAGATCTGTCTGCTCCTCAACTCCAGCG
This sequence comes from Gemmatimonadales bacterium, assembly GCA_036004745.1. Taxonomy (GTDB): domain Bacteria; phylum Gemmatimonadota; class Gemmatimonadetes; order Gemmatimonadales; family GWC2-71-9; genus 20CM-2-65-7. The sequence goes on along the minus strand of DASYRD010000024.1, from coordinate 3,423 downwards.
TGAACAGCTATCGCCGGCTCGACCCGCACTTCGAGGCGCCGAACCAGATCAAGGCGTCGCCGATCGATCGTGGCTCGATGATCCGGATTCCGCTCGGCAATGAGCGCTCCAAGCGCGTCGAAGTCCGCTCGATCGCGCCCGACGCCAATCCGTACCTCGCGATCTACACGATCTTCAAGACCGGTCTCGATGGTCCGGTCGATGCCGCTAAGGGCGACGGCGCGAAATACCTGTCGGACAACATCTATGACGCGATTCGACTGCATCAGGGCAGCCGCTTCCTGAAAGAAGCCCTGGGCGAGGACGTCCACGGCAAGTTTGCCGAGCTGAAGCAGATGCAGGCAGACCGCTGTCCCAAGGCGCTCGGCGCCGAAGTGAAGGCTGCCGAGATACAGTTCCATCATGAAGTGACGAACCAGTATCTCTGGTCCAAGTTCTAGCCCTCACCCCCTGACCCCCTCTCCCATTCGGGAGAGGGGGGACTGGACGGCGACCCAGCGCCGTACGCTGCGCCTGCTGTTCGCCACTCAGATCGTCAGCGGGATGGGGGTGGCGATCGGATCGTCGGTGGGCGCGCTGCTCGCCGCCGAGCTGGCCGGCATCGGGCTGTCGGGTCTCGCGCAGAGCGCGGTCATTATCGGAGGGGCGCTCGCCGCGATCCCGGCCACCGCAATCGTGCACCGCCACGGCCGCCGGCCGAGCCTGGCCGCCGCCTATGGCGTCGCTGCCGTAGGGGCGTTGGTGGTGGTTCTCGCGGCGGTGCGCGGCTCCCTTCCTCTCCTGTTTCTCGGCTACTTCTTGTTCGGTGGCGCGACGGCGGCCAACTATCAGGCGCGCTACGCCGCCGCGGATCTCGCACCGTCCGAACTGCGCGGGCGTCATTTGTCGCTCATAATCTGGGCGACGACGATCGGCGCGGTGGCGGGCCCGCACCTCGCGGCGCCCGCAGGCACCGCGCTGTTCCGCTTCGGCATCCCGACGCTCGCCGCCCCGTACTTCTTTTCCGCCCTCCTCTTCGTCGTCACGGGCCTCGCCGTCTTCACGCTGCTCCGGCCGGACCCCGCGTTGCTCGCCGGAACGGCGGGGCGCGAAGGGGGTGGGCACGCGCGCTTGCGCGACGGGTGGCGCGCGGTCGTCGCGCGCGCCCCGGCTGTCCTGGGCGTGACCGCGATGGCGGTCGGGCAAATGGTGATGAGCGGCACCATGGCGATGACGCCTGTCCACATTCGCGGCGCGGGGCATGACGCGACTCAAACGCTGCGTATCGTCGGCATGGTCATCAGCGTGCACATCGCGGGGATGTACGCGTTCGCGCCACTCGTCGGCTGGCTCACCGATCGACTCGGTCGCCGGCCGGTGATCTTCGCCGGGGTCGTGTTGCTGCTCGCCGCGTGCGCGCTCGCAGGCAGCGCCGGGTACGACAGCTCGCGCCTCGCGGCGGGCCTGTTCTTGGTGGGTCTCGGATGGTCGTGCACGATGGTGGCGGGCTCGACCCTGCTCACCGAATCGGTGCCCCTCGAGCTGCGCGCGGCGGCCCAGGGGTTCTCGGACCTGATCATGGGACTGGCGGGCGCGACCGCCGGGGCGCTCTCGGGTGTGGTCGTGAGTGCGTGGGGGTTTCCGGTGCTCGCGTTGGTCGCCGCGATCGCGACGGTACCGCTGATCGTGCTCGGAGCGACGATTCGCACGGAGCGCGCGTTGGGCGCGTAGGATCGTCACCCTTGCGTTGCCCTCGGTTCGGCGTAGAAGTAGAGGACCTCTCAGATCGGACCCGCCGATGCGCGTGTCATCCGCTGTAACCGTGTTAGCCCTGGGCGTCGCCTGTGCCAAAGGGCCCCTGCCGCCTCCCCCAGCCGTCGGAGCCCGGGTGCAGGTCAACGGCATGCAGATGTATTACGAAGTCTCAGGCGCCGGCGATCCCCTGATCGTGCTCCACGGCGCCTATATGAACATCCCGGGGATGGGCGCGATCATTCCCATCCTGGCCAAGACCCACAAGGTCTACGCGCTCGAGCTGCAGGGTCACGGCCGCACGACGGACATCGACCGGCCCATCACGTATCCCAACCTCGCAGACGACGTCGCGGCGTTCATGGACGCGGTGGGCCTCAAGAAGGCCGACGTGTTCGGCTACTCCATGGGCGCCGTCGCCGGGCTGCAGCTGGCCATCCGCCATCCCGACAAGGTCAATCGCCTCGTAATGGCGTCCGGCGGCTACGATGCCAACGGATGGCAGCCAGAGTTCAAGGCGTTCATTCCGCAGATGACGGTAGAGATGTTCGTCGCCATGCCATTCGCCCAGGAGTATCGCAAGCTCGCCCCCAATCCGGACGGCTTCCCCGCGCTAGTCGCCAAGCTGATCGCGATCGAGAAAGAGCCGATGGCGTGGGAGCGCGAGGTGAAGGCGTTGAAGACACCGGTGCTGATCATCGCGGGCGATGCCGACGTCGCGACCCTCGAGCACTACGTCGCGATGTTTCGCCTGCTCGGCGGCGGCACGATGGGCGACATGGGCAAACCGCTCCCGGCCTCGCGACTCGCCATCATGCCGGCGACGGCCCACACCGCGGTCATCACGCAGCCCGACCTGCTGTACGCGTTCATCGAGCCATTCTTGAAGGGCGTGACGCCGAAGGGAATGTTCGGACAGTGAAAAAACGCAGGCTCGGTAAGAGCACCCTCGAGGTCTCGGCGCTCGGCCTGGGATGCATGGGAATGACGTTTTCATTCCCACCGTTCCCGCCCAAGCACGAGATGATCGCCCTGATTCGGAAAGCCGTCGAACAGGGCGTGACGTTCTTCGATACTGCCGAGGTCTACGGTCCGTTCACGAACGAGGAGCTCGTAGGCGAAGCGCTCGAGCCTTTCCGCGGGAAGGTGGCGATCGCCACCAAGTTCGGGTTCAAGCCCGCTGACGACAACAGCGGGCGGTGGAGTAGCCTGGATAGCTCGCCGGCGCACATCAAGCAGGTGGTGGAGGCCTCGCTGCAGCGGCTGCGGGTGGAAGTCATCGACCTGCTCTATCAGCACCGCGTCGATCCCAACGTGCCGATCGAAGATGTCGCCGGAGCCGTGAAGGATTTGATCCAGGCTGGGAAGGTGAAACACTTCGGTCTCTCCGAGGCGGGCGTGAAGACGATTCGTCGCGCACACGCTGTCCAGCCCGTAACGGCCCTGCAGAGCGAGTATTCGCTGTGGTGGCGACAGCCGGAGCAGGAGGTCATCCCGACGCTCGAAGAGCTCGGCATCGGCTTCGTGCCGTTCAGCCCCCTCGGAAAGGGCTTTCTCACGGGGAAGATCGACGAAAGCACCGAGTTCCAAGCCGGCGATTTCCGCAACGTCGTGCCGCGATTCACGCCCGAGGCGCGGAAAGCCAATCAGACCTTCGTCGATTGGCTGCGCACCGTCGCCGCACGGAAAAAG
>DASYRD010000023.1:0-1995 GCA_036004745.1 Gemmatimonadales bacterium | reverse complement strand
TCGCGTCCGCGCTCCAGGAATTCGCCGCGAAGGGCTTCGCGGGCGCCCGCGTGGCGCGCATCGCACGGCGGGCCCGCGTCAACAAGCGGATGCTCTACCACTACTTCGGCAACAAGGACGGCCTCTTCCGCGAGATCCTCGGGCGCAAGCTGGGCGAGCGCATGGCCTGGGCCACGGCGGCGCCGGACGACCCCGCCGAGTGGCTGGCGTACTGGCTCGACATCGCGTGCCGCGACACGGACTGGGTGCGGCTCATGCAGTGGGAGGCGCTCGAGGCGGGTGCGGGCACGGTGAGCCGCGAGGTCGAGCGCGATCGGGCCTCGCGGTGGGGCATCGAGGAGATGCGCCGGCGCCAGGCGCAGGGCCTCATCGCCCAGGATCTGGATCCCGCTCAGACGCTCCTGTCGATGGTAGCGCTCACGACCTTCCCGGTCGCCTTTCCTCAGATCACGCGACTGCTCACCGGCCTCGAGGCGACCGACCCCGAGTTCCGCAAGCAGCGCACGGATTTCCTGCGCCGGTTCGCGCGAACCTTTCGGCCGGCCCCCTGAGGCAGGAGCCGTTTTTGTGGTCACGTTTCAGGAGAAGCCGATGAGTCGACGCGCAGGAACCCGCCGGGCCCTGATGACCTGGCTCCTCCTCGGGATGACCGCGCTCGCGGGGACGACGGCGCTCGCGTCGTGCTCGAGGAGCGAGACCCCGGGGGCCAAGGCCGAAGGGCGTGTCCCCGGCGTCGCCGTCGTTGTGGCGCCGGTGACCGCGCGGGACGTTCCCGTGCGGTTGCGGGCCATCGGCAACGTCCAGGCGTCGGCGACGGTGTCCGTGCTCGCCCAGATCGGCGGCGAGATCACCAAGATCCATTTCAAGGAGGGACAGGACGTCGCGACCGGCGACCTCCTCTTCACCATCGACCCGCGCACCTTCGAGGCCGCCCTCCAGCAGGCGCGCGCCCAGCTCGCCCAGCATCAGGCGCAGATCACCCAGGCCGAGGCGAACCTCGCCCGCGACAAGGCCCAGCACGACAATGCCGTGGTCGAGGAGGATCGCTACCGGCGGCTGGTCGACGGCGGCATGATCGCCCGCGAGCAGTACGACCAGATCCGCACCAACGAGCTGAGCCTGGCCGCCACGATCAAGGCCGGCCAGGCGGCGGTGGAAACCGCGCGCGCCGTGGTGCGGGCAGACGAGGCGGCGGTGGAGAACATGCGGCTGCAGCTCGCGTACACGCAGATCCGCGCCCCCTTCGACGGGCGCACCGGCAATCTCCTGATCCACCAGGGCAATGTCGTGAAGGCCAACGACGTCGGCAATCCCCTGGTCGTGATCAACCGCATCCACCCGATCTATGTCACCTTCGCGGTGCCGGAGCAGGAGCTCGAGCGCATCAAGCGCTACCGGGCGATCGGCGCCCTCCGCGTCGAGGCGGTGCCGTCCGGGGCCGTCCCGCGCCCGGTGCGCGGGGACCTGTCCTTCGTCAACAATGCGGTGGACACCGCCACCGGGATGATCCAGCTCAAGGCGAGCTTCGACAATAGCGACAATGCGCTCTGGCCGGGCCAATTCGCCGAGGTCATCCTCACCCTCACCACCGAGACGGGCGCGCTCGTCATCCCGTCGCAGGCCATCCAGACCGGTCAACAGGGCCCCTACGTCTTCGTCGTCAAGCCTGACCTCACCGTCGAGTCCCGTCCGGTGACACCGGGGCTGATCGACGGCCGCGACACCGTGATCACCAAGGGCCTTTCGGCGGGCGAGCGCGTGGTGATCGACGGACAGCTCAGGCTCGTGCCCGGCGCGCGGGTCGACATCAAGGCATGAGCCCCGAGCTCTTCATCCGGCGGCCCGTCATGACCTGGCTGGTCATGGCCGGTATCCTCGTGTTCGGTATCTTCGCCTATCGCCTCCTGCCCGTGAGCGACCTGCCCAACGTGGACTTCCCGACCATCCAGGTCGCGGCGAGCCTCCCGGGGGCAAGCCCTGACACGATGGCGTCCG
>DASYRD010000022.1:0-8345 GCA_036004745.1 Gemmatimonadales bacterium | reverse complement strand
CCCATGTACTTGCTGACGCTGGTTTCTCCCACGTCAATGCCGAGTTTCAGCAACTCACCGTGGATGCGTGGCGCGCCCCACAGCGGGTTCTCTCGACTCATTCGTCGAATTAATTCACGGACGTCGTGCGGAACGGTTGGGCGACCACCGTGCCGAGAAAGTCGTGCTTGACCCAGTGGTCTGAATGGCCGCTCGGGCTCGCGGTCTGGCGGATACCAGGCGGGGCGCTCGTGTCGTTGCTGTAGCTGAGAGTGACGCCGTTCCCGTTCGTCGACCCGCCGGTCGGCCTGCCGAGGTGATCAACCGAGGCGCGGTACACCACCGTGCCATTGCGAGTCTCCATGGTCTCCACGCCGGCGGCTCTGGTCGTGCAGGTGAACACGTGGGCATCATTGGCGGCGCTGCGCCGCTTGAGCCGGCCGTGCACGTCGAACTCCAGCGTGTAGACGGCGCCAGCCGTCGTGGTTTCTGTCGTCGCGCGGTCGAACGCGTCGAACGTCGACCACGTGCTGGTGGCGTAGACGGTCGGGCCGGTCTGAACGAGTTCGCGCCGCTCAGTTTGGCGCCCGAACGTATCGACCGTGATGCGGATCTCCTGGGCGCCGCGGGTGAAGGTCGCCTGGGTCGCGGTGTACTCGATAGTGGCGTCTGATTCGGGCGCGGGGAAATTGATGTGGGTAGGCCGGAAGTCCCGGTCGTAGCTGTATGAGGTGGTCACCCCGTTGCGGGTCTCGCTCTGCAGGGTGCCGTCGCCGTTGATCACCCGCGTGACGTCGGGCGCGTCGTCGTAATCAGCCAGGCTGAGCACGCCGTTGGAGTAGTCGTAGGTGACGCTGAACCGGCCGAACCTCTTGGTACGGAGCGAGCCGCGCTTGCCATTGACGGCGCCGTAGTAATCGAGGTTGACGCGGACCGAGCTGGAGCCGTTACGGTAGAAATCGATGTAGTCGGGCTGGAACGAGGTCGAACTCGGGTAATGGTAGACGGTGCGTCCGACCTGCACGGTGCCGGACAGGGTTTCCTCGCTGGCTGGCAGGCCGAGCTGGTAACCGGCGGCGTCAGCCACGTGTTGGTACGTCAGATTGCGCCGCACCGAGCCGGGCGCGTCGATCCGCCTCGGCCGGTTCACCGAGTCGAAGTCGCTGTAGGTGGTGACCAGGTTGAAGCCGTCCTGGCCGATCGTCTCGCTGAGCATGCGTGGGATCTTGGGCAGCTCGTTGCAGCTGGTGATGTGCGGGGTCAGGGAGATCTGGAACGGCTCGTAGGTGAGCGCGCGCGTCCGAGTCGTGCCGCCCCAGGTTTCGGTGCTGTGGGTGAGAGTGCCGACTCGCCAGACGTTCGGGTCGCAGACGCTGGCGGTCGCGTAGGTGTAATAGGTGTAGGTCCCGGTCTCTAGCGCGTCGGCGCGGTCGGTCACGGTGAACTCGGGCTGGTTGGGCTGCGATGAGCCCGGGTACTCGTAGGTCCACGTGTGACCGTCGCGCGCCAGACTTGTCACCGCGTAACTGACCTTGGGGTCGGCGGCGCGGTAGAAGAAGGTCTTGAGCTGGTAGCCGATGACCGTGTCGCCGCCAGTCGGCGCGGTGATCCTGGTGATGGTGCCGAACTCGGGGATCGGGTCGGGGTCGCTGACGTAGATCGTGGCGCGCCCCTCGCCCGTCAGGTGGCGCTCAAGGAACGCCCAGCTATTGTTCTGCACGTGTGTGTAGCGGTACTCGGCCAGCGTCGGACCTCCGTTGCCGAAACGGATGTAGCGCAGCCGCTTCTTGGTGTTGTTTGTGACCGGCTGCCAGTACTCGAACCGCAGCGAGCGGCCGGTCTGGTCGGTAATTGAGCTCGGCAGCGGGTGCTCGAAGTACGGCGCCACGGTGGCGTCGTAGGCGAGCGTCCACTCGTTGCCGTGCACGTCGCGGATCAGGGTCGGCACCAAGTACTCGTACTGACTGAGCTTGGTGAGCTCGTAGATCAGCCCGCTGGGGGTGCGCAGCACGTAGTGGTCGGTGTCGGTGCGCGTCAGGATCTCCATCTGCGGCGAGATCCAGCGCGCCCCTGACGAGCCGATCGGGATGGCGGTGGTGAGGTGGTTGTGGGCGTGGAACACGTGGCGCGCTCCGCTGCCGTCGACGAACTCGGGGTTGTCGCTCGATTGTCCCGGGGCGAGCCGCCACAGCAGGCCGTAGTGGCCAGTCCAGCCCATACCGAGCGGACCGTCGACTTGCGTCGGCACGGTGTTGGTCAGATTGAGCGTCCGGTTGCTGTTGTGGGTGCGGTAGAAGGCGAGCGCGAACTTACCCTGGCTCGGGATCGACACGTCCGTCGCCGACACGATCAAGTTGCCGCCGTAGTGATTGACCGTGGTCTGGAAGCCGCCCTCGAAGTAGGCGCCCTTGTCGTGGAAGCCGACCTCCTGGAACACCGGCCCGTAGGAGCCAGGCGTGAGCTGGCGTTGCGCGTGCGCGGGGGCCGCCGCGCCGGCGACAAAGCAGATGGCGAGCCAGACGAATCGATGCATTGGATCCTCCTCGCTCAGTGGCCGAACCGGTTGACCGTCCCGCAGAAGGCGTTGTCGCCGATGCGGAGGCCGGTGCACGTGCGGCGCCTAATGCCGCCGCCACGCCGCCGGTTACTCGCCTCGATGACAGTGCCGATCGCGGCGACCTTAGGCGCCGAATCGTCGAGCCGCTGCACGTTCGAACCTGTCCGTATCCTGGGTCAGCGCGCCGTCATCGATCGATTCGTCGGTGACCACAGAGTTCGATTGATCCCGGGCGGCCTTGGCATTCTCGACGGCGTCCATCATCGTGCCGTACTTGATCCCCTTGCCGTCGGTTGCATCGGCGTTCTGCCTTCTCTCATGCCGTCAACGCGCGTGGCCCATTACCGCCGCGATGAAACTGTGCGTAGTGGAGCGCCACTTCGCCTTGGAGAAGACCGCCGGCAATCCGGACGGCGACAAATCCGCGGACGGCGAGCTTGAAGCAGGCCATCGAGCCGGGATGGATCTAGTCGAGCAGCTGGTGGAGGATCCGAGCATGCGCCCTCGATCGTTCGGCTCGAGGCGCGAGAGCACCTGCCGGCGGATCTCCTGCGCCTGACCGCGATACATCGCGTGTTCGGCTGCAGGTCTCGCGGCCACTTCGAACTTAGATCGAGGACGTCGATTACGCGCTGACGTATCGATGGATCCGCATTCGACCGTGTGCCAAGCACTTCCAAAGCAAGCACCCGGCGCTGCTCCCGCCGCAGTGCTAGCTCATACATCCACTCAACGATCATCTCCATGTCCCAGCCTTGTTGTTTTGTCGCCGTAAGACGCAGGAAACGCGAACGTAGCGGCGTGTTCGATCCCGTGATTCTTTTGCGCCACTGCAGCAACCCCGGTACCGCCCGACACCGCCGGCCTGTCCTTAATGGAAATCGTTGTAAATGGCTCGATGAACGTAATAAGCGGGATGCGCGAGGAAACACGAGCCGACGGTCCGCGAGGTGGACGCACTATCCGATCGGTGAGACGTCTATCCGATCAGATAGGTCCGGGTTTTATTGCCCTTTGCCTCTCCTGGACGGATCGCGTGAACGCCCAGACGGCGAACGCAGCGGAGAGACTGAAATGAAAGGGTGGACAAACAAGTGTCTCGCCATTGGTCGCCTCTGCCCAACGACGGACAATCGCATATAGCAACCAGCCGATTGGGATGGACCTCTATCCAAAAAGTTAGGCGGATTGTCGATTGCCAGCATAAACCCCTCGAGAATCAAAGCCGCCCATTTCCACGAATCTCACTGTGAATCCGTGCTTTGCGGTGAGTTTGAACCGCTAATCGTCGGCGTGGCAGATCGATTGCTGTTTCCAGAGCAGCGGTCTCCGGGCACGTGGGGCCTGCGAAACGGCGATGGCTGCACCGGATGATCGGTCACCGATGTCGTGCCGCGGCACGCGCGGACGCTCATGACATTTCTGAGCAAAAGGAGAAACAAATGCCACTCTGGGAAAAGCGCACAACGAAAATCCGCAATGCTGGGTGGGGGTTCTTGGAGGCGAGACGCTCTCTCGCCCTTGACAGCATCTCCGTATGCATCGCCGCGAGCATGAAACGAGCTTGCGTTCAGGACTTGCAGCCCGCCTTCGTAACGCCGGCCTGGAGGCGGGCGCTCTATCTAAGCCGGTTCCGCCGGACCGGTTCCCTCACGGTCCTGGCGATCCAGGCCGCAATAGCGCTCCTTCTCGCCGGCTGCGGACACCCCGTAAAGATCCGGTTGCCGGAACGCTATGTGATGGCCAGCACGCCACTGCGCGCCTCCGCCCCTCCCGAGACGCGCCTCTCACCAAATGGCATCGTGTGGACGGGCGTCGTCGGCGTACCTCGTGATGCGGGCGGTAACCCGATCGCGGCCAAGAGTGGCGTGCCACCGGGGATCGGTACCAACCTGGATGGCTACCTGCTGGCCTGGTTCGATCCGAGCGGCGTCCTCCGCTCCCAGACTTCGCCGGATGGAGCGAGTTGGTCCGACGATGCTAGCCATGGCTCGTTCGGCGTGGACCAGCTCTCCCGGCCGGCCGTCACCTTCGACTACGACCGCAGCCGCTGGGTGGCGGCCTTTCGGAACACCGGCGGCCAGGTCGTCATTCAAACGCTGCGGCCCGCCAGCGCGACGTTAGCCACGCTCGCCCTGCCCGGCAACTCCCTCATGCCGGGGCTGGCCTTCTTCAACCACGAGTTCGTCCTCGCCTACCGCACGGTTTCCGGAATCCAGATCGTCCGCTCCGCGGATGGCAGCGTCTGGGCGCCGCTGCCGGGGATAACGGCCACCGCAGGCGGCAGCCCAATCGTGTCGGAGGGCGGCCCCTCTCTGGCTTACACGCTGGGGACGCTCTTCCTCAGCGTGAACCGGCTCACACCTGCCACTCCCCTGAGCCACGGATTCGTCGAGGTCTACACGTCGGGCGATGCACTCTCATGGACGCTACACAAGACGTTCTCTCCGTCCAGCCCCCAGAGCCGCGGGGCGGCGGTAGCAGGTCCCCAGTCCCGGACGGTAGTGGCGGATGCCGGTACCTCGAGCGACACCATGGTGTGGGCCTCGGACGCCGCACGGGGCGTGTCGGTGCCGACTGGCACGGGGCTCGAAGCCTCGCTGGCCTTCGGACCCAAGGGATCATTCGAGCTGTTCACAACCAGGCTCAGCTTCCGGCGTTTCCAGCGAGGGACGCCCGAGTACGCAGCCCGTGAGGATGTGAAGCTCAACGTCGAGCACCTCGACGCCGCTGGAAACGTGCTCCGGCGTATGCCGGAGTGGGAGGTCGAGGATGCCCACAAGCACGCCGTCAACGGTTGGAACGAAGGACACGGTGGCACCTACCCGACCTTCTCCGCGCTGCTCGCGCCCGGCGACTCGATCCGCGTCCGCGTCGACGGGGACGACGGCGAGGTGTCGGGTACGCTCACCTTCGACCAGCTCAAGACGAACATCGACAGCCTGGATTGCGAGACGCCTGCGAACCGAACCAAATACACCGTCTGGTTCACCAATAGCCGCACGGCGCATTGATTGGGCGCCCGCGACACGCGAGCTTTCGTCCCGTGCGGCACAATGCCGCGATGAGCGAGCTGCGGCATTCTATCCGAGCCAGGACGACGAGACGCTGCGCTTGGATGCGGCCACTTGAAACTTCGAACGAGGTCTAACATGCAGTGTGAATCTTTCGACACGTTGCCTCTCGGCGCGCAACTCACCGTCTATCTGCTAAACCCCGTCCCCGGCAACACATGGCAGCCGCCGAACGGTGACTTCTGGGGCGCAGCATTCGTCTGGGCCAACAATCACTCGACCAACTCGGGATTTGCGCGGATTGACAACCGGAGGCGGGCCGGCGGCTCGGTGCAAGATGTGATGATTAACAACATCAATCTCTGCTTCGCTGTTAATTTCGGCCAAGTCCTCTCGCGCATCAAATTCTCCTTCGGCGAGTACGGCGGCAATCTCAACCTCGTCATCAACCGACAGTTCGTCAACTTCAAGAACTTCCGGGACATTCATGGACAAACCATTGGCGGTGTCCGGGTCAACGTTTTAGGCGGCGGCTTTGGCAACGACACCGGAGCCGTTGAGTTGTCCGGAAAAATCACCGACCAGAGGTGGTACGGGCATATGGCAATCGGGGGCCAAGAGCTGTGGATCGACGACTTGTGTTGGGAGTAGTCGAACGGTAGGGTAGCAAGTCCGAGCGCGGGCTCTCAGATGTAGCATGAGACGGATCAAAGGTGACCAAATCGGAAATGTCCCGGTACAAACGGACGGCGCGAATGTTGATCGCGACGGTCGCTCGGCAAATGAGTACCTAAGTGCGGCATCTTCAAGTCCGCGCCAGACGGCGATGTTCACCATTACCGGCTCGGCTCTGTCGCCGCCACGACATCCTCGTCGCCGAGCCCGTGTTCGAATGGCAGCTTCGTCGTCGAGTTCCTGGCGAAGACGATGACGATAGGCGGTATGAACGCCTTGTCGCCCGGTTGACGGAATACCCCGTTATGCGACAGTCCCCCCGACCGCCACCCCTCCCCGCGAACCGTCTCACGAGTCTGACGTATGCCTTGGGCCAAACGACGTTGGGTACGCTAACGTACACGTATGACGCTGCCGGGCATCGGACTGTCGTCGGCGGTAGTTGGGCCCGGACGGGGTTGCCGCCGGCACTGGCGAGCGCCACGTATGATGCGGCGAACCGCATCACGTCGTGGGCTGGCGCGTCTTTTACGTACGACCTGAACGGAAATCTTACCGGCGACGGCGCCACAACGTACACCTGGAACGCGCGGAACCAACTGACGGCCTCTGCAGGAGGCTCGTCGGCGAGCTTCCTATACGACGCGCTTGGCAGAAGGCGTAGCAAGACCGTTGGCGGTACCACCACACAGTTCCTGTATGACGACCTAAACGCCGTCCAGGAGCTCTCCGCGCTTGGTGCGCCAACAGCAAACCTACTGACAAGTTTGAACATTGACGAAACGTTCGCACGAACCGACGGCAGCGGGATGGGGACGTTCCTCGCCGATGCCCTGCGGAGTACGATCGCCCTAACGGACGTCCTTGGAGCGGTGCAGACGTCCTATACCTACGAGCCATTCGGCGCAGTAACCACTACTGGCGCTGCTTCTACCAACCCGATTCAGTACGCCGGACGGGAGAACGACAGCACGGGATTATTCTTCTATCGGGCGCGCTACTTCAGTCCGCGGACGCAGCGTTTTGTGAGCGAGGATCCCATCGGGGCCAATGGCGGGCTGAACCTGTTTGCCTATGCGGCCAATGAACCGACCTCATACGTTGATTCGCTCGGTCTCAAACCCGGTGCCGGGTTCGGCGGGGGCGGCGGTCAGGGCGGCGCGGGGAGCGGATCGGGAGGGGGCGGTCGTGGCGCAGGCGGTGGCGGTCAGGGCGGCGCGGGGAGTGGATCGGGCGGAGGTGGTCGTGGCGGCGGCGGCAGGGGCGGCGGGGGCGGCGGCAGGGGCGGCGGGGGCGGCAGGGGCGGCGGGGCGGGATCAGGCTCAGGAGGCGGTGATACCGATCCAGTGATAGAGCTCGCGCGCGAGATCGGCAGACGTGCGGCGCCGATGGGCCAGGCCCTAACCTATGTAGAGCTTGCGGGGCTGTCAGTCGGAGCAGCCTACGTGACGAACGCCGGCGCAACAACTTACTTGGGGTACGAGGTAGGCGCCCGCATCGCCATCAACGAATTGGCCTTCGAGACAGCGATTTACGTCGAAGCGACACAACCGGGACTCATTCAGGATACTGGAGACTTCATTCGGGCGTTTGCTCACGCACCGCCCCAAGCTACGCTGAGGGGGCTTCTCATCCAAATCGTCAGAGGAATTGGCGCGTCCGTAAAAAGTAACATCATGTCTGCTGATCGGCTATCAGGAATGGGGGTGACGCTGTTGCGCCGGGTGTGATGACATGTCCGTCCTGTTCGAGGAAGCTTTCCTGGCGCGACGCGCGCTTGCAGACAGCGTTTTCGTGCCCCGCGTGCCATCAACGTCTGCGCATGCCGAAGTTCTACACAGTTATCACACGAGTTCTTGAAGTGGGACTCTCCTTTTCGTTCTGGTATGTTTTAGGGGCGCGTGACACACTGTGGATCTTACTCGGGGTCGTGACGCTACCGATTATGGCATTTGTCCTCGCGGTTATTGCGCCGACGGTTTGTCCGCCGCGATTAAAGGTGGTGCCTCATGAACACCTAACCGACGGTCTCTTGCACCTCAACAACGGCCGCGAGCAGGACAGGTGAACATTGATTGACATATCGGCACTCGTCGCCGGCGCGTGTGCGCTCGCACTTC
>DASYRD010000021.1:0-1680 GCA_036004745.1 Gemmatimonadales bacterium | reverse complement strand
AGCGCTGGTAGACGCCAGCCGCCGCCGGCCGGTTGGCGGGTGCGATCTTCAGGGTGATCTCCAGGTAAACCATCGGCGTCCTCCTTGTTTGGGTGCGCGGGCCCTCTTCCGTCGGGGCCACTCGTCAAGTATTATAGCGATTACTTGAATAGTCAAGTCCCCTGCATTGACCCGTACCCGGAGGAAGACGTTGTGAAACCGGTTTATCTGGATTTCAATGCGAGTACGCCCATTGCACCGGAAGTCGCCGCCGCGATGCGGCCATTGCTGGAAACGCACTTTGGCAATCCCTCGAGTCTCCACTGGGCTGGCGCGCCGGCCCACGCGGCGGTCGAGGTCGCGCGCCGCCAGGTCGCCGAGCTCCTGGGCGCCACGCCGGACGAAATCGTCTTCATGAGCGGTGGCAGCGAGGCGAACAATCTCGCCATCAAGGGCGCCCTGTTCGCGGCCCGCGGCCGCGCCAATCACATCGTCACCAGCCAGATCGAGCACCCGGCCACGCTCGCACCGTGCCGCTTCCTGGAGCGGAACGGCGCCGAGGTGACGTATCTGCCCGTCGACGGCACCGGCCACGTCAACCCGGATCACGTCCGCGAGGCCATCACCGATCGCACGGCCCTCGTCACCATCATGCACGCCAACAACGAGGTCGGCACGATTCAGCCGATCCAGGAGATCGCGCGGATCGCCCGCGCGCGCGGCGTGCTCATGCACACGGACGCGGCGCAATCGGTTGGCAAGATCCCGACGCGCGTGAATGAGCTCGGCGTCGACCTGCTGTCCGTCGCCGGCCATAAACTCTACGGCCCGAAGGGCGTCGGCGCCCTGTACGTCCGGCGCGGTGTCGCCCTCGAGCCGTTGATCCATGGCGCCGATCACGAGTGTGGGCGGCGCGCCGGAACGGAAAGCGCGCTCTTGACGACGGGCCTCGGCGCCGCCAGCGCCCTCGCCCAGTCGGCCGATCGCAATCACGAAATCCGGCGGCTGCGCGACCGGTTATGGACAGAGCTGCGGAGCGTCTTTGGCGATCAGGTCGTGCTCAACGGCCATCCGACGCAGCGGCTGCCGAATACCCTCAATGTCAGCTTCCCCGGCCGCATCGGCGAGGACATTCTGGCCCGTCTCGACGGCGTCGCGGCGTCGACCGGTTCGGCTTGTCACGCCGGGCGCGTCACGCTGTCCCCCGTGCTTTCCGCCATGGGCGTGCCATCCGCAGTCGCCTTGGGCGCGATACGCTTCAGCCTGGGCCGGACCACGACCGAGGCGGAGATCGACGACATCGTCGGGCGCCTCCGCAACCTCATTCCCGCAATGAACGAGGCGGCGTGATGAACGTCCTCCTCATCCTCAACGATCCTCCGTACGGCTCCGAGCGCTCCTACAACGGCCTCCGGCTCGCCGGCGCGCTCGCCAAGCGCCAGGGCCCGGCCGTCAGGATCTTTCTCATGGGGGACGCCGCCGCCTGCGCCAAAGCCGGACAAAAGGTGCCGCAGGGCTACTACCACCTGGAACGAATGCTCACGGTCCCGCTGCAGCACGGCGCCGCCGTGGCGGTATGCGGGTCGTGCATGGACGCGCGCGGCCTCGGCGATACCGAATTGGTCGAGGGCACCCGTCGCAGCTCGCTCGAGGAGCTGGCGGAATGGACGCTGTGGGCGGATCGCGTCATCGTCTTCTAAC
>DASYRD010000020.1:0-20924 GCA_036004745.1 Gemmatimonadales bacterium | reverse complement strand
TATCCCCGCCGACGTGCTGCGCTGCTACGTCCGCGGCGAGACGCTCGCCGACGCGCTGCCGCAACTTACCGCCACCTACTGCGGCACGATCGCCTACGAAGTCGAACACATCGCGAGCCACGAAGAGCGCGTGTGGCTGCGTCGCGTGATCGAATCGGGCGAGCACCGCAAGCCCCTCTCTGCCGATGAGAAACGGCAGCTGCTCTCGCGGCTCACGCTCGTCGACACACTCGAGCGTTTCCTGCAACGCGCCTACCTCGGCCAGAAGCGCTTCTCGATCGAGGGCGTGGACATCACCGTGCCGATGCTCGACACCACCCTCGAGCTGGCCGCGGCGTTCGGCGCGCACCGCGTCGTGATGGGGATGGCGCACCGCGGTCGCCTCAACGTGCTGGCGCACGTGGTGAGCCTGCCCTACGAAGCGATCCTCGAAGAATTCGAAGGTGGTGGCAGCGGCTCGGCGTCCGACCCCGAGGCGGTCACGGGCGACGTGAAGTACCACCTCGGCGCCGAGGGCACGTACAAGGCGGCACGGGGCAAGGAGGTGACGGTTTCTCTCCTCTCGAACCCCAGTCACCTCGAGGCCGTGAACCCCGTCGTGGAGGGATGGACGCGCGCGGAGCAGACCGATCGCTCTGGCGCCGAGGCCACGCTCGCCGTGTCCACCGTGCTGCCGGTGCTGATCCACGGCGACGCGGCATTCGCGGGCCAAGGTGTCGTGGCCGAGACGTTCAATCTGGCGCGGCTGCGCGGCTACACGACGGGCGGCACCATCCACCTCATCACCAACAACCAGGTCGGCTTCACCACCGATCCGCGCGACGGGCGCTCGACCGATTACTCGAGCGATCTCGCCAAGGGGTTCGACGTCCCGATCATCCACGTCAACGCCGACGATCCCGAGGCGTGCATCGCCGCGGTGCGCCTCGCGTGGATGTATCGCGAGAAATTCCACGGCGACGTCGTGATCGACGTCGTAGGCTACCGGCGCTGGGGCCACAACGAGGGCGACGAGCCGGCGTACACGCAGCCCCTGATGTATGAGGTGATCAAGAAGATGCCGCCCGTCCGCGAGAAATACGCGGCGCAGCTCGCGGCGGAGGGGTTGGTGACGCCGGAAGCGGCGCAGGCGGAGGCCGACGCCGCATACGCGAAGCTCACCGAGGTGCAACAGGCGCTGAAGGCCAAGCGGTCGCGCGCATCGGGCGAGGAGCGTCGCATCGTGCGCGCCGCGGTCGCCGAGCCCGATACGGCCGTAGGGACCGACGTGCTGACCCGACTGAACGAGGCGCTCCTCGCCGTCCCCGAGGGGTTCACGGTCCATCCCAAGCTCAAGCGGCAGCTCGAGCGCCGTCGCGAGACGATCACTCAGGGTGGAATGGAGT
Source organism: Gemmatimonadales bacterium (assembly GCA_036004745.1). Lineage (GTDB taxonomy): Bacteria > Gemmatimonadota > Gemmatimonadetes > Gemmatimonadales > GWC2-71-9 > 20CM-2-65-7. Next base: position 19,539 of record DASYRD010000020.1, on the reverse strand, counting down.
GGGCGCACGCCGAGGCACTGGCGTTCGGATCGCTGCTACTCGAGGGTTCGCCGATCCGACTCACGGGGCAGGACGTCGAGCGCGGCACCTTCAGTCAGCGCCACCTCGTCCTCCACGACCCGACGAACGACCATCGCTGGGCGCCGATCCAGCATCTCCCGGGCGCGCGCGCGCCGTTCGAGCTGCACAACAGCCCGCTGTCCGAGGCCGCGTGCCTGGGCTTCGAGTACGGCTACGCCACCGCGGCCCATCCGGCGTTGGTCCTCTGGGAGGCGCAGTACGGCGACTTCGCGAACGGCGCCGAAGTGATCGTCGATCAGTTCATCGTGGCGGGGCTCGCGAAGTGGGGCGACACGTCGCGGCTCACGATGCTGCTGCCGCACGGGTACGAGGGCGGCGGCCCCGAGCACTCGAGCGCGCGCCTCGAGCGCTATCTCTCCCTCGGCGCCGAGGGCAACATCCGCGTGGCGAACTGCACGACACCGGCCCAGTACTTCCATCTGTTGCGACGCCAGGCGCGCCACCAGGAGATCCGGCCGCTGATCGTGATGACCCCCAAAGGCCTGCTGCGCTTGCCGGCTGCCTCCTCCAAACTCGAGGATCTGACGCAGGGCCGGTTCCGGGCCGTGCTGTGGGATGGTGAGCGGCCCGAGCTGGATAAGGTGACGCGACTCGTCTTGTGCAGCGGCAAGGTCTACTACGATCTCACGGCATCACCGCGGCGCGCGGAGACGCCGCACATCGCGATCGGGCGAGTCGAGCTGCTGTATCCGTTCCCATCCGAGGAGATCGGACAGTATCTCGCGCGCTATCGCAACCTCAAGGAAATCGTTTGGGTGCAGGAGGAGCCGCGGAATTTTGGCGCGCGGAAGTTCGTACTCCCCAAGATCCGCGACGTGACTCCCGCAGCCGTGGTGTTGCAAGACGTGTCGCGGCCGGAGCGTTCGAGTCCCGCCGAGGGGTATCCCGCCGCGCACAAAGTCGAGCAGGATCGCATCGTGGCGGCCGCGTTCGGAGGTTAGGTGCTCGACACCCTCACCGTCACGCGGTACACCGTTTTCGGACTCTTCGCCCTGTCGACACTCGTCGCGTTCGGCTCCTGGCTCGTCCGCACACGCCGCATCTCTCCGTTCACACCGTTCGGCCGCAGTCTCCGCGCCATCACCGACGCGGTCGTACGGCCCGTGGAGCGGCGGCTCGTCCGGATGGGCGGGAACCCCGTCAATGCCGGCTGGTGGCTCGTCATCGTTGTCGCCGCGGCCGGTGTCGTCTTCATCTCCCTCATGGGCTGGGCGGTCAACGCGTTTCCGGCAGCGGCCAGCCAGGTGTCCGGGGGCCCAGCCGACACGCTGCGACTGATCGTGGAGATCGCGTACACGATCGTGTTCTACGCGATCATCATGCGCGTCGTCGCCTCGTGGCTCGGGTACTTCCAGTACACGAAATGGCTGCGGCCCGTCTACGCGATCACGGATTGGATCATCCTGCCGCTGCGTCGCGTGATCCCGCCTATCGGCATGATCGACCTCAGTCCATTCGCGGCGCTGATCGCGTTGTGGCTCCTGAGGTGGCTGCTGATGCTGCCATTCGGGGGCTGACGGCCACAATCGTTTTACACGTGGTCCCCCGGGCCCGTGTGACCGGAGTGGCGGGACGTCACGGCGACGCGCTGAAGATCCGCGTGGCGGCACCGCCAATGGATGGCGCCGCGAACGCCGAGCTGATCCGTTTTCTCGCTGAGCGCCTGTCCGTCCCGCGCAGCGCCGTCACCATCACCGCCGGTCACACCAGCCGGCGCAAGACTGTCAGGATTGCCGGTATCGAAACCGCGGCGGCGCTGCGCACCCTGGAGGCAACGTGAAACTGCTCAAGGCTCTCGTGAGCTTCATCGTGGGGACCATCGCCGGCGTCATCGGGAACGCCGTGATCGGCCCATTCGGCGCCGTCGTCGGATTCATCGCGGGCGGCGTCGCCGCATGGTGGGTCGCGCGGAGAGTGTTCGGCGACTAACGAGGCCCGCCCTCCTTCGTCTGCGCGAGCCTGTCCTTGATCCGCGGATTATCCGGGAACTGCGTCGCCAGTCGCTCGAGGGTCGCCCGCGCCGAGTCTGACCGCCCCGCCGCGACGAAAGCATCAGCCTTGAGAAAGTCGTAGCGGACTCGCAGACGGGGATTGTCGGCCGGGACCGAAAAGCGTGCCAACGCCGCGAGCGCCCCCTTGCCGTCATTCTTGTCCCGCACGAGCGACTCGGCCGAGAGGAACCACACGGTCGTGTCGTTCGGAAAGCGGCGCGCGATCTCGGCGAACAGCTCGGCAGCCGCGGCGCTGTCGTGTCGCGTGCGGGCCGCCTGCGCGGAGTGATAGAGGCCCGCCATGAGAAGGCGGCTCACGTCGGTCGTGTCGCCCGAGCGGATGCCCACGCCGCCGGCGTAGCTGTAGACCAGCGCACCACCGTGCTCCCCCGCCTCGTAGATGGCAACACCACCAGCGAGCCCGACGACGGCCGAGGCCACGGTTAGCCCCTTGGTCAGGCGTGCAGAGCGCCGGGCGAGGACGAGTGCGCCGATCTCGAGGGCCGCCACGATCAAGAAGATGTTCTTCGCGCGCTTGCCCCAGTCCTCATGTTCCATCACGGCCTGGCGCGCGCCTGGAACTCGCTCGACGGGCCCGTGCGCGTCGGTGCCCGACTGCACCGCGAGGAGTGCTGCCGTCGTCCCGGCGAGCAACAACACAGCGGCCGCGGGGCCCGTGAAGGCCGCGCGGCCGGTGAGCGAGATCCAGCGGAACGCCACGCCGACGAAGAGCAGCGCGATGGCGAAATGGACGACTTGCGGGTGCCACGAAGCGATGTTGGGCATGCGCCCAAATTATCGTGACCTCGCCGCACTCGCTATTGCGGCCGCGTGGCGTCCCTGATGATGTCGTCGACCGCCCACTTCACAAGCTCAACGCGCTTGTCGATCCGACGCTGTGTCTCGGTGCGCACATCCGCTAGCCGCCGCTCGATGTCTTTCATCTCCAGCACGCGCAGCTGGTTCTCGATGTCGAAGTGGCCCCCGATCAACGCTTCGAGCTGCGTGCGCAGCGTGGCGCGCTGGGATTCACTGGCGCCGCGATACGCGCGCTGCAGCTCGCGCGCGGAGGACTCGATACCGAACATCTTCGTGACGAGTTGGGCCCGCACGCTGTCGCGCCGGATCAGGATCTGTACCATGTCGAACTGCACCGTCAGTTGCGCGACTTCCATCCAGTACTGGTCGAGCGAGCGCGCCTTCAGCGAGTCGAGGCTGCGCGGCCCTTCCACCCGGTCGGGGGCGATGAGGAACATGAACGCGCGCGCCGCGGCCTCGGCTTCACGCGGCCGCTCCTGTGCGATCTTCTGCACCTGCATCTGCATCGCCTGCGGGTTGGGGTCCTGCGCCGCGGCCACCGAGGCCAGGCTAGTGAAAACGAACGCGAACGCGAGCTTAGGGACGCGCATATGTCCGCTCCTGTTCCAGGCGAGTGAGTTGAGCATCGATCTCCACGAGGGGCTGGCCCCCCGCGATGTAGCCTGCGGTCGGCGACCATACGTGGACCGGCTGCCAGGGCTCCGGCCCCCGTGACCCGAGGCGCGTGAAGAACACCGCCGCGAGGACGGCTGCCGCGGCGAGGCCCACCGCGATCCAGGGCACCGGCCGCCGCCGCTCGGGCACGGCCCAGTCGAGCGCCACGCGCGCCCGCTCGAGCTGCTCGAACGCCGCGCCACAGGTCGCACAGCTTGCGACGTGTGCCTCCACCTCGGCGGCCTCGGCCGCGGGGAGATCGCCGTACGCCAACAACAACAGCCGGTCTTCGTATGGATGGTTCATCGGTACTCCTCCAGCGCCGGCGCGATTCTGGCAAGCGCGGCGCGCATTTGCGTCAATACCGTGCCGAGGGGACGGCCCAAGCGGTCGGCGATCTGTTGGAAAGTCAGGCCACGTTCATGCCGCAGCCGCACCACGTCACGCTGCGCCGCGGGCAGGTCGGCGACCACGCGGCGCACGGCATCTCGCAACTCGTGCTCCATGAGCGGTTCATCGGCGGAAGGCGCTGCACGCTCGTCTTCCTGCAGCACGTGCGCGCCGCGTCGCCGTACTAACTCGCGCCGGAGATGATCGTGCCACACGCTCGCCGCGATGCGAAACAGGTAGCCGCGGAGGTTGCCGTTCTTCAGCTGCAGCCGCGGTGCCGCGGTCACGAGCCGCGCCGCCACCTCCTGCATCAGCTCGGCGGTGAGGTCGGCGTCCCGGCAGCGGGCACCGAGGAAGTTCTTGAGCGCCGGCGCGTACTCGGCGAGGAGCTGGTCGGCGGGAATGGAGACGACGGTGGCCATGTTAGGTAAGAGTACGTGCCACCCTGGCGATTATTTTCCCGTGCCGCTAGGTTCCGATGGGACAACGGATTCCGTGGTGATTTGCGGCGTATTGCGGCCACGTTAAACAACCCGCTAAAAGGCCTGGTTCTATTTTGTCTACCCTGAAAGATCTGATCGCCGACGGCCGCGTCCACGTCTTCGACGGGGCGATGGGGACGATGCTCTATGCCAAGGGCTTCTTCCTCAACGTCTGCTACGACGAGCTCGTCCTCAAGCAGCCCAAGCTCGTGCAGGAGGTGCACGCCGAATACGTGCGCGCCGGCGCCGAGATCCTTGAGACGAACACCTTCGGCGCGAACCCGCTGAAGCTCGGTAGCTACGGTCTCGCCGACGAAACCGAGAAGATCAACACGACCGCCGCAGAGCTGGCCCGCGCCGCGGCGGGGGGCCGGGCGAGCGTCGTCGGCGCCATCGGACCGCTGGGGATCCGCATCGAGCCCTTCGGTCACACGTCGCGCGCCGAGGCGGAAGCGCTCTTCGCGCGGCAGGTCGAAGGCCTGCTCAAAGGCGGCGTCGACGGATTCATCCTCGAGACGTTCAGCGACTTGGACGAGATCCACGCGGCGCTCGCCGCGGTGCGCGCTGCGACCGATCTCCCCGCCGTCTGTCAGATGACGATCGGGACCGACGGCCTCACGTACTTCGGCACCGATCCCGAGACCTTCGCGAAACGTCTCACCGAGTGGGGCGCCGACGTGATCGGCGTGAACTGCTCCGTCGGTCCCGCCGGAGTGCTCGATGCCGTGGAGAAGATGGTCAAGGCGACCGACCGGCCGATCTCCGGTCAGCCGAACGCCGGGCTGCCGCGCGACGTGGGCGATCGCAAGATCTACCTGGCGTCCCCCGAATACATGGCGAGCTACGCCAGGCGGATGATCGAGGCGGGTGCGCGGTTCGTCGGGGGGTGCTGCGGCTCGACACCTGAGCACATTAAGAAGATCCGCGACTACGTGGCGAGCGTCGTGCCGCGCCAGCCGAGCGTCGTCGTGTCGCGCGCCCAGGTGCAGGCGCCCGCCGGCGTCACGCCCACGCCCCTCGCCGACAAGTCGCGTTGGGGAGCGAAGCTGGCGCGCGGCGAGCTGGTCACGAGCGTCGAGATCGTGCCGCCCAAGGGTGTCGACCCCGCGCCGATGCTCGACCAGTGTCGCGCGCTCAAGAAGGCGGGTGTCGATGCCGTGAACGTGCCCGACGGACCACGCGCCCAGAGCCGCATGGGCGTCTTGCCGTCGGCGATCATGATCGAGCGCGAGGTGGGGCTCGAGACGGTCATCCACTACTGTTGCCGCGACCGCAATCTCCTCGGCATGCTCTCCGACATCCTCGGCGCGCACGCCGCAGGGCTGCGCAACATCCTCATCATTACGGGCGATCCGCCGAAGATGGGCCCCTACCCCGAGGCCACGGCGGTCTTCGACATCGACTCGATCGGTCTCACGAATCTCGTGTACCGGCTGAACCACGGGCTCGATCCGGGGAACAACCCCATCGGCGCGCCTACGCGCTGGGTCGCGGGTGTCGGCGTGAACCCCGGGGCGATGGATCTCGACCGCGAGCTGTCGCGCTTTGCGTGGAAGGTCGATGCCGGCGCCGAGTTCGCGGTGACGCAGCCGGTCTTCGATCCGCGCCAGCTCGAGACGTTCCTGAAGCGGGTCGAGGAATTCCGGATCCCGGTGGTCGCCGGCGTGTGGCCCCTCGTCAGCCTCCGCAATGCGGAATTTCTGGCGAATGAGGTACCGGGCGTCTCTGTGCCGGACGAGATCCTGCAGCGCATGCGGCAGGCGCAGGAGAAGGGCAAAGAAGCGGCGCTCGCCGAAGGCGTGACGATCGCGCGCGAGATGTTCGCGCGTGTGAAGGGCATGGTGCAGGGCGTGCAGGTGAGCGCGCCGTTCGGCAAGGTCGAGGTGGCGTTGGAGGTCTTCGCCCCCTGAGCCTGCGCCGCGAGATCTCGTTCGCCGAAAAAGACATCGACCTGCGGGACGACGTCCGCACCCTCGGTGCCCTCGTGGGAGCGGTGATTCGAGAGCAAGGCGGCGACGTGTTGTTCGAGAAGGTCGAGGGCGCGCGCGTCGCCGCCATCCGCCGCCGCGAGGGCGAGCCCGCCGCGGACGCGGAGCTGCAGGCTCTCGTCGGCGCGCTGAGCCCCCGCGACGCGGGCCAACTGGTGCGCGGCTTCGCCACCTACTTCACGGTCGTGAACCTCGCCGAGCGGATCAACCGCATTCGGCGCGGCCGCGACCACCTGCGTGCCGGACGAGCGCCACAAGAGGGCACGCTCGACGACACCGCTCGGCGCCTCGCGGCCGCAGGGCTTGGCCCCGAAGACGTGCGCGACCTGCTCGAGCGGCTGCGCTTCGAACCCGTGTTCACCGCGCACCCCACCGAAGCCACGCGCCGCACCTTGCTCGACAAGGAGCAGGCGATCAGCCGCCTGCTGGTGCGGCGGCTCGACCCGTCGCTCACGCCGGGCGAGGAACAGGCGGCGCTGGGTCGCATCCGGGAGCAAGTCACGATCGGCTGGCAGACCGAAGCGTACCCCGCTCAGCGCCCTACCGTCCTCGATGAGCTGGAGCACGTGCTGTTCTTCCTCACCGACGTGGTGTACCGGGTCGTCCCGCCGTTCTACGAGGCGCTGGAAGACGCGCTGGCGGCGGTTTTCGGCACGGCAGCGGCGGCGATCCCCGTGCCGCCGGTGCTGCGCTTCGCCTCGTGGGTGGGCGGCGACATGGACGGGAACCCGAATGTCACCGCCGACACGATACGCGCCGCGCTGGCGCGTCACCGGGCGCTCATCCTCGAGCGCTACCATCGCGAGACCCTCGACCTCGCCCGGCGCCTGTCGCAGTCGTCCTCACGTGTCGATGCGGCGGTGTTGCGCCGCATCGAGGAGTACGGCTCCCGCTTCCCCGGGGCACGTGACGCGGTGCCTCCTCGCCATCGCGACATGCCCTACCGCGTTCTGCTTCGCCTGATCGCGGCTCGGCTGATGGCGACATCTCTCGACGGAGCGTCCGGGTACGCGAGTGCGGCGGAGTTCGCGGAAGACTTGCAGTGCATCGTCACGAGCCTCGCCAACCACCAGGGCTCCCATGCGGGCCTCTTCAGCGTGCGCCGTCTGGTGCGGCGACTCGAGACGTTTGGATTTCACCTCGCCACGCTCGATGTCAGGCAGAACGCCCTCGTGCATCGCGCCGTCGTCGGACGGCTGCTGGGAGAGGCGTCGTGGCTCGACCGTGCGGCAGCCGACCGAGTGACGCGCCTGCGGCGCGCCATCGAGAATGGCGAGCCGCCGCTGGCCAGCGCGCTTTCGGAGCCGGACGTGGAGCGGACGCTGGCCGTGTTCCGCGCAATCACCGAATGCCGGACGCGCTACGGGCCGCACGCGATCGGTCCATTCATCATCAGCATGACGCAGGGAGCCGACGATCTGCTCACCGTTCTCCTGCTGGCGCGGTGGGGCGGGCTGGTGGAGAAACAGGGTGTGCCGCTCGACGTGGCACCGCTGTTCGAGACACTCGACGATCTCGGCGATGCGCCTGAAGTGATGCGTGGACTCCTCGAAGATCCCGTCTATCGCGCGCATCTCGAGCAGCGGGGCAAGCGTCAGGTGGTCATGGTGGGATACTCGGACAGCAACAAGGACGGCGGGATTTGCGCCTCGCGCTGGGCCGTACAGCGGGCCCAGGCGGCGCTCGTGGCGACGCTGGACCCGGCGGGTATCGACCTGACGATCTTCCATGGTCGAGGTGGCACCGTCAGCCGCGGCGGCGGGAAGCTCACGCGCGCGGTGCTCAGCGCGCCCCCTGGTTCCGTACGCGGCCACCTGCGGGTGACCGAGCAGGGCGAGGTCATCAGCGCCAACTACGGCCTGCGCGGCATCGCCATGCGCACGCTCGAGCAGGCGGTGGGCGCGGTGGCGATCGCGACGGCCGCTCCGCCCGCGCGCGATGCGAGGGCGCCCCAATGGGAAGCGCTGATGGACGAGATCGCCGCCACGAGTCGCGACAGCTACCGCGCGCTCGTGTACGACGATCCAAAGTTCGTCGAGTACTTCCGGCTCGCGACGCCGATCGACGTGATCGAGCGCATGCCGATGGGCTCGCGGCCGCCGTCGCGACGCTCGGGATCGGGCATCGAGCAGCTGCGGGCGATTCCCTGGGTGTTCGCCTGGATGCAGAACCGCAACGTGCTGCCGGGCTGGTTCGGGTTCGGCTCGGCGCTCGAACGCGCGGTCGCGCGACACGGCGAGGATGCGGTGGCGGACATGCTGCGCCACTGGCCCTTCGTGAAGGCGCTCGTAGACGACGTCGAGATGGTGCTCGCGAAAGCCGACATCGGCATTGCGGCGCGCTACGCCAGGCTCGCGGGGCCTCTCGAGCCGGCCTTCTTCCCGACGATCAAGGCGGAATTCGACCGCACTGTGGCACTCGTGCTACGCCTGAAGGGCACCACGACGCTGCTCGACGAGGATCCGGTGGTGCAGCGCGCCATTCGCCTGCGGAACCCTTACGTGGACCCCATGAGTCTGCTCCAGGTGGACCTGCTCGCGCGGTGGCGGGCGGGAGGGCGGGCTGATGACGAGCTCTTCGGGGCTCTCCTCGCGACGGTGCGCGGCATCGCTCAGGGTTTGCAGAACACGGGGTGAGGGTCTCCGCCGTGGCCGCGTTGCGATTCGCATCACCTAGACGCGGCCCGAGACTGGTGCCATTCTTGACCGCGGTGCCCCTCCCAATATGGAGATCATCGCATGAACAGGCGTGAAGTCCTGCTCGCCCTCGGCGGCGCTGCCGTGTTCGCCGATCCCCTGCTGGCCGCCGGGCGCACCCTCCGTTCCCGACTCTCGGGGAGCGCGGCGCTCAAGGTCCTCGACCCGCATCAGAATGAGACGGTCGTCTCGATCGCCGAGATGATCATTCCCGCGACCGACACGCCGGGCGCGACTGCCGCCAAGGTCAACGAGTTCGTCGATCTCGCGCTCAGCGAATGGTTCGACGACAAGGAGCGGGCCAAGTTCCTCCAGGGCATCGGTGAGCTCGACGAGCGCAGCCGCAAGCGCTTCGCCAATCAGTTCACGGGCTGCGCGCCCGACCAACAGAGCGAGATGCTGCAGCTGGTGGACGCGGAGGTCGCCGGTTTGCGCGACGCGGACAAGCAAGGCATGCACCGCGAGTCGACGCCCTCGCAGGCCTTTTTCCAAATGCTGAAGCGTCTCACCCTGCTGGGTTACTACACATCCGAAATCGGGGACGCCGAAGAGCTGCACAACCCGATCATCCCGGGCCGCTACGACGGCTGCGTCCTGCTCGACCAGAGGGGGAAGTAGCCATGGCCAAGACATACGACGCCATCGTCATCGGATCGGGAATCAGCGGCGGCTGGGCGGCCAAGGAGCTGTGCGAGCGCGGCCTGAACACGCTGGTGCTCGAAGCGGGCCGGCCGATCAATCCCGAGACCGACTACGTCGAGCACGTCCCCGTGTGGGAGATGAAGTTCCGGGGCCAGGGTGACCGCAAGGCCCGCAACGCGACGCAGCCGATCCAGCAGCAGTGCTACGCGTGCGATGAGATGGCCTACAAGTTCTTCGTCAACGACCTCGAAAACCCCTACACCACTCCCGAAGGCAAGCCGTTCTCCTGGATCCGCGGACGCCAGGTGGGCGGCCGTTCCATCATGTGGGGGCGCCAGGTGTACCGCTGGAGCGATCTCGACTTCGAAGCGAACGCCAAGGAAGGCATCGGCGTCGACTGGCCGATCCGCTACGCCGACATCGCGCCCTGGTACGACCACGTCGAAGAGTTCGTGGGAATCACTGGCCAGGCCGAGGGTCTGTCGCAGCTTCCCGACGGCAAGTTCCTGCCGCCGATGGCGCTCAACTGCGCCGAGCAGGTCGTCAAGGACGGGATGGCGAAGCACTTCGGGCGCGAACGGGTGCTCACCATCGGACGCGCCGCCGTGCTCACGCAGGACCACCGCGGCCGCTCGGCGTGCCACTATTGCGGCCCGTGCCATCGCGGCTGCATCACGCGTTCGTACTTCTCGAGCGTGAACGCGACGCTCCCGGCCGCGCGCGCGACGGGCAAGCTGACGCTGCGGCCCTACAGCGTCGTGCACAGCATCACGTACGACGCCAAAACAGGGAAAGCCACTGGCGTCCGCGTGATCGACGGCCAGACGAAGCACGCGCTCGAGTTCAAGGGACGCATCGTCTTCCTCAACGCGTCGACGCTCGAGTCCGCGCGCATCCTGCTCAACTCGGGCTTCGGCAACTCGAGCGGACAGCTCGGCAAGAACGTCATGGATCACGTCATGGGCGGCGGAGCGAACGGGCGCATCGACGCTCCCGCCGACAAGATCGACTTCGGCAACCGCCCCAACGGCATCTACGTCCCGCGTTTCCGCAACGTGACCACGCCGTCGAAGGACTTCGTGCGCGGCTACGGATTCCAGGGCGGCGGCGGCCGGGATGGCTGGGGCCGCGGCAGTGAGATGATGGGCTTCGGGGCCGACTTCAAGCGCGACCTGAAGAAGCCCGGTCCCTGGGGCTTCGGATTCTACGGGTTCGGCGAGATGCTGCCGCGCCCCGAAAACTACTGCGAGATCGACAAGACCAAGGTCGATGCCTGGGGCATTCCCGCGCTGCGGATCAGCTGCGCCTACGGCGAGAACGAGCAGAAGCTGCTCAACGACATGGCCGTAACCGCCGCGGAGATGCTGGCCGCCGCGGGTGCGCATGACATCCAGCCCTTCACGAGCAACAACCCGCCCGGGCTCGTCATTCACGAGATGGGGACGGCGCGCATGGGACGCGATCCGAAGACGTCGGTGCTGAACGGCAACAACCAGGTGTGGGACGCGAAGAACGTGTTTGTGACGGACGGCGCCTGCATGGCGTCGACCGCCTGTCAGAATCCGTCGATTACCTACATGGCTCTGACGGCGCGCGCGGCCGCGTTCGCCGTGGAGGCAATGAAACGGAGGGAGTTGTGATCGACCGTCGCGAATTCATCGGGACGATGGGTGCTGTCGCCGTAGGCGCGATGCTTCCGGCGTGCAGATCAGCCGCTTCTGCCACCCGCCTCTCGAAGATCGGCGTCCAGCTGTACACGGTGCGCACGCTGATGGAGAAGGACGTCGAGCGCACACTCGCCGGCGTCGCGGCGGCAGGATACACGGAGGTCGAGTTCGCGGGCTACTTCAACAAGACCCCGGCCGAGATCAAGGCGATGCTCGACCGTCACGGCCTGGTGGCGCCGTCGGTGCATTCGGGGAACATCGCGGCCGACGCGTGGGCGCAGGCGCTCGACGCCGCGCACGTCATCGGTCACCAGTTCATCGTGGTGCCCTGGATTCCGGAGGAGCGACGCAAGACGCTGGACGACTGGAAGCAGGTGGCGGCGGATTTCAACCGCATCGCGACGGCGGCGAAGGCGGCCGGGATTCAGATGGCCTATCACAACCACGACTTCGAATTCCCGCTCGTCGAAGGAAAAGTCCCTTACGACGTGCTCCTCGCCGAGACCGATCCCAACCTCGTGAAGCTCGAAATCGATCTGTACTGGATCACGAAGGGGGGACAGGATCCGTTGGCGTACTTCGCGCGTTGGCCGGGGCGCATTCCGCTCGTGCACGTGAAAGACGGCAAGGGCCCACCAGACTGGGCGATGACCGAAGTCGGCTCGGGCGCGATCGACTGGAAGCGCATCTTCGGGAAGAGCGGTCAAGCCGGCATCCAGCACTACTTCGTCGAGCATGATCAGCCCGCCGACCCGATCGCGTCGATCACGGCGAGCTGCGCGTACTTGAAGAAGCTGGAGTTCTAGTGGACCGGCGGGAGGCGATACTAGCGCTGGGGGCCGTCGCCATCGGTTCCCAGGCTAAAGCCTGGGCTCGGCCCGGCACTGCCCTGAAGGGCAACGCGGGACGTATCAAGCAATCCGCCTCCCGCTGGTGCTACGGCAAGATCGCGCTCCCCGATCTGTGCCGCTCGGCCAAGCAGATCGGCCTCGCGGCGATCGATCTCCTCCAGCCCGAAGACTGGCCCGTCGTGCGGGACAACGGTCTCGTCTGCTCGATGGGATATCCCACCAAACGCAACGATTTCATTGCGACGGGCTTCAACGACCGCGCCAATCACGCGATGTTGCTGCGCGAGTTGGAGCAGACGATCCCCATCGCGGGCAAGCAGGGCGTCCCCAACGTCATTGCCATGTTCGGGAACCGCAAAGGGAAGAGCGACGCCGAGGGGCATGACGCCTGCGTCGAAGGGCTCAACAAGATCAAGGCGCTCGCCGAAGAGAATAACGTCACGATCTGCGTCGAGCTCTTGAACAGCAAGGTCGATCACGCCGACTATCAGGGCGATCACACGGCGTGGGGCGCCCAGGTGATCGAAGCGATCGGCTCACCGCGCGTGAAGTTGCTGTACGACATCTACCACATGCAGATCATGGAAGGCGATGTCATCCGGACGATCCGGCAGCACATCGGCCACATCGGCCACTTCCACACCGGCGGTGTCCCGGGCCGTCACGAGCTCGATGACACGCAGGAGCTGAACTGGCGCAGCGTGGCCCGCGCCATCGCCGATGCCGGATTCACCGGCTACATGGCCCACGAGTTCGTCCCTACCCGCGATCCGCTCACGTCGCTCGCCGAGGCCTTCAAGACCTGCGACGTGTAGCACATGCCCGAGCTGCCCGACATCGTAGTGTATCTGGACGCGCTCGCCCCACGGATCGTCGGGCAGCCCCTCGAGCGCGCGCGTGTGACGAGTCCGCTGCTCCTGCGCACCGCCGATCCGCCGCTCCCCGCCGCCGTGGGCAAGACCGTCACGGGCCTGAGGCGCCTCGGCAAGCGCATCGTCTGGGAGATGGAGGACCAGCTCTTTCTCGTGTTTCATCTCATGATCGCGGGCCGCTTCAAGTGGCGGAAACGTGGCGCCAAATCGCCCGGGAAGATCGGCCTGGCAACGTTCGACTTTCCCACTGGCACGCTCCTACTCACTGAGGCCAGCAAGAAGCACCGCGCGTCGCTGCACGTGCTGCGTGGCGCCGCGGGTCTGGGGGCGCACAATCGAGGCGGGCTCGATGTGCTCGCCGCCGATCTGCCGGCATTTCGCGCCGTGCTGCAGTCCGAATCCCACACCTTGAAGCGCGCGCTCACCGATCCGCGACTCTTCGACGGCATCGGGAACGCCTACTCGGATGAGATCCTCCACGCCGCGAAGCTGTCGCCCTTTCAATTGACGGGACGGCTCTCGGACGAAGAGACGGCGCGCCTCCATACCGCCACGCGCCGCACGTTGCTCGACTGGATCGAGCGCCTGCGCGCGGAAACCGGCTCCGGGTTTCCCGAGAAGGTCACGGCGTTTCGCGAGGGGATGGCCGTCCACGGGCGCTACAAGGAGCCCTGCCCCGTCTGCGGGTCGCCGGTGCAGCGCATCCGGTACGCCGAGAACGAGGCGAACTACTGCGCGACGTGTCAAACGGGCGGGCGCGTCCTCGCCGACCGCGCATTGTCGCGTTTGCTTAGAGACGATTGGCCGCGCTCACTCGAGGAATGGGAGGCGAAGCTCGGATGAAATGGCTGCTGCGTGCCTGGCTCTTGTGTCTCATCGCCGCCGTCGTGGGCGGCGTGTGGCGCGGCGAGGACCTGCTCATCACGTTGCTCGGCGTGCTCGCGCTGATCTCGGTCGCGCTCGTCGCGACGCCAGCCATCGTGTTCGCCTTTGGCGTGCCGCGCGAGATGCGTCGTTCAGCGGTGGGAAGTGCGGTCGGCAATCTTTTTGCCGGTGCGTGGATTTTGACGCTGCCGGGCCGTCCCCTCATCGCCAGCGCCCTCGCGATCGGGCTCGTGGCCCTCGGCGTGATCGTCGTCGGGCGCGTGCTGACGCTGCCACCATCTGATCCTGCCCCCAACGCTCCGCCGCTGCGGCACTCCAGTGCCACCGTCACCGGAGTGATCACGATCTTCCTGCTCGTGATCGGCTACGCCAAGACGTTCGGGGGCCATCCGCACTGGGGGCATCCCAGCGCCGCCACGATGACCAGCGACTTGAAGAACCTGATTGCGCTCGAGGACCAGTTCTTCTCGATTCACCGCCGCTACGCGTCGTTGACGGACCTCTCGGGATTCGAGCCGTCGCTGTCACGCGCGACGATCACGGTCTTTGCCGACAGCGGGCGCGTCGTCGCGACGGCGAAGAGCAGCGAGACCAGGCACGTGTGCATCGTGTGGACCGGATCACCACCGCTCCCGCCCGACAGCGCGCACGGTTCGTCGGACGGCGTGCCGGCGTGCTGGGAGCCTTGAGCGTCGACCACCTGATCCGCCTCGCTACGCCGGCCGACGCTCCCGCGATCGCGCGGATCCATGTCGAGTCGTGGAAGGTCGCCTACCGCGGGATCATGCCCGATGATGTCATCGCGCGGACCGACCTCGCCTACCGCACGAGCTTTTGGACGGAGCGCCTCGCCCACCGCGAGTGGCCCGTGTTCGTCTTTGAGGAAGGCAACGAGCTCGTCGCGTTTTGTCAGATGGTCCCTTCTCCCGACGCGGACGATGATCCCAAGACCGTGGGGCACATCACGTCGATCCACGCGCTCCCGCATCTGCGCGGTCGCGGGTACGGCCGAGCGTTGCTCGTTCACGCGTTCGCCGAATTCCGGCGGCACGGGATGCTGGAGGTCACGCTCTGGGTGCTCGAGGGGAATGTCGCTGCGCGGCGGTTCTACGAGAGGATGGGGTTTCGTAACGACGAGGGGAGACAGACGTATCCCGGGACCGCTGTGCCGGAGGTCCGCTACCGGATCCCGTTGTTCGCCGACCACTTCTCCAAAGTCTCCGCCGGCTACGCGGCGTTCCGGCCGCGCTATCCCGACACGCTCTTCGACCTCCTGGCCGACGTGTCGCCTGCGCGTGACGCCGCCTGGGACTGCGCCACCGGGAACGGTCAGGCGGCGGTCGGCCTGGCGCGGCACTTCGCCCGCGTGATCGCCACCGATGCGAGCGAGGCCCAGATCGCGCACGCGACGCCCCACCCCCGCGTGACCTACCGCGTCGCCCCCGCCGAGGCCTCGGGGCTCGATGATCGTTGCTGCGACCTCGTGACCGCGGCGCAGGCCGTGCATTGGTTCGACCGGCCCCGCTTCTGGGCCGAGGCCCGCCGCGTGCTGCGGCCGCGGGGCGTCGTTGCAGTTTGGACCTATTCGTTCTTCTCGATCACGCCGGAACTGGACGCGATCGTGCAGCGCTTCTACAAACACACGGTCGGCCCGTTTTGGCCCCCCGAGCGCAAGTTGACCGAGGATCGGTATCGGTCCGTCGAGTTTCCATTCGAGGAATTCCCAGTGCCCGAGTTCATGATCGAGCAGCGTCTCACGCTCGACGATGTCGCGGGCTACATTCGCACCTGGTCGGCGACGCGGGGGTTCGTGCAGCGGCACGGGCGCGATCCGGTGGACGACCTGGTGACCGAGCTGACGCCGGCGTGGGGAGAGCCCCGCACGCCGCGACTGGCGCGTTGGCCGGTGGCCGTACGAGCAGGGAGGACATGATGAAAGACTGGATCGCTTTGGTGATGACGCGCGAGCTCAAGGCGCTGCGCCGCGAGGTCGAGTCGTACCCCAGCGACGCCGAGTTGTGGGAAGCCGCCCCCGGCATCACGAACCCCGGTGGCAACCTCGTGCTCCATCTCGCCGGCAACATTCAATACTTCGTCGGCGCGGTGCTGGGCGGCAGCGGTTACAAACGCTATCGCGACGCGGAATTCGGCAGCCGCGACCTGCCCAAAGCCGACCTGCTCCGCGAGATCGACGGCGCGCTCGCCGCGGTGCAGACGGGCATGGCCAAGGTGAACGACGCCGATCTGAAGAAGCCCTTCCCCGAGGCCGTCGGAGGGGTGACGCCCACGACGGGCGCGTTCCTCGCGCATCTCGCGGTGCACCTCGGCTACCACCTTGGCCAGGTCGACTATCACCGGCGTATCATTAGCCGGGAGGGAAAGACCGTCGGAGCGCTCCCAATGGCAGAGCTGAAGCCGTGAACGTCGGCCGCCCGGAAGTAGATGAGATCCCGCCGCATTTCGTCGGGTACATCGGCAAGGTGACCGAGACCGATCCGGTGGCCGTCCTTGCCAGCCAGATCGACGTGACGGCGGCGTTGCTCCGTGGACTCTCCGAGGCCGACGCGCTGAAGCGCTATGCGCCCGGTAAGTGGAGCGTCAAGGAAGTCGTGGGCCACCTCGTCGATACCGAGCGCATCATGGCGTACCGCGCCCTGCGGATCGCGCGCGGCGATGAGACGCCGCTCCCGGGATTCGATGAAAAACAGTACGTACCACCTGCGAAGTTCGATGCCCGGCCCCTCGCCGATTTGATCGCCGACTTCCGGACGGTCAGGAGCGCCACACTCGGCTTGTTCAAGAGCTTCGACGGCGATGCGTGGCGCCGCCGCGGCACTGCCAGCGGCAAGCCGATCAGCGTGCGCGCCCTCGGCTACGTGATTCCGGGGCACGAACGGCATCACGTCGAAATCCTGAGAACGCGCTACGGCCTGGCCTAGGATATATTGCTCGTACCATCGGGAGGAACGTCGCCTATGCGTTCGTTGTGTATCGCCGCTGGACTCGCGGCCGCCGCAGTCGGCACCGTCGTCGCCCAGCAGCCGGCTGCCCCCGCGGCCCCGGCCCCACCGCCGGCCCTCGAAGTCGGCACCGTCGCCCCGGACTTCACGCTGTCCGGCGCCACCCGCTACGGGGTGCTGCGCACCCCCATTCATCTCAGCGACTTCAAGGGGAAGACCGTCGTGCTGGCCTTCTTCTTCAAGGCGCGAACGCGTGGCTGAACGATTCAAATGAACGCGTACCGTGATCAGTACGCGCAGCTCTTCAAAAACGGCCGCAACATCGTCCTCATCGGCGTCAGCGCCGACCCCGATACCGCACTGGCGTCGTGGGCGCGCGATGCGGAGTTCCCGTTCCTGTTCGCTGCCGATTCGGGATCCGTCGTCGGCAAGATGTACGGCGCCTTCAGCGTCCGCGGAAACGTCGACAACCGGAATCTCTTCGTGGTGGGACCCGACGGGAAAATCGCCTATCGCGCGACGCCGTTCCGGGAGATCGATCCGACTGCTTACACCGAGCTTGGTGCGGCGATTGGGAACCTGGTGCCTGCGGACTCGACGGGGCGGTAAAAAAGAGGCGGTAAGGGGCAGTAATGGGCGGTACCGCCTGTTACCGCCTTTTGCCGTCCGCTACCGCCCTTTGTAACGCCTCTTCGATATCCTGGTCCGCACCTGTCCCCGTGTAGACAACTTTGCCTTTGGAATCCAGCACCGCGACGTAGGACGTCGAAGGAGCTTGAAAAGCGCGCGTGGCGTTGCCGTTCACGTCCCACAAGAAGGTGAACGGCATCGGATGCCGGTCGAGATGACGACGCACCGTGTTGGGGCTTTCGTTGACAGCAACGGCGACCACGAGGAATTCCACGCGGTCGCCGTATTTTTTGTGGGCCGCCTCCATGCGCGGCAGCAGCTCCGCGCAGATCGGGCACCACGTCGCCCAGAATTCGACGATGACGGGCGTCTTCCCCACCCAACGGCCCAGATCGACCGAATTGCCATCGAGGTCCTGGATCGTGACCGCGGGTGGAGTCTGTCCAACCGGAATCCCGACGACATCGTCTTGCGCAACGGCTAGGCTCGGTAGGAGGACCGCAAGCAGAACGCCCCACGCCCCACGCCCCACGCCTTTACGATTTACCATACTTCCCCCGCCTTCACGAAATAGTATTCGGCCATCAGCAGTAGAACCGCGCCCGCCGCCTTTTTGATCCAGTTCATCCAGGCACCCGCCCGCGGCAGCGCGGCGAGCGTCCCGGAGAAGAGACCCACCACGATGAGGACCGCCGTCATGCCGAGCGAAAACACGAAGAGGTAGATGAACCCGAGCACGCCGCTCTGCGTCGTTGCGACCCACGTGAGCACGACCGCGAACGCCGGCGCGCCGCAGGGCGCGGCGACGATCCCCGACGTGGCGCCGAGCAGGAAGACCGCCGGGTACGACCCGCCCCCCAAGCTCCCGGCCCAGGCCGCGAGACGCGCGGGGACGCGAATCGGGATCACGTCGAGCATCGCGAGCCCAAAGACCACGAGGATGTTCCCGATCGCGAGCCGCGCCCACGGGCTCGAGCCGATTGTCCCGAACAGCGAGCCGCTGAGCCCAGCGATCAGCCCGAGGATCGCGTAGAAGAGCGCGAGCCCCGCGGCGTAGGTGAGGGTGAGGCCGATCGTCCGGCGCCGCGACTGTGCGCCGCTGTTCACGCCGGCGAGCGTCCCGGCCGTGATGGGGATCATCGGCCAAATGCAGGGATTGGTGCTCGTCACGAGACCGGCGCCGAAAAGCAGCGGCACCGCCACCAGAGGGCGGTGTTGCAGAGCGTCCGACAGGCCCGACATTAGTAGCAACAGGGTAGGCACGACAGGGATAATAACCGGAGGAGTCGCTTCTTGAGAATCCTGTACATCGCGATGGCCGGCGTCGCCGGCACCCTCGCCCGCTACGGACTCGAGGGCGTGGTCCACGGGCGCGCCGGCACGCTCACCGTGAACCTGCTCGGCTCGTTTGCCCTCGGATTCATCGTGCGTTATGCGACGGGCTCGATCGTCATCACCCCCGACGTGCGTGCAGCACTAACGGTCGGTTTCTGCGGCGCCTTCACCACGATGAGCACGTTCAGCTACGAGAGCATGACGCTGCTGTGGGACGGCGACTACGGGCGGGCCGCCCTCTACATGAGCGCCACGATCGTCGGGTGCCTGGTGGCGGTCGCCCTGGGAACGGCGCTGGCCAACAAACTACTGTGAGCGACCTATGACCGAACGATTCCGCGGCGAGCGCACGCTCATGCGGGTGTTCATCGGTGAAAGCGACAAGTACGAGGGAAAGCCGCTGTACGAGGCCCTGCTGGAGCGGTTCCGGAAGAAAGGCCTCGCCGGCGCGACCGTGCTGCGCGGCATCGCGGGGTTCGGCGCCAGCAGCACGGTGCATACCGACAAAGTCCTGCGCCTCTCGCTCGATTTGCCCCTGATCATCGAGGTCGTGGAAGACGAAGCAACGATCCAGGGAATCCTGCCGGACCTCGACC
>DASYRD010000019.1:0-2647 GCA_036004745.1 Gemmatimonadales bacterium | reverse complement strand
CAGATGCAGGCTCAGGGCGGCGGGCGGATCTGCAACGTGGTCGGCGCCGCCGCCCGCAACCCGACGTCGACCTATCTGCCGGGGGGCGCCGCGAACGCGGCGCTCATCAACTTCACCAAGGGGCTCGCCGATCTGGGCGCGCCTTCGCGCATTCTCGTCACCGCCGTCTCGCCCGCCGCGACGCGGACCGAGCGATGGGACAACCTGATGGTCCAGCAGGCCGCGGCGGCGGGCAAAACGGTCGAGGCGTTCCGCGCCGATGTCGAGAAGACATACCCGCTCGGTCGCATCGCAACGTCCGAAGACATTGCCGATGTCGTGTGCTTCCTGGTATCGGCCCGGGCGTCGTTCATTACGGGCATTTGCATCACGGTCGACGGGGGGGCCACGCGCGGCGTCTATCCTTGAGGCGCAGGCCCGAGGGTTCTCACAGCCGGCGATGCCCAAAAAATCAGGCGGCGTAGGACGAACGTCCAATACCGTCCGAGCGGAGTCGGGGCATACCGTGGCTGCATGGCCAGCGTCGTGGACCGCGAGTTTCGAGGAGCCCCACGATTCAGGAGAACCCGAAAATACGTAGGCTGGCTCACCGCTTTCGTCGCTGTCTTGGCGGTGATGTGGTGGGCAGGGCTAGCGGGTATGGCGGTGCTGGTGACCCTGGTAAGTGGACTCGCGGGACTCGCTTATCTCGTCGTGCGCACTCGGCAGCCAATGCTGCTTCCGGAGGCCGACCAAGAACGAGACAGGCGCGACGTCGAGCGAGACACCCCGCGAAGCTGACCCACTTCCTCCGCCCCGGCCCCCTTAAAATCCGCGCACGGGGTATAGGTGACAGGCTGCATCTCCCGCCTTGACATGCGTTGCCTGCTGTCACTACTCTCTGGGCGTCGTTCGAATCCGCCGCTTTGTCAGGGCTCAGGAGGCCGGTATGGCCGCGAAGCTTTTCGTCGGGAATCTCTCGTTCCAGGCCACCGAAGAAGACCTGCGCGAACTGTTTGCTCAGGCGGGAACCGTCGAAACGGTGCGCATCATCACGGATCAATTCACCGGGCGCCCGCGCGGTTTCGGGTTCGTCGAGATGGCGACCAAAGAAGAGGCCACGAAAGCGGTGGAGATGCTCAACGGTCGGCTCTTCCGGGACCGCAACCTCGTCGTCGATGAGGCTCGCCCACAGCCGCAGCGTGGTCCTGGCGGCGCCGGTGGGGGTTCGCGCGATCGGGGTCCGCGCCCCGGTGGCGGCGGGGGAGGCGGCTGGCGACGGTGATTGTGAGGGGGACTTCGTCCCCGTGTCCGGTCAGAACAGGGTGAGCTGAGCGCTCTCCTCGTCCTCGCCCGTGTACGGATGGAGACCGGGGCGGTCGGCGAACTGGTGGAAGCGCTCCCAGATATCACGCACCTTCGCCTGGTAGTACTCCACGTTCTCGTCCGGACGCGCCGGATCCCACTCGGACGCGAGCCGCGCGTACTCATGGACCGTCACGCCGGCGCTGCGCCCGACCACGTAGTACGAGATCTGATCGCCCGGCGCCCACGTCCGTCCTGAAGCCGCCGCGACTTCGTAGGCGGCGGAAGGGGGGCGCCCGCGCTCGAGCTGCTCGCGATAGTGCTCGACCGACTCCTGCAGTGTCTCGGTGCGCGCGAACGCGCGCACGGGCACGCGGTGGCTCGCGAAGTCGTCGAGCCAGCGCTCCACGACCGCCTTCGCGTCGGCCCCACGCTCGAGGAGGAAGAGCCGCACGAGCTCCTCGATCAGCTGGCGCTGAAAAAGCTCCAGTCCTCGCGACCGGAAGCCGGAGCCCTTGAGCGTCACCCGACCGCGCTCGTCGAGCAGCGCGTACGTCTTCATCTTGTAGCTGAGCATCGCGTTGAAGCGGCCGTCCAGCTCGAGCGCGATGCCGTCGGGCAGACGCCGTGCGAGCGCGTCCAGCAAGGCGTCGTCGTCCTCGCGCCGATGCGACGGGGGCGGCACGAAGTAGACTCCGTCGGTGTCGGCCTCGATGGCCGTGGCCCCGATCGCGGCGAGCGCCTCGAGGATGGCGGCGACGATGGCGCGGCCTTCCTCGGTGACGCGGTTGGCCGCCTCGAAGTCGTTCCAGTGGCCCGTCGCGAAGGCGAGATAGCCGTAGAAGGCGTTGATGAGGATCTTGAACGATTGCTGGAGGGCGCCGAGATGCGTGCGCTCCTCCGGCGTCACGGCCGCGCGGCTGGCGCGCTTCGCCTCGACGCGCACGTCGCGCAGATGGGACAGCAGCGCCGGGAACACGCCGAGCCCATCGCCGGCGGGCGCGATGCGACGCGCGAGCATGAGAGATGGGTAAAGCGACGTGACGTCGACATGGAGGACCGGCTGTGCGACGCCGCGTTGGAACATCGCGGTGTAACCGCCACCGACCGATCGTGATGGTCCCGGCGCCGGGACCGCGTGCCGACAGCGCAAGTACTCGCGAAGCAGCAGCGCGTCGATCTTCGCCGCGGCGCCGCGCAGCGTCGTCGACTGATAGTCGAACGGGAGGAACTGCGCCTGCGCGAAGTACGGCGGCGCAAAGACGGCGCTCACGCCGAGCGTCTCCACCGCGTCGTCGCCGGCGTACGCCATGAGCTCGTCGGGCGATTCGACGAACGCGCGCGAGATGCGACTGGCGTCGAC
>DASYRD010000018.1:0-163369 GCA_036004745.1 Gemmatimonadales bacterium | reverse complement strand
ACCTCGTCCAATCCGCTCGTCTCGAGTCGTTCGGCCACCACCACATATTCGGTGCCCCGCCGCCGCAGCGCTACCCGCCGCCGCTCGCGCACCGCCAGCTCCAGCGCGTCGAGCGCGTCAGGCGTCAGAGTGCGGTACTCTCGGATCTTTGCCACGCGTGCTAGTCCACCGCAATCGCGCCCGAGACGCCCTTCACGATGCGGCCGATCGGCGCCGCGACCAGCGTTTTCTCGCGGCGCAGCGCCTCGACCAGGGCATTCGCGCGAGTCTCCGGTACGGCGATCAGCAGCCCGCCGGAGGTTTGCGCATCGAACAGTAAGACCCGAGTGACTTCGGGGACGCCGGCAGCGAAGGTCACATGCGACAAGAGCGCGTCCCGGTTTCGCTTCGTGCCTCCAGGGATCGCTCCTCGTGCGACGACGTCGGTGGCCCCGGCAAGCAGCGGGACCGACGTCGAGTCGAGTGTCGCGGCGACGCCGCTGGCGGAGAGCATGTTGTGCAGATGCCCCAATAATCCGAATCCCGTGACGTCGGTCGCCGCGCTCACGCCGACCGAAAGCATCGCCCGCGACGCGCCCGCGTTGAGCGTCGTCATCGAGACGATGGCGGGCGCGATATCGGCGGCGGTCGCGAGGTCGCGCTTCAACGCCGTACTCAGGACGCCCGTCCCGATAGGCTTCGTGAGCACGAGCACATCACCGACCTGCGCGCGCGCGAGCGTGACGATCCGGTCGGGGTGCACCTCGCCGATGGCGACCATGCCGTACTTGGGCTCGGGGTCGTCCACCGAGTGGCCGCCGAGAACAAACGCCCCCGCCTGCTGCGCGATGTCGGCGCCGCCGCGCAGCACTTCGCCGAGCAGCTCGTAGGGCAGCTTGTCGCGCGGCCAGCCCACGAGATTCAGCGCCAAGAGCGGCGTCCCGCCCATCGCGTAGACGTCCGAGAACGCATTGGCCGCGGCGATGCGCCCGAAGTCGTAGGCGTCGTCGACGATGGGCGTGAAGAAATCCACCGTGGCGACGATGGCGCGTTCCGGCGTTAACCGGTACACGGCGGCGTCGTCCCGAGTCGAGGCATCGACCAGGATGCGAGGATCCGTCAGCGTCGGCACGTGGCGCAAGACCTGCGTCAACTCGGCTGGGCCGAGTTTGCAGGCTCAGCCGGCGCCGTGCGAGAACGCTGTAAGTCGGATGGTGGACATAGGTCCACCGAAGATAAGCTAGGTGAGCCGCCAGGCGAGGAGCGCGCCCGCGGCGACGTAGCGGGCCACGTCGAGACCGGCGTGCGCGAGCAAATGCCGCCGCCTGAGCGCCTCGACGTGTTGCCACATGACGAGACGCCGGGGAAAAGCCACCAGCAGACCGACCAGGAAGAAGAGGACCCACCACCCGCCCGCACCGAGCGAGTCGAACCACAGCGAGGCAAACAGGGTGACGACCCCGGCCTCCGCGAGGCGCCACCAGATCTCCCAACGATTGTGGTGCCAGACGAAGGCGCGGACTCCGGTGACGTCACCCGTCCAGTGATAGCCGATCGGCGGCGTGACCGCGAAGAGCGCCGCGACCGGCAGCCACGCGAGGAGCAGCCGGCCGAGGGTCATGCTACTGGCGCCGAATGTAGCCGGGGCCGCGCAACCCGCGACCGGGGCGCGCGTCGGTCATCTTGCCGTGCCGCAGCACCGCCTGCCCGTTCACGAACACGTACTCGATTCCCACGGATGGCTGGTGCGGTTGCTCGAATGTCGCGCGGTCGCTCACGGTGCGGGGGTCGAACACGGTGAGGTCGGCGTACATCCCGGGCCGCACGAGACCGCGGTCTTCGAGCCCCACACGTTGCGCGGCGAGCGACGTCATCTTGCGCACGGCGAACTCGAGCGGCATGAGGTTTTGGTCGCGCACATAGTGACCGAGAATCCGCGTAAACGAGCCATAGGCGCGGGGATGCGTGCCTTCCTTGCCGAACGGCCCGTCGGGGGCGACGCCGCCGGCGTCGGTGTTCACGCCCACCCACCAGCGCTGCATCGCCGCCTGCACGTCGGGCTCGCTCATCAGGAAGTAGATGGCGCCGCTGCGCGCGTGGTCCGCGATGACGAGGTCAAACAGTGTCTCAATGGGGTCCTGATGCCGCAACGCGGCGATCTCGGAAAGGCGCTTGCCCTGTAAGTAATGAAGGGAATCCTCGAACGGGAACACGATCACGCCCTGCGGTCCCTCGGTCGCCCGATAGAAGCGGTCGGTCGCCTGGGGAGGCGCGAGCAGCTCAGCCCGGAGCTTCGTGCGCGTGGCCGGGTCGCGCAGTCGCGCGATGAGGGAATCGTTGCCGCCCGAATGCGCCCACGCCGGCACCGAGGCGTCGAGCGACGTAGCGCCGGCGAGGTACGGATACTGATCCGCGGTGACGTCCAACCCCGCGGCCCGAGCGGAATCGATGCGCGCCAGCACGTGCGGCATGCGACCCCAATTGCGGCGCCCGGAAACCTTGAGGTGCCAGATCTCGGCGGGGATGTTGGCTTCGCGCGCGATGCGGAACGT
Source organism: Gemmatimonadales bacterium (assembly GCA_036004745.1). Classification (GTDB taxonomy): domain Bacteria; phylum Gemmatimonadota; class Gemmatimonadetes; order Gemmatimonadales; family GWC2-71-9; genus 20CM-2-65-7. The sequence continues at coordinate 160,838 of DASYRD010000018.1, read as the reverse complement.
CTCGTCCAGGGCCTGATCGATCTGTCCGCCCTCGTTGCGCATGTGCGTCGCATACACGCCGCCGTGGCGTCGCGCCGCCTGCGCCAGCGCGATGATCTCTTCGGTCGGCGCGTAGAACGCGGGCGCATACTCGATCGACGTCGAGAGTCCCACCGCGCCCTGTTCCATCGCCGTGTCGACGAGCGCGACCATGTGCGCCAGCTCTTCGGGTGTCGCGTGCCGATCCTGCTTGCCGACCACGGCCATGCGCACCTGCGTCGCGCCGACGAACGTCGCGATGTTGACGGCGCTCTTGGTGCGCGCGAGGTGCGCGAAGTAGCCGTTCAGGTCGCGCCAGTCTTCCTGGATGCCGTACCGCTTCATGAAAACCGAGTCGTCGACGACGAGGAGGTCGGTGAGGGGCGCGACGGAGCCACCCTCACCGGTGATTTCGGTCGTGACGCCCTGCGACACCTTGCTGAGCACGCGGTTGTCGATGAGGACGTTGGCTTCCGACTGGCCCAGCATGTCGATGAAGCCGGGCGCGACAACGAGCCCCGAGACGTCGAGCGTTTCGCGCGCAGTGGCGGACCCGAGGTAACCGACCGCGGCGATGCGATCGCCCGAGATGGCCACGTCACCGACGAAGCGCGGGTTGCCGCTGCCGTCGACAATCGAGCCGCCGCGGAGAATCAGGTCGTAGGGTCCGCCGCGGCCGCCCCCCGGACCGGCGCAGGCTCCGAGCGCGACGAGGAGTAGGCAGGCGGCGTGCGAGCGAGCACTCACTTTTTCCATGCGCTCCTCAATGAGTCGGGCCAGACCACGCGCCCACGCGTCATGACCCACGCGATGTTGTGCGTAGCCGCGATGTCTCGAGCGGGGTTGGCATTCAGTACCACGAGGTCGGCGACTTTCCCCGGCGCCACGACGCCGAGGGAGTCGGCCTTCAGCAGCTGCGCGCCGCGCCGTGTCGCCGACGTGATCGCCTCGAGCGGCGTGAGGCCGGCGTCGACGAGCAACGCCATTTCTTCGTGCTCCGAGAACCCGGGAATCAAGAGCTGGTTCGCCGCGTCGGTCCCCGCGGCGATCACGCCGCCGGCGCGCTTGAATTCGCGTACAAACAAATCCTGCCGCGCGCGCGCGCGACGGAACACCTGGAAATCTCGCGCCTTCCATCCGGTGCGCCGCAGGAGACTGGCGACGCTGCGGACGCTCTCCGCGTCATCGGGCACGTCCGCCATCCCCGGTCGCGTCAGCAGCACCGGATTGTCGAGCCGCGACAACATCTCGTGCACGATCAGCGTGGGGACGATCACGACTTTGGTTTGGGCCAGGGCGCGGGCCGTGCGGGCCAGGGACGCCGAGTCGAGTGTCGCCCAGCCTTTCTCTTCGGTGGTCCATCCCGAGAGGAAGCGATCGTGCGCGCGATAGTAAACGGCGGGACTGCGCGACGCCGCCTGCACCACGCCCGCCATGTGCTCGAGCGATACGACACCCATGCGCGCCGCCGTCAACGCGTCGGTCTTGCCGAGGTGCGCGGCGATGGGGAGCTGCAGTCCGCGTGCCTCGTCCGCGAGTGCGCGCAGTAACGTGGGCGTGATCCTCGTGTAGACCTTGATGTAGTCGGCACCGGCAAGCCTGCGCTGGTCCGCTGCATGCCGTGCTTCACTCGCGTTCGCGACGCCGGTCGCGTTGGGGTACGTCGCCGGTGTGCCGTCGATCATCGCACCGGACGTGAACATCCGAGGCCCGACGATCGAGCCCAGGTTCAATGCGTTTCTGAGGTTGATCCCCGAATCCGTGTCGCTGTGCAGGTCGCGCACCGTGGTCACGCCCCACGCGAGGTAGCGCGGCGCCGCCCAGCGCTCCAGGTGCGCATGGGCGTCGATCAAGCCCGGAATGATGGTCTTGCCGACGAGGTTGATCCGCTCCGCGCCCTTCGGGATCGGGATCTCGTTGACCCGCGCGACGGCCTCGATGCGCCCGTTCCGGATGAGGATCAGCGCGTCTTCCTTCGGCGCTCCGCCGGCGCCATCGATCAGCGTAGCGCCCTCGAGGGCGATGACTCCCTCGCCCTTGGGCGCGCACGCTCCCAACACTAGAGCTGCGCAGCAGAGCAGGTACTTCACGGCTTCGGATCCGAGGAGGTGTGATCGTGCAGGATGCGCCACCGATCGCCCTGCTTCTGCACCACCAGCGTGAAGGGCCCGCTTGCCACCACCGAATCGCGGCGGATGAGGCGGAAGCGCGCGGTCACGTAGGCGAAATCGGGCGTGAGCGTGCGGACGCGCATCTCTTCGAAGGTCAATGAATCGCGCGACTTGCCGGGCGCGAAATAGTTGGCCTGGTAGCGGTCGTGCAGGGCCTGCCAGCCGTACTGCACGTGCCCACCCGACATGTAGCCCGTGAGCGAATCGCGGGCGTAATCGCTCATGAAGCCCTCGAGATCGGCGCGGTTCCAGTCGGCGGCCGATCGGGTCAGCATCGCCACGATTTCCTTGGGTGGATCGCCCATGGGCACAGGCGGAGCCGAGCATGCCGACAGCAAGAGTACCGCGCACCACGTACCGCGCACCGCGCACCTCTTCAGTTCGAGTTCGGTCCCAACGTACCTTCCACCATGGCCGACGCAACCCCGTTATGGGAGACGCTTGCTTATGGACCAGTGCGCTCGCGCCGTCTCGGCGTCAGTCTCGGCATCAACCTGCAGCCGCAGCGCTCCAAGCTCTGCTCCTTCGATTGCCCGTATTGCAGCTGCGGATTCAACACGCCCCGCGCGGCCGGTTCGCGCTGGCCCTCGCCCGACGAAGTCGTCCACAGTGTGACCCGCGCGCTGGCGCGCCTCCCGGCGCCTCCTGATTGCATCACGTTTTCGGGGAACGGTGAACCCACCCTGCATCCCCGCTTCGCGGTGGTCGTGGACCGTGTGCTCTTGGCACGCGCCGCCGCGGCACCCGAAGTGCGCGTCGGGATCCTCTCCAACGGGCTCACGGCGGGCCACAAGCCAGTCCGTGAAGCCCTGATGCGGCTCGATCAGCGCATCATGAAATTCGATCCGGGGCCGATGGAGCAGGTGAACGGCGTGCGCCACGACGTGGACCGGCTCGTGGACGACTACCGGGGGCTCAAGCCCTACACCGTCCAAGCGATGGTCGTGAAAGGGCGGGACTGGGATGGGTCGAGCGAGGTGAGTGTGGCGTCGTGGCTTCCTCGGCTCGCGCGAGCGGAGCCGGATGTCGTGCAGCTCTCCTCACTCGCGCGGCGGCCCGCCGACGCGAGCGTCCTCAACGTGCCGCGGGAGCGCCTCGACGAGATGGCGATCGCCATCCGTAAAGCGCTCCCGCAGTGCCGCGTCGAGGTGTTCTAGCGCCGACGTTTCTTCTTGCCGGCCTTCTTCTTCTTCTTCGCGGTTTTCTTTTTCGCCTTCGGCCGGGCCTTCTTGGCCGCCTTCTTTTTCTTCTTGGCTTTCTTCTTGGCCTTCGGCTTCTTGGCAGCGGGCGCCGCGGGCTTGTCCCACATCGGCGTGGGCGCCGGAGCAGGAGCGGGCGCAGGCGAAGGGGCCGAGGGGAACATCGGCTCCGAGAAGCCCGGACCCGGCCAACTGCTCTCGGTGTACTCCATCTGCTCAAGCATCGGATTTCCTCCACAAGGTTTGTGGCGGGGCGTGGCCTATAGCTTACCCGCGGAATCCGACCACGCAAGTGCAACGGCACACCGTGGCAAGTTGGCTTGACAACGCTACTTAGGCGGACTTACGTTGGCCAAGCCATGATCCATCGTGCAGCTCTTGCGGCGCTCGCGCTCTGCTTACCGGGCGCCGCGCTGGCGCAGAACGTCGCCGAGGTCCAGGTCGCTCCCCCCACCATCACGATCCGGGTCGGGGAGCGGAGCGGGCTGCTCGCCACGGCGTTCGACCGGATCGGCAACGTCATCCCGACCGTCCGCATCATCTGGTCGTCCAATAATCTGGCGGTCGCCAAAGTCGACAACAACGGCACCGTCACGGGTGTCGGGAACGGCGTCGCCATCGTCGAGGCCCGCGTCGGCACGCGGAAGGGGCAGGCCGCCGTCCAGGTGACGGGCGGCGCCGGCGCCCCGCCCCCCGTGAATCCCCCTCCGGTGACCACGCAAACGCCGGTCACGACCGGCGCCCCCGATCCCCTCGGCGGCCAGCCTGTCGGCAGCGGTCCGGCGGCCGCCCTGCGCCTCGAGCCAGGTGCGATCTACCTGTTGCCGTCGGAGAACACCCGCGTGTCTCCCCGTGCCCTGCGCGAGGATGGCTCACCGGCGGCCCCAGTTGCGGTCACCTGGGTCTCCCTGCGTGCCGACATCGCGAGCGTCGATCAGAACGGCAACGTCGTGGCGCTCGCGGCGGGCCAGGGCACGATCCAGGCGACGGCGGGGGGCGGCCTCACAGCGACCGCGCCGGTCGTCGTACAGGCGGCCGAGATCTCGGTGCTCGAGCCCACGCCCCTGATGCTATCGCCCGGGCAGCTCGACACGCTGCACGTCGTCGTCCCCACGCAAAACGGCCGCGCGGTGAATCCGCTCGTGCTGCAATGGGCCTCGAGCGACCAGACCGTCGCGCGTGTGAGCCTGGCGGGTGTCGTGACGGCGGCGGGACCGGGCAAGGCGACACTCTCGGTGTCGGGCCTGCTCCAGAACAAGAGCATCGAGGTGTCGGTGCACCGTGTGGCCGAGTCGATGGCGGTGACCCCGCGCTTCTCGGCCGAGGTCCAGTTGCCGCTGACCGCCACGATCAAGTTCTCCGCCCAGGCGCTCGCAGCGGACCACACGCCGATCCCCGAAGCGCCGCTGCGCTGGAACATCGCCGACCCGGCCGTTGCCGGGTTCGATGCTCAAACTGGACAGCTCGTCGGACGCGCAGTCGGCAAGACACAGCTCACGGTGCGCGGTCCGGGGACGGGCCTCCAGGTGACGTGGAACATCAGCGTTATCGCGGGCGCCGTGAAGTTCGCGCAGCCCCGCATCGGCATTGGGCTCAACCAGCGCCACACGCTGCGTCCCAACTATACGGACGAGCAGGGCACCGTTATCGGTCCGGCGTCGAACCTCACCTGGACGACCGACAATCCCCAGGTGGCGACCGTGGGTGAAGACGGCACCGTGAGCGGCGTCGGCTACGGCCATGCCCGGATCACGGCGAACGCCCCGGGCGGCAAGTCGGCGGCGGCGGACGTGTTCGTGGTGGGGGAGATCGTAGTCGCAAGCTCACGCGGCGCCGGGAAGTTCCAGTTGTACGCGGCGGAACGCGCCAACCTCGCGCAGCTCGCCAAGATCACGACCGACACCACGACCGCGACCGATCCCGCGTTCTCGACGGACGGGTCGCGGGTCGCGTACGTGTCCACGTCGCCCGGCAACGCCGAGATCTTCGTGATGAACGCGGACGGGACGAGCCCGACGCGGCTCACCACCGAACCGCTGGCCGACGGTCGTCCGACGTTCACTCCCGACGGCCAGACGATCCTGTTTCATTCGGCGCGCACGGCGGGAAAGCAGCAGATCTGGTCGATCAACGTCGACGGCAGCGGCCTCACGCAGCTCACGCGCGACTCGGTCAACTTCGCGCCGGCGGTCTCGCCCGACGGGCAGACGGTGGCGTACGTGTCGCTCCGCAACAAGGGCTACGACATCTGGCTCATGGCGCGCGACGGCTCGAATCAGCGGCAGTTCACGCCGACGCCACAGATAAAGGAAACGGAGCCACGGTTCCTGCGAGATGGGACGCTTGCGTTTCTCGTCGAGCGGCGCGAGGGCAACCGTACCGTGCAGCAGGTCGTCCGGGCCGATCTGACGACCGGAAGCGTGACACCGATGACGGGCACCGATCTGGCGCTCACGTCGTTTGCCGTGTCGCCGTCGGGCGATCTCCTGGCGCTGGTCGTAAATGCGCAACCGGAGAACCGCCGCAATCCGATCTACAAGGTGTACATCCAGCCGGTCGGCTCGGGCACGCCGGTGCCGATGCCCACGATCGGCGCCGAGCAAATGGTCACGCCGACGTTCCGGCCCTGATAGGAGTCAGGAGTCAGGAGTTGGGAGTCGGGTGAACGAATGCGCGCCTGCGTTCTGACCGCGACCGGCGGTCTCGAGCACCTCCAGATCACCGACGTTCCCGACGCTCCCGCGCCCCAGGCGGGAGAAGTGCGCGTCGCGATTCGCGCTGCCGCGCTGAACCATCTCGATCTGTTCGTTGCCGAGGGCCTGCCAGGTGGGGCCGATCGCTTTCCTCATGTCGTCGGCGCCGATGGCGCGGGCGTCGTGGAGTCCGTCGGTGCGCGCGTAACGACGGTTCGGGCCGGCGACCGCGTGCTCCTCAATCCCGGTATCTCCGACTACACCTGCGAGTTCTGCCTCGCGGGAGAGCACTCCCTCTGCGTCAACTACCGCTTGTTGGGGGAGCATCTCCCGGGAACGATGGCGCAGCTCGTGACGCTGCCGGCCAGCAATGTCGCCCGCATGCCCGTGCGGTCACCCGAGGTGACGTGGGCGGAAGGGGCGGCCTTCTCGCTCGTCACACTCACCGCGTGGCGAATGGTGGTGACGCGCGCGCAGCTCAAGGCCGGCGAGACGGTGCTCATTTGGGGAATCGGCGGTGGCGTATCGCTCGCCGCGCTGCAGATCGCCAAGTTGCTCGGCGCGCGCGCGATCGTGACCTCGTCGCACGATGCGAAGCTCGCCGAAGCACGCCGGCTCGGCGCCGACGTCACCATCAATCACCGCACGCAGAAGGTGTCACAGGAGGTGCGCGCGGTCACGCAGAAGCGCGGCGTGGAAGTCGTGGTCGAAAACGTGGGGGAGGCGACGTGGGACGAGTCGCTGCGCTGTCTCAAGCGCGGCGGGCGCCTCGTCACCTGCGGCGCGACATCGGGGCCGCAGGTGGGCATGGATCTGCGGCGCGTCTTCTGGCACCACTACAGCATCATGGGATCGACGATGGGGAACGCGCGCGAGTACGCCGAGATCGTGCAGCGACTCGGCGAAGGCCAGCTGCGTCCGATTGTGGACAAGGTGTTCCCGATGACCGATGCGCGAAACGCGTACGAGCGGCTTCAGAAAGGGGAGCAGTTGGGGAAGGTCGTCGTGGAGGTTTCGTAACTCCCTCTGGCACCCCGATTTAGCCACCGTTTTTCCGTTGCTTTTCCCTACCTAAGTGATTAGCTTTTCTTGACTTAGACAGCTTTGCTCGGTCGGGTTTTTCCAGACCCGACGCCCGATACTCGACACCCGATACCCGATCCTAAATGACTGGTCCGAACGTCCGCGAACGGATTCTCCCCCGCCTCATTGAAGACGAGCTGAAGGAATCGTTCCTCGACTATTCGATGAGCGTCATCGTGCAGCGCGCGCTGCCCGATGTGCGGGACGGCTTAAAGCCCGTTCACCGCCGCATCCTCTACGCGATGAACGAGTTGGGCCTCGTCCCCGGCCGTCCTTACAAGAAGAGCGCGACCGTCGTCGGCGACGTGCTCGGCAAGTATCACCCGCACGGCGACGTGGCGTTGTACGACTCGCTGGTGCGCATGGTGCAGGACTTCTCGCTGCGCTACCCCCTCGTCGATGGGCAGGGAAACTTCGGCTCCGTCGACGGCGATTCGGCCGCGGCATACCGCTACACCGAGGCCCGGCTGACGCGCATCGCGATGGCGATGCTCGAGGACATCGACAAGAATACCGTCGTCTTCGTCCCCAACTTCGACGACCGTCTCCAGGAACCGACCGTCCTCCCCGCCCGCCTCCCGAACCTGATCGTGAATGGCTCGGCGGGCATCGCGGTGGGCATGGCGACGAACATCCCGCCGCACAATCTCGGCGAAGTCGTGCAGGCGATCACGCACCTGGTGGACAACCCGACGTGTCAGGTGAAGGACCTGCGGAAGTTCATCAAGGGTCCCGATTTCCCCACGGGTGGGATCATCTACGGCCGCGACGGGATCAAGGAGTGCTACGAGAAGGGGCGCGGGCGGATCGTGCTGCGCGCGCGGGCGGTCGCCGAAGAAACAAGGTCCACCGGCAAGCAGCAGATCGTCGTCAGCGAATTCCCCTACCAGGTGAGCCCCGAGCGGGTGCACGAGCAGATCCGTGACCTCGTGCTCGCGAGGAAGCTCGAAGGGATCACCGACGTCCGCAACGAGTCCGACCGCGAGGGGATCCGCCTCGTCATCGAGTTGAAGCGCGACGTCATCCCGATGGTCGTGCTCAATCAGCTGTACGCGCACACGCAGATGCAGACGACCTTCGGCGCCATCATGCTCGCCCTGGTGGACGGCGTGCCGAAGGAGATGGACCTGAAGGAGCTGCTCTTCCACTTCGTCGAGCACCGCCACGTCGTTATTGTGCGGCGCACGGAGTTCGAGCTGAAGCGGGCGCAGGACCGCGAGCACATCCTCGAAGGCTTGAAGATCGCCGTCGACAACATCGACGAAGTGATCAGGATCATCAAGAAATCGAAAGACACGCCGTCGGCCGATGCGGCCCTGCGCAAGCGGTTCAAGTTGTCCGAGAAGCAATCGGCCGAAATCCTCAACATGCGGCTGGCGCGGCTCACCGCCCTCGAGATCACCAAGCTCGACGAGGAGCTGAAGGACGTCCGGCGCTTCATCAAGGACTGCAAGGAGATCCTCGGCTCGAAGCCCCGCCGCATGAAGATCCTGAAAGAGGAGCTGACGGAGCTGGCGCATGGCTTCGGCGACGAGCGCCGCACCGAGATCGTCGCGGATCAGGGCGACTTCTCGATCGAGGACCTGATCGCCGAAGAAGACATGGTGATCACGGTCTCGCACGCGGGCTACATCAAGCGGCTGCCCGTGACCGCGTATCGGCGCCAGCGGCGCGGCGGGAAGGGCGTGATCGGCGCCCACGCCAAGGAAGACGACTGGGTCGAGCACCTGTTCATCGCGTCGACCCACGACTACCTGATGTTCTTCACCGAACAGGGCCAGTGCTACTGGCTCAAGGTGCACGAGATTCCCCAGGCCGCTCGGGCGGCCCGGGGAAAGCCGATCATCAACTGCGTGGCGATGAAGCCCGACGAGCGGCTCGCCGCGCTGGTCCCCGTGCGCGAGTTCTCCGACACTCAGTACCTCGTGTTCGCGACCAAGAACGGCGTCGTGAAGAAGACCGTGCTGTCGGAATTCGGCAATCCGCGCTCGAACGGCATTCGCGCCATCAACGTCGAAAAGGGCGACGAGCTGATCGACGTGCAGGTGACCGACGGCAAGAACGACATCGTCCTCGCCACGAACCACGGCATGAGCATCCGCTTCCACGAGAAGGACGTGCGCGACATGGGGCGCACGGCGACCGGCGTGAAGGGCATCGAGCTCGACAAGAAGGACCACGTGATCGACATGGTCGTGGTGCGCCGCAAGTCCACCCTGCTCGTCGTGACGGAGAAGGGGATGGGCAAGCGCTCGGAGCTCGACGAATACCGGATTCAGCACCGCGGCGGCCGCGGCATCATTACGCTCAAGCGCGGTCCCAAGACAGGCGACATCGTCGCCCTCAAGGAAGTGCTCCCCGACGACGAGCTGATGATGATCACCAAGAAGGGGATCATGATTCGCGTCCCCGTCGAGGGCATCCGCATCAGTGGCCGCAACACGCAGGGCGTCAAGGTCATGAACCTCATCGCCGGCGACCTCGTGGTCGACGTGGCCCGCGTGGTGAAGGAAGAAGGCGAGGAGGGCGACGAGGGGGACGACGAGAACGGCGACGCCCCCAAGGCTAAACCGAAGCCGAAGAAGAAGAAATAGCGTGGTCAGCGCCCGGGATATCCAAGAAGCCGCCGCGGGTTTGCAGGGCATCGCGACCCGCACGTCGCTGCGCTACGTCGAAGCCTTGGGCGCGCACCTGAAGCTCGAAAACGAGCAGCCGATGGGCGCTTTCAAGATCCGCGGCGCTTACAATGCCATCCGGAAACTTTCTGACCCCGCGCGACAGCGCGGGGTGATCACCTATTCGTCCGGCAACCACGGGCAGGCCGTGGCCTACGCCGCCAAGGAATTCGGTGTGCGCGCCGTGATCGTCATGCCCGAAACGGCTCCGGCCGTGAAGGTCGAGGGCGTGAAGCACTGGGGTGGCGAAGTGGTGATGGCCGGGCGCACCTCCGAAGACCGCCGCACCAAGGCCGAGGAGATCGCCGCGCGGGAAGGGCTCGCCATCGTGCCCCCCTTCGATCACCCCGACATCGTCGCCGGTCAGGCGACGGTGGCCCTCGAGATCGTGGAGCAGCTCCCCGAGGTCGAGACGGTGCTCGTGCCGGTGGGCGGCGGCGGCCTGATCTCGGGCGTCGTGGCCGGCCTCGCCGCTGCCAAGAGCCGAGCGAAGGTGTGGGGGGTGGAGCCCGCCGGCGCGCCGAAGCTCAAGCGCTCACTCGAGGCCGGGAAGCTGGTACGGCTCGAGAAAACCGCCAGCATCGCCGACGGGTTGATCACGCTGAATATCGGCGACATCCCGTTCGCCGAGCTGGAGGCGCACCGGCAGCGGCTGCGCGGCGTCGTGCTGGTCGAGGATGACAGCATCCGCGATGCGGTGCACTTTCTGTGGCGTACCTGCCAGCTCGCGGTCGAGCCGTCCGGTGCCGCCACGACGGCCGCTCTGCTCTCCGGTGCCGTCCGGCCGTCGGGAGTCACGGTGTTGGTGGTGAGCGGCGGCAACGTCGACCGCGCGCTGCTCGGGGACTGACGGACTGCATGGCCAACACCACCGGCGCGCGTATTCTGGTCGCGGACGACGACGAATCGCTCGTCAAGACGTTGACGTGGATCCTCAAGGAACATGGCTACGAAGTCCACGTCTGCCCCGGCGGCGACGGTCTCTTGCAAAAGCTCGAGGAGGTCAAGCCGGCGCTCCTGCTGCTCGACATCATGATGCCGAAGGTCGACGGCTTGCAGCTGCTCGAGCGCCTGAAGGCGGACGAGCGCCACAAGGACCTCCCGGTCCTGATGGTCTCCTCCATGCCCCCCGAGGACGCCACCGTCAAAGCCCTCGGCCTCGGCGCCGCGGACTTCATCGCCAAGCCGTTCCGGGTCCGCGAGCTGCTGGCCCGCGTCGAGGCCCACATCCGCGTCGGCCAGGCGCTGGCGCAGGCGCGCGAGGAAGCCCGCAGCCGCGCCGCGATGGTGGACATCCTCCACGAGGTCACCGACTCCCTCAAGCCCGACGAGATCTATCACATCCTCGCGCGCCGCGTCGCGCGCGTCCTCAACATCTCGAAGTGCTCGATGGTGCTCGCCAAGTCGGGTGACCAGACGGGCGTCGTCGTGGCCGCGTACGAAAACCCGATGCTGCGCAATCTCCAGATCGAGCTGGCGCGCTATCCGGAGATTCGCCAGGCCCTGACGACGGGCCGGCTCGTCCTGGTCGAAGACGTCTCCACCGATCCGCTCTACAAGGAAGAGCGGCTGCGCTGGGAGAAGGACGGCATCAAGGTACCGACTCGCTCGGCCGTCGCGCTGCCGTTCTGGATGAAGGACCAGCAGATGGGCGTCTTCTTCCTGCGCACCACCGGAGACGACCCACCGCTCACGCGCGCCGACGCCCAGTTCGGCGAGACGGTGATCAAGACGGCCGTCTCGGCGATCGAAAAGGCGTACGACTTCGAGACGGCCGTGTCGGACAAGCAGCGGCTCGAAAAGCTGGCGCTGACCGATGCGCTCACCGGCTGCCTTAACCGACGCGCGCTATCCGAAGCCTTGAGCCAGGAGCTCGACCGCGCCCGCCGGTATAATCTGGCGCTCACGATCCTGCTCGCCGACATCGACCGGTTCAAACAGATCAACGACACGCGCGGTCACATTGCGGGCGATTCGGTGCTCCGCCAAGTTGGGGAGCTCCTGCGGCGGGAGGCGCGGTCGGTGGACATCGTAGCGCGCTACGGGGGCGAGGAGTTCGTGGTGGTGATGCCGGAGACGGCGCTGCACGGCGCGGCGATATTCGCCGAGCGCCTGCGGCGGCGGGTGATGGCGCGCGACTTCGGCGATCCCGGAGAAGATCCGCTGCACATGACCGTCAGCATCGGCCTCGCGTCGTTCCCCGACGACCGCGTCCAGAGCGCGGATAGCTTCGTTTCTCTTGCGGACCAGGCCCTCTATCGCGCTAAGAACGAAGGGCGCAACTTGGTGCGGCAATGAGTGAACGCCGCTGTCCCAAGTGCGGGTCGGTCTACACCGACACGGCCCGGTTTTGTCCCAAAGACGGCACGATGCTCGTCGAGGTCCAGGCGAAGCCGGCCTCTTCGGGGAGCGGCACGGCCGTGCGCCAGCCCCCCGTCTCGGGCAAGGGCCAGGGGCTCGACCGCGCGTCCACCCTCTCGAACCAGATCCTCGACGCCCGCTACCAGGTGATGAAGAAGCTGGGCGAGGGCGGCATGTCATACGTGTACCTCGCCAAGGAGATCTCCTCGGGCGAGACGGTCGCGATCAAGGTGCTCTCGCCGCGTCTCGCCTCCGACAAAAGCTCCGTCGAGCGCCTGCGCCGCGAGGCGGGGCTCGCGATGCGCCTCGAGCATCCGAACGTCTGCCGCATCCTGCGCCTGGGCGAGTCGGAAGACGGCCTCATCTATCTGGTGATGCCGTTCCTCAAGGGAGAATTGCTCTCCGACCGCGAGGTGCGCGGCGGCCCGATGGACCTGGCCGTGGGCATCACCTTGCTGCAGGAGATGTGCGCCGGCCTGCACCACGCGCACGAGCTGCAGATCATCCACCGCGACCTGAAGCCCGAAAACGTGATGCTCGTGCCCGACGATGCCAGCGGCGTCGACCACGCGGTCGTCATGGACTTCGGCCTCGCCAAAGAGCGCCGCGCCGACCCGGCCATCGCGAAGCTCACCGCCACCGGCATCATCCTCGGCACGCCCGAGTTCATGAGTCCCGAGCAGATCCGCGGCAAGCCGCTCGACGCGCGCAGCGACATCTACGCGCTCGGCATCGTGGCGTTCGAGATGTTCACCGGGAAGCTGCCCTTCACGGGCCGCAATGCGCAGGAGATGATGATCGCGCGGTTGCGCGGTCAGCCCACGCCCATCCGGCAGCTGCGGGCCGACACGCCCCCGGCCGTCGAGAAGGCTCTCACCAAGGCCCTCCAGACGAACCCCGACGACCGTTACACGACGGCCATCGAGTTCGCCGACGCGCTGACCGCCGAGGAGTCGTCGGGAGGGGGCCTGTTCGGAAAGCTCAAGGAGAAGTTCAAGTGATCGCTGCCGCCCTGCTCGCCCTTCTCGCCGTTCAGCAAGCCCCTCCAGTCACAGCAATTCGCGCAGGCACCTTGATCGACGGGACGGGCGGCGCGCCCGTGAAGAACGCCGTGATCCTGGTGCAAGGCGGGCGCATTACGGCGGCGGGGACCAACGTGACGGTGCCGAGCGGCGCGACGGTGGTCGACTTGTCGGCGTACACCGTCCTCCCCGGCTTCATCGATGCGCACGTCCACCTGATCGGCCACATCATAGGCGATGGGGACTGGCAGCATCAGGGCCTCGTCGAGAGCTCGGCCCAGCGCGCGCTGCTCGGTGCCGCGCACGCCCAGCAGACCCTCGAGGCGGGGTTCACGACGGTCCGCAACGTCGGCGCCGACGCCTTCACCGACATCTCGCTCCGCAACGCCATCAACGCCGGCTGGGTCCCCGGACCCAGGATTCTGGGCGCCGGAATCTCGTTCGGCATCTCGGGTGGGCATTGCGACGGCTCGTCGGGCTTCCAGCCGGATAGTCCGGAGAGCCAGGGTGGATTTGAAACTGGGGCCGCCGACGGCGTGGAGGCGGTCCGCGACATGGTGCGCTACGACGTCAAGCACGGCGCCGATGTCATCAAGATCTGCGCGACGGGCGGCGTGCTCTCGCCGACCGATTCGGTCGGCGTGCAGCAGTACACCGAGGAAGAGATGCGCGCCGTGGTCGAGGCGGCCCGGATGATGGACCGGCGCGTAGCTGCGCACGCGCACGGGCTCGAAGGCATCAAGGCGGCCGTCCGCGCCGGCGTGACGTCGATCGAGCACGGCTCGATGCTCGACGCGGAGGCCGTGCGGATGATGAAGGAGAAGGGCACCTGGCTCGTGCCCACGCTCCTCGCCGGGTACACCGTCGATTCGCTCGCTCGAGCGGGCCGGCTGCCCCCGGCGATCGCCGCCAAAGCCCTCGCGATCGCGCCGCGCATCCACGCTTCGTTCAAACTCGCCGTGGACGGCGGCGTGCGCATCGCGTTGGGCACCGACGCCGGCGTCATGCGCCACGGGACCAACGGGCGCGAGTTTGGCCTGATGGTGCGCTACGGCATGACGCCGATGCAGGCGATCGTCGCGGGCACGTCGGGGGGCGCCACCCTGCTCGGCCTCGAGGCTGAGATCGGTACCATCGCCGCCGGCAAGCAGGCCGACCTCGTCGCCGTGCGGGGCGATCCCCTCCAGAACATCCAGATCCTCGAAAACGTCCAGTTTGTCATGAAGGGTGGCGTCGTCTTCAAGCGCGACGGACAGGTCGTCGGACGGAGCGCCGCCGGAGCACCGTGAAGCGTTTCCCCGCGTTCGATCCACCGGAGTACGTCGAGTGGAAGGCCGAGCCCGAGCTGGTCCGGGCCTTCCGCGCCACGATCGAGCAGCAACCCGAGCGCGCCGCCCTCGTTTCCCGCCTCACCATCGATGCCAAACTCGGTCTCTACGCCGGCCTCGTCCGCGCCCGGTTGCACGACGTCCAACTCAAGCGGTGGGTCCGGACCGGCGTGATCTCCAAGGCGTGGCTCGGCACCGGTGAGGAAGCCACGACCGTCGGTCCCGTGCATGCACTCGATCGGGAGCACGACGTCGTCGCGCCGATGATCCGGAATGCCGCGGCGTGCTGCGAGATGGGGATGTCGCTGGCGGCGATGCTGCGTGCCTACCTCGCGACCGACGACTCGCCCTCCCGCGGTCGCGACCTGCACGTCGGCTCATTGCCGGACGGTGTGCTCCAGCCGATCTCGCACGTGGGCGACATGGTGCCGGTGATCGCGGGCGTCGCGTTGACATTCAAGATGAAGGAGGAGCGGCGCGTCGCCCTGACCTGGGTGGGTGACGGCTCGACCAATACCGCGGCCGCGCATGAGGGGACGAACTTCGCCGCCGTACAACGCCTTCCCGCCATCTTCATCATCGAAAACAACCAGGTAGCCCTCGGCACCCGGCTCGAGCAGCACCATCTCCCTGGGGAATACAAGGACTGGGCTGCGAGTTACGGCGTGTGGGGCGCGCAGTTCGACGGCAACAACGTACTCGACGCGTACGCCGCCACTCGCATCGCCGCCGAGCGCTGCCGCACGGGGCAGGGGCCCGCGCTACTCGTCGCCGAGACGTTCCGGATGGGCGGGCACGCGACTCACGACGAGCGCGAGGCGCGCGACACGTTCCCGGCGCAGCTCTTCGCTAGCTGGGGCAAGCGCGACCCGGTCGGGCTGTACGAGGAGTATCTGAAGGAAGACGGCGTGAAGCTCAAGCGGCTGGAGGAGGTCGAGGCCGGCGTGGCCGCGGAGGTGGAGCAAGCGGCCGAAGAAGCGATCGCGAGTCGCGAGAAGATGCCGAAGGGGGAGACGGCGCTGCAGGGAGTGTACGCCGCCCCAGGAACCATGAACTCCTAGTCGAGGTATTTCCCATGTCCCTAACCCATCATTCCATGCACCAGCGCGCCATCCTCGCCGCAGTTGTGGCCCTCGCCTGCGAAGGAAAGCCAGTCTCGAGCCAGGAGCAGCCGCTCACCGTTCCATCCGGTTTCCGCGTCACCGTGTTTGCCCAGAACCTGAACGGCGTTCGCTACCTGACGCTGGGACCCGGCGGCACCGTGTACGCCTCGCGTCCCTCCGCCGGCGAGATCGTCCGCCTCGTGGACGCGAACCACGACGGCGTCGCCGACACGACCGTCACGGTGGCCTCGGGGCTCAATCGCCCCTTCGGGATCGCGTTCCGCGGCGACACGATGTTCGTCGCCGAGAACAACGAAGTCGTGCACTTCAACCCGGGTTCGCAGACCAAAGTGGTCGACGTGCCCAACATCCCGGGCGGCACCGGTCACTGGACCCGCACCGTGGTGTTCGGCACCGACGGCAAGATGTACGTGAGCGTCGGGTCGTCGTGCAACCTCTGCGACGAGTCCGACTCGATGCGCGCCGCGGTGGTGCAGTTCAATCGCGATGGATCCGGGGGCCGCGTCTTCGCGCGCGGCCTGCGCAATTCCGTCGGCCTGGCGGTCCATCCCACGACGGGCGAGATCTGGGCGACGAACAACGACCGCGACAACCTGGGCGACGACATCCCGCCCGACCGGATCAACATCATCAAGGATGGGAAATACTACGGCTGGCCGCAGTGCTACCTGCCGGGCCAGCGGAACCCCGAGTACTCGAGTGCCGCCTGCTCGAATGTCGAGCCGCCCGCCATCACCTTCCAGGCGCACTCCGCGCCCCTGGGCATGACGTTCTACACGGGCAGCGCATTCCCCGCCGAGTATCGCGGTGACGCGTTCGTCGCCTTCCACGGTTCCTGGAATCGCTCCGTGCCGACGGGTGACAAGGTCGTGCGGGTCCAGGTGGTCAATGGCAAGCCGACGGCGATCGATGATTTCATCACCGGGTGGCAGCGGCCCGACGGCTCGCGGTGGGGCCGTCCGGTGAGCATCGTTATGACGACGGATGGTGCGCTCCTCGTGAGCGACGACATGGGCGGCAAGATCTGGAGGGTGGCGTATGGGCGGTAACGGGCGGTACAAGGCGGTAACCGGCGGTCTCGTTTGCGGCGCGACGTGGTGGTGGCGGCGGCTTTCTTCCGCCCGCTACCGCCCGTTACCGCCGTTTTCCGCCCAGACATCCACGCCGCGTACGTCAAGTATCTCAGCGGCAAGGACACGATCACCGCGTATCTCGCGTATCCCGAACGGCCGACGGCGGCGCCGGGTGTGATCGTCATCCACGAGATCTTCGGACTGTCGGACTTCATCCGGGCAACGACCGAGCAGCTTGCCAAAGACGGCTTCGTGGCGATCGCGCCCGACCTGCTGTCGCGCGGTGGTGGCACGCCCGCTGCCGGCGACTCCGCGCGCCAGCGCATCGTGGCCCTTCCCCCCGACCAGGTGACGGCCGACCTCGACGCGGCCAAGGCCTATCTCAAGACGATCAAGGCGGTCCGCGGGGACGCGATCGGCGTCATCGGCTTCTGCTGGGGCGGGTCACAGAGCTTCCGGTACGCGACCAATGCGCCGGAGCTCAAGGCCTTCGTCGTGTGCTACGGTGGGGCCCCCAATCCGGCAGACATGGCGAGGATTCGCGCGAAGGGCCTCGGCGTGTACGCCGAGAATGACGCCCGCATCGATGCCGGCCTGCCCGATGCTACGGCGTCGATGAAGGCGGCCGGGAAGGACTATCCGTACACCGTCTATCCGGGTGTCGGGCACGGGTTCCTGCGCACACGCGAGAAACCGGAAGTTGCCGACAGCGCGTGGCGTACGGTGATCGGGTTCTTCCGGGCGCAGCTGGAGAAGAAATGAGGACGAGCCGGTACGCGATCGTGTTGGTGGGAGCGGCGGCCCTGGGGTTGGGGGTCGGCTGCCTCCCGTCGACCGACCTGACGGGCTTCGTGTTCCAATACGGGGTAGCGACGTTTGACTGCGACACGACGTGCGGCGCTCCCGGCCCCGACACGATCAGTACCGCCGCCCGCGGCGACACCGTCTGGGTCCGTCACCAGATCGTCCTGGTGCAGTCGATCAACGACAGCTCCGACGCTACGCTGCGTCCCACCTGCGTCGACAACGTGGCCATTCGAGCGGGTGTGAATACCGTGAAGACGCTCCCCGCACCGGCCGGGTGCGCCCTGGACTCGACCGATGTGCGCCGGTTCGCGCTCGGCGGCATCCTCACGCGTTACACGCAATGGGTCGTCGACTCGAGTCTGACACCCGCGCCCTACGTGGTCGTCGGCCGGATCCTGGTGCATCCCCTGATCGAGCCGCAGCTGACCTTCACCGTCATGCCATAAGCGCTCAGCGGCGCGGCGCGGTCTTCAAGTACTCGCGCGCGCGGTCGAGCGCCACATCCCGCCCCGCCAACACATCATCCACCCGGACCGTCACGGGCACCTCGGGCGCGACGCCGGTCCGCGCGAACTCGGTGCCATCGGGAAACGCGTCGCGCGTCACCGTCACGCGGAGCTGCCAGCCGCGGCGCAGCGGCAGGAGGAGCGTCTGACCCGTGCTCCCCGCCGACGTCTCGCCGATGATCGGGCCACGAGAGCCGTTCCGGAAGGCCACCAGCAAATCCTCGGCGGGCCCGGCGGTACGGGGCGACGAGAGGATCGCGACGGGCCCGGCGAAGCGCGTCCGGCCTCCCCCCTGGCGCGGCCGGATCGTATCGGACGGCGCGGCGAGCCACGCGCCGCTCGAGTCGGGCGCGTCGGCACCGCGGTACGCGGGGCGATATTGGGGCGTGCGCCAGCGCGACGTCAGGACGGGCCGTTCGATGAGCCGGGCCAGGATCGCGTAGCCATTCTCCCGGCCGGCGCCTGTGCCCGATGCTTCGCGGAGATCGAGCACGATGCCGCTGGCGCGCGGCGCGTCGCCGAGCGCGCGATCGAACGCGTGCACGACCTCCGCGTCGGCGAGCGACGACACACGCACCCAGATCGCGCCGCCCGGCAGCGTGTCGACGTCCAGGGCGGGAGGGTCGAGGGGCCAGCGAGCGGTGAGCGAGACGCTCCGCGTCACGCTGGCGCCGCGCTGCTCGCCCCCGGGGAGCCGCAGCAGCAGATGCAGGGCGGTGCCCTTCTCGCCTTCGAGCATGCGCTGGGCGGCGCGTTCCCAGCGGCTCGCGTCCGTGGCGCCCGGGACCTCCGGGAGCATCGAATCGCGGATCCATTGCTCCGCCGGGACGCCCTGGATTGCAAGGATCTCGGCGAGCCGCTGGGGACGCGCGATCCGCATCTCGTCGTTCGGGGCGTAGTCGATGATGAACGGGCGCCGCTCGATGCTGCGCAGCTCGAGGGGCGGGCGCGCCACGCGGGCGGCGAGGGCGGGCGGCGGAACGAGCTCCGCTTGCGGATCGTTGAGCAGGGCCACGAAGCGGCGCATGCGGCGGATGTACTGCACGTCGGACACGGCGCGTCCCGCCGTCTCGGTGACGACGGCGGCGAACGCCGAGTCCCAATCGGCTCGCACGGCGTCCCAGTAGGCGTAGTTGTAGCGAGATTCAGACCAGACGCCGGCGGCGACGAGCTGGCGATCGACGGGCGTCACCTGTTGCGCGACAACGGCCGCCGGGAACCCCGCAACCAAGAGGAGCGTACGGGATAGCATGGTGGCCGTAATCTACCTTTTGCTCTTCATCGCGCCGCAGATCTTGCTTTATCTGTACCTGCGCGAGCGTCTCCCCGATCCCACGCGTCCGCGCCAGGCGCGCTACGTGCGCTGGGGGCTCGCCGCGGTGTTCGCGCTCTTCAACTTCCCGTGGGTCATCGTCGCGACGCGCATGCTCTCGGGGAGCCTGTGGGGCATCGGGCGCCTACCCTACATCGGTCCCTGGATTGCCTGGCAGATGATGGGGTGGGTCTTCTGCGGGCTGGTCTGCGTCTACCTGCTGGCCAAAGGCGTGAGTAGGGCGTGGGGCGTCGCGCGTAACCGGTGGGGTCCAACGCCCGCCGCCCCACGTCCCACGCCCCACTCACAGCTCTCGCGCCGCCAGTTCCTCGCCCGCGCGACCTACGTCTACGCCGCCGCCGGGCTCGGCCTCTCGGGCTACGGCATCTGGAGCGCCGAGCGGCTCCCGGTCGTCACGCGCCGCACGCTGTTCTTCCCGGACCTCCCGCCTGGTCTCGACGGCATCCGCATCGCGCACCTCTCCGACGTGCACGCCGGGATTCACATGGAGCGCGAGAAGATGGAAGCGATCGTCGCGCTGACGAACGTCCTTCACCCCGACCTGATCTGCCAGACGGGCGACATGATCGACATCGCCGCGACGTATATCCCCGACTACGTCCGCGCCTTCCGGGAGCTGCGCGCGCCGCTCGGCGTCGTGACGGTGCTCGGTAATCACGATCGCTACACGGGTGAAGAGGCGGTGATTCGCGGCGTGCGCGAGGCTGGACAGGCGTTCGTGCAGAACGGCTCGCACGTCGTCGAGCGCAACGGCACGCCCCTGGCGCTCGTCGGCATCGACGACCCGCGCAACTGGCGCGCCGACGATCCGCAGGACGCCGACGTCGGCATTGCGCTGCGGCGCTCGCCCCCCGAGGTCTTCAAGATCCTGCTGGCGCACCGCCCTGGAGCATTCGACGGCGCGGCGCCGCGCGGCGTACCGTTGACCCTCGCTGGGCACATCCACGGCGGGCAGATCTACCTACCAGTGATCGGATGGTCGGCGGGGCGGCTGATCACGAAGTACGTGATGGGGCACTTCACGCAGGGCTCGAGTCAGCTGTATGTGAGTCGTGGCATCGGCGTCGTGGGCGTGCCGATCAGGGTGTTTGTACCACCGGAGATCGCGCTGCTAGAGTTGCGTCGGGGCTCAGGGGCCGCGTAGGACAGGGGCCCGCGCAGCGACTGCCAGGTCTTTTGTCGCGTAGCGGGCCCCTGTCTTACGCGGCAATGGCCTCCCAGGCTCCCTCAATCACCAGTCCCACGCCTGCGTCACCTGGCTTCCACTCCTTCCCCACAATCTTCTCGAGCGCGTAGCCAATCGCGGCGAGCCACACCCCAGCCCAGACATCGACCGCGCCCGGGCGGACCGAGCCCTCGGCCTTACCCTGCGCAATCACCCTCTCGATCCCCATGCGGAACTCCCGCGCCGTCCGGCGACTCTCGTCGTCGAGGACGGCGTCGTGGCGTTCGAGCAACCCCAGCTTGACCACCGCGGGATCGCGGACGGCGCCCTCGACGAGTCCCTGGGCGACGGCCGTAAGCCGCGCGCGCGGCGTGGCGCCGGTCGAGTCCTCGACGGTCTTGGTCGCCCAACGCAACGCCGCCCGGTAGATGTCGTTCAGGAGCTGCTGCTTGCTCGGGAAGTGCCGGTAAATCGTCCCCTCGGCGACGCCCGCTTTCTTCGCGATCTGAGCCGTGGTCGTGTCGTGGTAGCCGCGGCTGCTGAACAGCTCGAGGGCGGCGCGGCTGAGGCGCTGGTGGGTGAGGTCGGTTGCTCGTGGGGCAGGTGGCGACATTCCGACCGAATCTAACTAGCTTTCGCGCGCCTAAAACCGAGAGCGTTGTAGCAATGCGGATGCTGGTGCTGGGCGCGGGCCTGCAAGGGTCGGCTTGCGCGTTCGATCTGTTGGGCCTGCCGGAGGTGGAGCGTGTCACCCTGGCTGACCTGAATCCGAAGGGGATACCCGCCTTTCTGAAGAAGAGGGCGGGGAAGCGGCTCGCCGTGGCCCGCGTCGACGTGAAACAGGCAGCACGGCTGCGCGCGCTCATGCGCGGGCACGACGCCGTCATGAACGCGTCGCCTTACTTCTTCAATTATGCCGTCTCCAAGGCGGCGGTGTCGGCGGGGCTGCATTGCTCCGATTTGGGCGGCAACACCGAGATCGTGCAGAAACAGAAGACCCTCGACGCTGCGGCCCGGAAGAGACGCGTCTCGATCATCCCCGACTGCGGCCTCGCCCCCGGGATGGTCAACATCATCGCAGCTGAAGGGATCCGCCGCGTCGGCGACGCCGATACCGTGAAGATCTTCGTCGGCGGATTGCCGCAGCATCCCGAGCCGCCCCTCAATTATCAGATCGTTTACTCGCTCGAAGGCGCGCTCGATTACTACACGACACCCTCGTGGGTACTGCGCGACGGCAAACCGGCGCGCGTCGATGCCCTCTCGGAGCTCGAAGCGGTAGCGTTCCCGGCCCCCGTCGGCACCCTCGAAGCGTTCCACACGGGCGGCGGCATCTCGACGATGCCGTGGGCGTACGCCGGACGCGTCCGCACCATGGAGTACAAGACCCTGCGCTACCCGGGCCACGTCGCCATCATGCGCCCCGTGCGCGAGCTGGGGCTCCTCGGCACGAAGCCCGTCGTGGCGAAGGGGACGAAGATCGTGCCGCGCGACGCCTTCATCGCCACCGTGACTCCCAAGCTCACCAAACCCAACGCGCCCGATCTCGTGGCGCTGCGGGTCGAAGTGACCGGGAAAGATGGTCGCCGTGTCGCATGGCAGTTGCTCGACTACGCGGATCCAAAAGCGGGCGTCAGTGCCATGATGCGCACGACGGGCTACTCACTGGCGATCACGGGTCTGATGCAGGTGGACGGGCGGATTACGGCGGTGGGCGCGCACACGCCCGACGAAGCAGTTCCCTTCGGGCCGTATGTGGATGAGCTGAAGAAACGTGGCGTCGAGATCCGGGAGGTTCCTCAGTAGCTCCAGGTCGTTCCGAAGAGCAGCTGGGCCCCTTCCGTACCCTTTCCAACTCCCAGTACGAACAACGTATTCCGCACCAGCGCCAGGGCGACTTCTCCGCCGGCGCTCGAGTGCAGACCATCGCCGGTGAGGCGCACCGATTCGCCGGGACCGAACACGCGGCCGCAGTCATAGAACGCGACGAGCTTCAGCTCGAGCAGCCTCGGCGCCCACAGCAACGCGTACCGGACCTCGACGCCCGCCGCGATCTTTCCGGGCCCCACGAACCGCGCGTCGTAGTAGCCGCGCAGCGAACGGTAGCCGCCGAGGGCGACCGACGGCCCTTCGCTCGATTCCATCGTCATCTGCGCCGAGACGGGCGGCGAGCCGGTCATGCGCTCGCCCGCGACGCGCGCGGCGATCATGACCTTCTCGAGCGGATGGAGATACACGCGCGCGGCAGCCGTCGTGCGCGTGTAACCGTTCCCGCGCCCGACCATTCCTTCTAAAAAGACGCCGCGATGCGGGTCGATCTCCTGGTCGCGCCAGTCGACCACGAGGCCGGCACGCACCACGTGATCGCTGAACGGGACTGCCGTTGCGGGGATGATGCCGCCGGCGCGGTCCTGTTGGAACCGGCTCGCGCCCGGCAGCTCGCGGAAGTTCGTGTGCTCGAGCGTGGCGCCGGCGAGGACGCGCAGCGGGCGCGCGATCCGGCGCTGCACGGTCAGACGCGCGGATTGCGTAGTGCGGCTCACGCGGTAGAAGTACGGGTTCGCCGGTGTGACGCTGTCCGCGTCATAGGGACTGCTGTTGCCCTGTCCGTAGTAACCGAGGCGGTTGGCGCGGCTGGCGGTGAGGGTCACGGCGAAGCGCCAGCCGTCCCAATAGGCGGGCGCCGAGGCGTCGAGATTGAGGAGGTAGCTGCCCTGCGTGCTCGCCCCCGCGTCGAACTTGATGCTTGCGAAGTTCGGCTCGGGGCGCTCGGTGAACCCCATCGGGCTGTACCAGCCATAGCGCCCGGCGAGCCAGAACCCGTCGACGGTGCTGTAGTAAGCGTAGGGATAGAGTTGATCGACCCAGGTGCCGCGCTGGGCGGCAGCCAGCGCGGGTGTCAAAGCCGCCACGGCGAGGCCCGCGCCAATCCAACGCATTCGCGTCAGGCGTTCTCGAACATGTGCGCGCAGTCTCTTACCTTCGCCTCGGTGCCGTCGTGCGCGGCATAGCTGGCGGGGAACAGGGAGGCCGACCCGAAGTCGCCGCGCTTGTTCACGGCGTAGAAGATCAGCCCGAACTTGGGGCGCCCGCGCGCGTCGATCAGTCTCGGTTCCGTCGTTGCCATGACGCGCTTCAAGGTCTCGAGGCAGGCGTCCGTGGGCTTCATGCCGCGGCGCATGAACTCGACCGTGAGCATTCCGCCGCAGACTTTGATGTTCGATTCGCCGCGCCCCGTCGAGCCCGCCGCGCCGATGTCGTTGTCGGTGTACTGCCCGGCGCCAATGACCGCCGAGTCGCCCACTCGGCCCGGGATCTTGAACGCCAGCCCGCTCGTCGTCGTCACCGACGAGATCTCGCCGGTCGGCGTGACCGCGTCGCAATTGATCGTGCCGGTGGGCCGCGCGACCATGTTCTCGGATTCGGGGACGTCGAGGAAGTCGTCGTTGGGGCTCAGATTGGCGCGCCACGCCAGCCATTTCTGGCGCGAGTGCTCGGTCAGGAGATCCTCTTGCTTGAAGCCGTATGACAGGGCGAAGCGTTTGGCGCCCTCACCCACGAAGAACACGTTGTTGGTGTACTTGAGAACGAGCTTCGCGACCTCGGACGGCGTCTTGATGTTCTCGAGACATCCGACCGCACCGGCCCGCTTCGTCGGGCCGTGCATGCACGACGCGTCGAGCTGCACCACGCCCAGGGCGTTGGGGAGTCCGCCGTACCCGACGGAGTCGTCGTTCGGATCGAGCTCCTGGATCTTCACGGCTTCCACGCACGCGTCGAGGGTGTCGGCGCCTTGCATGAGCAGGTCGAAGGCTTTTTGCACGCCGCGAATGCCGTTCGCGCTCGCGATGATCACCGGCTTCGATGCCCAGCGGCTCCGGGCCGGAAGCGGCTTCGGGGGGCGCATGGCGTGCGGGATGGCCAGCGCGGCGCCGGCCAGCGTGCCGGCGGATGCAACGAAGTCGCGGCGTGACAGTGCCTCGGACACGGACCGCTCCGATGTGAAGAAGTGTTAGGGTTTTACCCACTCGCTTCGCGCCTGTCAACTTGCTCGGCACGAACCACTCCTCTACGTTCCCCCATCGGTGAGACCGAACCCGTCTGACTCGCCTGATCTCTCCCTCGTCATCCCTGTCTACAACGAGCGGGAGAATCTCCCGCCCCTGCTCGCCGAGATCGCCGGTGCGCTGAGCGGGGCAGGCCGGAGCTACGAGGTGGTGGCCGTGGACGACGGATCGACCGACGGGTCGCTCGAGACGCTCAAGAGCTTGAAGCGGGAGTACCCGGAGCTGCACATCGTATCGTTCGAGCGGAATGCGGGACAGACGGCGGCTTTTGCCGCCGGGTTCCGCGCTGCCCGCGGACGCTTCGTGGTCACGCTCGACGCAGACCTCCAAAACGATCCGGCCGACGTGCCGCGCGTGGTGGACGCGCTGGAGCGCTCCGGTGCCACCGCGGTCGCCGGGTACCGGGCGGCGCGGGCCGACTCGAAGTGGAAGCTGCTCCAGAGCCGCATCGCCAACGGTGTGCGCAACTGGCTCAACGGGGAGACGATCCGCGACACCGGGTGCTCGCTCAAGGCGTTCCGCGCCGACGCCGTGCGCGCCTTGCCGCTGTTCAGCGGGATGCACCGCTTTCTGCCGACGCTCATCAAGATGCACGGGGGGACCGTCGAGGAGGTCCCGGTGGGTCATCGGCCGCGCCGCTTTGGCGTCACGAAGTACGGGATGTGGAATCGAGTATTTCGCTCGCTGGCAGATGCGTTCGCAGTCCGATGGATGCAGCGGCGCGCGCTCAAGTATCGCGTTCGAGAGGAGGTCCAGTGAGCGATAGTCACGAGCACTGGCTCAAGCAGATTGATGCCGAGCTCGACGGCGAGATGTCGCTCGCCGAGCGGGCGTTGCTCGCCAAGCATCTCGCTGCCTGCTCGCACTGTTCCGGCGCGCGCGCGAGCCAACTCGAAGTCCGCGTCGCGCTGGCGCGTTCGGCGGGCGATCCCCACGCGCGCGTCGTGCCTCGGCCGACGATCCGGGGTCGCGCGCTGGCGTTCTGGGCCGTCGTGGCCCTCGTGGTTGGCGTCGCCGGCGGGTGGCTGGCGCACGGCCGCTGGGGCGGGCCCGGGGGCGCGCTGGAGGACGTTCGTGCGGCGATCGTCGTCCATTAGTGTCTCCAGTGTTTTCGCGATTGTCGCGCTGCTCTGGGCCGGGCAGGGGCCGGGAACGCGCGTCACCTATCGCGTGCGCGTCGTGCAGGACGGTGACCTCGAGTTGGCGCGGGGCTCGGTCAGCGGCCCCGCCGGCACCGACCTGCGCTTCGCGCTGCGGGATGACACCGCCGAGGTCGAGGCCCTGTTCCAGATTGTCCCGGAGGGTGACACGGTGCTCGTCTCGGGTGAGTTCTTCACGAAACGGCGACTCGGCAGGTCGCGACGGGGGCTGGGCCTCTGGGAGCAGGACACCTACCGGCGCTCGGTGCGGCTCGCTTGGGGCGACACGGCCCGCGTACATCTCTTCGGACGACCGCGCCCGGGTACTCCGCCGAGCGAGGGCCTTTGGGTCCACGTGGTGCTGGTGCGTGGGTTCTCGGGCGGGGAAGGACGTCCCGCGCAGGAGCTGGAGGTGCTCGACTCGACCATGGATATCGTCCTCGAGGCGGTCGTCCGTCCGCGCCGCGCCCACGTGGTCATGAATCTCGTGCGCGGCGACACCGTAAGCGGTCCGCGGGGATTCGATCTGGTGCCCGAGGCGCCCGCGCGGCGCGTGCAGCTGGCGATGGCGGGCCGCACCACGACGCTCGAGATCGGGCTTGCTCGGCCCGAGCCGGCCAAGTCGGCGCGCGACCGCGTCCTCGCGCTCGACGCCGACGTGGTTTGTCTCCGCATCGCCACGCCCGAGGTCGCGCAGCCCGTCGGGGTGGTGTGCGGGCGCCTCAACGACGTCGCCCGGAGGTTGCCCCTCCCCGGCGGCGACACCCTCGTCGCCACGTTCGCGTGGCCCGCCGGCCGATGACGAAACCCCGCCGCCCGCGTCTCGATCCTTCAATCTTCCATTTACCTGTAGAGCGGATGCGGGAGGGCTACTACTCCGACAAATACTTCGTGCGTGCCCGCGAGCTGCTGCGGAAGGATCGCCATCGGCCGCGCGTCACGATGCAGGTCTTCGCCAAGGCGCACGCGTCGCTCGGCGGCATCGACGAGGCGATCGCCATCCTGAAGCTCTGCTCCGACGGCTGGGATGAGCTCGTCGTGCACGCGCTCTACGACGGCGAGGAAATCGACCCCTGGGAGACGGTGCTGCTCATCGAGGGTCCCTACGACGTCTTCGCGAATCTCGAGACGGTGTACCTGGGCGTCCTCGCGCGCCGCACGCGCGTCGGCACGAACACGCGCCGCGTCGTCGAGGCCGCGAAGCCCAAGGAAGTGATGTTCTTCCCGGCGCGCCACGATCACTGGCTGGTGCAGACCGGGGACGGCTATGCCGCGCACATCGCCGGCGCGATCGGCGTGTCGACCGACGCCCAGGCGTCGTGGTGGGGCTCCGAAGGGATCGGGACGGTGCCCCATGCGCTCATCGCGGCCTACGGCGGCGACACGGTGCTGGCGTCGCGCAAGTTCGCGGAACAGATGGACCCCGCGATCCGGCTCATCACCCTGGTGGATTTCGAGAACGACTGTGTCGGGACGTCGCTCGCCGTCGCGCGCGCCCTCGGCGACAAGCTCTACGGCGTTCGGCTCGACACGTCCGAGACGCTGGTGGACAAGTCCGTGATTCCCCAGATGGGAACGACCAAGCCGACCGGCGTGAATCCGCAGCTCGTCTGGAACGTGCGACGCGCGCTTGATCGGGATGGGTTCAAGGACGTGAAGATCGTCGTGTCGGGCGGCTTCACCGTCGAGAAGATCCGGCAGTTCGAGGAGCAAGGCGTTCCCGTGGACGCCTATGGCGTCGGGTCGAGCCTGTTCCAGGGCCGCTTCGACTTCACGGCCGACGTGGTGATGGTGGAAGGGAAGCCGTGCGCGAAGGTGGGGCGCGCCTACCGGCCCAATCCCCGCTTGGAACGGGTGACGTAGCGTCCCTTGCATCTCACCAGTACCTGCATATTATTCCGTCAGAATGAATAATCATACATCCATCCCCGTGGGGGTCCTCGGGGCATCTGGATATGTGGGCCAGGAGCTGCTGCGGCTGCTGGCACGGCACCCGGGTGCCTCCATCGCGTTCGCGACGGCCGAAACGGCCGCGGGCGAGTGGGTGGAAGGCCACCAGCTCATCAAAGCCAACGACGCGCCCTTCGCCAAGGCGGAGATCGTGTTGTCGGCGTTGCCCCACGGGGTGTCGGCCCGGTACGTGCACGAAGCGCGCGCCGCCGGCAAGCGCGCCGTGGATCTGTCGGCGGATTTCCGACTGTCGCCCGACGCGGTGTACGGTCTCACCGAGTTCACGCGGCCCCAGCTCCCCGCCGCCGAGCTCGTGGCGAATCCCGGATGTTATCCGACTGCCGCGCTCCTCGCATTGATTCCCCTCGCGCAGCGAGGCCTGATTGACGCGTCACGCGAAGTGATCATCGATGCCGCGTCGGGTGTCACGGGGGCCGGGCGAAACCCCAAGCGGGAGCTCCTCTTCGGCGAAGTGTCCGAGGACTTCCGCGCCTACGCGATCGGCAACACCCACCGCCACCTCGCCGAGCTGAAGCAGTCGCTCGCCCGCGAGGGCGGCTTCACCGGTGACCTCGTTTTCACTCCGCACCTCTTGCCCGTCAAGCGCGGCATCCTCGAGACGATCCACGTCCCGCTCACGCGCGTCCTCGACCAGGCGACCGCCGAGGGACTGTACCAGGCGGCGTACAACGGCGAGCCATGCGTCCAGGTGCTCAAGGGCGCGCTGCCGTCGCTGAAGGACGTCGTCTATCGGAACCGTGTCGCGCTGGGCGTGGTGCCGGTCGCCGATGTGCGGCGTCCGCGCCTGACCGTGATCGCCGCGATAGACAACCTCGTGAAGGGCGCCGCCGGCCAGGCGGTGCAGAACATGAACGTGATGCTCGGATTCGCCGAGACCGCAGGTCTCGTATGCTAGGCGTGCGCGTCGTCAAGGTCGGCGGCAACGAGCTCGATCGCGAAGCGTGGGTGACGGAGTGTGCCCGCGCCCTCGTGGGCGTGACTCCCGTCGTCGTCGTTCACGGTGGTGGTCAGGCGGTGAGCGCCCTGTCGCGCCGGCTGAGCCTGCCCGTGGAGAAGCGCGACGGCCTCCGCGTCACGACTCCGGAGATCGCCGAGGTGGTCGAGATGGTGCTCGGTGGGCCCGTGAATCGCCTACTCGTCGGCGCGCTGCGCGCGGCGGGGCTCGACGCGATCGGGCTCTCCGGCGTGGACGGCGGGCTCCTCGCCGCGCGTCCCGTCGACGGTGGCCTCGGGTACGTGGGTGAGATCACCGCGGTCCGGGCGTCACTGCTCGAGAGCTTGCTGCTCGCGGGCCTCACGCCCGTCGTGGCGCCCGTCGCGCCCACGCCGGCGGGCGGGGTGCCCCTCAACGTGAACGCGGACCATGCCGCCGCCGCGGTCGCCGCCGCGCTGCACGCCGAGGAGCTGCTCTTCGTCTCAGACATCAAAGGCGTCACGGTCGATGGCGTCGCGCAACCGACCCTCGCCGCCGCCGAAGTCGAATCGATGATCGAGCAGGGCATCGCGACCGACGGCATGGCCGCGAAGCTGCGTGCCGCGGCCCAGGCGCTCGGCGCCGGTGTCCGCGCGGTTCGCATCGGCGATCTCGACATGTTCTCGAGCCAAACCGCCGGCACCCGTCTGCTCCGTATTCCTTCGGCACCTCCCGCGACCCAGCCGGCGTGACCGCCGTACAGTTGGACGCTTCGGCGTTGCTGGGCGTGTATTCCCGAGTCGGCCCCCTGTTCGTCGCGGGGGAAGGCTCGGAGTTGATCGCCGAGGACGGCACCCGCTATCTCGACTTCGTCGCCGGGATCGCCGTGAACGCCCTCGGCTACAACAGCCCCGTCATTCGCGACGCGATCGTGCGCGCGCTCGATACCGGGCTCGTGCATGTCTCGAACCTGTATCGCACCGAGCCGGGCGCGCGGTTGGCGGCCGAGCTGACCAAGACGTTCGGCGGCCAGGCGTTCTTTTGTAATTCGGGCGCCGAGGCGAACGAGGGCGCCTTCAAGTTCGCGCGGAAGTGGGCCCAAGGGCAATCGAAGACGGAGATCGTCGCGTTCACGGGCTCGTTCCACGGGCGGCTCTTCGCGTCGCTCGCGGCCACCGACCGCCCCGACTATCGCCGCCCCTTCGAGCCGCTCCTCGCCGGCGTGCAGATCGTGCCGCTGGGGGACCGCGCTGCCACGACTCGCGCCGTCACCGACGCGACGGCCGCGGTGATCGTAGAGCCCCTCCAGGGAGAGGGCGGCGTCCGGCCCGTCGATCCCGCATTCCTCAAGTTCCTGCGGCAGCTCTGCGACGAGAAGGGCGCGGCGCTGATCTTCGACGAAGTGCAATGCGGGCTCGGACGCACGGGCACGCTCTTCGCCTGCGAGCAAGCCGCCGTGGTCCCGGACATGCTGACGCTCGCCAAGCCCCTCGCGGGCGGTCTGCCCATGGGCGCCGTGCTCGTCGCTGACCGCATCGCCGCCGCGCTGGCGCCGGGGGATCACGCCACGACGTTCGGCGGTGGGCCCCTCGTGGCGACGGTCGCGCTCGAGGTTCTCCGGACGGTCGCGGACCCCGACTTCCTCGCGGAAGTCCGGGCCAAGGGGGCGTTGTTGGGTAAGCGTCTGGAGCAGCTTGCCGCGAAGGCGCCTCGCGTGCGTGCGGTGCGCGGGCGCGGACTGATGTGGGGCATCGAGTTGGGCGAGCCGGCGGCGCCGGTCATCGCGGCCGCGCGGGAACGCCGCCTGCTCGTGCTCACCGCGGGGCCGAACGTGATCCGCATCGTGCCGCCGCTGACGATCAGCGAAAGTGACCTGGAGCGTGGCGTCACCATCCTCGCGGAGGTGCTCGCGTGACTTCGACTCTCACGACTGTCGCGCCGGCCCCCGTCATTCGCTCGGCCGTCCTTGCCGACGTGGCGCGGATGGAAAAACTCATGGCGCCCTTCGTCGCCACCGGCGATCTCTTGCCGCGCAGCAACTACGATCTCTGCCGCCACATCAAGGAGTACGTGGTCGCCGAGGACGCGGGCGGCGCGATCGTCGGCACCGCGTCGCTCAAGGTCTACAGCACCACGCTCGCGGAAATCGCGGCGCTCGCCGTGCACGACAGCCAGCAGGGCCGCGGCGTGGGCCGCGCGCTGGTGGAGTCGCTGCTCGAGGACGCGCGCGCGCTCGGGCTCCGTGAGGTGTTCGGTCTGACGCGCAAGCCGATGTTCTTCCTGCGGCTCGGCTTCCGCTCCGCGGAGAAGGCGGAGTTTCCGCTCAAGGTGTGGGCCGATTGCGCCCGCTGTCCCCGCCAGGACGCCTGCGACGAGGTGGCCGTAGCGCTCGCACTGTAGGGCCGTCTAGATTTCGCGCCATGGCGCGCGTGATTTTCTGGGACGTCGATACCCAATACGACTTCATGAAGGCCGACGGCAAGCTGTACGTGCCCGACGCCGAGCACATCATTCCGAACCTCAGGAAACTCACTGATTTCGCGCACGGACACGGCGTACGCATCGTCGCCAGCGCGGATGACCACGTCCGGGAGCATACCGAGATTTCCGACATGCCTGACTGGAAGGCGACCTTCCCGCCGCACTGTTTGCGAGGGACGCCCGGCCAGAAGAAGATCCCGGAAACCGCGCTCCGCGATCCGCTCGTCATCGAGCCTGACGCTCAGGATGCCAAGGCGCATCGAGGCGACGTCCTATTCCACAAGCACCGCTTTGACGTGTTCACGAACCCCAATGTCCTTCCCGTTCTGGATGCCATCGACCCCCAGGACATCGTGCTCTATGGCGTGGCGCTCGACGTATGCGTTCGGCACGCGATCGAAGGCCTCCTCGAGCACCGACCCCAGATAAGGTTGTTTGCCGTGACCGATGCAATGAAGCCGATCGACCGCGACATGGCGGAGCACCTGCTGCGCGAGTGGGGCGACGAAGGCGTGCGCCTCGTGAAGACCAGCGAAGTTGTCGTGGGAGGGCTCGTGGAGGAATTGGCGCGGGCGACGGCATGACCACAGTGCCGTTCGGGAAGTTCTTCCTTCCAGGTCCAACGGACGTACACCCCGAGATCCTCGAAGCGATGGCTCGGCCGATGATCGGCCATCGTTCGTCCGGGATGGAGAAGCTGTTGCAGGGCGTCGCCCCCAAGCTCGGCGCGCTGGCGCGCACGGCTCGACCTGTGCTCATCGGCACGACGTCGGCGACCGGCTTCATGGAGATGGCGGTACGCAACGGCGTGAAGCGCCGCGCCCTGTCGCTCGTCAACGGCGCGTTCAGCGATCGCTTCGCCGCGCTCGTGGGCGCCTGCGGGAAGGAAGGAATCCGGCTGGACGTCCCGCTCGGCAGTGCGATCGAGCCCGAGATGCTGCGCGACGCATTGCGCCGGACTCCCGTGGATGCCGTCACCTGCGTGCACTCCGAGACGTCGACGGGCGTGCTCCAGGATGTCTCGGGCTTCGCTGAAGTCGTGAAGGAGTTCGACGACGTGCTGCTCCTCGTCGACGCGGTGACATCGATGGCCGGATCGCCCGTCGAGACCGACAAGTGGAATCTCGACTTCGTCTTCACCGGCTCCCAGAAAGCCCTCGCTTTGCCCCCCGGCCTGGCGCTCGGCGTCGCGTCGGACCGCATGCTCGAGCGCGCGAAGACGCTCGAAGGGCGGGGTGCCTACTTCGACCTCGTCACCTTCGCGGCCGCGATGGCCAAGTTCCAGCCGACCAACACACCGGCGATCTCGCTGCTGTACGCGCTCGAGACGCAGCTCGCCCGCATCGATCGGGAGGGCGGCATCGAGAAGCGCTGGGCTCGGCATGACGCGATGCGGCACCGCGTCGAGACGTGGAGCGCCGAGACGGGGATCGCGTTTGTGCCGGTGGAGGGCCGCCGCAGCTGGACGGTCTCGTGCCTCAAGCTTCCGGACGGGAAGCACGCCAAGGACGTCGTGGGTGCCCTGAAGTCGCAGGGCTGGGTCATCGGCGCTGGGTACGGAGCGCTGAAGGATTCGACGATTCGCATCGGCCACATGGGCGATCACACCGTCGACGCGCTCGACGAGCTGCTGACGCTCATTCGCAGCGCCCTCGATTAGCGTGACCTGGCGCGTCGTCGTCGCCGATCGCGTCGCGGAGAGCGGCCTCAAGCTGCTCGCCGCCACGCCGGACATCGAGGTGATGTCCGTGGCCGGGAAACCCAAGGAAGAACTCGACAAGGCGCTCGCCGGCGCGCACGCGCTGATTGTCCGCAGTGAAACCCGTGTGACCGCCGACGTCCTGGCCCGGGCCCCGAACCTGCGTGTCGTGGCGCGGGCGGGGACGGGCGTCGACACGATCGACGTCCCCGCCGCCACGAGGCGCGGCATCGCCGTCATGAACGCCCCCGGCGCCAACACCGTCAGCGCCGGCGAACACGCCCTCGGCTTGCTGCTCGCGCTGGTGCGACGGATTCCCGAGGCGGCCGCGGCGATGCGGAGCGGCGGTTGGGATCGCAAGAAGTTCGAGGGCACGGAGCTGCGCGGCAAGACGATCGGCGTCGTGGGGCTGGGCCGCATCGGTGCGCACGTCGCCCAGCTGGCGCGCGCCTTCGGGATGAGCGTCGTGGCGCACGATCCCTATCTGCTCCCCGAGCGGGCCGCTGAGATAGGAGTGCCGCTGCTCTCACTCGAGGATCTGCTGCGCGGCGCCGACGTTGTGACACTCCACGTCGCGCTCACCGACCAGACGCACCACCTGATCAACGCGGCGCGCCTGAAGCTCATGAAGCCGACGGCGATTCTGGTAAACACTGCCCGCGGTGAGCTGGTGGACGAAAGTGCCCTGGCGGAGGCGGTGAAGGAGAAGCGCATCGGTGGCGCGGCGATCGACGTCTTCTCGGTCGAACCGCTGCCGGCCGACTCGCCGCTGCGCGCGCTCGACCGCGTGCTGCTGACGCCCCATCTCGCGGCTTCCACCGCCGAGGCGCAGGAGCGCGTGGCGGTCGAGATCTGCACGGCGGTGCGTGACTCGCTCGTCTCCGGCGATCTGTCGTTCGCGATCAACGTCCCCGGCGTGGGTGGCGGCCCGGCGCTGAAGCGCCTGGCGCCGCTGCTCGACTTGGCGCGGCGACTCGGCCGGCTCGCGCTCGCGCTATCCGAGGGCCCCATCAAGGCCCTCGAGGTCGCCTACGGCGGCAAGGACGAAGCCGCGCCGCGTCCGGCCCTCATGTCCGCGCTCGAGGGAGTGCTCTCGGCGATGAACGCCGGCCCGGTGAGTCTCGTGAACGCGCAGGTCCTCGCCGAGGAGCACGGCATTCAGCTCGCGCGCAAGACGGGCGCGCCGGAGCCGGGGTTCGAGACGTCGGTCGGCGTGAAGGTCGACACGGTGCGCGGCCGCGTGCGCGTGGCGGGAGCCCTCGTTGGGAACAGTCACGGGCGCGTCGTGCGCATCGACGACTACCATGTCGACGTGGCGCCTGAGGGATGGATGCTCGTGATGCGGAACCGCGACGTGCCCGGCGTGATCGGGCGTGTGGGGACGGTGTTGGGTGGCGCGGGGATCAACATCGCGAGTTACCACCAAGCCCGACGCGATACCCCCGGACAAGAGGCGCTGGCCGCGATCAATGTGGACCAGGCTTTGAAGAACGGCGTGCTCGAGGAGTTACAGCGTCTGCCGGACGTGTTGGATGTCCGGTTGGCGCACTTCGGGGACTAGGGCGCTCCACGACGTCTGGAAGGCGGGCCTACCCGCCCGTGCCCTGTCACTGAGCAGCGTAGCGGATTCTGCTGGTACCCAGTCACCGCCCAGACGCAACGACCCG
The DNA here is from genome assembly GCA_036004745.1 of Gemmatimonadales bacterium. Classification (GTDB taxonomy): domain Bacteria; phylum Gemmatimonadota; class Gemmatimonadetes; order Gemmatimonadales; family GWC2-71-9; genus 20CM-2-65-7. The sequence goes on along the minus strand of DASYRD010000018.1, from coordinate 126,343 downwards.
TGCCTGTGTGGTAGGGGGAGGAATATGGAGGAAGTGTGATGGCGCGGATGAGTGATGAGCGTTGCCGCATCGGCGAGTGTAGATAGAGCACGGGCGTACCGGCAAACCATCCGGCAACATCAGATGGGAGAAGGCATTGGCACCGCCCAACGGACTCGCAGTCCTCTGTCCGACCACGGTGGAGTTGGAAGGGACGGGCCCCGGCCGCACACCCCGCTGCGTGAGACGACCGACGGGGCGCGCCGATCAACTCATCGCCCCGGGGCGAAGGCGCCCGGCGCGCCGGAAAAGCCGTGGCCGGTACTGCCCACTCGTTGGCGATGCCGCGCGCCACCTCGGAGGCGAGGATGCGGCTCGGATCACCCCGAAGCATCATGCGCACGTGATCTCACCCGTGGTGCACTTACGATCATCATTCTCTACGCCGTCGCTGGACGCATTTTTACGCGACGTCCTTCGATGTTCTTGCTTGACGAATTCGGGAAACGTTGTTCCTCAACTGTGTTTGTTTCCTGAGGCCGGCGCTCGTTTCAGCCGAGGAGATGTGTCAATAGGTCGACGTGCTCTTTTCGGATCGCGAGACTAGCGATCCTCACCGGACTCGCGGGTACACGTTCCTTAACTCCTCGACGCGGGCGGCGGAAACTCGAAGAAGGCATCGAAGCTGCGCAACTGGTACGAGCGTGCCGCCTTCGAACTGGTACGCCTCACTCTCGCATTCGGTGTCCCTGAAAAGCTTCCAAGCGTCCTGTGATCGCACGAACAACACCTGTGCGCGGGGGGAGGCGAGCCCGGCCTCGATTACGGAAACCCGTGACTGAAGCTGCCTGTGTAGGTCATCAACCTGCTTTTGAAGACAATCGACGAGCTCTACCTGGTTTTGTGCACCGTCACAGGGACCCGCTGGTGCTACCAGGCCGAGCAGAATGAGGGCGGCCGCAGAAATCATTTGCTCAACCTCCTAGTGTCGAGGAAAAGGCCAAGGCAACTTAGGCTCTTTGACAATCGACTCCGAATCGCCGAACAAGGCTGCCTCCCTAGCCCGCCTACCAACCAAGATCGGCTCGATTGATCCGTTGACGAGGCGGAACTCCGAGGCCTCTCGCTTGAAGCCCTCGAAGTCGCCAGCATTGAGGCGTTGCAATGCCTCTGAACCACCGAATCTGGTGATCCCAATGTTGAATATGAGGCTCCCTACCGCATTGACCTGATTCTGATTGAGGTCCGCAGTAACGAGGTCAAGGCCGCCCTGAACTCGCTGCTCAATGTCCGTGTCCATTAGAGCCATCCCTTGCTCTCGAGTCAGGGGACCTTGAATGTTCTCGCCCGGCATTATGAGATGCCCGAACCCGATGGTGCGCCGACCACCAGGGTCCGCATAAACGTTTGCCCTAAAACCTTCCTCTTTGGCGATAAACGCTTTGCCGGCGTCGTCGATTTTGCACTTTGGACATAGCCCGAACGGGTCACTGAAACTGACGGGGTTGTTACCCGCATAGCTGTACAGGTTCACTCCCCCCGCCAACCCAATCGGATCCTGCGTCAGGAACCGCCCCGTCTGTGGATCATACCAGCGGTTCCGCATGTAGACAAACCCGCCACTGGCGTTCGGAGCGCTCGCGCCCGTGAACCCCGTGCCGGTATTGGTACTACCGCCGGTGCCGCTTGCCGCTTCCGCACCCCCGAACGGGCTCCGGCTCCAGAACTTGGCGTTTGTCTCCTGCGTCCCGTCGGCCTTGATCGCCGCGACGGGCGAGCCCTGATAGTCTCCGACGAGGACGAGGTTTTGCGGCGTCCACGAGAAGGCTGGACTGAACCGCCCCGCGAGCTGCGCGTCCACGCCGCCCGTCAGATAGCGCTGATGCACCCACCACGTGGTTGCGCTCTTCACCACCGTGAGCGCGACGTCACTCCCGTCGTACACGTAGAACGTTCGAGTCCCTGTGGTGTCGCTCGGGAGCGAGCCCGGTGTGTATGTGTCACCGCTCTTCACGATGGTTTCGATGCGGGTCCCACCGACGTCGTAGAGATGCCAGTTATAGTCGAACGTGCCAAAACTGGCCGTGGGGGTCATCGAAAAATAGAGCTGGCCGAGGGCCGTGTAGGACATGATTTGCTGCGGCCCGAGATTGCCGCCGCCAAAGGAGTTGGTATCGCCCTGCGCGAGGCGGTTCCCCGCGCGGTCCGTGTAGTAGTGATTGTTCTTGTTACAGATGCCCGTCGTGCGGGTGAGGGAATTGTCGATCGCAAACGTCGAAGTCCCTGTCGAAAGCGCGCCGCAGCCGGTCTCCGTCTGAATGTTGCGGCTCTCGGTCAGGCGATTGCCAAACACGTCGTAGGTCCACGAGTACACCGACCCGAACCCCGTGCCCGTCTTGCTCGAGGAGAGCAAGCGGCGGGTGCCGTCCGTCGCATAGGTGAAGCTCGACGTGCGACTCTGGGGGTCGGGCGTCGCAATGCCATTGGGCTCGAGTGAACTGAACCCGTTGAGCTCGTCGAGCTTGGAGTAGGTGGGACTCGAGAACTGATACCAGGTGCCGGCGTTCGTGCCGCTGGGCTTGTTGCTCTGCGCATAACTAACGCGACCCGCGGCGTCGTAGCGCGTGACCGTAACGACCTCGGCGTCGGCACCGGCGAGCAGCACGGCGTGCAGCGTGTCGCGGCCACCGCGGTCGTAGAGCCACCGCGCACGCCCAACCCGCGCAGTGCCGCTCGAGTCGACCAGCGAGTCGAGTCGTGCCGTTGCCGTGCTGTAGTAATACCACATCGCTCCCCGCGTCTCCGCCCCCGTCGCCCAGCTCCCTTTGCCGGTCGCGATCGACAGGGAATCGGTCATCTTCGTGCGCTGCCCGCGCCGGTTATACTCGAAATTCCGCTTCACGATCAGCCCATCGCCGTACGTCAGCACGTCGCTGATCGGTGCGTTCACTCGGCTGAACGTGCGCTGGCGCTCGTAGAACGGGGATACCGTCCACGCGACTTGGTCGCCGCGTTCGTGGAAGACGCGTCCCTTATTGTCGTAGTCGAGCCAGTAGCCCTGTCCACCGGAGAGGGTTCGTCCCATGCCGAGTCCGAAGGACAGGTAGACCGAGTCGGTCACCGCGTCGGCGAATGGCTGGCCGTCGATCGAATACGAGGGATTGACCTGGCTGAGCGCGATGCTGCTCGCCCGCCCCTGCCAGTCGGGCACGCGGGCCACATAGGTCCCGTTGCCCGGGTAGTCCCACATCGGATTGCCCCAGCGGTCTCGCACGACGTGATGGTTGCGGCGGGTCTGCGCCGTGCCCGGCGTCAGCGTCGAGTCGAGCTGGCCCAACCGATCGAAGTAATTCTTCGTGGTCTGGATCGTCCCCGAGGCGGCGGCATCGATCCCACCAGACGAGTAGACCTGGGTGCTGTCGAGGATTCCGCCGCGGCCGTAGAAGTTGGCGACCGTGGGCGTCGTCGTGCTCGAGGTCGGGCCGGTGCGGGTGCGAATCACGCGCCCCGAGAGGTCGTACCGGAGGTCGGTGCGGATACCCACGGCGTCGACCGTCGAATCCATCCACCCGAACGCGTTGTAATAAGCCAGGCTCGTCGCCGTGTCGGCGACGCGAATGTGGCGCAGGCTATTCCAGTTCGACCCGTCGTATTGGACCGAGTCGGCGAGGCCGTTGGGATCGCGCACGCGCACGGGCCGCACGCCCCACACGTTGCCCGCCGCCAAAGGCCCGTACGTGAAGATCGTCGTATCCGACGCGAGACCGATCGCTTTTTGAGGGAGGCAGCGGTCGGCGCCCGCACCGCTCGCCCCGTAGAGCACGTTGGTTACGCCACCCGCCGCGTCCTTCATGGACTTGAGACGCGAGCACCAAGCCTTGCCCGGCGCACCGCTCGGGTCCACGGTAACCGAGTCGTACACGTAACTCACGGTGTCGAGCGTGAACGTCGTGATGGGCCACTGCACGGTGTTGCGGGACATCGTGTCCACGCGGCCGAGGGCGTCGTAGTGGTAGATCACGGAATCGGCGATGTCAGGGCGGTCCGCCGACGCGACGATCTTAGTCACGCGCCCGACGGAATCGCGCGCGATCCGGCGCACGAAGTCGCCGCCGTAGTCAATCACCTGGAAGCCCTGCATGATCGCGGGCGGCGCGATGCGTCGCACGAACGTCGGCCCCCCGAACTTGTCGACCTGGAAGTCGGTGGGCTGGCGTGCGAAGTCGACCAGGGTGCCCTTGAACCAATTGAAGAAGATCAGACGCTCGGCCGCGAGCGTGCCGCGGCCCCGGCTCGCGCGGGGCAGGGCGCGCCGCAACGGGTCGCGGTAATCCGCGACGCCCGAGCCGTAGTGGTCGGGGGGCCGAGTCGTCGAGATGGGGAGAAAGTAGAGATCGTCGTAGGCAAAGCCCGTGACGATGGGAGCCGACGTCGTCGACCGGGGATCGGTGACCGTTTCGACAAAGGCCCCGGGCGCGCTGGCGCGGTACGAGAAGAGCGTGGAGTCGTTGGTCGTCGCGCTGCGCGGGATCGTCACCTTGCGGAGGCGATTGCTCGCATCGTAGGCGAGGGTCGCCATCGTCTGGAGAGTTCCGCCCGTCCCCCGGATCGCGATCCCCGTGACTGTTCCGGCGGCTCCATAGGTCAGCTCATACTTGATGCCGCTGGGGTCGGTGATCGTCAGGAGACGCGTGCTGTCGGTGCCGCCGCCGTACCCGTAGACCGTGCGGTTCGATACGAGGTCGGCGGTCCACGCTTGCCAACCGTTCGCCCGGAACCCGATGCTGGCGCCGTTGTCGAGGTAGAGCACGTACTTCGCGCCCACGACGTAGGAGCCTGAGCCACCGAGGTCCACGAGGTGGGTGGTCTCCCCCGGTGGCGTGATCCACAAGCCCCCCACTTGCCGGAAGATCGAGTACGAGCCGTCGCCGGAGAGCCAGATCACGGCCGGCACGCCCTGCGACGTCTGTCCGAAGATCAACCGGCTCTGTTCAGCCAGCGCCCAACCCGGGCCGAAGCGAGTCATCGTTGTGTCGGACAGTTGGAGGTACACGACCTCTTGGCGCAGCGTGTCGTCTCGTACCACGCTGCCCGGGTAGAAGCTGCGCGCCGTCATCGTGATGGGTCGGATCGCCACGTTGCCCGTGATGGCGCTGTCAACGGCAACGCCGAACACGCGGTGCTCGAGCGCCGCGTCGTCCCAGAGCGTGTCGGAGTCGGTCACGCTTGCGGGTCGCTTGGTGCCGTAGTAACGCAACGTGCCTCCCGCGACGACCCCGGTGGCCGTAGGCCAGGCCCACAATGAATCTGGCGAGGCTTGTGTGCGCACCATTTGAACGTCTACGGGAAGAAGCTGCGCTGCGCGCTGTGAGGCGGACCGGTAGACGAGATGAAGGCTACGGTCGCGGTCGCGCGTCACGAAGCCGGGGATGGCCTGCGTGAGGGTGACGCCACCACACTGAATCGCCCCGAAGGCTGCGCACTCCCCTTGGTCGAGGTGCGAGAAATCGCGCAGCGGCGCGAGCGCGAGGGCCTGCACGGTGTTTCCCGAGCCGACGACGAAGCGGGCGCGGATATAACTGCGATGATTGGTCGAGTCCGCCACGCTTGCGATCAGCTGGTTCCACCCGCCGCTATCGCTCGGGGGGTTGCTGGCATTGTAGTGGTGCAAGAGCGTGCTTGCGGCAGCGAGGTTGAATTGAGACCCATTGACGTCGGCGAATATCTTGGTGACGCCGGTCCCGCCGACGGGTTGGCCGTTATTGACGATCAGCGTACCGTTGAGCCACATCTTGTAGCTGTCGGGATTGATCGCCCCGGCGGACGGCAGGAGGGGCCCGCCGCCGCCGCCTTTACCGCCGGCCGCTGGCGCGCTAGGCAGGGAGGCACCAGAAACGTTGGTAGAGCCCGCGAAGCCCGACCGCATCGGTGCCTGTGGGGGCTGCCCGCCCCCGTGTGAACCGCTCCAGTCAGAGTACGGATAGACGTCCCAGAGAGGGTCCGTGTGGCTCGCGTTCTGCCAATAACTCCAATCGTACTGACTGGGGGTGAGGTAGGTATACGTATAGACGCGATGGGCGCTGGCGTTCCCGCAACTCGTGCTATCCGCCACTCGCCAGTCGTGCGTGGCGGTCGACATGATCAGGGTCGTGCCCCAGACCACCGAGGCTCGAAAGATGTAGCCCGCTGGCAGCCCCGCCCCGGGGTTCGCGGGCTGCGTGATGTACGACATGGGGTTGGTTAGCCGAATCTCGGGATCGTCGTAATGCACCGGGCAACCCCGCAACGAATCGATGGGAAGCGGCAGCGCTCCGGGCAGCAGGCCCTCGACTCCGGCGCCTTCACCGATGCCGAGGGAGTCGTCGAGCACCGACCCGGCGAGGGAAACGGTCTCATTGAACGTGGTGAACAGCGAATCGCATCGGCCGTTCACGGCGCACGCATACGTGCCGAACGTATGGTAGCCGGCGGTGAGACCGAGGTTCACCGCTTTGAGTCCGTTGCTGGTCACCGTGACTCGGTTACCGGAGATGAACGTGCTGTCGGCCCCGTCGATGAGCAGGCGGAACGAGCTGGATGTCACGCCGCTCGGATGGGCGAATGTCGCCTGGATCGTATCCGTTGCCACGAAGAACGCGGAGTCGAGCGGATTCACGTGGCTGGCGATCGGGACGCCGCTGACGGTGACAATCCCACTGTTGAAGTAGTTGTAGCGCTCGTAGACCTTCGCGCCATCCCAGTCCAAGTTCTCGATCTTGATCTGTTGAGTGAAATGACCCAGTCCCTTCGTGGAATAGCCGACCGTCACGACCTGTGTGGCACCGCTGCCGAGCGTGAAGGTGGTCGGGTTCGGGGTCACACACACGAACTGGGCCGAACCCGTACAGGTGACGACCGCAGAGCCAGTGATGTCCATCAGGTTTTGCACGGTCACCGTGTACGTGAACGGACCGGTCTCGGGCGAGCGCGTCGCGGGCGTGAATGTGTTCGCAGTCACGCGGATACCCGGGCAAGGATTTTGGAGAGTACCACATACTCCGGATGGTGACGGAGTCGGCCCGTTATGGGCCTCGAGAGATGCTGCCGTCGACAAGCACAGCGTGGGAACCGTGAGTGCGACGAGCAAGCGAGCGCGCATGGGCCAAGCCGTGATAAAGGGGCGGTCGTTCCGGACGCCCGGAGCACATTCGTGCAAGGCACATGGTGTGCCTGGTTCGTCGAGTGACCTAGGAGCGAGTTAGTGTGTTGCCGTGACGCGACATGCGCGTGCGCCATCGACCGCGACGACGCGCGCGACAGTGTAACCGAGGTGTTACCGGGGTGCCTTCTTGATGGTGGGGTTACACTCGTTGCAAACGAGCATCGCCTTATGCCCGCCGCTGTTTGAGATGCGCGTGCAGCGTCTTCCGACTAATGCCAAGCGCCCGCGCGGCTGCCGACTTGTTGCCGCCAGTTTGTTCCAGTGATTTCAGGACTGCCGCGTGCCAGGCGTGCATCCCTCGCCGCGCCCTCGGAATGGGCGACGGCAAGCGACGAAACACCAGGAAGTGTTCGAGCGCGTTTTCTAACTCCCTGACGTTCCCTGGCCAGTCGTAACACATGAGGCGGTCGAGATCCGCTGGCGGCAACTCCGGAGCTTCAATTCTAGCTTCAGCCGCCTTGCGGATCAGAATAGCGGCGACGAGTTCCGGGAGATCTTCCATGCGTGCACTCAAGGTCGGCATCTGCACGACGTGAAGTCCGAGCCTGTCATACAGATCGGCGCGAAACGTCCCTGCGGCGACAGCCGCTTCGAGTTGCACATTGGTTGCGAAGACGACCCGGACATCGACGGGTCGAGGAACGTGCTCGCCGATGCGTTGCACGGTTCGCTCCTCCAGGAGATGTAGGAGGATCTCCTGCACGCGTGGCGACGCGATGCCCAATTCATTTAAGAATGCGGTGCCCCGGTGAGCGCGCTCGAACACGCCGGGCTCGGCCTGCACCGCCCCTGTGAAGGCTCCTCGCGCCCATCCGAACAGCTCGGCCAACTCACGTCCCTCCGCCGCCGAGACGAGATGCAGTCCGCATCGTACGAACCCGCCGCTGCGAGCAGAGGTGTCGTGCAGGAGTCGAGCGGCGTGGTTCTTGCCGGTGCCGCGCGGCCCTTCGATCCGGACTGGCCACGGGTAGGGCGCCAGGGTGCGCAGCTGCTTGCGCACGGCGCGCATGGCGGAGGAACTGCCGACGAGCGAGGACGCGCCCGACGGCGGTTCGGGTGCGTGGGCCAACGCTGGCGCAGTAGTCGTGTGACGCGACACGAATGCTCGCTCCCGACGAATGTGTTTCGTAGTGCGACGCGGTCGGGGAATATGGGCCGAGACGGGGGAGTTCGCGAGGAGGTGTTACCAGACTGTAACCCGACTATGCAGTCGTCGCTCAGGTAACACCTGCGTTCGCTCGCCTGGCCCGACGTGCCCGCCAGTGCAGGCTTTCAAACGAGAGATAACGGCTTGCTCGTGGCACACCATCTGCCTCAGATGGCTGCGTCCTTTCGCAGGCTCAAGAGGCCCGTGGCCACTGCTTTGCAATCCCGGCTCCCGCTTCCCGACGCGTTCGAGGCCGTCTACCTCGAGGCGAACGGCGTTTTTCCACTCGAGGTCGCCCAGGGTCGGCTTCGTGTTGCCATCGTAGGCGAACCGCCGGTCGAGGTACTCGATGACCTGGAGGTCACCTACGACGCTCCCTTGGAGCTCGTCCCGGTTCCGCGCGAGGAGCTGACCGACGCGATCCGGCGCACCTACGCTGCGGCGGAGTCCGTCGTGGAACTGGTGCGGGACCTGGATGCCGTCGTTGGTCCGAATGTCGAGGCGGGCGAGTCGCCCTACGCAGACGCGCGTGATCTCGCGAACCAGCCACCGGTCATCAAGTTCGTGAATCTCCTCATCCGCGAAGCTCACAGCGCGCGAGCTTCGGACATTCATCTCGAGTCCACGCGCGATAGCCTGCGTACGCGATTCCGAGTCGATGGTGTGCTGACCGATGTCACGAGTCCGCCACGTGGGCTCCACGCGGCCGTGGTGAGCCGGGTGAAGCTGATGGCTGACCTCGATATCGCGGAGCGCCGGTCGCCGCAGGACGGGCGCGTACGGGTGCGCCTGGAGGAGCGCGAGATGGACTTGCGCGTGTCTTCCGTGCCGACCCTGTACGGCGAGTCTCTCGTCCTGCGTCTGCTCGATCGCGGCGGGCAGCCCGTCGGTCTTGATGAGCTTGGCATGGCGCCGACGACGCTAGAACGGTTTCGACAACTCGCCGCACAGCCCCATGGCCTTTTGCTGGCCACCGGTCCCACGGGCAGCGGGAAGACCACCACTCTTTACGCCGCGCTGGCGCTGCGCGACACCGCAGCGGAGAAGGTCATCACCGTGGAGGACCCAGTCGAGTACCACCTCGAGGGCGTCACCCAGGTGCCCGTGAATCGCAAGGCAGGCGTGACGTTTCCCACGGCACTCCGCAGCATCCTTCGTCAGGATCCGGATGTCCTGATGGTCGGTGAGATGCGCGATCCCGAAACCGCTGACGTCGCGACCCAAGCAGCCATGACTGGTCACCTGGTGTTCTCGACCCTCCACACGAACGACGCAGTGGGCGCGGTTACGCGGCTCACCGACCTGGAGATCGAACGGTACGTCGTAGGCGCGACGCTGAACGGTGTCCTCGCGCAACGCTTGGTGCGCCGCGTTTGCGCCGAGTGTCGCGAGCGCTATCGCCCCGATCCCAGCGCGGTCGCGCTGGTCGCGAATCAGCCGGTGGGGAAGGTGACGCTCGAGCGTGGCAAGGGTTGCGAGGCGTGTCGCAACACTGGGTATCGGGGACGGACCGGGGTCTTCGAATTACTCACAGTGACTGAGGACATGAAGCACGACCTGGCCCGGGACACGCCCATCGCGCGGCTGCGAGACTTGGCCCGCGCGCAAGGCATGCAAACTCTTCGCGAAGACGGCTGGGTCAAGATCCAGGCCGGCATCACGACGGTCGAGGAGGTACTGCGTGTCACGGAACAGTAGAGGCTTCACGCTGATCGAGCTGTTGGTCGTGATCACCGTGATCGCCGTCCTCGCGGGGCTCGTCGGACCGATGGTCTTTCGCAACGTTGGTGACGCGAAACTCACCGCGGCCAAGGCGCAGCTCGAGCTGTTCGGTCTCGCGCTCGACCAATACCGGCTCGACAACGACTACTACCCGAGCACCGCGCAGGGCCTCGAGGCTCTGCGATCCGCACCGCAGGGAGAGCCCGCCGCCCACAATTGGCGCGGCCCCTACCTCAAGAAGCCCGTCCCGCTCGACCCCTGGGGCCGGGCGTACGCGTACGCCGTCAATGGAACGGCCTACTCCCTCTTCTCACTCGGCCGTGACGGCAGGGATGGTGGAGAAGGTGAGGACCACGACATCGGGCGGGACCAATGACGGCATTTCGCTACGAAGCTGCCCGGTCCGATGGTGGCCTCGTGCGAGGCTTGCTCGAGGCGACGTCCGAGCCCGCAGCGGCGGCGTTGCTGTCGGCGCGTGGCCTCTATCCGGTGTTGGTCGAGCCATCCCCAACACCTGACACGCGACTCCTATTCGGCGGGCCATCAGCCCGAGATCTCGCCACGGCGTTTCAAAGCCTCGCGGCGTTTGTCGAGGCGGGCGTACCGCTCGAGAAGGCGCTGCTTGCTACCGGGCGAGTTGTCGGCGGGCGCCTGCGCGACCCGCTCGCCCGTGTCGCACAGCGTGTGCGTGAAGGTTCGTCACTGGGCGTTGCCCTGGCTGAAGGGCACTTCTCGGCGGTTACGGTGGGATTGGTGCGAGCAGGTGAGCGCGGCGTCGGGTTGGGTGCGGCGCTCGCCCAAGCCGGAGCTCAACTAGAGCGTGAAGCAGAGACTCAGGCCCGGGTCCGGACCGCGCTCACGTATCCGGCACTCCTCACGCTCGTCGGCTCCGGCGCGATCGCGCTGATCGTGCTCTTCGTCATCCCACGCTTTGCCACGCTGTTGAGCGACCTGGGGCAAGCCCTGCCGCCCGCGACCCACGTCCTCCTCGCGCTCTCCGCGGGGGCCCGGAGTTATGGTCTCGTGCTCGGAGCTGCAACCGTCGCGCTGGTGGTCATCGCGGCTCGCCGTATCAACAACCACCGAGTCTCATGGCACGGATGGTTGTTACGGTTCCCCATCATTGGTTCGCTGCGCCTCGCAATCGCCAGCGCCCGTGCTTCTCGCACGCTCGGCGCGCTGCTCGGCACCGGAACGCCCGCGCTGGCGGCGCTCGAGATCGCACGCGAAGCAGCTGGCGACGCTGCGGTAGCGACCCGCATCGCGGCCGCGCGGGGTCGAGTCGCCGAAGGACAGGGACTCACCGCAGCTCTCGAGTCCACGGGCGCATTGACCGCCAATGCAATCCAGCTCGCGGCGATCGGCGAGGGCTCGGGGCGCTTGCCGGCCCTACTCGCCAAGGCCGCTGAGCTCGACGACCGCGAGGCCGAACGGCGCCTCAAGGCACTCGTGTCGCTCCTCGAACCTGGTCTGATCCTGGTCTTCGCAGGTCTCGTTGCGTTCGTGGCGGCAGCGTTGCTCCAGGCGGTCTATGCGCTTCGTCCGTAGTCGAGGGGTCACTCTCGTCGAGCTGCTCGTGGTGCTCGCCCTGCTCGGTCTCGTGTTGGGAATCAGTGGGTTGGCGCTCGCGAGTCTGCGCGAGCCTCGCGAGACCGACGATCTGCGAGAGCTGCAGAAGGCGCGAGCGGACGCCGTGCAGTCCGGCTCACCGCGCGCGGCGCACGGCGTGCTGTTCTTGCCCGACGGTCGAGCAATCGGCCCGAACGTCGATCCGTTGACGGGAGCGCCCCGTGCGCGGTGACCGCGGCGTCGCGTTGCTCGAGGTGCTCGCGGCTGTGGCGATCCTCGGCGTCGCGGGTCTGGCCCTCGTCGAGCTCGTCGCCGGCGGAACGCGGGCGGTCGCCGTGGCGCGTGTGCGCGAGCGGGAGTTGGCGGACGAGGAGCGCCTGCTCACCGCATGGAGCCTGCTCAAGCGCAAAGAGCTGGACCAACGGATCGGCGATCGGGTCGTGGGACCCTACGTGATGCGTGTGCAACGGCCGGAGCGAGGGCTCTATCGCTTGGCGGTAGAGCGCCGTGCGGCGCCTGGCGTGGAGGAATTGGTGACCGTGGTCTATCGCGCGGGGGGCCCGTGAGCTCACGCCGAGGCTTCACACTGATCGAGGTCATGGTGGCACTTGCACTGTCGGCCCTGGTCGTGTTGTTGGCGCACACCGTGTTCGCGGGAGTCGTCGACGGCGCACAGCGGCTCCGGGCCGCTCGGACCACCCTCGACCGCGAGGGGAATGCGCACCGTTCGCTCACTGAGCTCTTCGGCTCCCTCGACGTGGGGACCGAGGGGACGGGAGGATTCGCGGGCCGCCCCCACCGCGTCGAGTTCACGACGTGGCAGCGAGTGCCACAGGGGTGGCTCGAGCGACGGCGGGCGGTGGTTGCAGTCGAAAACCATGTGTTGGCAGCGCGGACCGACGAGACGCTCGCCCTGGAAGACAGCGTGAGCGGAGTCGACTTCGACTATCTGCTCGAGCCCGGGGCTAGCGCAGCGTGGGTGCGCGAGTGGATCTCGCCGGTGTCGGCGCCGGTAGCCGTGCGAGTGCGCATCCAGCGGGCGGGCACAGTCGACACGCTGCTGTTCATCGTGGGGCCCCGCGGATGATGGCGCGAGTGAACTCGCGGCTCGGCACACCGGCTGAAGCCGTGCCCGTTCACGGGCAAGGGCCGAGCCGCGGCTTGAGCCGCGCCGTAGAGGGCGGTTTCGCCCTCCTCACCGTCCTCTGGCTGATCACCGCCTTGTCAGCCGTCGTGGGCCTCGCGCTCGCCGCGACGCGCTTGGGCCAGACAACGACGCTGAACCGGATCACGCTCACCCGCGGGCGATGGGCTGCTGAAGCGTGTCTGGCGATTGCCCAAGCGCGGTGGGCGCAGCACCGCCTCGTGGACACGGCCACAATCGATCTGGGCCGTGGCGTGCAGTGCGCCTGGCGGATCGAGGATCCGACCGCCCGCATCAATGTGAACACGGCCGAGCGCGAAGTCCTGGGTCGAGTGACGAAGGACGCCGACTCGATCGTGGCGCGGCGGCGCTTGCATCCACTAGGGGATCTCGACGAATGGCCCGATCTCGATCGAGCGCTGGTAACAACCGACGGACCTGGCACGATCAATCTCTCGGCGGCGCCGAGGGAGGTCCTGCTCGCGTTACCCGGGCTTTCTCCTGAAACGACAGATCGATTGCTCACCCGTCGGGCCGTTGGACGGCCAATTGCGAGCCTCGACGAGTTGGCAGGTCTGCTCTCGCCGGGCGCGCGAGACGGCCTACTGACGCGCTACGCCGATCTGGCGCGACTGGCGACGTTCTCCGCGCCGCAACTCAAGATCACGGCGCGAGGCAGCCTAGGTGGCCACCCGCCGTTCTCGACGATCACCGTGTTGGTGGTGCCGCTCCCCGAACGCCTCGCGGTGATTCGGAGGCAGATGTGGTAACGCGTCGCGCCCCCGTCCTCGGGATAGCGGTTGGCGCCAGCCAGATCCGCGCCGTGCTCTGGTGGCATGACGCGATTCAATGGGCGGGAGCGGCGCCCCATGATGGTCCCGCGGGGCTCGCCGATGCCATCGCGCGACTTGCGGGAGAATCCGGAGCGCCGGTGCGCCGGGCGCGGATCGTGCTCGAGCGCGATGTCGTTCAGCTCCGCTCCATCGTCCCAGCACCTCCTTTAAAGCCCGGGGCACTGCGTCGGTACGTGGTACTTGAAGCCCCGCGTTTGTTTCGGCACAACGGCGCGCCGCTCGTGACGGACGCCGTGCGAGTCGTGTTGGCGAAGGACAGCGCGGCGCTCTGGGCAGGAGCGACAACAGAGCCGATCGTGCTAGCAGTGCTGACTGGATGCAAACAGGCTGGACTGTCGCTCGAGGCTCTCGGTCCAGCAGCCGACGTGATGCCCTGGGCGACGGTGGACCGGCAAGGTCCCCTCGTATTCCCGAACGGCAGCACAGCCGAGGTGCTCGACGTTGGCCTCGGCGGGACGTGGCAGAGCCGCCTCGTGCGCGGAACCGGGGCTGGGCCGGCGGCGGCTCTCACACCACCCTTGGCGGTGCTCGGGGAAGAGGCGCATCACTTCGCCGCCGCGTACTCCGCGGCGGTGGCGTTGCCGCGGCTCAACCTGCTGCCTGCTGACGCGCGCGCCACGCAGGAGCGGCGCAGCCGGTACCGGATGATGCGGTTCTTGGTGGTTGGCGCCGCGCTGTGGGTTGTGGCGGCGGGGATCTATGTCGGCCGGTTGGTGTGGATTCGAGAGACCGCAACGCGCTCGCTCGGCGCGGCCGCACCGGCGGTCGATTCGGCGCTCGCCGCGCACCGTGATTTAGAACTGGCGCGCGCCACACTGGGCAGCGTCGCCCGCGCCGAAGAGCACCGGTCCCAACACCTCGCGCTGCTCGCCGCGATCACTCAGGCGCTCGGCGATTCAACGTATCTCGCCGCGTTTCAAATAACGCCGGACGGAGTAGTCCGTGTGTCAGGGTACGCGCCCGCAGCCGCGCGAGTTGTGGCGCAGTTGGAGCGCCTCGCGATGCTACGGGACGTGAAGATGGAGGGTGCGGTAACACGGGAGCGGGTCGCTGACGACCGAGAACGGGATCGGTTCGCCATCGTCGCGCTCGTGGAGGGCCAACCGTGACGCCGCGCGACCGGCGCGCGTTGACCTGGGGTGGCGCTGCGGTGGTCGGCGCGGTACTCGTGTTGCGCGTCGTGCCGTGGACCGTTCGCGCGGTGGCGACATTGCGCGTCGAGGCGGTCGAAGGGATGCAAACCGTGGCACGAGCCAATGACGTCCTCGGCGGAGCGGCCGCGACGCGCGATTCGCTGGCGCAGACCCTCGGTGCCGTCGTCGCTCTTGCGCCTCGCCTCGTGGATGGGCGATCAGCCGCGGAAGCACAGGCGTCCCTCTCCGGTATTGTCTCTCTGGCTGCCAGCCGGCACGCATTGCGCGTCATGCGGCTCGATCCGTTGTCCGATTCCACGTCGGATGGCGCCTTCAATCGTGTCGCGGTGCACGTCGAGCTCGAAGGCGACGTCGCCGGGCTGACGCGCTTCCTTGGCGCGGTGGAGAAAGGTGACCCGTTGCTGACGCTGGCCGAGTTGTCCGTCCAGGCGACCGATCCCAACGGACGTGCCAATGCCGCCGAGCAGCTCAGGATCGAAGCAACGATCGCAGGACTCTATCTGCCGCGGGGGACGAAATGACGTGGCGTGGGATGTGGGGAGTGGGGGCGTGGGTCGGGGCGGGTGGGATCGCGTTACTGATCTCGGCGTTCGCGCCGGTCGTGAATGTCACGTCTTCCGCCGTCCTCCGCCGTCCTCCGCCGTCCTCCGCCGGCATCAGGTCTTATCCTACCGATTCGCTCGCCCGAGTCGCCGTCTCGCGCGACCTGTTTCGTGCCACGCGCCGCGCGCCGTCCCTGGCGTACGATCCGCAGCGGGCGGCTAGTCCAGTCGATGCGTCTCAGCCTCCCAAGCCGACGCTGACGCTCGTTGGGCTCGTCGGGGGTGCAGAGGCCACGGCCGTCATTGAGGGGTTCCCCGGCGTTGAGGGCAGCCGCGTAGTGCGAGTTGGCGATGCAGTGTCGGGCATCAAGGTCGCCGAGATCCGGGGGAACCGCGTGCGCCTCGCAGGCATGGACACGGTCTGGGTGCTTCAAGTGAGGGAGCCATGGAAGCAATGACGGCGCTGGACGGCGTAAGACGGCGTAGGACGGCGTGGGCGTTCGCGGCCATGGTGTTCGCCTTTGCCCCCCTCGTTGCCCAGGACACGTCGGTGGTGCGGTTCGCGAACGACAGCGTCACGGTGCGATTCGTCGAAACCGATATCCGTGCCGTGATTCAGGCGTTGGGGCGGTACCTGCCCAAACCGGTACTCGTGGGGAATATCCAGCCGGTGCGCGTGTCGCTCGAGACGCCGGCTCCCGTCGACCGGCCGACCCTCGTTGCGCTCCTCAAGGGCCTCGTCGAATCACAGAGCCTCGAGTTCGTGGAGGACTCGGCGTTCTTCCGAATTGCGCCGCGCCAGGCAGAGGTCCCTCGACCGTCATCGAGGGGTGCGGTCACGCAAACCGATTCCGGGCCCGTGCAGCTGTTCGTCATTCGGTTGCGCCACGCTCGCGCATACGACGTTGCCGCAACCGTGAACCTGCTGTTCGGCGGTGGCGGCGAGTTCGCTGGTCGGACCGGTTTGTCGACCGGGACGTTGTCGGACGAGCTGCGTCGCAACGTGGTACCCACGGGTGGACTCCCCACGGCCGGTCAGTCGGTGGCGCCTTCGACCGCACGACAATCTGCCTTGAGTGGCACCGTCACGGTCGTTCCCGACGAGCTGACGAACTCGCTGTTGATCCGGGCCTCGCAGGCGGACTTCGACGTGATGAAGGAAGCTGTGGACCAACTCGACATCCGGCCTCTACAGGTGCTCATCGAGGTCCTCATCGTCGAGACGCGACATGACCGCTCCCTCGCTCTCGGTGCCGACTGGTTCGTGCCCCCGCAGTCCGTGGACGGCGCGAATGGTACCGGCGAGGGGAGCCTGCTCGGCGGCGGGCTGGGCGACCTGGTCATCAGGCTGCTGCACCTCGGCCGCGCGGACGTAGACGCGACGATCCGGGCGGCGGCGTCGCGTGGTGATGTCAGAATCGTCTCGCAGCCGGTGCTGCTCGCCTCGAACAATCAGGAGGCGCGCTTCCTTGTCGGCTCCCAACGGCCATTTGTACAGGTCAGTCGTTCGTTGCCCACGGACGCGCCGAGCCGCGATCAGGTCATCCAGTATCGCGACGTCGGAACGAAGCTCACCGTGAGACCGACGATCAACCAGGATGGGTACGTGTCCTTACTCATCCAACAGGAGATCAATCAGGCGACGAGCGAGGTGGCGTTTGACGCACCGGTCATTTCCACGCGTGAAGCAGTCACACGTGTGCTCGTTAAGGATGGCCAGACGATCGTACTCGGTGGAATGCGGGACCAACAGCGGGACGTGAATGCGGGCGGGGTGCCTATCCTGTCGAGCCTGCCGTTCGTGGGAGGACTGTTTGGGAGCTCGAGTCGCCGGACGAACGAGACGGAGCTGTATCTCTTTCTTACGCCGCGGATTCTTCGGACCGATGCGGATGCTGACAGCGTCACGGTGCCGAGGCTCCAACGGGGTGGGCCGCGCTAAGTCTTCAGTTCTCTTGCTGGAGTCGCTTCACCTGTTCGAGGTTTTCTACGTCGGCTTTGTCCTGAAACCGCTCGGTCTGTTTTGTTCGAATCAGAGTGTCCAAGTCTGCGAACGGGACCTCGACACCGTCGATCTCAACAATCTGCGCTTTCGGTGCGGCGTCGGGATAGCGAACGCTCCAGGCTAGTGTAAGCAGGTCAACACGAGGGTCGTCACCGACGATCGTGATCGGTTTCGATATGACGTCGGCGGGATCGAGCTCACGCGAAACGCCCCACCTGAGACCCTCGAGCGCCTCTAGCGCACGACGCGCGTTGTCGAGCGTTGCCTCGATGAGTATGTCGATGTCCTTCGTTGCGCGCACAACGCCGTGCAGCGCCATGGCAAACCCACCCACGACGACGTACTTCACTCCTTTGTCATTGAGCAGGCTACACACCGTGGCCAGCCGAGACTTCTTCAGCGCCGCCACCGCTCGTATTCCTCAAACGTGTCAAACGAGGCGGTCCAGGGCTCCGCAGGCTTGTGACCTCGCGCGAACTCCTGCCAGAGATCCTCGGCGAGCTGGACACGCTGTGCCGGCGCGAGCGCGAGACCATCGCGGAGGGTGCGGTCTCGGGCGTGGGCGAATGCATCGCGCTCTTGGCGAGCGACGTAGTCGCGGATGGCTTCCGCCACGACAAAACTCCGCGAACGCCGCTGTCGCTTCGCCGCAGCATCGAGTGCTGATCGCAAATCGGAGGGCAAGGATACGGAGACAATGGTCGGCATTGGCAGCTTGCGCGTTTATGAGAAGTTATTAACGTACTGTTATCAAACAACTTGCGCAAGTGATAATTAAGCCTTCTTCTCTACCAGCCCTTCGACCAAAGCGACAAGAGCCTTCTGATCGACGGGCTTCCGAACGAAAGACGTAGCGCCCTTCGCCTTGGACTCGGCTTCGAGTTTCGGATCGGTCCCACCCGTAACGATCACCACAGGAATGGCGTGAGTCTTGGTGCTGTTCGTGATCTTCTCGAGCAGCGGAAGGCCCCCGCCTGCCGGAAGCTGGATGTCGAGCAGGATCACCGCCGGCACCTCCCGTTGGGCCAGCATGAAGCCTTGCATGGCGTCGTAGGCGGCCACCACGTGGTAGCCCGCGGCCCGCAGGGTCGCGGAGATGAGCGCGACGATCGTCTTGTCGTCGTCGATGACGAGCGCCTTGAGTTTCGCCGCCACGGACTAGTCCGCCGCCTGCGCTGGTGGCAGCTCTTCGTCGGACAGTAGGCGGAACGACTTCACGGCCCCGGTCAGCTTGTCCGCCGCCTCGGCGAGCCGGTTCGCCGACGCCGCAATCTCCTCCGTCGACGCACTCTGCTCCTGCCCCGACGCCGCCAGCTCCTCGGCGGACGCGAGCAACGTGTCGGTCTGCTGCGTCACCGCGCCGAGCCGGTTCGCAATCTCTTCCACCAAGTTCTTCATCTCCGCCGCCGATTGGGCGATCTCGCCGCTCCAGCTCGCATTGGCGTCGGCCTCGCCGGCCACCGCGCCCAGCCCCTGAGCCGCGGACTGGGCTGCCTCGCGTACCGACGCCGCCACCTGGGCGAGACGCACCAGCCGGTCGCGAGTGCCTTGCACCCGCGTCAACACGCCACGTACGGTGTCCGCGGTGTCGCCAGCCGCCGCCGCGGCGACCGACGCCAGCTTGCGCACTTCATCGGCGACGACCGCGAACCCGCGGCCCTGCGGCCCGGCGCGTGCCGCTTCGATCGCGGCGTTCAACGCCAGCATGTTCGTCTGGGTCGCGACGGACTTGGTCTGCACGACGAAGCGTTGAATCTCGGCGGATGCCTTCGCCAGCGCCTCCGCTTCCACGGCGCCCTTCTGCACTTCGTCGGCGAGCTGCGCCAGCTGCACCGTGCTCTGGTCGAGGACATCCTTGTGCTTGCGTGCCAGGGCCGAGAGCCCCGCATTGCGGCGCACCGCCTCGTCGGCCCCCTGCGCCAGGCGCACTCCGATTTGGAGAATGCGCGCCGCGTCATCGGCAGCGGCGCGCACCAGCTGCGCCTGCTCGCCCGCGCGCCGCGACAGGTCCTGCGACGTCGCGGCCATCTCCTGCGTGGACGCGCTCATTTCCTCGGTCGACGCCGAGATCTCCGAGGCCATCGCCGCGGCTTCGTCGGCCGCGGTGCGAATCGCCCCCACCAGTCGCCGCAAGGCGACCACCATGGAATGCACCGACGACAGCAGCTCCCCTACCTCGGTGGTCTCGGCGCGGTGGGTCGACACCGTCACCGACAGGTCGCCTCCCGCCACTCGGCTCGCGATCGCGCCGGCCGCCATCACGGGCTCCGTCACGAGCGTGCTGAGCCTCCGCGCCAGCCAATAGAGGGCGCCGACCACGAGCGCGGCCACGAGCACCGCGCCGAGCCAGACGTTGCGTTGCGTGGTGCGCGCGGCGGCGAACGCCGTGGCCGTCGGCTGGCGAAACAGCACCCACCACTCGCCCTGGTTCGTCGGGACCGAGACGATCAGCTCCTCGCCGCGCTGCGACGTCGCCACGCGCGCGCTCGCCACATCGGACCGTCGGGGGATCAGGGCGCTGTCGGCCAGCGGTTGCAGCAGCAGACTCGGGTCCCGCGACACGAGCAGATGGCCGTCGTTATCGACGACCTCGACGTACGCGCCACCCTCGAGCGCGTCGCCGCCCAACAGCTTGGCCAGCTTATCGAGGGCGAACACGGCCTTCAGCACGCCGACCGGGCGCGTGTACCCGGGCGCGCGGACGGCGACATCGAACTCGAGCGACACGGTCCCGGCCGAGGAGTCGAACTTCGCATCGCCCTCGTAGACCCCGTCTTCGACCGTCCGCCGCCACCACTCTTCGTCGTTCTGCACGAAGTCCGACGGCCGTTCCGACGTGAGCACGTTGAACCCGTGACTCTCCGTCACGAACATCTCGGCGAAATCGGAGAGCGTGGTGTAGGCGCGGATGTAATCGCGCAGACCGGGATCGCCGCCCATCTGGCGCGAGCCCGCGAACATGCGCTCGAGCGTGGGGATGTCGAGTTTGTCGAGCCCGCGGGTGCCGACGTCCTGCGAGGCCTGACGCACCGCGCCGATCAGCTGCGGCATGCTCGCCAGAGACACGACCTCCCGGCGCCGCTCGGTCAGGTAGTGGGTGACCAGCGCGGCCTCGCGGGCGGCTACGTCACGGCCCCGCGTGTCGGCCTGCTGCTCGAGGATGCTCTCGGCACGGTTGCCCGTGAACCAGGCGACCACGGCGATCAGGACTACGGCGGCGCCGGCCCCGGAGACGAGAAAGCTTTGGCGGAGTTGCTGGGATTTCGTGGCCATTCGGGTGGTCCGGCCCAAGCTACCGAGGGTGACACGGTGCAGCAAGTCCGTTTAATTTCAGGCACTTATGAGTGACGCGCCTTACGCTCCCGCACAACATCCATCGTACGATCCGGCCGTCGTCGAGACCAAGTGGCAGGCGCGCTGGTCGGAGCGTCACACCAACGAACCCGACCTCGATCGTCCGGCTCGGCCCTTCTACAACCTGATGATGTTTCCGTACCCGTCGGCCGAGGGGCTGCACGTGGGCAACATGTTCGCGTTCACCGGCGCCGACATCTACGGTCGCTTCAAGCGGCTCCAGGGGTACGACGTGTTCGAGCCGATGGGCTACGACGCGTTCGGGATTCATTCCGAGAATTACGCGCTCTCGATCGGGACCAATCCGGCGCAGCTCATCCCGAAGAACATTGCCAACTTCCGGCGCCAGCTGAAGCGATTCGGCGGCATGTTCGACTGGCGCCACGAGCTGTCGACCACCGATCCCGCTTATTACAAGTGGACGCAGTGGATCTTTCTGCAGCTGTTCCACGCGGGGCTCGCGTACAAGAAGCGCGCCGCGGTGAACTGGTGCCCGAAGGACAAGACCGTCCTCGCCAACGAGCAGGTGATCAACGGGCGCTGCGAACGCTGTGACACGCCGGTGGAGCAGCGCTTCCTCGATCAGTGGTTCTTTAGAATCACCGACTTCGCCCAGCGCCTCCTCGACAACCTTCAGAACCTCGACTGGTCTTCCTCCACCGTCCTTCTTCAGAAGAACTGGATCGGGCGCAGCGAAGGCGCGGAGCTCGTCTTCGAGACCCCCGGGGGCCCGAAGATCACGGTCTTCACGACCCGCCCCGACACGGTGTTCGGCGCCACCTACCTGGTGCTCGCGCCGGAGCACCCGCTCGTGACGGACCTGATCGCCGTCGAGCAGAAGGCCGCCGTGAAGGCGTACCAGCGCGAAGTGCAGGCCAAAGACGTCGTGTCGCGCCGCGTGGGCGACAAAACCAAGACCGGCGTGTTCCTTGGCTCGTACGCGCGCAACCCGGCGACGGGTGAGTCGATCCCCATCTGGATTGCCGACTACGTCCTGATGGAATACGGGACCGGCGCCATCATGGCCGTGCCGGCGCACGACAAGCGCGACTTCGAATTCGCCACGCAGTTCAACCTCCCGATCCGCCAGGTCGTGAAGGTCGACGGCGAGCCTCTTCCCAGCGTATCCGACGAGGGCACCCTGATGAATTCGGGGGCCTTCGATGGCGCGCCCTGTCGCGAAGGCGGCCGCAAGATCGTGGCGTGGCTCGCGGAGCGCGGCACCGCGACACCGCGCGTGCAGTACCGCCTGCACGACTGGTGTATTTCACGCCAGCGCTACTGGGGTCCGCCCATCCCCATCATCTACTGCGAGCGCTGCGGACCGGTGGCGGTGCCGGAGAAGGATCTCCCCGTCGAGCTGCCGCTCATCGAAGACTTCCGGCCCGACGACACGGGGATCAGCCCGTTGGCGCGCCACAAGGAGTGGTACTTCGTCACCTGTCCTGACTGCGGCGATCAGGGGCGCCGCGAGACGGACGTCTCCGACACGTTCCTCGATTCGGCGTGGTACCACCTGCGCTATCCGTCGACGGAGTTCGCCGACAAGCCCTTCGATGGGGTGCGCACCAAGACGTGGCTCCCCGTGTCGACCTACATCGGGGGCAACGAGCACGCGGTGCTGCACCTGCTGTATTCGCGGTTCATCGGCATGGTGCTCAAGGACCTCGGCCACATTCATTTCGAGGAGCCGTTCCCGAAACTCCGCGCGCACGGTCTGATCGTGAAAGACGGGTCCAAGATGTCCAAGTCGCGGGGCAACGTCGTGGTCCCGGACGCCTACATCCAGCAGTGGGGGGCCGACACGTTCCGGATGTACCTCATGTTCCTCGGTCCCTTCCAGGAAGGCGGCGACTTTCGGGAGACGGGGATCGTGGGAATCCGGCGGTTCCTCGATAAGGTGTGGGTGTTGGCGCACGAAGCCTTGTTGACCCCGGGCGCAAGCCCGGGGAAGGGGAGGGGGTTAACCCAGGACTCCCAACGCAAACTGCACCAGACGATCAAGAAAGTCGGCGCGGACACGGAGAACCTCAATTACAACACCGCGATCGCCGCCACGATGGAGTACGTGAACCTGCTGCGGGAGGAAGGGAAGGGCACGAAGGAGTCGCTCGAGCCGCTACTGATCATGCTCGCCCCCTACGCACCCCATTTCGCCGAGGAGCTCTGGGAGTTGCTTGGCCACGACACGTCCGTCTTCGCCGCGCGCTGGCCCACGCACGACGAGAAGCTGGCCACCGCCGGCGACGTCGAGATCGCCGTGCAGGTGAACGGCAAGCTCCGCTCGCGGCTCACGGTGCCGCGTGGCCTCGACCAGGAGACGGTCGTGGCGCGCGTCCTCGCGGACGAAGCGGTCAAGAAGTTCGTGGATGGACAGAAGGTGAAAAAGGTGATCTACGTGCAGGACCGGCTGGTGAATCTGGTCGTCTAGAGCAGCCTCGCTACAAGGTCGCCCATCACGTAGCCGACAAGCGCGACACCAAGCCCCACTACGAACATATCGACGCCGCTGCGGATGATGCCGCGGCCGGTGAACACGCTGCGCGCTCCGCCGACGGCGAAGTGGGACAGCATCGAGACGGCAAACGACATCCACACGGCGATCTGCGTATTGAAGATCAAGAACGGCGCGACCGGAATGAGCGCTCCCACCGCCGTCGCCGCGCCGGTGACCCAACCCTCCTTGAGCGGCGTCGAGTGCGCCTCACCGATCTTCAGCTCCTCGCGCACCTGCTCGTCGAGGGCACGCTGGGGATCGCGCATCACTTCCTCCGCCATGCGGCGCGCCGTCCGTGGATCCACGCCCTTCACCTGATACATCAGGGCCAACTCTTCTTCTTCCACCTCCGGCATCAGGCGGATCTCTTCCTTCTCCATGGCGATCTCGTGCGCATACACTTCCTGTTCGCTCTTCGCGGCCAGATAGCCCGACGCCCCCATCGACAACGCGTCGGCGATCATCCCCGCGACGCCCGAGATCATGATCACGTGCGGCTGGACGGCGGCACCGATCACGCCGGCAACGAGCCCGAAGTTCGCCGTGAGACCGTCGTTGAAGCCGTACACCACGTTGCGCAGGAACCCGCCCGACTCGGCGCGGTGCCAGGGCTCGCTCTTCGCCCCCGCGAGCCCCGCCAACGTCTCGGCGTGCGCCGCGGACTCCTTGGCCAGCGTCAGCGACACCGCCTTCGCGTCGCCCGCCGGAGACGCGCGGTGCAGGTCCATGTACCCCTTCACCTCGCGGCCCTCTTCACGCAGCAGCAGCGGCAACAGGTAGCGCGGCCCGAAGCGGCGGCCGAACCACGCCATCACGCGCGCGTTGATGCTGGGCGTCGGGCCGGCCGTCGGCACGGCATGGCCGTGATCGCCGAGCAGCTTGGCCCAGATCTGGGTGTGCCGCTGCTCGACGCCGGCCAGCTTCTCGTAGACCTCACGCTTCTTGGGGTCTGGCTCCTTGGAGGCCAGGACGCCGTAGAGGAACGCTGCGTCCCCCTCGTCCTGCCAGTGGTGGAGCCAGTTGTGGAGCTCGCGATTGGACATGGGAGGCAAGTTACCGTCGGGTAAGCACTTAAGTAAGTGCGCGGTGCACGCAGCGACCATCTCACCCTATGCCGCATCTACCTTTACGGACAATGACTGTGGCCCTCGCCGTTCCAGACGTCCTCGTCGCCCGCGCGCAAGCCGGAGATGAAGCAGCCCTCGAGGCGCTCTACCGCGCGTTCGAGACGCCTGTCTACAACCTGGCGCGGCGGATGCTGCGGAACGCCGAAGACGCCGAGGACGTGCTGCAGGAGACGTTTTTGGAAGTGGTGAAGAGCATTCGCACGTACCGCGGCGAGGGGCATCTGTGGGGATGGGTTCGGCGGATCGCGGCGACAAAGGCTCTCATGCGGATTCGCCGCGAGCAGCTGCGAGCGACGGAACCGATGGATGAAGAGCCTGGAAAACAGGGAATGCACGTCGGGGCGAACATCGATCTCGAGCGGGCATTCGAGCAATTGTCGGACACGTCGCGCTCGGTGGTGTGGCTGCACGACGTCGAAGGGTACACACACGAAGAGATTAGTGAGCTGATGGGGAAGTCGGTGAGTTTTTCCAAGTCGCAGCTGGCGCGCGCGCACGCGCGCTTGCGGCGCACGCTAGGAGAAGGCGAAGGAGCAACGACATGATGCACTGCACAATGGACGATTTGCTGGCGCTGCGGGCGGGAGAAGCGTCGGTCTGGGCGCGGCGGCACGCGGAAGACTGCGCGACCTGCCGGGCCGAGCTCGAAGCACTCTACCAGCGCGTGGCGCAGCTCAAGGCGCTGCCCGCCCTGAACCCGCCGCGCGACCGCTGGTCGGTCGTGCGCGGGGCGGTGCGGACGGAGCGCAACCGCCGCCGCCGCACGTGGGGTGGCTGGGGTCTCGCCGCGGCGGCCGCGCTTGCCGGCGCGCTGCTCGTGCCGGGACTCGGCAGCAACGGTACGCTGCGCGCCGAGCTTTCCAGGGCCAAAAACCAATCCGCCACGCTCGAAGATCAGCTCCAGAGCTATGACGTCGATGGCCGGGTGCTGACGGGGCGCATGGCGGCGAAGGTAGCAGAGCTGGAGGACCGGATTGCCGTCATCGATGGCGACCTGGCGCGGCGGGGCACGCTCAAGCCGCAGGCGCAGGACGCCGACCTCGTGCAACTCTGGAAACAACGGGTGGACTTGATGCGCCAGCTGGTGAACGTGCGCGTCAGTACTGCTCGCTACGTGGGCCTGTGACGGCCCGGAAAGACCTACCATGAATCGCAATTGGATCGTCGCGGCGCTCGCCGCAGTGACTCTCTCTTCGGTGGTCGTGGCGCAAGAACCGGCGCCGCGCGCTCGCACCACCCGTCCGCGCGTCCGCACGCGCGTCGAGACGGGCCCGTTCGGCAATTTCGTCTTCGCCGGCAGCCGTGGGCGCATTGGGGTCGTCGTTAAGACCGACGCCGACGCGACCAACGACAAGGTTGGCGCGCGCATCGAAGCCGTGACCCCCGGGAGCCCCGCAGACAAGGCAGGACTCAAGGCGGGTGACATCATCACCCGCTTCGACGGCACCGCGCTCGGCGGTGTGGCAGCCGAGAGCGACGAGGACTCTGGCCCGGGCATGAAGCTGATCGACCTGGCACGCGCCCTGGACCCGGGCGACACCGTCCAGGTCGAGTACCGCCGCGGCACGACCAACAGCAAGGCGTCGATCGTCGCCGAAGAGCTGGGTATGAGCGGTGACATGCGCATCGAGATGCCCAACATGCCCGAGATGGGGGAGATGCCCGAGATGTCACTCCCCAAGATGTGGGGTGGTCCGGGCACCGGCCCTGGTGCGTTCGCGTGGACGGTTGGCGATGCCTGGGGCGGGATCGAGCTCGTGAGCCTGAACCCGGACCTCGGCGAGTACTTCGGAACGCGCGAAGGCGTGCTCGTCGTTCGCGCCTCGGAAGACTCGACGCTGCCCCTCAAGGGTGGCGACGTGATCGTGGCGATCGGCGGCCGCAAGCCGACGTCCCCGATGCACGCGATGCGCATCCTGCGGTCTTACGATGAAGGCGAGACGGTAACGATCGACGTGCTGCGCAAGCAGAAGCGGGCGACGCTCACCTGGAAGGTGCCGGAAGAGCGCGCGCGCACGTTCAATTGGACGACGCCGCGTGCCCGCCGGCCGCGCGAGGAGCCGAGCCAATACCGCATCACGCCGAAGCTTCGCGTGGGGCGGTTGTGGGGGAAGATCTCCCGGTCTCGCGCCTCGATCTAGCCTAGCGGTTCGGTCCGATCAGGATCGCGTTGGTCACGAGCCTGGCCGGGCCGCGCCAGAATGCTCGGAACAGGGGATCGCCGAGGAAGAGCACTACTCGGCCGGTCCCCTGATTTTCTACCGCCGCCCAACTCGTCCCCTTCAGAAGGCGCGCGGTATTTCCGGGCCACACGAAACCCGCCAACACGAGCGAGTCGCCCGTGAACGCGACCGGGTTCGCCCCAGCCTTCGAGGGTCGCCAGAACACGTCGCCGTCGAGGAAGACGGGGAGCCGGTCGCCGGTGTAACCCAATGTGAGCCAATGGGTTGGGTCAAGTGTCGCGCTGAAGATCGCGCCCGGAATCCACTCGGGCCGGTCCTTGGGCGCGGCCGTCCGCGACACCAACGGGGGCACTGTCCCCGGCGCCGTCGAATCGGCCTTTAGCGTCGAGTCCCCGCCGATCGACGCGACCGTCGAGAGCTCCAAGTCCTTGTTGGTCGCGAGCTCGCCGGCCCCGCCGAACCCGATCAGCACGCCGCCGGACTGGACCCAGGCTTTGAGCGCCGTAGCCCCACCGTCACCCAGCTCCCGCCGCATCCGGCTGCCGCTGCCGTCGGGCACGATGATGACGTTGAAGCTGTTCAGGTCGTCCATCCGCCCGATGTTGCGGAGCGGTACGGGTACGAACGGCGCACCGAGGTCGCGCGTCAGGAAGTGCCACAGTGAGCCGTAGCTCGTCTCGTACACGCCGTCCCCCACGGCGACCAGGATCTTCGGGCCGTGCAGGGCCCACACATCGTCCGACCCTGTCCCCACGTCGCCCGTGTCCGCGAACGCGCTCTGGACGGCGGTCACCTGAACGCCGAGTGCCGGGGCGAGGGCGGCGATGCGCTCGTGGAGCGTCGCCGGATTGCGCTGCACCCGGGCCACGAACGTGCCGCGCGGGTACGTGCGGCCGTCGGCGCGCATCGGTTGCGTCGCCACGGCCAGCCGGAAGCCCTCGTTCTGCAGGGCGAGCGCGAGGCGCGCGGCTCCGAGGTTGTCGTTGGTGAAGGCATACGCCGAGCTCGCTCGTCCCGGGGCAGGAGGGGCGGCGAGGGTCGTGTCGGTCACGGCGGTACCGGGCCCGGGCGCGGCGTCCTCTGTCCAATACGCCTCGAGATTGAAGGACAGTGGCAGGGACCACGCCGTGATGTCGTAGAAGCCGTACTGGTCTTTGTCGGCGTTTTCTCCACGGCGGCGGTTCCGCTCGAACTTGCCAAGCTCCCGCTGCACGAAGCCGCGGTCGAACTCCGCGTCGGGCTCCAGCATTCCCTTGGCGATGCGGCGCTGCGGCTGGTTCAGGTCGATCACGTAGCTGCCCGCGGGGAATGTGCGCGCTGACGCCGCGCCACCGAGGTAGCTATGTGCCGCGCGGGAGCTGCCGGGCTGCGCCAGCCGACCGACTTCGATCCCGTTGGAGAGCAGCAGGCCGATGACGTGCGCCGTCGTCCGCGGATCGGTCCCCGGGACGATCACGATGCGTTTCATCCGGTCCGTGGCGGCCTCGGCGAGGGCCGAGTGCCGGAACTCATAGTAGTCGAGGAGGCGGCTCTGTCGATTCTTGGCCGTCGTCTCGAGCGTGGCGAGCGACGCCACAAAATGGTGGGCGATGCCGTCGCGGAACGTCGTGACCGTGCCGTCGTCGCGCCGCTTGTTGAACTCGGGACCACCGTCCGTCTCGTAGGTCATGCCCGTGGCGCCCTGGAAGGTCGCCCACTCGTCCCAATAGCCGACGTAGAAGAAGTCGAAGACGCCGCGCACGAAGTACTGCCAGCCGTAGCGATCAAATGCCGCCGCGTTGCCGCGCCCGTACGTGTCGAACCACTTCGTCGTTTGTGGGGGCAGGTTGCGATTGACGGCCTGCGCGACGGGCGGGAAGAAATACGTGGGGGTCGTGGAGTGGTGGTCCACGAGCACCTGCGGCCGCCAGCGCAGCACCCCGGCCATCATCGCGCGCACTTCGGGCTGGCTCTGGGCGAGCAGGTCTCGGTTCATGTCGAACCGGAAGTGGTTGTAGCGACCCGTCACGCTCCACGGCTCGGTCTGCTCGAAGGCCCAGGGGTTTTCGGCGCCGACGGCGACCGAGTTGTACCAGGCGGCGAACCGCTCGTGTCCGTCCGGATTCACCGAAGGATTGAGCACCAAGACCGTGGACTTGAGGAGCTCGAGCGTCTGCGGCTCATCGGAGGCGAGCATCTGGTAGGCGACCTGCATCGCGGCTTCGAACCCCGCGGGTTCGTTGCCGTGGACTGAGTATTGAAACACCGCTACCGCAGGGTCCTTCGCGGCGATCTCCGCGGCCCGGGCCGGAGACGTCTTCCGCGGGTCCGCCAGCTCGGCCAGGTCGGCGCGGATCTGGTCGAGACGCGCCAGGTTCGCCGGGTCGGAGATGATCAGCGCCCGAATCGGCCGATGCTCGAACGTCTCCCCCCAACGCTCGATCCGCACTCGTTCCGGGGCCGTGGCGACCAAGGTGTCGAGATAGTGTTGCATTACTGCGTACATCGTGTGCTGGTCGCCGGCGGCGTAACCGGTGATCGCCTCCGGGCGGGGCACCGCGGGCCGGTAGGGTCCGCGGGCGTAGAAGTCGAACGACTGCGCGGCGCCTGCTGCTGGGCAGACGAGGAGCAAGAGCGAGTAGACGATTGGGCGCATTTTTCGAAGGCGAAGGGTGAACAGTTAGGCGCGACGTCGCGCCGCGGGCAGCACCTGGTCGAATGACGAGAACTCGAACGGCTTGGGGACGCAAGGCCGACCCGAACCGTCCAGGAAACGTCGCATCTGCTCGCTCACGAGGTCACCCGTCGTGAAGATGACCCGCTCGGCATGCTCGCGATCGGCGGAGCGCAGCTCTTCGAAGAGTTGCTCGCCCGAGAGATCGGGCATGCGCATGTCGACGATGACGGCGTCGTACTGGCCGCCGCGCAGCAGGCCGAGGGCATCCTGGCCGCTCGCGGTCGTCTCCACATCGTGGCCGCGGGCCGCGAGGTAGCGTTGCAACGCCACGCGTACTGAAGCCTCGTCGTCCACCACCAGGATGTGCAGGCTGTCGCCCACCGGGTGAGCGGGGTGCACCGCTTGGAACTCGCCCGAGGCGCGGGGCGCAATCACCGGCAGCTCGACGATGAACCGGGCGCCGCCCTGGGGCGTATTCTCGGCCCAGATGCGACCCTCGTGCTCGCGCACGATCCCGAGGGAAATCGACAGGCCAAGTCCCGTGCCGTGGCCCGTGGGCTTGGTGGTGAAGAACGGGTTGAAGATCCGCTCCAATAGGTTCGGCGGGACGCCCGCGCCGGTGTCCTCGACTTCGATGCGGATGATGTCGCCGGCGTTCCGCGTGCGCACCGTGAGCCGATGATGCTTCCCTTCGGCGCGCTCCATGGCCTGCTCGGCGTTCGTGATGAGGTTCAGGAACACCTGCTGCAGCTGGTGGCCATCGCCCATCGTGTCGGGGAGGGCCTCGTCGTACTCGCGGCGCACGTCGATGCCGCGGACGCGCAGCTCATAGCCCCGCAGCTCCAGCGTGTCGTCGAGCACCTGGTTGATGGCGGCCGGGCCTTTTTCCGCTTTGTGCTGCCGCGCAAACGTCAGGAGGTTCTGCACGATGCGGCTCGCGCGGCGGGCCTCGCTGTAGATCGTTTCCGCGGCGGTGCGCTGGTCGGGCGGGAAGCGCTTTTCGGCGAGGAGCAGCTGCGCGAACGCCGAGATGCCGGCCAGGGGGTTGTTCAGCTCGTGCGCCACGCCCGAGACGAGCTGCCCGATCGCCGACATTTTTTCCGATTGAATGAGCTGCTCTTGCAGCATTTTCTGGTCGGTGACGTCCCGGATCAGGCAGAGCACTTCTTCGTCCCGCTGCGGCGTCGAGTACGTGATCGAAATCGTGCGGGCCTCGCCGTCCTTGCGGTAGAACCGCGACTCGAAGAGCCCTGTCTCCCCGGCCAGCGCCTTCTGGAAGTGCGCGAGCGCCTTGGGCAGCTCGTCATCCGAGAGCATCGGCGCGAACCACTGGCCCACCAGCTCCTCGCGACGATATCCGGAGATGATTTCGGCGGCGTGGTTGACGGTGGTGAACCGGCCGTTGGCGTCGAGTGTGACGATCGCGTCGGAGGCCGACTCCACCAGGTTCCGGTACCGGGCCTCGGAGCGGGACAGCGTGTCCTGGGCGCGCTTGGGGTCGGTGATGTCGCGCAGCGTGGCGACAGTGCCGATCAGCTCGCCGTCCACTCGGAAGGGACCGCTCGAGACGGCCACGTCGCGCTCTTCGCCGGTCGTATGGTTTACGACTTTGGTCTCGTAGCGCTCAGCGTGGCCGCTGAAGACTTTGTCTTCCTGCTCGGCCACGTGCGCCCGTTCGGCCGGCGCGACCTGATCGGCGATCGGCTGGCCGACGAGGTCGCCCATCTCCCACCCGAACAGATCCGCCGCCGACTGGTTCACGGTGAGGATCCGCCGGTCGAGCCCCGTCACCACGACCGCGTCCGGCAGGGCGGTGACGATGTCGGCGGCGGCCTGGAGGAAGTCGATCCGCGGGCGCTTGGGCGCCGCAGTGGGAGACCGCGTCCCCGGGCCGGGCGAGACCCGTCGACCCTTGGTCACTTGATGTAGGTGGCTTCCATCGCGGCGCGCATCATGTCGAGACTCTTCATCGCGGCGTCGGTCACGGCTTTGGAATCATCGGGTCCCCGTTTCACGCAGTCCTTGATGATCTCGAGGGCGTGAATCGGGTGCTCATCATCGTACTTGGCGTGCTCCTCGAGCCACCAGCGCCCGCGGGGGCCGATCTTCTCGTTCTTGGCGAGGCCGCGGAGGGCTTTCTCCGAGATCTTCTGCGCCACGCCTTCGACCGCGTAGTTCGTGGCCGAGACGGCGCACCCGAACTCTGCGGTGCGGCACATGTCCGTCAGGTACGCGTGGAACACTTTGACCTCCGGACACATCGGCTCGGGCGCTTGGAAGCGCTTCTTCGGAACGGTAAAGCCGTCACCCATCGCCCGCCACATCGCGTCGTGGCGGCGCTCCACCCGGATATTGTCGGTAAAGAACTCCTTGCCCATCTCCGGTGAGCGGTCGAGCAGCATCTGCAGCCACTGGGGGAAGTCGCGGATGATCGGGTAGAAGCCGACCAGGAAGTTCTGGATCTGGCCGTCTACCAGCTGGTTCTCCGACGCATCCACAATGACGGGGGTGTCGAGAATCGCCTGCCGGCTCGGTTCGAGCGTGGCATCGAGCTCAGCTACCCAGCCGGGGTGCGGGGTCACCTGTACAGACATCTGAGACTCCTCTCCAAGGGCGCTGGGACCGTAGGGGACGTAGAATGTACGGCCCTGGCAAAATCGTGCAAGCTCAAGTGTCACGACGACTTGTGACGAGTGACCTAGCGACACTTGACTCGATACATCGTGCGATATATCGTGACAACGTATCGTAGCGCAGTATCGTGACGACGTATCGACTGATCAGGAGGAAGTATGCGACGCGGATGGGGATGGCAGGGATTCGGGCCGGGGTTCGCAGGATTCGGGTTTGCTCGCGCGGGCCGGCGGCGCCAGTGGTTCGGAGCCGGCGACATGAAGTACGTGATTCTCAAGTTGCTCAAAGACAAGCCGCGCCACGGTTACGAGGTGATGAAGGATCTCGAGGAGCAGATGCACGGGTGCTACTCGGCTTCGCCCGGCACGGTCTATCCGACCCTCCAGTGGCTGGAAGACGAAGGCTTGGTGCGTGCGAAAGACGTCGAGGGCAAAAAGGTCTACGAGATCACCGACTCGGGTCTCAAGTTCCTCGACGAGCATCGCGACGTGGTCGAAGACATCTTCGACCGTGTGAAGGACGCCATCGACGAAGTCCTGGGTGGTAGGATGGGCGACCTGAACCGCGCGATGGGCAACCTGATGCGAAGCGCCTACCGGGGCGGATGGCGCTCCCGTGATGACTCCATCCGGCAGAAAATCAGTGAGATCCTGAAGAAGGCGGCGGAGGAAATCGACGCGCTGGTGCAGTCATGAGCGCGCCCGATCTGACTCGCGGCGTGCGGGCGTCCGACGCGGAGCGTGAGCGGGTCGCCCAGCTGTTGCAGGCTGCCGCGTCTGAGGGACGGCTCTCACCAGAAGAAGCAGGGGATCGCCTCGCCACGGCTTCGGCCGCCACCTATCGCGAGGAGCTCCATGAGTTAATTGCAGACCTCCCTGCGCCCGGGGAGCACCCGCGAGTCGGCGCATGGTGGGTCTGGAGCGTGGCGCGCCTGGCCGTCGTCGCGCTGATGGTCACGACCTTCTGGGGATTCTGGGGCGCGCGCCTGCTACTGTGGCCTCTCGGCTTCATGGCTGTCGCAATGCTGTCGCGTCCCTGGCGCTACCGTCGCTGGCGGCGATTCAGGGTACGGGCGTGGGGAGTAGCAGCAGGTCCTGGAAGTCGAAGCTGAAATCGGTGGCGGGCGACACCGGCGCCAGCTTCACATCCTCAATCGAACCGTCGGGCTTCAGGGCGAACGTCACGTAGGCGTCCGCTCTGAGCTCGCGGTCCCGCCAGCGCGCGATGAAGGTGTTGTACTGGAAGTGCTCCAGGTCCCCCGTCAGCGGCGGCGAGTGCGAGAACCTCATCACGAGCTTGCCGTTTTCCAACGCGATCGAGATGTCGCCGTACCAGGCGTCGCGATACGCCCCCGCATACTTCGCGAGCGGCAGCGAGGGCCGTGACGCGCTGTCACGTGCCGCGGCGGCAGCATGCTCCTGTACGCCGATGATCGAGTCCTGGCGCACTTTGCGCGCGCGGTACACGGCTACCCAATCGGTGGGAGCGGCGCCGGTGAAGTGATCGAGCAGCCGCCACGTGATCGCTTGAAACGCCTGTCCGATTTCTTGATTCGTGAACACCGCGATGCCGAGGCGCTCGTCCGGCACGAGCGTGATGCGCGAGACGAACCCGGGCAACCCGCCGGTGTGCGTCACGACCTTCCGGCCCCGCAGGTCCCGCACCTCGAAGCCCAGCGCATACCCAGCCAGGTTGGCCTGCTGCGCCGCGAGATCAGCTGGCAGCCGGCCGACACGGTACGGCGTCACGATCGACCATAGCTCGAACGTCGTCTGCGGCTTGAAGAGGCGCGAGCCGTCGGCCAGTCTCCCCGAGTCGAGCTGCACCATGAGCCACTTGGCGATGTCGGTGGCGCTCGCGTTGATGCCCCCCGCCGGATTGACGTTGTCGCTCCCGAACGGCGAGATCGGGCGCACGCGCCCGTCGATCTCCGCGTGCGGTGTGGCGACGTTGCCCCCGCCTGCGGCGGCCGAGTGGCGTACGCTGCTCCCCGTCATGCCCACCCGCGCCAGGATGCGCGACGTGACGAAGTCTTCCCACGTCTGCCCTGAGACCGCCTCGATGACTTCACCGGCGACGCTGTAGAGCACGTTGTCGTACGCGTACGCGCTGCGGAAACTCGTTTCGGGCTTGATGTAACGGAGCCGGCGGGCGATTTCCTTGCGGTCGTATGTCGAAGTCGGCCACCACAAGAGATCGCCGGCGCCGAGTCCCAGGCCGCTGCGGTGGACGAGCAGATCGCGGATCGTCAGCTCGCGGGTGACGAACGGGTCGTACATCTGGAACCACGGCAAGTAGGTGATCACCGGCGCGTCCCACTGCAGCTTGCCCTCCTCGACCAGGATGCCGATCGCCGTCGCCGTGAATGCCTTGGTGTTCGAGGCGATCCCGAAGAGCGTGCGGTCGTCGACCGGCGTCGGGTCGCCAAGCTTCCGGACGCCGTAGCCCTTGGCGAGGAGCACGCGGCCGTCCTTGACCACCGCGATCGCGATCCCGGGGATCTCGAAGGTGCTCATCACGCGGGCGACGTAGGCGTCGAAGTCGCGGGGGAGGGCGGGGGTTGTGGGGCGTTGGGCGGCGAGGGGTGAGGCGAGGACGGCGAGAGCGAGCAAAGCTTTCATGCGCGAAGCTCCTCAAGGGCTCGAGTCACGTACACACGTGTCATCTGCTTGCGCCACGACAGATCGAAATCGGTGTTGTCCATCGGCTTCGAGGGCCGGTACGCGGCGTCTGCCGCGCTTGCAATGGTTTCATTAGAAAGCGCGGCGTCCTTTAGGGCAGCGGCTGCCTCCGGAATCTCCTGCGGCCAACTCGCGACGCCGCCCAAGACGATCCGGGCATCCGCAACCTTCCTCCCATCCCACTTGATCCACGCCGCCACGCCCAACACCGGGAAGTCGAAGGATCCCCGCCGCCGCAGCTTGTGATAGACGGCATCCCAGCCGTCGGGGGCCGGAAGCCGCACCTCGGCCAGGATCTCGTCGGGCTGCTTCGTGAGATAGTTGATTCCGTCGTTGTGATAAAAGCGGCCCGCCGGCACCACGCGCTCGCCCTGCGGTCCCACCAAACGGTACTCGGCGCCGATCGCGACCATGACCGGGGCGATGTCGGATGAGTTGACGGCCCAACAGCGCGGCGACGACGGCGCCACCCAGCAGATCGCGCCGTCCTTCTTCATGCAAAAGTCGATCGCCTTCCGCCACTCGTACGACTGGTTGTAGTAGTTGCAGCGCGTATCGAGACAGAGGTTGCCGCCGAGTGTGCCCATGTTGCGGAGCAGCGGGGTGGACACGAGGCGGGCAGCCGTCGTGACGGCCGAGTGGGAACGTTGGAAGGAAGGAACGTTGGAGAGGGCGCTCAACGTGACGCTCGTTCCAACATTCCATCGTTCCATCTGTTGAAGTTCCGGAATTCCCATGAGCGAGATGACTGTCTTCGGTTCCTGGTGCCGCCGCTTCATGTTCGGATAGAGGTCGGTACCGCCCGCGACGAACATCCCATCGGGGCCCGCCTCGGCCTTCATGCGCAGGGCGTCCGCGAGAGACCTGGGCTGCAGGTATGTAAATGAAGGGAGCCGCAGCATGAATCAAACCTTAACGCGCGGCTCCATGATGCGCGAGTGAACTCGCGGCTCGGCACTGCCCGTGAACGGGCGCCGCTTCAGCGGCAGCGCCGAGCCGCGGCTTCAGCCGCGCCAACGATCTCAGCGAGGAACGTCGCTCCGCGCGAGCCCTATGCCGCGCACCGCCTGCGCCATCTTCACGAACTCGGCGCGATAGCCTTCGGGATCAGTCCCCAACGCCTCGCGGGCCGCTGCGATCACATGATCCAGGCTGGCCTTGCCGCGGTGGTCCGACTTGCGCAGCAACAGGCCGAATTCCGCGACCGCGGTTTGGAACTGGAAGTCCAGCGAGGGCGAGCGTCCGGCCTCGGCGAGCACGGGCCGGCTGAGCCGGCGGCTCCGGTCTCCATCGGGTGTCTTGTAGCGAACCTTCACAAAGAGCAGCTCCGGTCCGCCCACGGTGCTCGGCGTCGTGCTGCGTTGCTGGTAGCGGAGCGAGTCAGGCACGCGCACCGTCTCATCGGTCTCGGCGCCCACGGGGATGATTTCGTACAGCGCCGTCACCGAGTGCCCCGATCCGACTTCGCCGGCGTCTTTCTTGTCGTCGGTGAAATCTTCGTTGCGCAGCATGCGGTTCTCGTAGCCGATCAGGCGATAGGCGCGCACGCGCGCGGGATTCCACTCGACCTGGATCTTCACGTCTTTGGCGACGGTGTAGAGCGTGCCGCCCAGCTCGTGCACGAGGACTTTGCGCGCCTCGAGAATGTTGTCGAGGTAGGCGTAGTTGCCGTTCCCGTGGTCGGCGAGCTTCTCCATCTTCGCCGCTTGGAGGTTTCCCTCGCCGACGCCGAGCACCGTGAGGAACACGCCGGTCTGGCGCTTCTCCTCGATCAGCTGGACCATCTCCGCGTCGCTCGACACGCCGACATTGAAGTCGCCGTCGGTCGCGAGAATCACGCGGTTGTTGCCGCCACGAATGAAGTTGGCCACGGCTTCGTCGTACGCGCGGCGGATGCCGGCGCCGCCCGCCGTGCTGCCCCCGGCCTCGAGGCGGTCGATGGCGCCGAGGATCGCTTCCTTCTGATCGCCGGCGGTGGAGGGCAACACCAAGCCCGCCGAACCGGCGTACACGACGATGGCGACGTGGTCCTTGGGGCGCAGCTCGTTCACGAGCATGCGCATCGCGGCCTTCACCAGCGGCAGCTTGTTCTCCGGCACCATCGAGCCCGAGACATCGAGCAGGAAGACGAAGTTCGACGGCGGCAGGTTCTCGAGGTGCAGGCGACGCGCCTGTAGGCTGATCCGCACGAGACGGTGCTGGGTCTTCCAGGGAGCGGGGCCCACCTCGGCATTAATCGCGACCGGGTCGTCGCCTTCGGGCTCGGCGTAACTGTACGGGAAGTAGTTGACCAGCTCCTCGATCCGCACGGCGTCGCGCGGCGGGAGTTGGCCGTCCTGCATGATGAAGCGCCGCACGTTGCTGTACGAGGCGCGGTCCACGTCTATCGAGAACGTGGAGAGGGGGTCCGCTGAGACCGCCACAAACGGATTCTCGACGATCTCGTCGTACTGCTCGCGGTTGCCGGGCTGCCCTTGATGGCGCCAGGGCTCTCGCGCGTACCAGTCAGCGCGAGCCCGGCCGAGACTGACGACGCCGTTCTGCGCCTCGGCGCCGTAATACGCCCGGGATGCTGGGGCGATCGACGCCCCATCCACTACGATGGATTCGAGCTGGACCGGTGCCTGCTTGAGACGCAGGTCGATCGAGACGGTCTGGTTCGCGGCCACATGGATCCGGGCTGAATCTGTGCGTACCCGATGAACATCCCGCGGACCGTGTACGTCCCTACGGGGATGTTGTCGATGCGATAGTAGCCGCCGGCGTTGGTGACCGCGGCGAACTTCGTGCCGGCGATCAAGACGCGAGCGTTGGCCACAGGTGTGGCGGTGGCCGCATCGCGCACGTGTCCTTCGATCGTGCCGGTCTCAACTGCGATGGTTTTCGGTGTGAGGATTGCCGCGAGGAGCAGTAGGAGTCGAACGGGGTCGAGCGACATCGGTCCCTCCAGGGGTGAGATACCCAGGAGAGACGACTAGGCGGGGACTACCTGCACAGCCTTTCCGTCTCCGCCCTCCCAGGGCGGTGGGACGCGGGTCGCGTCGGGCCAGGGGATGTCGGGGAAACTCGAGGGCCCAACCCGGCCCTCTTCACCTTTCTCTTTCCGCCGCAACGCCTTGAGGACCTTCTCTGGGGTCACCGGGATCTCGTCCACGCGGACGCCCACGGCGTCATACACGGCGTTCGCCACCGCCGGCATGACCGGGAGCAGGGGTCCCTGGCCGACCTCCTTGGCGCCGAAGGGGCCGTTCGGGTCGGGGTCCTCGATCAGGTACGTGACGACGTCGCACATCTCGAGCGTGGTGGGGCTCTTGTACTCGAGCAGGCTGGGGATCTTGTGGATCACCTTCAGGTCGCCGCGGTAGGCCATCTCCTCCATCAACGCTTCACCGAGCCCCATATAGATGGAGCCCTCGACTTGGCCGATCACCGCGGCGGCATTGATGCAGCGACCCACGTCGTGCGCGATCCAGATGGTCGGGACGCGGACGATCCCCGTGGCGGCGTCCACGTCGACTTCGGCGACACACGCGCTATAAGAGTACGCGGGCGAGGGGCCGACGCCCGCTCCGCGGTACTTCCCGGCGCTGCGGGGCGGCGTGTATGACCCGACCGTGCCTATCGTCCCCTCGGCGGCCTCGGCGAGCTGCACCGTCTCCGCAAACGTCATTCCACGCTCTGGGTCCTGTGCGTCGAACACGCGACCACTCGCGAACACGAGGCGGTCGCCCGGCACCTCGAGTTTCTTCGACGCGTGGAGGGCGAGGATCTCTCGCGCCCGCTCTGCCGCTTGAATCGCGGCGTTGCCCGTCATCAACGTGACGCGGCTCGAGTAGCTCCCCAGGTCTACGGGCGTGAGATCGGTATCCGCGGTGACGACGGCTATCTCAAAGGGATCGACGCCGAGTACCTCGGCGACGACGTAGGCGAGCACCGAGTCCGAGCCCTGGCCGATCTCGGTCGAACCGCAGAAGACGGTGACGCCGCCCCCGCGGTCGCAGCGCAGCTGGACGCCGGAGTGCGGCATGTTGTTCCAGTAGACCGGCAGGCCGGCGCCCGAGATGTAGCTCGAGCAGGCGAGACCTACGCCTCGCCCCTCGGGGAGTTTTCGAAACTTCTTCTTCCAACCCGAGCCCTCGACGACCTTCTCGATGCAAGCGCCGAGTCCCATCGAGCCGACGCGCAGGTAGTTGGCCGTGAGAGAATTGGGGGGAACGAGGGTGCGGAGCCGTAGGTCGGCGGGATCGAGTTTCAGCTGCTCGGCGATCTTGTCGATGTGCACTTCGAGACCGAAGCGCGGTTGCGGAGTGCCGTGGCCGCGCTTGGGGCCACACGGAGGCTTGTTGGTAAACGCGCGCGCGCCCTGGAAGCGATAGCGGGGAACGTTGTAGGTCACCGTTTGAAGGGCGCCCGTGTAGTAAGTGCTCGCCACGCCGTAGGAGCCGTAGCCCCCGCCGTCGAGCAATGAGCGGAAGTGCATCCCGGTAATCGCGCCGTCTTTCTTCACGCCCGTCTTCACCCACATCAGGGTCGGGTGTCGGCCGCGGTGACAGTAGAACACCTCTTCGCGCGTGAGCGTGATCTTCACGGGGCGTCCCGTGATCATGGCGAGTTTGGCGACCACAATCTCATGATTGAAGGGATCGCTCTTGCCGCCGAAGCCGCCGCCGTTGGGGGTTGCGATCACGCGGATCCGGGCGGGAGGCAGCTCGAGGACTTTGGCGAGGGCGCGATGCACGTAGTGCGGGGTCTGCGTCGAGCTCCAGAGCGTCACCTTGCCGTCCGGGGACCACGTGGCGACCGCGGCGTGCTGCTCCATCGGCAGGTGCGTGTTGCCCTCGAAGAAAAACACGTCTTCACGCACCAGGTCGGCCTCGGCGAAACCCTGCTCGACGTCGCCAAACTCGAGGTCGATCAGCTTGTGGAGGTTGCCGCTGTCGCCGTAGTCGTGGATGCGGGGCTCCGGATGGGCCAGCGCATCCTCGGCCGAGGCGATCGCGCGCAGCGGCTCGTACTCGACTTTGATCAAATCGAGCGCCGCGGTGGCGGTCTCTTCGCTTGTCGCCGCGACGGCGGCCACGGGGTCGCCGATGAAGCGGACCTTGTCGAGGCAGAGCGCGTGCTCATCCTGCGATACGGGCAGGATGCCGAAGGGGATCGGTAGGTCCTTCCCGGTGAGCACCGCGATCACGCCGTCGAGCCGCTCGGCGGCGCTCGTGTCGATCCGGATGATCTTGGCGTGAGGCTCGGTGCTGCGGAGCAGCTTGCAGTACAACATGCGCGGGAAGGTCAGGTCGTCGGCGAACATCGTGGCGCCGGTGACCTTGGCGACCGCGTCGATCTTGCGGTGCGCCTTGCCGACGACCCTATGGCCGGCCATACAGCGACTCCCGCGTCGGCTCGGCTTTCTCACCGCGCATACGCGCCGCGGCGAGCTCCACGGCTTCGTAGATCTTGATGTAGCCCGTGCAGCGGCAGAGGTTGCCGGCGAGGGCGTCTTTGATTTCGTCGCGAGTCGGCTTGGGGTTCGTAACGAGCAGGGCTTCGGCGGCGAGGAGGAAGGCGGGGGTGCAGTAGCCGCACTGCGCGGCCCCCAGGTCGGCGAAGGTCTCCTGCAGCGGGTGCAGTCGCCCGCCCTGCGCCATTCCCTCCACGGTCTTCACGCGGCGGCCCTCGCACGCCAGGCCGAGGACGAGGCACGAGAGGACGGGCGTCTCGTCGAGCAACACGGTGCAGGTGCCGCACTCGCCCAACTCGCAGCCGTGCTTCGTGCCCGTGAGGTTCAGATCTTCGCGCAGTACCTCGAGCAGCGTCTTGTGCGGCGCGAATGCTACCTCGGCGCGCTCACCGTTCACGGTGAGGGTGATCGTGACCATGTGAGGAAACGTAAGCGCGATTAGCTTTCCAAGCTATGAAACGTCACGCGCTCGTCCTTCTCGCCCTTGCGGTGCTCTTTTCGCCCATGCGTTTGTCGGCTCAAGACTACCGCGCTCAAGCCCTTCGCATTCTCCGCACCACGCCACTGATCGACGGCCACAACGACATCCCCGACGCGATTCGCGAGCGCGGCGGCCTCGATTCGGTGGACTTCTCGGTGCTGCAACCGCGGCTCATGACCGACATCCCCAAGCTTCGCGCCGGGGGTGTCGGCGCCCAGTTCTGGGCGGCGTACGTGCCCGTGACCACGATCCACGAGGGCGAGCACCCGGCGGTGTACGCGCTCGAGCAGATCGACCTCGCCCATCGGCTATGCGCGAAGTATCCCACCGCCTTCGCCGACGCGCGCACCGCGGCCGACATCGAACGCAACTTCAAGGCCGGCAAGATCTCTTGTTTGATTGGAATCGAAGGCGGCCACGCGATCGAGAATTCGCTGGGCGCGCTGCGCACCTTCTACGACCTCGGTGTCCGCTACATGACGCTGACGCACTGGGAGACGATCGACTGGGCCGACGCCGCCACCGACACCGCCAAGCACGACGGTCTCACGGCGTTCGGCGAGCAGGTGGTGCTCGAGATGAACCGGCTCGGCATGCTCGTGGACCTGTCACACGTGTCCGACGCGACGATGATGGATGCGCTGCGCGTCTCGCGCGCGCCGGTGTTCTACTCGCACTCCTCGGCGCGCGCTCTCGCCAACCACGTACGCAACGTCCCTGACTCGATTCTGAAGATCGTGGGTCAGAAGGGCGGGGTCGTGATGGTGAACTTCAACCCGGGGTTCGTGTCGGAAACGGTGCGGCTCTACGGCGACAGCGTGCAGGCGTGGTCGCGGGCGTTGCAGGCGACGGGAGCCGACTCCGCCAGACGGGCCGATTCACTCAAGACGTGGACGGCGCGCGGTCCCAAGGCGACGCTCAAGCAGGCGGCGGACCACATCGAGCACATTCGCGACGTGGCCGGTGTGGATCACGTGGGACTCGGCTCGGACTTCGACGGGATCACCGACGTCCCGGTGGGCCTCGAGAATGTCTCGACGTTCCCGGATCTCCTGGCGGAGCTGCTGCGTCGCGGGTGGAGCGAGGCGGATGTGCGGAAGGTCGCCGGGCTCAATGCGCTGCGGGTGATGCGTGACGCGGAGCGAGTGGCGCGTCAGCTACGAACAGCCCCTAGATGATCTGAACGACTACAAAGTCTGTTCCAGGCCGAATCCCACACCCCAGCGCGACAGAATCGTCTTCGAGTGCACGACTGTCGCGTCGAGTCGCAGAGCGAGCCCGCGCCCCGCGTTGTAGCGAACCCCCGCTGCCCCCGTCATCGTTTCAATCGCCTGCACCTGCTGTGTGGGCGGTGCACCGACGAGATAGCTCTCGCGACCGGCTCCCGCGCCGATCCACCCGGCCGCCCTGCTGGACAACGTGGTGGTGACACGCAAGAACGCCGCGACGTCGGTGCGATCCGACGGATTACGTGACACGAAAGCCCTCGCCTCCCAGGCCGTGGACCCCGACTGCAGTCCGGCGTGCGGGATGACGACGTCCACGGGCCCCACCACGTAGTTCAGCCTTCGGTACGCGACACCGAGGGCCGTGGTGCGCGTGGCGCGCGCGGTCACATCCGCCTCCCACGAGTTCTTGGGGACGACCTCGGGGCCGACGGACGTGCCGGCCTCGACTGTGAACCACCACCGGGGGGTCGGGTGGAAGACGCCGCCGACGCGCTCGGTGCCGTCGTTCGTGCCGAAGCGAGTGACCGCCTCAGCGGCGAACCAGAAAGCGTCGCCGCGCTTCCCGCGCCAGGTGACTTGCGCTCCCAGCGTGTGCCAGTCGTTGCTGCCGTCGACGGCGTCGTAACTCGCCCAGGCCCCGGCCCGTGTCTGGGCTCCGAGCGCGGTGACGACGCACAGCGTGATGACCGTGGTGGTCGTGAATCCCTTGCGGATCATATCCCCCCACACGTGGCCGCTCTTCCATACGCTAACGAACGCTTTGAGGCGCCACCACACGGTCCGTTGCCGGTACCCGAAGTTCTCGAGCGAGGCGTACAGCAGCAGTAACAGCAGATCGCCGAAGCGGCGATAGCGGCGGAAACTCACCTCTTCGAGCACCACCGCCCAGATGGAGAGGAGCATCCCGTAGCCCCACGCGACGAGCACGAACAGCAGCGCAAACGATGTGTCGACCAGCCCCGTCGCCAAACCGCCCACGGTGACGACCCAGCCGAACAGCTCGATGAGCGGCGCGAGCATCTCTCCGAACGTGTAGAACGGCATCGCCAGGAATCCGACCGGTCCGTACCGCGGATTGAACATCATGCCCTTGTACTGCCACGTGGCGGCGATCAGGCCGCGGTGCCACCGCTCCCGTTGGCGCGCGAGGATCTTGGCCGACTCGGGCACCTCGGTCCACGCGACGGGATCGGGGATGAACGGCATCTCGTACCGGACCTTCAAGCCGCGCAGATGGCGATGCAGGCGGACGACGAGATCGAGGTCTTCGACGATGCTAGTGGTGCGGTAGCCGCCGATCGCGGCGACGTATTCCTTGCGGAACAAACCGAACGCGCCCGAGATGATCAGGTTGCCGCCCAACCGGTTCCAGCCGAGGCGGCCGAACAGAAAGGCGCGCAAGTATTCGACGACCTGGATCCCCGGGAGCAGGCGGCGCGGGACGCGAGCGTCGGTCACGCGACCGTCCTTGACCGTGCAATTGTTGGCCACGCGGACCGTGCCGCCGACCGCGGCGACCTCTCGGCCCAACAGGAAGGGTCGCGTGAGGCGCAGCAGCGCATCGGGCTCGATTAACGTGTCGGCGTCCACGGCCATCACGAGTGGAAAGCGGCTGGCGTTGATGGCGGCGTTGAGCGAGTCGGCCTTGCCGCCATTCTCTTTGTCGAGCACGAGCAGGCGCGAGCGCGTGCGTGAGCGGTACACCGCGCGCAGCGGCTTGGTGGGGATCGTCTCGGGGTAGATCCGCGGTATTTCGTACAGATCGAACGCATGCCGCAGCCGCTCGATCGTCTCGTCCTTGGAGCCGTCGTTCACGACGACGACCTCGTAGCTGCGATACTCGAGGGTCAGCATCGCGGTGACGCTGGCCTCGATCGTGGCGCTCTCGTTGTATGCCGGCACGAGCAACGTAATCGGCGGCAGCGCGTCGCTCTGCATGAGGCGCTGGAAATCGTCGTCCTCGGCGAGGCGTGTTTGCTCCCAGATCTCCGGGATCGAGAGCACCAGGAGCAGGGCGTAGAACGAGTTCAAGGCCAGGAAGTAGACGAGGATCGCGAGGTCGGTGCCGTGAATCACTGCCCCGAAGACGTTCATGCGGCGAACTCCGCCAGCGCCTGCGCGGGAAGACCGAGCACCAGCTTCGCGACATCGCGAGCGTTCGGGTCGGCGCCCACCTCGGTCTCGAGCAGCGCATTGCGGCCGGGAGCCCCATAGCGCATCAGCGCCAACGCCGCCCGCAAGCGCACCCACCACGCGGGATCCTTCAGCAGGTCGCGAACCAGGCGCAGCGTGGTCGCATCGGCGATCATGCCCAGCGACCGTACCGCCTGCGCTCGAACTTCCCAGGACTGATCGGCGGCGAGGCGCGTGAGCGCCGCGACCGATTCACGATGCGGGAAGCTGCCGAGCGCGCGGGCCGCCTGCGTCCGGACCTCCAGGTTCGCGTGGTCGGCGAGGGCCGTCATGCGCTCGCGCAGCGCCGGCTCCGCGAGACGCACGGCGAACTCGGCGAGGCGGGGCAGGGCGGGGTCGTCGGTGCGCCGTAACTGCTTCTGCAGGTGCTGGATCACCACGGGCCGGGAGCGGCGCAGCATCCCTGCGTAATACGCCTGCACCGTGGGCGCGAGCTGCGGGAGTCGCTCGAGCGCGGTGAGCGTGAGGGGAGTGCTTTCCATCCGCTCGAGCGACGCGACGGCCGCGACGTGCACGGCGGCGTGTGGGTCGTTGATGAGGCGCGTCAGCCGGGCGACGTCGCTTGGCATGGCGGCGACGCTCAGGAAACGCGCGCACTCGAGCCGTTTCCACCAGCGGGCCGACTTGCCGTTCGTGCGGACGACCCGGGCCCACAATTGGTGCTCCAGCTCCGCGGCGAGCTCGCGCCAGCGCTCCCCGGGCACGCGGGCCGACCAACCGACCAGCGCGTCGATCGCGAGCGACACGGGCAGCCGCGCCAGGCCGACGAGCACGCCGGCGAGCGGCGTGGCTCCCGCGGCCCAGCGCCGCATCGCGTCGTCGACGGCCACGCGCCGTGGATGGACGTGTGCCCGG
This sequence comes from Gemmatimonadales bacterium, assembly GCA_036004745.1. GTDB lineage: Bacteria > Gemmatimonadota > Gemmatimonadetes > Gemmatimonadales > GWC2-71-9 > 20CM-2-65-7. The sequence goes on along the minus strand of DASYRD010000018.1, from coordinate 81,678 downwards.
CGCCGCAGCCGGAACCAACGATTCAGAATGATGAGGACGATGAGGGCTGTGAGGAGCACGCCCTGAACCAGCGCGACGACGAGGAGAAACTGGCGGCTCGTCACCTCCCCACCCAGCGGCGGATTTTTTCCAGCGCGACACGCAAACTCATGGGTTTCACCATGTAATCGATCGCGCCCGCTTCGAGACCGCGCAGCTGCTCCGCCTCGCTCCCGTGCACCGTCGTGAAGACGACGCGGAACTTGCCGGGGCAGTCCTTCTGCAACGCCTCGAAGATCGAATAGCCGTCGAGCGCCGGCAGGTCGACGTCGAGCAGCAGCAGCGGTTGCGCACCCCGCGTGTCCAGCGCATGCAGCGCGGCGAGGGCGTCTCGCCCGTTGCGGTAGTGGACGAAGCGGTATCCCCGAGCCTCGAGCCCGAACGTGAGCAGGTCGGCGAGCGAGGCATCGTCTTCGACCACGATGACCTCGGGTGTGTCGCCGGGTGATGGATCGTGCGCGGTGGGTTGGGACTGTGGCGTAGGGGGCGGAGGCGGTGCCGCGGCCTGCTTCGTGAACAGTGCGGCGGCGAGGCGGCGGACGAATCCGCGGGCAGCGGCGCCCCGCTCGGCAACGCCCTCGGCCGGCTGCGCCAGCCACTGCTTGGCGGCGTCCTCCAACTCCGCCGCCACCACCGATGCTTGGGCGAACCCGAAGGAGCCGGCGGAGCCGCGCAGCTTGTGCGCCTCGCGCCGCAGGTCTTCGATGGCCGCGGCGTCGTCGCCGGCCTGGATGAGCCGTTCGGCCAGCTCCGCGATTCCTCCGAGCTGGTCACGCGCGCCCTGCAGGTACTCGTCCCGGAGACCGGGCGGGAGCCCGAGGTCGTCCACTTGGCTCACGGACTCCAAGATACAGCTAGCTTGTTTTTTGACCTAATGATCGAGCCTGGGGCCCCTCCTGCACCCACCCCTCCGACACCCCCCGGTGGCGTAGGGCTCTGCGCGACGTGCCTGTGGATGCGGACGGTGACGAACCGGCGCGGCTCGACGTTTTACCGCTGCCGCCGAGCCGACGACGACCCCCGCTTCCGCCGCTACCCGGCGCTCCCGGTCCTTACGTGCCCGGGCTACGAGCCCTCAACCCCATAGCGATCGTCACCAGCGCGACGATGTCGAGTACTTCGGCCACCGTGTGCGCAAAGAGGAAATGGGTGAGGTGAGCGTGGTAGGTGATGTACGACAGCTCGGCGAGGATAAAGAAGAGGAAGCCGTTCGCCGCCGCCGCGTACCCCGCGCGTTTCGTCCTCTGCGACAGCCAGAACGCGACGAGGATGAGCGTGCTGTGAATGACGATGAAGGCCCAATGGGGAATCGCTGCCGCGAATGTCCCGAATGGAGTGGCGACGTCATCGTCTTGGAGGAATCTCAGGAAGGCGAGCATCGTGCAACATAAAACACGCCCTGCCTTCGTGGGGCCGGCCCTAAGGCGCGGCGGCCGGTCCCCATCCCCCCCTCAAGCGAATTCCGTGCCGGATTCGGACCCGGCACCTATCTCACATATTCGACGAGGCTTAGAGGATCGATCGGTACGATTGTGACCGTCCTCACGTTGCAGTCTGCGCGTCGATTCCCCACTTTGTCTCCCGCGCCCCAACGCCTCTCTCTCCGAGGTCCAACGGTGGTTCAGACGCGTTCGTTAGAGCGCTCGAAGCAGTTCTTCCTCCAATACTTCGAGCGGATCTTCGTCCTCCTGCTCGTCGCGTCGCTGCTTGGCATCAATTACCTGATCGACGAGAAGTTCGCGTTCCTGAGCTTCTATTATCTCCCCATCATCCTGGCGGGATTCTTCGGCGGGCGTCGCTTCGCGGTCTTCGCGGGCGTCTTTGTCGTGGCGCTCGTGTTCTTCTTCCAGATGATCGAGGGACTGGGGATGGAGGCGGGGCTCACCGAGCAGGCCGTCGTGACGCTGATCCCGTGGGCGGGGTTCCTCATCCTCACGGGGTACGTGGTCGGCGGTCTGGCGGAGCAGCGCGCGGCGCGCCTCGCCGACCTGAAGAACGCGTACCTGGCGACGCTCGAGGTCCTGAGCTTCCACATCGAGACGGCCGAGCGCCACCAGCAGGGGCACTCGAACCGCGTGGCGGACCTGTCCGCGGCGATTGCCCACGAGATGAAGTTGTCGGAGAAGGAGATCGAGAACCTGCGGATCGCCGCGCTGCTGCACGAAGTGGGCACGGCGGACCAGCGGCTCCTCAAGCTGCTGTCACGCTCGGTCACCGACGAGTCGCTCGCCGTCGCCCGCGGCCTGCGTGGCGCCGCCGAAATCATCGCCGAGTACGCGCACTACTACGAGATCGTGGGTGACGACTGGGACATCGAGGCGCTGCCGATTCCGTTGACGGTGAAAGTGCTGGCCGTCGCCGACGCGTTCGAAACGTTACAGATGGCGACGCCGGTGCGGCCGGCGTTTACGCGGTGGAGCGCGCTCGAAGAAGTAGAGAAGGGAGCGGGGAAGACCTTCGCCCGTGAAGCGGTGCGCGGCCTCCGCATCGTCGCGGGCCGCCCGGAGAAAGAGCTGCGAGTCGGCTAGGCGTCGGGAGGTGGAGCGGACCGTCCGCTGGCCACCCCGCTCGCCACGCCGACGCCGAAGGCCACGGCGGTGCCCACCGTAATGAGCGGGAGCGCGGCGACTGGCGCCACGACGACGGCGGCCACAACGCCCGCGATCAAGGGAGCCGATGGTTTCTGGATGGCGTCGACGTAGCGGAGGCGACGGCGAACGAAATTGCGACTGAGCATGAACCCGCCGACGAGCGCGGCGGCAGTAACGGCCAACCAAAGAAACATTGCAGCCTCCTGACAGTATCGCCCCGTACGCAACTTGCGGCACCGGCGTTTCAAGGGCAAATCTTCCTTTATATGACTACACGAACGCTGTTCCGACTGGCAACAGGGGGGGCCATGGTTTTCGGCGTTTCCGTTGCCCCGAGGCTGGCGGCCCAGGCCGCCGCTCCCCTCCGCGTCCCCTACGAAACGTTCACGCTCCCCAACGGGCTGCAGGTCATCGTCCACGAGGACCACTCGGTCCCGGTCGTATCGGTCAACATCTGGTACCACGTCGGGTCCGGAGACGAGCGCGCCGGTCGCACCGGCTTCGCGCACCTGTTCGAGCACATCATGTTCATGGGCTCGCAGCATGTGCCGACGGGCGAATTCGACAAGCTGCTCGAAGCCGCGGGCGGCGACAACAACGGCTCCACGACCGAAGACCGCACCAACTATTTCGAGGACGCGCCCGCCAACGCGCTGCCCTTGATGATCTGGCTCGACTCGGATCGCATGGGCTACCTGGTTCCCGAGATCACCGCGGAGAAGGTCGATCTGCAGCGGGGCGTCGTGCAAAACGAGCGGCGGCAGAGCTACGAGAACCGTCCCTACGGGCTGGCGGACGAGAACATCCTCAAGCGACTCTACCCGTCGACGCACCCCTACAGCTGGCCGGTGATCGGCTCGATGGCCGACCTTTCGGCGGCGACGCTCGAGGACGTGCGCAACTTCTTCCGGACCTACTACACGCCCAACAACGCGACGCTGACGATCGCGGGCGACGTGACCGTGAGTGACGCGCGCCAGCTCGCGGAGAAGTACTTCGGCGAGATTCCGCGCGGCCCGGTCGTCACGCGGCCGACGCCGCCGCCCGTCCAGCTGACGGCGGACGTCTACGGCACCCTCGAAGATCGCGTGCAGACGCCGCGCGTCTACAATGCGTGGCACACGCAGAAGGCCTTCGGGCCGGACGACGCCGCGCTCGATGTGCTCGCCAACGTGCTCGCGGGCGGGCGCTCGTCGCGCCTCTACCGCCGGCTCGTGTACGAGCTGCAGATCGCCAGTGACGCCGTCGCGTACCAGGACGGGAGCCGCCTCGACGGCAAGTTCGTGCTGTGGGTGACGGCGCGGCCGGGCCACACCCTCGGCGAGCTGCAACGCATCGTCGACGAGGAGGTCAAGAAAGTCGCCGACGCGGGCCCCACGCCGCGCGAGGTGCAACGCGCGCAGAATACGTTCGAAGCGCAATTCCTCTCGCGCATGGAGCGCGTCGGGAGCTTCGGCGGGAAAGCCGATCAGCTCGGGTTCTATCAGTACTTCGTCGGGACGCCCGATTACTTCCAGCGCGATCTGGATCGGTACCTCAAGGTCACGCCTGCCGACGTGCAGCGGATCGCCCGCAGCTATCTCGCCGACGCGCACCGCGTCGTGCTCAGCGTGGTGCCGCAGGGCAAACCGGAGCTGGCGGTGCAGGGAGGCGTGCAGCCATGACGCACGCACTCCTGGCGCTGCTGCTCCTGCAGGAAGCGCCTGTGGATCGGACCAAGGCCCCCGTGCTGCCGGCGCCCCCGGCCCTCAAGCTGCCGGCGGTGCGGACGGCCACGCTGCCCAACGGGCTCGTGCTGTCGGTCGTCGAGATTCACAAGGTCCCCGTCGTCGACGTCTCGCTCGTCCTCGACGCCGGGGCCGTGCGTGATCCCGGGAACCTGCCGGGCCTCGCCACCTTCACGGCCACGATGTTGCAGCAAGGCGCCGGCCGCCGCTCCGCCCTCGACATCGCCGACGAGACGGCGTTCCTGGGCGCGCAGCTCTCGGTGAACGCCGGCTACGACATCGCGACGGCGTCGCTGCATGTGCCGAAGCGGCGCCTCGCCGCGGGGCTCGATTTGTTGTCGGACGTCGTATTGCACCCCACGTTCCCGGACTCCGAGGTCACGCGGCAGCGCGAGCTGCGGCGCACGCAACTGATCCAGCTGCGTGACGAACCCACGCTGGTCGCCAACGTCGCCTTCCCCGCCATCGTCTACGGGGCTACGCATCCCTACGGTCGTCCCGTCTCGGGGAACGACAGTTCCGTCGGGGGATTGTCGCGGGACCGCGTGAGCGGGTTCTACAACTCGTATTACCGTCCCAACAGCGCGCGCCTGCTCGTGGTGGGCGACGTGACGCTCGACGAGGCGCGTCAGCTCGTGACCGCGCGCTTCGGCGGCTGGACGCGCGGCGACGCGCCGTCGACGACGATCGATGCGGGTCCAGCGCCCGTCCCGCGCACGATCTATCTGATCGACAAGCCGGGTGCGGCGCAGTCGGTAATCCGCATCGGGCACGTCGGCCCGCCGCGCGGCACGCCCGACTACTACGCGCTCCAGGTGCTGAACACGATCCTGGGCGGCGCCTTCACGTCGCGGCTGAACCAGAATCTGCGCGAGACGCACGGCTACACGTACGGCGCGGGGTCGGCGTTCGCGATGCGGCGCGGCGGTGGGCCCTTCGTCGCGCAGGCGTCGGTCGTCACCGCCAAGACCGACAGCTCGCTGATCGAGTTCCTGAAAGAGCTGCGGCGCATCCGCGACGAAACGGTCCCCGAAACCGAGCTCGGGAAGGCCAAGCAGTACATCAATCTCGGCCTGCCGGGCGACTTCGAGACGACCGCCGGCGCGGCGTTCCGTTTCCGCGACCTGCTCGTCTACGGATTGCCGCTCGATTATTACAGCGGCTACGCCGACCGGATCAACGCCGTGACGGCCGCGGACGTGCAACGCGTGGCGCGCCGCTACATCGACCCGGACAAGTTCGACATCGTGATCGTCGGCGACCGCAGCCAGATCGAAGCGGGTCTCAAGGCGTTGAACGAGGGGCCGATCGTGTACCGCGACCTGTGGGGGCAGGCGCTCCCGTAGCCAACCCACTGAAGGACGTCGACTCCGCGGAACGCGCCCACCTGCTCAAGGTGGCCGTGTTCTTCGGGCCGGCGTGCTTCGTGATGTTGTCGATGCTGTGGTATTTCTTCCTGCGCCAGCAGCTGATCTCGGGCGGCGTGTTTCTGGTGCTGCTCATCCTCAACGTCCCCATCACGATCGCAGGGATCTTCGCGATTAACCACGCCGTCGGCGCGACGTCGACGGGCCTCGTGAAGACGATTTTCGGCGCCGGGAATATCCCTCCCCCGCCAGCATATCCGCGCCAGGACGTCATGATCGCCCGCGGGAAGTACGCCGAGGCCGCGGACTACTTCCGGGATCACATTCGCATCGAACCGGGTGATCACGAGGCGCGTCTGCAGCTCGCGCACCTGCTCGAGACGCGACTCCAGAGTCACGACGAGGCGGAGCGCTTGTATCAGGAAGTGCGGCGCATGCAACGCGATCCGCGGCAGGAGATGCGCGCGGCGAACGGGTTGATCGATCTGTACCGGCGGACCGGGCGACGCGACCGGCTGGGGGTGGAGCTGGCGCGCTTCGCGGATCGCTATCGAGGGACGGCGGCCGGCGACGCGGCCGCGCGCGAGCTCAGCGAGCTGAAGAGCGCGTCCCGTTGAGGATCGCGGCGGTCATGCCGCCGAGGGGGAGCACCCGGTCCACCGCACCACGCTCGATCGCTTCCTTCGGCATGCCGAAGACGACCGAGGTCGCTTCATCCTGCGCCAGCGTGGTCGCGCCGGCGCGCTTCATTTCGAGCAGGCCCGCAGCCCCGTCGTCTCCCATCCCCGTCAGCAGGACCCCGATAGCGTGCGGTCCCGCCGCCTGAGCCACCGAGCGAAATAGCACGTCGACGCTGGGGCGGTGCCGCGACACGCGCGGCCCGTCCACGAGCTCGACCTCGTACTCGGTCCCGTGCCGGTGAATCAGTACGTGCCGGTTGCCGGGCGCGATCAGCGCCTGGCCCCGCACCACGCGGTCGCCGGGAGTCGCTTCCTTCACGGTGATGCCGCAGATCTGGTCGAGGCGTTGCGCGAAGGCCGCCGTGAACCGCTCGGGCATGTGCTGCACGACGACGATGCCTGGAGCGTCCTTCGGCAGCGTCGTGAGGATCGTGCGGAGCGCCTCGGTGCCGCCGGTAGAGGCGCCGATCGCGACGATGGTGTCGGCCGCGGCGTGTCGATCGGTGCGACGGCGCGCCGGCGGCAGCACCACGTCGGCGGTGTGACGCTGCCAGTCCATGGGGACGGAAGGCGCAATCGGCGTGCGCCGTCGCACGCGAACCTCGGCGGCCTCACGGACGACGTCGATCAACGTCGACGCGGAATCGTGCAAGAAGTCGCGGACGTTGAGCTGCGGCTTGGCGATGACTTCGACGGCGCCTTCCTCGAGCGCGCGGATGGCCGTGGCGGTGCCCTTCGCGGCCAGCCCCGAGCACACCACGACCGGGATCGGGTCCTCGGTCATGATCTTCCTGAGGAAGGTCAGCCCATCCATCCGCGGCATCTCGATGTCCAGCAGGATCACGTCGGGCCGCGAGCGGCCCATCTTGTCGAGTGCGATGTAGGGGTCCGCGGCTACGGTGACGACCATCCCGGGATCCTGCGACAGGATAGTGGTGGCGGCCTGCCGCACCACGGCCGAGTCGTCGACGACGAGGACACTCAGGACGCGCTTCGCCACCGAATTACCGTGCGATCCTGGAATAGACGGTCGGGACGACGGCGCGCGGTGCATCGTGCATTCCCGTCAGGGACTCTGCGTGCCCGAGGAAGAGGAGGCCGTCCTCTGCGAGGCGCCCCAGGAGCCGGGTGACGACATGCTCCTTGGTGGCCGCGTTGAAGTAGATCAGGACGTTGCGGCAGAAGATCATGTCGAAGCCGTCGCCCACCGCGTACGAGTCGGCCTGCAGGTTGAGCTGCTGGAACCGCACGACGCTGCGGATCTCCGGCCCCGCCTTCATCCGGTTGTGGTGCTCACCGGTGCCGCGCAGCATGAAGCGCTTCAAGTACGCCGGCGGGATCTGCCCGGCGCGCTCGATGGGCCACGTCGCCGCGCGCGCCTTGTCGAGGACGCGCGTGGAGATGTCGGTCGCCAGCACTTCGACGGTCCAACCCGCGCTTGCGGGGAAGTGATAGAGCAGGCTCATGGCCATCGAGACCGGCTCCTCGCCCGACGAGCACGCGGCGCTCCACGCCCGGATCTGCTTGGGGCGCGTGCCCGCCTCGGCTTCGGCCCGGAGGCGCGGCGCCACCGTCTGCTCGAGGAACTCGAACTGGCGCGGCTCCCGGAAGAACTGCGTCTCGTGCGTGCAGATGTTGTTGATCAGCTCGACGCGCTCCGCCGGATTCGGGCCGTCCACCACGTGGCGGTAATACGCCTCGAAGCTGTCGAGCCCGAGCTCACGGATGCGGCGCGAGAGCCGGCCGACGAGGAGCGCCTTCTTCACCTCCGAGAGGTAGATCCCCGCTTCCGTGTGAATCAGCGACTGGAAGAGCTTGAACTCCCGGTCGGTCAGGGGGCGGATGCCAATGCCGGCGGACAGCACGTCAGTTCCGGGCGGCGGCCAGCGCGGCGGTGCGGAAGTAGCCGACCACCTGGCGGAGTCCGTTCGCCTGGCCTGCCAGCTCCTCGGCCGTAGACGCCAGCTCTTCCGCCGCCGAGGCAGCGCGTTGCGTCACCTGATCGACGCTCGTCAGTGCGCGGTTGATCTGGGTGATCCCCGACGCCTGTTCGTTCGACGCTGCCGCGACTTCCTGCACCAGGTCCGCCGTGCGGCGGATCGCCGGCACGAGGGCGCTGAGCAGCTTTCCGGAGCGCTCGGCGACTTTGACGCTCGAACCCGCCAGCCCGCCGATTTCCTGCGCGGCCTTCTGGCTGCGCTCGGCGAGTTTCCGGACCTCGACGGCCACGACGGCGAAGCCCTTGCCGTGGTCACCGGCGCGCGCCGCTTCAATCGCCGCGTTCAACGCGAGGAGATTCGTCTGGTACGCGATCTCCTCGATGATCGAGATCTTCTCGGCGATCGTGTTCATCGCCTGGACGGTCTCGAGCACGGCCTTGCCGCTCTCGTCGCCGTCGCGGGCGCCGCGCAGCGCCGTCTGCTCGGTCTCCCGGCTGCTCTCGGCGTTGCGGGCGATCGAGGCACTCATCTCCTCGAGGCTCGACGTCGTCTCTTCGACGGACGCCGCCTGTTCGCTCGTGCCTTGCGACAGGGCGTGTGACGTGGCGGAGACCTGCTCGGAGGCCGAGCCCAATGCGTCGGCGCCGGCCTGTACCTCACCGATCACCTGCGACAGGCGGCCCACCATCTGCGACAGCGCGTTCCCCAGCGTATCGCGGCGGGAACGCGGCCGCACTTCGACGGTGAGGTCGCCCGCCGCAACCTTGGCGGCGGCGTCAGCCATCGCTTCGGTCGTGCGGATGACGCTCGCCATCGAGCCCAGCAGCTGTCCGATTTCGTCCTCTGTCTCGGCGACCACCTTGAGGGACGTGTCGCCCTCGGCGAGCCGTTCCGCCACGGCGACGCTGCGCCGCAGGGAGCGAGTCACGCCGCGAATGATCACGACGGACAGCGCCGTACAGGCGAGCAGCGCCGCCAGGGTGATCAACAGCGTTCCCGACTCGGTCCGCGTGTTCAGCCGCCGTGCCGCCGCGAACTCCCGTGCCACGTCGGCGGTGCGGCGCGCGGTGGCCGAGTCGAGCGCCAGGCGCAGCGCCGCGAAACTCGCCCGCATGGTCTCGAGGTTGCCGGTGAGCGCGGCGTTCGCGCTGCCGGCGATCATCGTCTCGGTGGTGCGCCGCGCGACCTCGTAATAGCCTGTGAACTCGTCCCGTAAACGAGTGATCTCGGTCTTCGACGCGACGGGGTTCGTTTCAAGCGCCGCGAGCACACGCTGAAACTCGTCGCGCAGCGAGTCCCCTTCTGCCAGCCCGTCGACATCGCTGGCAGCTGCGGCGTCCTGCAACCGCCGCTGCAACGAGCCGAGCAGCCCCTGGAGGCGCTGCTGCGTCTGCAGGGCGGGGTAATAGCCTTGTTCGATGCGCGACAGCGCCCGGCGCTGCGCACTGCCGAACAGAGCGGTGGCAGCGAGAATCGCGGTGAGCGCCAGGCCGGCCAGCGTCGGCGCCAGGGCGATTTTCCGGGCGAGCGTCCAACGACGTAGCACGGGGATCTACCTGACCACCGCGATGACGCGGACTTCGTTGGTCAGCGGGGTCCCTGCGGAGACGTACCCGACGCCATACGGATGCTGGCGCACGAACTCCAACACCGCGGCATCAGTGTCCAGCGCCGGCGGCGGAACGGCCCGGCCCGAGAACACCTGCTGTTGCCAGTAGCTCTTCACCGAGCCCGTGTCGCGGTTCAACACGCGGGCGGTGAAACGCCGGCGCAGGTTGGACCCTTCCGCCTGGTCCACCGGCTGCGCGGTCTGGCCGTTGCTCCACGTCGCGGTCTTCTTGAGGAAGATGCGCGACAGGTCGTCTGCCTTGATCGTGACGAACGGGTTAAACGCGTTCACGATCACCACGAAGTCTTTGTCTTGCGCCTGGGCGGGGGCGGGGGCCATGAAGGCCCCCGTCACCAGCGCCAGACCGATCAGTACCCGCCTCATGCGGTCTCCAGTTGTGCGGTGGCCATTGTGGGCAACGTGACGTCGCCCAGCAGCCGGTCAATGTCGAGAATCAGCACGAACTTCCGGTCGTCGAGCTTGCCCATCCCCACCAGATACTCCACGCTGACCCGGCTCCCGAATGCGGGCGGGGGCTCGATGGCCTCGGGGCCCAGGTCGATCACCTGGCTCACCGCGTCCGCCAGCACACCCATCACCAGGTCCACGCCGTCTACCTCGGCTTCGACGATCACGATGCAGGTGCGCTTCGTGATCGCGGTCGGGGCCAGTCCGAACTGCAGCGCGAGATCCACGACCGGGACCACGCTGCCGCGGAGATTGATCACTCCGCGGACAGCGGCCGGCGCATTGGGCACGCGCGTAATCGTGTCGTACTCCAGGATCTCCTTCACCCGTAGGATGCCGAAGGCGAATTCTTCGCCTGCGAGCTCGAAGGAGAGGTATTGCATCGTCATGTTCGTCTCCTTCCTAGAAGCGGGTGAACCCGTTGTCGTCATGCGCCAGCACCGGCAACGCCGGGGCGGGGGCGCGCTTGTGGCCGTTGCCTTCCGGCTTCGGCGCAGGCTTCGGCGCGGGCGCCTTGACCTTCACCGGTGCGTCGCTGAGCCCCTCGACGCGGAAGAACGACATCAGCTGCTGCAGGCTCTCGGCTTGGCTGGCCATCTCCTCGGCCGTGGAGGCGAGCTCCTCGGACGCCGACGCGTTGCGCTGCGTCACTTGATCCACACCCGTCAAGGCGCGGTTGATCTGCGACACGCCGGCGGCCTGCTCGGCCGTGGCGGCAGCGACTTCCTGCACCGTCTCGGCCGACTTGCGAATCGACGGCACCAGTTCGGTCAGCAACTGGCCGGAGCGCTCCGCAACCTTCACGCTCGAGCCCGCCAGGCCGCCGATTTCCTTGGCAGCGGTCTGGCTGCGCTCGGCGAGCTTGCGCACTTCAGTCGCGACGACGGCGAACCCCTTGCCGTGCTCGCCGGCGCGCGCCGCTTCGATCGCCGCGTTCAAGGCCAGCAGGTTCGTCTGATACGCGATCTCTTCGACGATCGTGATCTTCTCGGCGATCGCGACCATGGCTTGCACGGTGTCGAGCACGGCCTTGCCGCTCTCCTCGCCATCACGCGCCGCCTTGACCGCGGTCTGCTCGAGCGCACGACTGTTGTCGGCGTTCTTGGCGATCGACGCGCTCATCTGCTCGAGGCTCGACGTCGTCTCTTCGACCGACGCGGCCTGCTCGCTCGTGCCCTGCGACAGGCCCTGCGAGGTCGACGACACCTGCGTGGCGGCGGAGCTGAGCGCGTTGGCGCCCGCCCGGACTTCACCGATCACCTGGGACAGCTTGGCGATCATGCCCTGGAGGGCGATGCCGAGCGCGTCCTTGGCCGATTGCGGGGTCACCGCGATCGTCAGGTCGCCCTTGGAGATCTGCACGGCCGCGTCCACTTTCTCTTTGGTCGACGCGATCATGCGGCCCATGGCCTGGAGCAGCTGGCCCGTCTCGTCACGCGTCGTGGACTCTACGCGCACATCGACGTCACCTTCGGCGACTTGATTAGCTGCCCGCACCGCCGCAAGAAGGGGCGTCGTAATCGAACGCGCGATCAGCATGCTCAGCGCGATGCCGACGACCAGCGCGAGACTCAGCGCGAGCAGCGTGATCGTCAGGGCCCGGCTGATCTGGGCGCTCACGACCGGTGCACGGCTCGCCATCTGCTGCGAGTGGTGCACGGCATAGTCGTACGCCGACTGCTCGAGGCGATGGACTTCGTCCTTCACCTCCGCCATCGCCGCGTTGGCCTCGGCGGGCGTCTTGATCGTGCCCTGCTGGATGAGGCCGACCACCTTGTTGAAGCCCAGCTCATAGGTGGCGGCATCAGCGCGCATCGACCGGATCACGGCCTTGCCGGAATCGTTGGTCTCCAAACTGTCGAGCACCGCGATCCGCTCGAGCAGCCGGTCGCGCTGGTCTTTCCACTTCGTGAGGTACTCGGCCACCTTTTCGGGCGAGGTCATGTTCAAGAAGACGTCCTTCTCGAAGCGACGCATGCCGAGGGTGTTCGCCCGCGTGCGCTGCGAATGCTCCACCAGCGGGGACTCGACCTTGAGTACCTGCATTGCCAGGCTGGACGCCAGGCGGGTGCTCCGGTATCCGGAACCCGCCACCAGGGCGACGAGCGCGAGCAGCAGGCCGAAGCCCAGTGCAAGGCGCTTGCCGATCGTCATGTTCTTCAGCATTGCGTGCTTCCTTTCGCCTATTTAGGAGAGTATGGAGGCCGTCGTCGAACTGACCGCAGCCCCGCTGTGATTGACTGCTCGGCCCACCGCTTCACGCAGCAGAGCCGGGACATCCAAAATCAGTGCCACGCGTCCATCGCCGAGGATCGTGGAGCCCGAGAGGCCGGATAGGCCGTCGAGACCCGCGCCCAGCGACTTGATCACCGCCTGGCGTTCGCCGTACAACGCATCCACCGCGATCCCCGCCCTGCCGCCCGCGTGCTGTACCACCAGCACGTGCTCGCGCTGCGGTGCCGCGCCGGTCGCGTTGAACCGGTCGCGCAGGCGGAGGTAGGGCAGGGGCTCGCCGCGGAGATTGATCACGCCATGGCCTTCCCTGTCGCGATGCGATCCAGCCGGCAGCGACAAGCATTCCAGTACCGCGTCGAGCGGGACGATGTACGTCTCGTCGCCCACGCCGACGCCGAAGCCGTCGATGATCGCGAGTGTGAGCGGCAAGCGGATGGTGATGGTGGCGCCGGCGCCGTCCTCGCTCGTAATCGCGAGGGTGCCGCGCAATCCTTCGATGTTGCGGCGCACCACGTCCATGCCCACGCCGCGGCCCGACAGGTCCGTAACCGTCTCGGCCGTCGAGAATCCCGGAGCGAACACGAGCGCGAGGAGCTCGGCATCCGGCAAGTGCTGCGGATCGGCGGCCAGCCCGGTTGCGCGGGCGCGGTCGGCGATGCGTGGACGGTTGAAGCCGGCGCCGTCGTCGCGCACGTCGATCACGATCAACCCGCCGTCGTGGGCGGCGCGCAGGGTCAGACATCCCTCCGGGGGCTTCCCCAACGCGGCGCGCAGCTCGGGCGACTCGATGCCGTGATCGATCGAGTTGCGGATCATGTGCGTGAGCGGATCGCGCAGGCGTTCCACCACGCGTGTGTCCATCTCGACCTCGTCTCCCTCGATGACCAGCCGCACGGCCTTACCGTGCGCGCGGGCCACGTCCCGCACGGTGCGGGCGTATTGCCGGAAGAAGGGGCCCACCGGCACCATCCGCGCCTTCATCACCTGCTCTTGCAGGTCGAGCTGCAGGCGATCCGCGTCGCGATGTGCCTCGAGGATCTCCTGGCTGAGGTGCGCCGGCAGGGCCGCCATCATCTGCGCGACGCGGCCGCGTGCGATCGCGATCTCGCCGGTCAGGTTGAGCATCCGATCGAGCTTCGCGACGTCGACGCGCAGCGTCCCCGCCTCTGCGGTGACGGCCGCGGTCGTGACGGCGGCGTGCTCGGCCGGTGCGGCCGCTTGCGCGTCCGGGCCGGCGCAGGCGGCGGCGAGCACGGCTTGCGCCGCGGCGAAGTCGGCGGGGACCGTGTCCTGGCCCGCGGCGGCGGCGGCGAGCAGCGCCCGCAGCACGTCGACGGCACGGAGCAGCAGCGAAATGACGTCCGCATCGACCGCCAGCGCGCCGTCGCGCAGACGTTCGAGCAGATCCTCGAGCCCGTGCGCGAACTCCGCGATGCGCGGGAAGCCCACCATCAGCGCGTCGCCCTTCAGGCTGTGCGCCACACGGAAGATCCCGTTGAGCAGCTCGGCGTCGTCGGGGCGCGTTTCCAGCGCCACGAGCGACTCCTCGAGCGTGCGGAGGTGCTCACCCGCTTCGGTGAGGAAGGTCTGGAGCAGCAGGTCGCGATCGCGATCGGAGATTGTCATCGTCAGATCTTTCTCACCCAGGCGCTGCCGTCGCCCGTCTGGAAGACGAGCTTGCGGCCCTGTGTACCGCCGATGTCCTCGGCGACGATCGGGATGCCCGCATCGGCGAGCAGCCGGCGGGCGAGGTCGACGTTCTTCATGCCGAGCGACTCGTTCGCCGCCTGGAACGCATCGATCACGCTGGCGCCGCCGAAGATCTTGGACTTGAGCCGCGCGCGCGGGCTGCCGAGCTTGCCCAGATCGTCGAGCAGGCGATGAATGGCGACGTTGCCGAAGCGCGGCGAGGAGATGCCGTTTTCCACGCACTGCGGCAACAGGAAGTGATTGAGGCCGCCGGCGCCGGTCGTCGGGTCCCACACGCAGACCGAGACGCACGAGCCGAGAATGGTCGTGACGGTGCAGGCCGCGGGGGACGTGAACAACTGTCCCACGTGGACGTACGCCGTCGACGCGTCCGGAGCGGCTTCGACCGTCTCCTGGGACGCGTCCTCGCCGACGAGCGCGGCCATGCGCTCGGCGAGGTTCCCCATGCCGAACAGGACTTCGCGACTCACAGGCTGATTCCTTGGTTCCGCGCCCAGGCGCGGAGGCCGGCGTGATGCAGCGCGCGGGCGGCGTGGGTGGAGAGGACCGCGAACAGCTCACGGTCGACCGGCTCGATGCCGTTCTTCTGGGGCAGCAGCTTGAACAGGGCGATGACGCCCACCACCCGGCCGTTCAGATGGAGCGGAATGGAGACGATCGCGTCTGCTTCGGCGCCGCCGTGCTCGTCATCGACGCCGATGCCGTCCAGCAGCGTGAGCCCACCGTCGGGCCGGCGCGCGTAGATCCCCATCTCCTCACAGCCGATCAGGTTGGCGACGATCTCTTTGATCGCCGTCAAGACGTCGGCGGGCATCGGGGCTTCGTGCAGCTGGTGCACGGCGGCCTGGAGCTTCGCCAGGTGGCCGATCCGCTGCTCCGCCGCCGCGAGCTGCTCGACGCAGTGGCGATTGTCAGCCGTCTGAGCGGAAAGGCGGTGCCGCAGCTCCTGCTCACGCTCGGCCTGATGATCGTGCTCCGTGCGCCACAGCTCGACCTGTTCCTCCAGGCGAACCAGACGCTCCTCTGCGGATTCTACGCGCATGCCCATGTGGACCTCAGTTCCCGAGGATGCTGCGCACTTTGGCGAGCAGCACCGCGCCGTCGACCGGCTTGTTGATGTAGTCGTTGCAACCGCACTGAAAGCAGATCTCGAGGATCTTCGGCTCCGCGCGCGTCGTGACCATGATCACCGGAATGGACTTCGTCGCCTCCTGCTTGCGCAGGATCCGCGTGGCCTCGAACCCCGTCTTCCGCGGCATCACCACGTCCATGAGGATCAGGTCGGGTTGCTCGGCAGTCGCGAGCTCGATCGCTTCCTGCCCGTCCTGGGCAGTCAGCATCTCATAGCCGGCGCCCGCGAGGATCATGCGGTGCATGGTCAACGCGGTGACGGAGTCGTCTGCCAACAGAATGCGCTTGTTCGACATGGTCGATCCTTGCTCGTGAGTGATCAGGCCGCGGACTGCGGCTGGGGGGTCAGGCTGTTTAGCCAACCACTGCTGGTCAGATCGGCAGCCGTCAGCGGCGCCGCAAAGAGGTAGCCCTGAGCCAGGTCGATGCCGAAGTCCCGCAGCGACAGGAGGTCTGTAGCTTCTTCCACACCCTCGCCGACGACGCGAGCGCCGAGCTTGAGGCCCAGCTGGGCGATGGAGTCCAGCACTGCGCGGCGCTGCGTGTCACCGAGCGCGCCGTGAACGAAGTAACGGTCGATCTTCAAGTACTCGGGTTGGGTGTCGAGCATCATCCCGTAGTTGGAGTGCCCCAGCCCAACGTCGTCGAGCGCGATCCGCGCGCCCATCGTGCGGAGCGCTTGCAGCGCTCGCGAAAATGTGACGCCGTCCCAGGCCCGCGCGTGCTCGACGATTTCAATCGTGAGACGAGTTGGGTGAATGCCCTGGCGGTCGGTAGCGGCGTCCAGAAACGAAGGAAAGTCTGCGTCGCGGCCCAGCGTGGAGGCGTGCACGTTCAACGACAGGCGCGGCGCTCCGGGCAACCCGGCGGCTGCCTGCAGCGCGGCCGAAATGCACGCGCGGTCGACGATCGGCTCGACCCGCTTGCGGCGCACATACTCGAACATCACGTCCGCGCGCGCCGCATTGCTGTCCTGCGGGCCGCGGGTCAGACACTCGAGAGTGTGCAGACGAAGTGTCTCGCCCTCGAGCTCCACGATCGGCTGAAACAAGATCGAGAGCCCGTCGGTGGCGAGAATTTGATCGATCAGCATCACGCGGCACACCCCAGGACCTGCATCGCGACGCGCGCGACATCGGAGAGTGCCGTCGATTTATGCAAGAAGGCATCGGCCCCGCGGCGCAGCGCTTCCTGCGCGACGTCGGCGGAGCTATAGGCGGTCAGAACGATGATGCGCGTCCGCGGACAGCAGGCGCGTACCATGCTCACGAGATCGAGGCCCTCGGCGCCGTGGATCCCGCTCAGGCGGAGATCGGCGATCACGAGGTCATAGCGGATGTTGTCCAGCAGGGCCTGCGCCTCTTCTAATTCGCGCGCGCAGTCCACGGTGTGATCTTGTGCGATGATGTACTGCTCAACCGCGAACAGGATCGATTCTTCGTCGTCAACAACCAGGATGTGAGCCACTCCATCTCCAGCGAAACAGGGTGAGTCGACTGTTCTCGGAGACGTGGTAAGGCAAGCGTCGTGCCCGGTGAGGGCGTGACGTTAACTAACTGTCAATAACTGAGTTGCGATTGTCGGCGCCGCCGGGGAGGGCGCCGATTCTGGATTTGAGACGGGCGTCTTCTAGGACTTGGACGAGTCGATGCGGAGGGCTTTGATCTTCTGGTAGAGAGTGCTGCGCGGAATGCCGAGCCGCGTGGCCGCTTCGGCGACGCGGCCGCCCACGTCCTGGAGCACGTGTTCGATGTGACGGCGCTCCAATTCGGCGAGCGTGAGCGCTCCGTCGTGCGCGGCTGTCGACGGGGCACCGGCCGGGAGCGGGTCGAAGTGCAGATCACCGGGGCCGAGCACGCTGTCCGACGACAGCAACACCGCGCGCTCGAGTACGTTGCGCAGCTCGCGGATGTTGCCGGGCCACGGGTACCCCTGCAGGGCGGTGATCGCCGCGGCATTGAGCGTGGACCGGCGCCCGCGCGAGGCCGAGAGGCGCTCCAGCAGATCGGCGGCGAGCAGCGGCGTGTCCTCGCGACGCTCGCGCAGCGGCGGCACGCGCAGCACCAGGGTGCTGATGCGGAAGTAGAGGTCGCTGCGGAACCGCTGTTCCTGCGACAGGCGCGCGAGGTCGTGCGAGGTCGCCGCGATGAGCCGCAGGTCGACGGTGCGGTCGCGCACGTCACCGAGGCGGCGGAAGCGTTTGTCTTCGAGCACGGTGAGCAGTTTCGGCTGGATCAGCGGGTCGACGTCGCCGATCTCATCCAGAAACACCGTGCCCCGGTGCGCCACCTCGAGGAGGCCGAGCTTGTTCCCGGCGGCGCCCGTGAATGCGCCCTTCGCGTACCCGAACAGCTCCGATTCGAGCAGCTCGCGCGACAACCCGGCGCAGTTCAGGTCCACGAACGCCTCGCGCGCCCGGCCCGAGTGCTCGTGCAGCCAGCGCGCGAGCACGCCTTTGCCGGCGCCGGTCTCTCCCAGGATCAGCACGGGGCTGTCGGCCTCCGCCATCTTCTCGGACTGCTCGGCGAGGCGCCGCATCGCCACGCTCGTGCCGAGGAACGGGTTCAGCTCCGCGCGGCCGCGGCGGGCCTCGCCGGCGAGATCGCGACGGTGCGTCCGCTCCCGCTCGATCATCCGCTGCAACAGCACGAGCAGGGCGGGGAGCTCCACCGGCTTCATCAGGAAGTGGTCGGCGCCTTCCTTGATCGCGCGCACCGCCAGGTCGATCGTCCCCTGCCCGGTGAGGATAACGACGGGCAGATCGGGATCGATCGTTTTGAGACGCGGCAGCAGCTCGAGGGCGTTGCCGTCGGGGAGGCCGTAGTCGAGCACCGCCGCATCGGGGCGGGCGTCACGGCAAACTTCCTCCGCCTTGACGCAGGTGTCGGCCTCGACGACGCCATAGTCCTGGAGCTCGAGGAAATCGCGCACCGCGAACCGGATCCGCTCCTCGTCATCGACGATGAGGATCTTCGGTTTCGTCATACGGTCGCCGCGACCGCGCGGCATAGCCGCAGTGTGATCAATGCGCCTCCGTTCTTCCGGTTTTCCGCCGTGACCTCGCCGCCGTGCTGTTCGACGATCCGTTGGACGATGGAGAGCCCGAGCCCCGTGCCGCCACGGCGCCGCGTGAAGAACGGCTCGAAAATGTTGGCGATGTCTTCAGGTCGTATGCCGGGGCCCTGGTCGGCCACCGAAAGTTCGATCCCGGAGGCGTTCGGGGCCAGGACCGTGGCGGCCCGCACGACGACGTGGCCGCCCTCTGGGGAGTGCTGGATCGCGTTATCGATCAGGTTCTGGAGCACCTGGAGCATGCGCGCCGGGTCGAGGGGCAGCAGCGGCAGGTCGTCGCCGACCTCCGCGACGAGGCGCACGCCCGCCTGCTCGGCGAGCGCCGCGCACGCGGCAATCGCGCCCGACACGACGGGCCCGATCGGGGCGTCGCTCAGGTCGAGGCGCGGCGGCTTCCCGTAGTCGAGCAGGTCGCTCATCAGGCGGCTGAGGCGGCTGACCTCCTGCCGCAGGGTCTCGGCATAGCGCGCGTACGCGGGCTGCGGGCCGAAGCGCGCTTCCAGGGCGTCCACGGTCGCGGAGAGCGCAAACAAGGGGTTCCGCACCTCGTGCGCGACGCCGGCGACCACAGCGCCGAGCGCGGACATCGTCTCGGCGCGCCGCAAGGACTCTTGCAGACGCACGGCTTCCTCCTCGGCGAGCTTGCGTTCGGTGATGTCGCTCGACACGCCCATGAGGGCGATGATGCGGCCCTCCGCGTCCTTCACCTGTGCCGTCGTCAGCGTCATCACGAAGTCGGTGCCGTCCTTGCGCCGGTTGTACAGCTCGCCGCTCCACCCGCCCCGCGTCGTCGCGGCGATGAGCTCGGCCTGGAGGCCGGGCGGATTGCGCGGCGAGTCGATCAACTTCACGTGCCGACCGAGCACCTCCTCTTCCGTGTAGCCGATCTGCTCGAGGAACGCTCGATTGACGAAGGTGAAATACCCCTCGAGGTCGGTGATCGTGATCGCCTCGCTCGTACTCTTGACGGCCTGGGCCAACAGCTGGAGCTGCCGCTCCGCGCGCTTGCGCTCGGTGATATCGCGGTGGATGACGAGCACGGCCGTGCGGCCTTCGTAGGGCATGCGGATGCCGATGGCTTCGATGTCCACTTCCGACCCGTCGACCCGCCGGAGCTTCACTTCGCCGACGGTGTCGCGGTGCCCCTCCGAGACCGCCGCGATGCGCCGGGTCGCGTCGGCGAGTGATTCCTCCCCGATGAAGTCCACGGCCAGACGCCCCACGACTTCCGAGAGCTCGCGCGCGCCGACCAAGAGCAGGCCGGCCGGGTTCGCGTAGCGGATGCGTCCGTCCTCGATCACCGAGACCCCATCGGGGCTCGTTTCCACGAGCGTACGATACCGCTCCTCGCTTTCCCGGAGCGCCTCGGCGGCGCGTTTGCTCTCGGTGACGTCCGAGAACGACACGATCACGTTGCGGACGGTGCCCGTTGCGTCTTTCTGAGGATCGACATTGAAGTTCGCCCAGCGCATATCGGACTGGCCGCGAGGCCGATACCCCAGCACCTGGTCATGCATCGCTTGTCCGGTCCGTACCGCCTGCAACACGGGACGTTCGTGGGCGGGAAACGGCGTGCCGTCCTCGCGCATCGCGATGAGCTCGCGCTGCCAGAACCCGTCCTGACCGAGCTCCTCGGCCGTCACGCCCAACCACTTGAGCCCCGCCGGGTTGCACAACAAGACCCGCCCCGCGCCGTCGAGGAGCCCCACACCGACGCTGAGGTCCTGGACCAAGCGCCGGAAGCGTTCTTCGCTGTCGCGCAACGCTTCGGCGACCCTATTCCGTTCGGTGATGTCGATTGCGGATCCGAGCGTATGCGGCACGCCGTCGATCTCAATGACCTCGACCGAGACGAGGACGTCGAGGAGGGGGCCTGCCTTCGTTCGCATCTTCAAGTCGAGGTGACGGAGCCGGCCACGCTGCTTCAGCTCGCGCACCATTTCCGCGCGTCCTTCCGGGACCGGCCAGAGCGTCTCGGCGGCGGACGTCCCAAGCACGTCCTCACGGGTGAACCCGGTCACCTCCAGGTAGGCGTCGTTCACGTCGACGAGGGTCCCGTCGTCCACCCGCGCGATCACGCTGGGATTCGGACTCAGGCGGAACGCCGTGGCGAACTTCTCTTCCGACTTGTGCAACGCGATCCCGGTGCGCGCCCGCTCCGCCCCCTCGAGCGCCAGGGCGGCCAGGTCGGCGAGCGAGGCGGCGAAGCTCTGCGCCGCCGCGCTCCACTCCCGCGGGGGCCCGACGTGCTCGAGCGCCACGACACCCGCGACCCGTCCCCCCACGCGAATCGGCGCGGCGAGCAGCGACGTGATGCTGAGCGGGGCGAGGTATACGCCGTTCAGCTCCCCGATGCGAGGCTCGTTCCGGGCATCCGGCGCCGCGATCACGCGATGGGCGTCCAAGGCGCGGAAGTACGTGGGGATGCGGTCCACGGCGAGCGCCACGCCGTCCGAATGCCGGTCCCGGCTCAAGTGATAGAGGTCGTCGCATCGCAGTGACGAGCGTTCCACGTCGAGGCGCCAGATGCCGACGCGCTCGACCTCCAGCGTGCGGGCCGCCGTTTCTGTCAGCTCCTGCCAGGCGGCGCGAACGTCGCCGGTCGTGAACGCTTGGTGCCGTGCGAGCGCGACCAGGGCCGCCTGCTCGCGGCGCAAGCGCTCTTCCACCTGGTGCGCCGCGGCGTCGCGACGCCGCTCGTCCGTGACGTCCTCGGTCAGCGACACGGTATGGACGAGCTTCCCCGTGTCGTCTCGCACCGCAGCCACCATCAGCCGCCCCCACACGACGGTGCCGTCCTTGCGGACGTAGCGCTTTTCGACGTGGAACCGGTCGCGAGCGCCGCTCACCATTTCGCGGAACGGCTCGGTGGTCAGGGCGATGTCGGCCGGGTGTGTGACGTCGTTGAAGCGCATGGTCCGGAGCTCGCCTTCGCTGTAGCCGAGGAAACGCACGAGGGCGGGATTGGCGTGCACGTAGTGGCCCTGGGCATCGACGACCGCGATCCCCAAAGGTGCGAACTCGACGATCGCCTGGTAGCGCTCCTCGCTCTCCCGCAGGGCCGCCTGTGCGTGGCGCCGGGTCTCTTCGGCGCGGCGGCGCAGCATCGCCGTCGTTTCGTTGAAGTGCCCGCTCAGCCGTCCCAGCTCGTCCTGGCGGAGGACCGGGATCATCCCTTCGAGGTCGCCCCGCGCGACCCGGACGAGGGCACGGTCCAGCTCGGTGATTGGGTCGTAGAAGCGACGCCGGAAGTAAGTGATGAAAAACGGCGCCACCAGAATGCCGAGGCCAACCCACCACCCGATGGCCCGGAGGCTCGCGGTCGTCGCATCGGCCAGGGCGCTCTCACGTCGGATCAGATCGACGAGGCCGAGGCGTTGTGCTTCGGAGACGTGCTTGTCCAGGAGGCCGGCGAGGGAGTCCGCGGCCTCGAGGCGGCGCGTCGCAACGCCTGCGCGACCGAGCTCGAGATTCGCGAGCGCGTCACTCAGGGCGCTCTCGAGCCCCGACTGTACCGCGCTTCCGGACGCAAACTCGAATCGCATGTCCGCCGGAATCGTCGCGATCACCGGCGGACTGCTCGCGGCGGCCAACGAGTCGACCCGTGCCCGCAGCGCCTCCAAGCGCGGGCGCGCGGCCTCCGGCGTGGCGCCGCGCGCGATGGCGATCAGCAGTGGGTGGATGTCGTCGATGGTCTGGTGGTACGCGAGGGTGCGTACCCGCATGCCGTTGTAGCCCCGGAGCATGGCTTCGCTGTAGCGGCGCAGCGAGACGGCGGTCGGGCCGAGCCGGAACGCGATGGCGACGGCAATGATGGCGACGTACGCGATCACCCCCAGACCGAGGAGGCGCAGGGAGCCACGAAGGCTGAGCGACCGTTTCACGGGCCGGGCACGGCGACGGTGGCGCCGCCGCGGACGCGCAGCATGTACATCGGACGTTGGCGGCCGGCGTCGAACGAAATGGGACCGGTGACACCCTCGTAGGCGGGACGGGACCGTCCCAGGTCCGAGAGATAGGTTTGGATCGCCTTGCGATTACCACCGACGTCGCGCACCGCGGTCATCAGCAGCATCAAGGCATCGTATTGCAGCGCCGTGGCCGGCGACGGGTGCGTTCCCGTCACGCGGCGATAGGCGCTGGTGAATGCCGTCGAGCGCGCGTCGGTGAGGCCGTCGTACCAGAACGCGACGAAGTACGTGGACTCCGCGGCGGCGCCCATGGCCGCAACCTGTCCGTCATTGATCTCCACGGCATCGCCCGTGATGAAGCGAAGGCCCGGGAGCCGCCGGCGCGCTTGCCGCACGATGCAGGCGACATCGGCTTGTCGCGCCGCCAGCACCAGGAGGTCCGGGGGCGGGCGGTGCGACGTGATCAGAGCGACCGTCGCATCGCCGTCGACAGCGCAGACCGCGCCGATCGGTGCATCGGCCAGGAGCGGCGTGTCGGCGGCGGCCAGGGCGTCGCGCACGCCGTCCCGCAGGCCGCGCCCATACTCATCGTTGTCATACAAGAGCGTCATGCGGCGGGCGCCGAGCACGCGCGTGGCGAAGGCCGCGATGAACGCGCCTTCCTGCGAGTCGGACGGCGCGACCGGGAAAACCCAACGTCCCGCGGCACCCAGCGCGCGGCTCGTCGCGTTCGGGACCACGAGAGGAATGCCGGCTTCGTCGTACACGGGTGCCGCGAGGAGCGCGCTGCGACTGTCCTGGTGCCCGACCACCGCCACGATCCCAGGTACGGCGGCGAGCTGGGTGGCCACGTCCACCTCGCGGGCTGAGTAGGTCTCCTGGGTCGATACCGGCCCGCGCATCGTGGCCGGAGGACCACCGGGGAAGTCCGCGACGCTCTGGCGGACCACGTCGAGCACACTCGGCCCCGGCGGCGGGTGGGGGACACCAATGACGGGGGGGTCTCGACGGCAGGCAGCGAATGCCCATGCGGCGTGCAGCAACGCCACCCACGCGATCCACGACTTGCGGCGACTTCTTCCGGCTTGCATCCGACACCCTCGCGACCTGCACAGCGGCTAAGGTACCAGCGGCCGGAACGGGCGGTTAGAGGCTACCAGCGAATCGCGGCGCTTCCCCAGGTAAAACCGGAGCCGAACGCCGTCAACAGCAGCAAGTCGCCGCGCGCGAGCCGCTTCTCGGCGAGCGCCTCGTCGAGCGCGATGGGGATCGACGCGGCCGTTGTATTCCCGTAACGCTGGATGTTGGCGTAGACCTGATCGTCCCGCAGGCCCGTCGCCTTTTGCACCATTTCGATGATCCGCATGTTCGCCTGGTGGGGCACGAGCAACTTGACGTCGGCGGGCGTGAATCCGTTGGTCTTCAGGGCGATCGCGACTGATTCGGGCATCTTCACGGACGCGAACTTGAACACCTCGCGTCCCTCCATCACCGGGCGATGCACTCCCGCCTCCAGCATCGCGGCGCTGACATACGGGTCGTGCGCCAGCCCGGGGCCGTCGACCCAGAGCTTCTCCGCGTAGCGGCCGTCGGCAAAGATGTGCGTCGACAACACGCCACGGCCCGACTCCTCCGTCGGGCCTAGGACCGCGGCGCCCGCGCCATCGCCGAAGAGCACCGCGGTATCGCGCCCGCGGGTCGTCTTGTCGAGTCCCCGCGAATGGACCTCGGCGCCGACGAGGAGGATCCGTTTGTACTGGCCCGTGCGAATCCATGCGTCGGCGATCGAAAGACCGTAGATGAACCCGCTGCACTGATTGCGCACGTCCACGGCGGGGATGTCCGTCACCCCCAGCTCGCGCTGCAGGAAGACGCCGTTCCCCGGCTCGAAGTGATCGGGCGTACAGGTGCAGTAGACGATGCAGTCGATGTCGGCGGGAGTGAGGCCGGCCTTGCCGAGTGCCTTGAGTGACGCTTCCCGCGCCAGGGAGACGCCCGTGTCGCCGTCTGAAACCCAATGACGCGTCTTGATGCCGCTGCGCTGCACGATCCACTCGTCCGACGTGTCCATGAGCTTGGCGAGATCGTCGTTCGTGACGACGCGCGCGGGCACGTGGAAACCGGTGGAGAGAAACGCGGTGCGCGGCATCGGACTCCGGGCTGTCGGGGTGATGGACCGGTTGCGGGCGGTGGCGAAGGTACCAACATTAGCGCATGGATCTCCACGTGACCAGACAGCAACACGACGCCATCGCGAGCGCGAAGCATCTCCCCGACGTCCTGAAGAGCGTGCTCGACCGCGCGAAGCGGGATGGCGACGGCCACGTGCTGCACCTGACCTACGAGGAAGCCACGGCGCTGAACGAGCTATGTTCCTGGAACGTCCACACCGACGAGAGCGGCGCCGTCACGCCCGACTCCAAGGTGTACGACGACCTGGTCCGCGCCATCATGACTCACCCGGAGTTCTAATGCGCACTCCCGTTTCCCTGTTGTTCTGCCTGCTGCTCACTCCGTCTCTCCTTCCCGCGCAACGACGCGTCATCACCTTCGAGGACTTCATCGCGTTGCCGAGTGTGAGCGATCCGCAACTCTCGCCCGACGGCAAATGGGCGGCTTACACGGTCACGACGCCTTCGCTGCAGGACAATCGCGGCATCGCGCGCGTCTGGGTGGCCGAGCTGGCCACCGGGCGCACCCGACAGCTGACCGGCGGTCCCGGCTCCGACCGGCAGCCGCGCTGGTCGCCCGACGGCAAGACGCTGGCGTTCATCTCGACCCGTGAAGGCGGGCCGCAGGTCTGGCTGCTGCCGGTCGGCGGCGGCGACGCGCGCAAACTGTCGAGCCTCGCGGACGGCGCGTCGGACCCGATCTGGCTGCCGAATGGCACCGGCCTCCTGGTGGTGAGCGACATCAAGTGGCCCGCGGACCAGGAGATCGATCGCCGTAACGGCGCCTATCCCACCGACGCGCGCATCTGGACCGGTCTCATGTGGCGCCATTGGGACGACTTCCGGGCGGGCAAGCGGCAGCACGTGTTCCGCGTCGACGTCGCGACGGGGCAGGCGACCGACTTGACGCCG
This sequence comes from Gemmatimonadales bacterium, assembly GCA_036004745.1. Lineage (GTDB taxonomy): Bacteria > Gemmatimonadota > Gemmatimonadetes > Gemmatimonadales > GWC2-71-9 > 20CM-2-65-7. The sequence goes on along the minus strand of DASYRD010000018.1, from coordinate 56,115 downwards.
GTGGATCACGACGTGCCGGCGATTGCGACGAGTGGGGACGGTGATGTGGCCGTTTCGCCGGACGGCAAGGACATCCTCGTCGCGATGCACGGCGACTCGACCGTCGCCGACAACACGAACGTGGATATCTACGCGATTGACGGCGCGAACTTGCGGCGCATCACGACGAGTCCTGGAGCAGACAACACGCCCCGCTACTCCCCCGACGGCCGCTGGGCCGCGTACCTGTCCATGGAGCGCGCCGGCTTCGAGGCCGACCGGCTGCGCCTCATGCTGGGCGACAGGCGGGCGGGCGGCGCAGCCGTCGATGCCACGGCGGGGTGGACGCTGTCCGTGGGCTCGTACACCTGGTGCCCCGACTCCAAGTGCATCTACGCCGTCGTCGAGGAACGGGGGCGCGACAACATCTACCGCATCGACATTGCGGGATACACGCGCACCCGCGTCGTCGCCGGCGGCGTGAATACCGGCGTACAGGTCGCTCCCGACGGGAAGACGCTCGTCTATCTCCATCAGAGCAACACGCAGCCGCCCGAAGTCTGGGCCTCGGGGAAGGCACTGACGCACCACACCGACTCCGCCGTCGCGACACTCGAGCTGCCGCCCGCCGAGGAGTTCGGATTCGTCGGCGCGCTGGGAGACTCGGTGTTCGGCTGGCTACAGAAGCCGCCGGGGTTCGCGGCGGGGAAGCGGTACCCGCTCGTGTACCTGATCCACGGCGGTCCCCAGGGCGCGTGGACCGACTCGTGGGGCGCACGCTGGAACTACCAGATGTTCGCGTCGCGCGGGTTCGTCGTGGCGATGGTGAACTTCCACGGCTCGACCGGCTACGGACAGAAGTTCACCGACGCGATCTCCCGGCACTGGGGCGACTACCCGTACGAAGACGTCATGAAGGGGCTCGACGTGGTCGCGCGCCTGCCGTACGTCGACTCGACGCGCATGGGCGCGGCCGGAGCGTCGTATGGCGGTTACATGGTGTACTGGATCGCCGGACACACCAACCGCTTCAAGGTCCTCGTCGACCACGACGGCGTCTTCAACACCGTGAGCATGGCGGGGAGTACCGAGGAGCTGTGGTTCACGGACTGGGAGTTCGGGGGCAACCCGTACTTGAACCGCGAGCTCTACCGTCAGTGGAATCCGTTGAACTTCGTGGAGCAGTGGAAGACCCCGATGCTGATCGTCCACTCGCAGCTCGACTACCGGGTGGATCTGTCCGAAGGGTACCAGGCGTTCACCGCGGCGAAGCGCATGGGTGTGCCGTCGAAGTTCCTCTACTTCCCGGACGAAGGGCACTGGGTCCTGCGGCCACGCAACCGGCGGCTTTGGTGGGGCACCGTCCTCGACTGGCTGGAGGCCTACCTCAAATGAAAGCTCTGACGCGCAACACGCTGCTGGCGATCCCGCTCGCGTTGGTGTTCTACGTGACGCTGCCGCGTCAGGGCGCGTTCTGGTGGGATCTGGTCGACGACTTCACGCTGGCGCTCTGCTTCACGTACGTCGGCTACTGGATCGAGGTGTTGCTCACCAAGATCCCGGGGATCACAACGGGCGTCGGCCCCGTGGTGCGACTGGTGGGTTGGTTCGCCGGGGGCCTGTGGTGTTACGAGCTGGGGCGCTGGGCTCTGCTCGCGTATGGGCGCGATACGTCGGTGCTGCCGCCGCTGCTCTATGGTGGGTTTTGGCTCGTGGCCCTCGAACTCGTTGTGAACATTCTCAAGCCCAGGCCGGGCTAGATTCAACGTATCTCGCCATGAGCGCGCGCTCCGCAGTCCTCGCCGCCGTCTGGCTTGCCGCTGCGGTCACGGCGTGCGACCACACCGCGACGTTTGCGCCCGGGAGCTACACCCCAAACGGCCCCTTCGGCTCGGGACCGGCTCTGCGCCTGACCTATAATCCCGGCACCGACCTGAGCCCCCTCTGGCTACCGGCTGGTGGGGAAATTCTGTACACCGCCGAGCGCGTCGATCGCGCCGATCACGATCACTGTTTCGCCATCATGCCGTCCGGTGGTGGGACGATTATGCGGTACGCCTGCCCGACGACCGCGGCCAATGATTCGATTGACGCCTTTGACGGCGGCGCGCTCGCTCCCGACGGTCGGATCGCCTATGTCCGGGCGAGCTCGCCTCGCCTCCCCGCGCCGCCGATCGTGCCGGAGGTGGAGGGACTCGTCGTCGCGCCCCTCGCGAACCCGAGCAACGCGATCGAGCTCCGCTCGCTCGACTACACGGCGCCGTCGGGCCGGCTGCATCAGGGGATCTCGCACATCGGCTGGTTGTCCCCGACCCGGCTTGTCTATCTCGGAGAGCGCGTCACGTACCCGCAGGCGTGCAGCGGCTGCGCTCCAGACACGGTGCCCACGGGCATCGAAATCACGACGCTGGATTTCAGCGGGGCGACGCCGGTCCTCGCCATCGTCCCCGGGACTGATAGCGCTTCGTCGGTCGCCGTCGGCGGGACGGGCGACACGATCTACTTCACTCGCAATGGCGATTCCCGTGTCTATCGCTACACCTTCTCGAGCGGCCAGACCGACACGATCCACGATTTCTCCCCGATCGGGATCGCGCGTGACGTGGGCGTGTCGGCCGGCCGGCTCGTGGCGATCGTCGGCGGCGACGTGACGTACGTCGTGGATACGGTGCTCGGCGCGTCGCAGCTCGATCGCGGCGGCGAAATCCACGTCGTCACGCTGTCGAGCGGGGCCGAGACTGTGATCGGCAACATCACGTCGCGGTTCCGGAGGCCCGCGCTCTCTGCGGACGGGACGCGTATCGTGGTCGAGGAGCGGACGTCCGGTCGCAGCGACCTCTGGCTGCTGAACGTGCCATGAGGCAGGCCATCCTGCTGGTCATTCTGGCCGTCCTCACGACGCCCCTTGTCGCCCAAACGAACGGTACCATCTCGGGGCACGTCCGTCAGCGCGACGGAGCAGCAGCGATTGCCGGCGCGGAGATCGGCCTCGACGGCCGTTGGCTGGCGCGCACCGACAGCACCGGGTACTACCGCATCCGCGAGGTCCGCAGCGGATGGCATCTCGTCACGGTGCGCGCCATCGGCTTCGAGACGGTGCAACGCGACAGCGTGCTGGTACGGGCGGGACAGCTGTCGGTCGTCAACTTCGCGGTCGACGTCTACACGATCGACCGGCCCATCGTCATCGAGGCGCACGCCGACTCGATCCTCGACCCGGCCCTGGTGGCTTCCGTGCAGCGCATCAGCGGCGAAGAGCTGCGACGCTTCCCGGTCACGACGCTCGACGAGGCCGTGGCCCTGTCCGCCGGCGCGGTCGGCGAGAGTTACCGCGGCGGGCGCCTGGGCCAGCAGGCCTTCGTGCTCGACGGCCTCGGCGTGAAGAACCAGCTCGACGCGTCCACGGGACCCCTGGGCGTCCGCATTCCGCCCGATATTCTCACAGAAGCCTCGCTCGTCACCAACGGCTTCTCGGCGCGCTACGGGCAGGCGATCTCGGGACTCATCAACGTCGTGACGCGCGACGGCGGGGACCATTGGACGGGGCGCGGGGCCTTCGAGAGCGATCGTCTGCTGTGGAGCTCCGCGGACTACGGGCTCGATCGCAGTGTGGTGAGCGTGGATGGGACGTTGGTTGGAGGCGCCGGGCTCGTCGCCGTGTTCGACGCCGAGGGACGGCTCGACGCGGACCCCGTGAACGCGCCGCCGCCGTCCGACCCGCGCGATCCGCGCAGCGCCACCCCGACGCTCCTGCCGCACAACAGCGGCGAGCGGTACGACGCCGCGATCAAGCTGCGCGTGCCGCTGGGTGGCCCACAGACGCTGCGTCTCTTCGCCTTGCGGTCCGCCGATCAACGACTGCTCTACGCGCCCGCCTACAAATACGATCTGAAATTTGCGCCCGCGCGGCGCGTCGTCGGCGACTTGCTGAGCGCGCACCTGCAGCGGGCCACCAACAAGATCACGGCCGACCTGCGCGCCGGATACTTCACGCGCGAGTTCCTGCGCGGCACGCTCACGGAGCAGCCCGCCTACCGCTTCGGCGCCATCACGGGCAAGACGTTCCGCTTCCTGGGCGAGGACCTGGCGAGAGCGCAGGACACCGTGGCGGCCGCGGGGCCCATTGGCGGGTTTACGCCGCCAGACTTCTCCGATCGCTCCCCGTGGGGTGTGCCCGCGTTCTTCTTTGGCGGGGGCTCTAGCGGGGACATCGGGTGGAACCGGTATCGCGAGTTGCGCGGGCAGCTCGACTTCAGTGTGGGAGGGCCGAAGACCGATCTGTACTTCGGCGGCGAAGTGTCGCGGCAGCGCGTGCAGACGTTCCAGCGCGTACTGGGCTACCTGCCCGTCGGCGACAGCGTTCCGCCCCCCACCGCCTCCGACTTCTCGCCGACTTCCGCCGCGGCCTACGTCGAGGGCCAGGCCCACGGCGAAGACTTCGTGGTGACGTTCGGCCTGCGTTACGATCAATTCAATCCCGGCGCGAACCTTCCCGGCTCGCGCATCGGCGCCAGGCGCAGCATCAACCCGCGCTTCGGATTCTCGACGGTCCTGAAGGGGGCGACCGTCGTCGTGAGCTGGGGCCGTTTCTCCCAGGCGCCGGACTTCCAGTACCTCGTCGACGCGGCGTTCGACGATACGCTGCGCACCGGCCGGTTCCGCCGCGGCAACCCCAATCTCGGCTTCGAGGACGCGACGCAATACGAGATCTCGGTGCGGGCGCGTCCCTCGCCGACCACGTCGCTGCGCGTCAACGTCTTCAACAAGCAGCTCGACGGCCTGGTGGCGTCGGTGCCGCTCGGCCTCGACGCTGACTCGACGATCTTCGGCAACCTGGACTTCGGCAACGTGAAGGGCGCCGAGCTGATCTTTGAGCGGCCGATGACCGATTTCTGGGGCGTACGCTTCGCGTACACGTTGCAGGTCGCCACCGCGACGGCGACCAGCGCCTTTGACCTCCTGCGGCGCATCCGGATCGATCCAGGCGCCGACACCATCAATCCGGCGCGCGTCGAGTTCCCGCTCGACTACGACCGGCGTCACAGCGTCACGGTCATCGGCCAGGGCCGCGTGCCCGACACGCTCGGACCGAAGCCGTTCCGCGGCTTCGAGGGGGTGGCGATCCTGCGTGCCAGCACTGGTCTGCCGTTCACGATGACGAACGCGACGGGAGACACGTTGATCGGTCTTCCCAACAGCCATCGGCTCCCGCCGCTGTTCACGGTTGACCTGATGCTGCGGAAGCCGCTGCGCGTGGGGCGGTGGCAGGGAAGCGTGTATCTCGACGCGCGCAATCTGCTGAATCGCCGGAACACCGAGTCGGTGCGGCGCGACACCGGCCAACCCGGCATCGGTCCACAGCAACTCGACTCACTTGCCGAGCGCGCGTATCAGGCGCACCCCGAAGCGATTCCCTACGAGTCGCCGCGCTATCGCGCGTTCGCCGATGTGGATGGCAATGGGCTCATCGAAGGGCGGGGCGAGTTGTTTCCCCTCTTCCTCGCCGCCGCGCGGGACTACATGCAGCCGCTTTTCGCCTACGGTCCGCCGCGAACGCTACGCTTGGGAGTCGAGCTGACGTTCTAGGTTGGGGAGGAGGGAGCGGGTTCCGCCGCGCCTTCCTTCAGGTACCCCGTCGCCACACCACCCACCACCATTACCAGCCCGATCACGCCCAGCGGCGTGAGGTGTTGACTGAAAAGCAGGAACGCGAGCAGCGCGCCGACGACGGGCTCGATCGTCGCCGCGACCGCGGCGGGCGCGGCCTCGATCCGTTTGACCGCCGCGAAGAAGAGGAAGTTCGCGGCGAGGACCGAGCCCGCGGCGAGTCCGAGCAATCCGCGCCACGCTTCCGCCGAGGGAGGCACCGTCGGGGACCGTCCCCAAATCGTGAGCGCCACGCCGGTGATCAGGACACCACCCACGGCCTCGAGGAAGAGCACTTTTACCACGCCGTATTTGGGCACGGCGTAGCGCGCCATCAGCGTCGTGAACGCATAGCTCAGGGCCGACAGGAGACCACCGGCGATCCCGGCCGCGACGCCGGTGCGCGCGGCTTCGGCTCCCGAGTTGCTCCCGCCGGTGACGGTCAGTGCCACTCCCACCATCACGATCACGGCGAGCGCGATACGGAGTGGGGTGAGCGCCTCTTTCAGGATGAAGCGCGCGAGCACGGCCACGATGACCGGGGCCGTATAGAGCAACGCGGCGGCGCCGGCGACGCCGACGCCGGCGATCGCGAACTGGTAGGCAATCTCGAACAGCGCAACGAGGGCGCCGCCGCCGAGGCCGACGAGGAGCCAGCCGAATCGGTCGACTCGGAACAAATCGCGACGGAACAGAAGGCCCCAGACAGCGAGGGCGACCGTACCGATGAGCACGCGCCAGAAACCGATGCTGGTCGCGGGCATCAAACCGTACAAACCGGTGGAAAGGGGGCCGGTGGTGCCCCAAGTGGCGCCCGCGGCGAGGGCGCAGAGATAGCCGATGATGCGGATCCGGCGGCCGTCGGTCACAGGCCGGGTCCCTTGCCCCCTTGCGCGCGGGACTTGAGGGCGCGGTTCATCGCCTCGAGTCCCTGACGGAAGTTGGTTTCGAGGCGCGCGTTGGTCGCGGCGCCGATTCCCGGAAGCGACAGGGCGAGACCCGTGCTGGTGATCCGATGGATCACGTGAGTCCGGTTCTCTCCCTTTGGCACGAGGATGAAGCACTGCTCTGTGTCGCAGATGCCGCTGAAGCCCTTCGCCCACAGCCAGCGGAGCTCGCGGGGTGCTTCGGCCTCCAGCACGACCGGCTGCACGGTGAGCGACTCACCGCCCGGCAACTCGAGCCGCAGCGTGACCATACCCCCGACTTCGAGGTCGCCCTTCGCGCTCGTGATGTACGGATTCCAGTCCTTGTAGGCGCCGAGGTCGCCGAGGACCTCCCAGACCTTCTCCGGTGCGGCGTGAATGTCGGCGGTGGTACGAATCTCTTTCATTTTGTCGCTGCCTCCTTGCCGCCCAAGTTGCCCGCCATGAGCGTACCGCGCAACACCGTCACGGCCTGGCCGCCGAGAATCACCCGGTCGTCTCGCAAGCGCACTCGCACCGTGCCGCCCCGCGCCGAGGCCTGGTACCCGACGAGCGCGGCCCGTCCCAGCTTCTCGGTCCAGTATGGCGCGAGCGCGCAATGCGCCGACCCCGTCACGGGGTCCTCGTCGACACCGGCACGAGGCGCGAAGAAGCGCGACACGAAGTCATACGACGAGGCGGCGGCCCGGCTGGTGACAATGACGCCGCGCACGTCGACGCGCGCGAGGGCCCCGAAGTCGGGCTTGCACCCGCGGACGATCTCCTCGCCGTCGACTTCGAGCAGGTAGTCGAAGCGGCTACGACCGACGAATCGTGGCGTGACGCCGATGGCGGCGTTCAGGCCTGCGGGCGCGGGGGCGGGCTCGGCGCGCGTGGCGGGAAAGTCTAGCTCGATCCAGTCGCCGGTGCGATCGGCGGTGAGCAGGCCGCTGCGCGTGTGAAAGCGCGCCTGCGTGGTCGCCGGAAGGTGCCCTTCTTCCCAGAGAACGTGCGCGCTGGCGAGCGTGGCGTGGCCGCACAGATCGATCTCGACCGCCGGCGTGAACCAGCGCAGGTCGAACTCGCCCGAGCGAGGGACGAGGAACGCGGTCTCGGAGAGGTTCATCTCCCGCGCCACGTCCTGCATCCACTGGGTCTCGGCGGCGGCGGGGAGAAGACAAACGGCGGCGGGGTTGCCCGCAAACGGGCGATCGGTGAAAGCGTCCACTTGGATGATCGGGAGCGGCATGCCGGAATCTACTGCGGTGCGCCATTACCTTCAGGGCCAGCGTTAGACGTCGGGGTCGTCCGACCACCACCAGATCAGTGTTGCCATGGCGCCGGGACCGAGTGCTACGAGCACCATGAGTGGCGTGTGCCACCAGCGATCGGCCATGCGACCGCACCCAACGTCGGCGGCGCATTGCCCCTGTGGGCCAATCGCAAAAACCAAGACCACACTCGCCGCAAGACCGACTAGCCAGACGAGGGTCACGACGGTGAGGTGCCGAAGGGGATTCTTCACGTCGTGGCGAAGTAGTACCAGCCGTTCCCGAGTGGTCGCAGCCCGACGAGCTCGCTTTCATATACGAACTCACTATACAACGGGGGCGGACGATGCCCCGGACGTACCCAGAAGAACCCCTCCACATTGTCAAGAAACCCGTCCTGAACGAAAGCGATGCAGTCTTCGCGCACCTCCACGTGAACGAGCTTCAATTCCCGGAGTCGCCTTTGAAACCGCTCGAAGACCCCAGGGTCGATGGCGTCACGAACCAGCACGGCTTGCACCGGCAACCCGTCACCGCGTTCACCGTTCAGCCGGTTGAAGTAGCGTAGCCCGTCGTCCATTTCGCGGACGCGCCCGTACGAGAGGATCTCAGCGACGAACGTCGTGGCACGGTCCTCGCGAGTCGCCCAAAACAACGTCACACCAGCGGTCCGGATCGTGGGCGCAAGACGGATGGCCCCCGCCGTCACGCACACCGCGATCAGGAGTTCGCGAGCCTTGGCCCACGAGGGGCGCATCGCCGTGTAGGCAAGGACCAGCAGGCCGCCGGCCAGGAGGCCAAGGACGACGAACGGCGCAACCAAATCCTCGGCAAGGTCGCCGAGGAAGGATCCGAGGAGAGACAGCGAGAGCAAGACGGCAGCGCTCCCGAAGTAGATCGAGTAAGCCAGGACTTTCATCCCTGGGGTTGCCTCGCCAACGCGAATGTCGTCTTCCCATGCCCGATGCTGTTCTCGTGCCCGATGAGGAACCGCGTCTCGAAGTCGGCATTGCGGAGCACGAGCTGCACGTTCGTCATCGCGGCCGGGAGGTCGAAGACGATGTCCGTCATGTACGACTCGCCCGGGATGAGGCGGCGTTTGAGGCTCTCCGTCGAGCCAGCGTAGTAGTTGCCTGCGGAGTCGAGCAGCGCGACGTATCGGCTGTTCGGCGAGAGCGGGGCGTCCTTGGGGCGTCGGGACGAAATCGTCGCCTCGTCGAACCGCACCTTCACGGTCACGGTGTAGCGCGTGCCGCCGGACGGGTTCGATTCGGTCTTGGCGCCGACCACCGAATACGCGAGATGACAGTCGATCTCGCAGATGTGCTTCTCTTCGCCTGGAGCGAGCACGCGATCGCGGCTCGTGAGGTCGGCGACCGCAAAGAGGAACAGGTACGCCCCGGCGCCGATCCCCCCCACGACCAGCACACGGTTCGCGAGCGGCCCCCGTCCCGCGACTCGCGCGACGAGATAGGCGACCACCAACGCGCCGCCGCCCAGGACGGCGCCGAGGAAACCGAGGAGCGCAAACGGGTTCAAGCCATCGGTGACCATGGCATCACTGCGAGGACGACGGTTTCGGGGCACAATTGAGCGCGCGTAGCGCATCGGCCCGCTCGGCGACGAGACGCCGGGCGCGGCTGCGGCTCCAGTTCCAGGTGCGCCAGTCGGCTTCGTTGGGCGACCAGTGGTTGAGCAGTTTGGTCGCGACCGCGCACTGACCCACCGGATCGAAGGTGGAAAACGCATCGAGCAGGGGAGGGACCGCATCGGCGCCGAGCGTGAGCGCGTACTCGACATCGAACGGCCGCTCGGTCGCATTCCGGTGCAGGTTCGTCCGCACGATGAAGGCATCGGGGTTCAACACGTGCAGGCCCGCGAGGACCGCAAAGCCCTGAATCAACGCGCCGAAGGCGAATCTCTCGCGCAGGCCGCGCAGTACCGTCCATCCAAACCACGCAAACACACCGAACAGCAGGACCATGAACCCGGTGGCGTAGAGCCGGTCCTCGGACAGGCCGAAGGCACCCACGTAGAGCCGCATGCGCTGCAGCGCGGAGGCCATCACGACGGAGAGCAGGACGAGGAGCAGGCCGGCGAGGCGCCGGAACGTCGTCAGGTTCGCCGGCGTCTCATGCCGCACCATGTGATCGGCGCCCATCATCACGGGGAGGACGAGCGCGCTCGCGGTCGTCAGCTGGAAGAAGCCTTGCCGAGCGTACTCGGCGTAGGTCAGGCCCGTCGTTTCTTCGATGATGGACTGGCCGCCGAAGAAGTACCGCAGCTGCACGACCACGAAGAGGAGGAACATCAGGTTCAGGAGCGCCAGCGCGGTCCCCACGGGGCCGATCCCCAGGGCGCCGGCCGTCGACGTCTCGGCGCCGGACACGGCACGCTGCCCGATGAAGCTCCACCGTAGATAGCCGGCGGTCAGCGCCCCCCATACGCCGATCATCGCGGTGTGCTGCCCGATGGAGTCGAGGTCGACCGCGAACATATTCTGCAGCACGTTCGCGAAGACGCTGTCCGCGGATGAGAACAACGCGCCGAACACCACGAGCAGTGGCGCGGCCAACAGAACCCCCACGCCGACCGTCCGCAGGCGCCGCATCCGCCCCTCTTGAGGCAGCTCGTGCCAATCGACGTCCTTGAAGACGAGCATGAGCCCGCCGCCGATCGTCCCGGCCGCGGCCGTGACGCCGTCGCGCACGTAGTCGATGGGACGCTGTCCGGCGAGGCGGGCGCCCTGGAGACTCGCGGCCCCGAGTGCGAGCGCGATGATCATCGCGATCACGTCGAATTGCTCGAGCCCTTGGGCGTCACGCCGCATGAACGCCGCGCCGAGCAGGACGACGGTGAGCGCGAGCCAGGGCGCGTCGGGTCCCGGCGTGACGTTGTGGCGCCGGACGAACCACGTGGCGGCGCCCGTGAGTGCGACGGCGCAGAGCGTGACGTTCAGCCCCCACGGCTGCGCGCGGAGCAGCAGGTCGCCGAGGATACCGAGGACGAGTCCGGCCGCGAGGATCTCGAGACCTTTTTTTGTCATACGGCTGCCTTGGTCGGGAGGGCACCGAAGCGGCGCTCTCGAGTTTGGAAGTCAGCGGTGGCCCGGGCGAGCTCCGCCGCATTGAAGTCGGGCCACATGCGGTCAGTAAACCACAGCTCGGCGTAGGCGCTCTCCCAGAGCAGGAAATCGGAGAGACGTTGCTCGCCGCCGGTGCGGATCAGGAGATCGACGTCCGGAATGAGCGCGCCGGCGCCGATCGCCCAGCGCCCCGAGTAGTCGACGGCGAGGCGCAGGTCGAGGCGCGTGCCGCCCGCGGTGGCCGCTTCCGCTCGCGCGATGGCGGACACGAGCTGAGCGGGAAGCCGGTCGCGCCGGCCGATCACGGTAAGCCGGACGCCCTGGCGGGCAAGTGCCGCGACTTCGCCATGGAGGTAACGTGCGAAGAGGCGCATGAGAATGGCAATCTCTCCCCAGGGCCGTTTCCAGTTGTCGGCGGAGAAGGCGTACAGGGTGAGCGCGGTGACGCCGAGCGCCGGAGTGCCCTCCACGACGCGACGCACCGCTTCGGCGCCGGCGCGGTGGCCGGCGCCGCGCGCCAGGCCGCGGCGCGTGGCCCAGCGGCCGTTGCCGTCCATGATGATCGCGACGTGTAGAGAACTTTGTTTCATAAAGCCAATCCTCAAAAAAAAGAGCGTGTCAACGCGCGCGGGTGGCGCGGATCAACGCTTCCATGTGGTCGAGATAGCGCTCCAGCGCGCGCCGTCCATGCGCGGTGAGGCGGTACTCGGTCTTGGGCACGCGCCCCTCGAACGACTTCACGCAGGTCACGTACTCCGCTTCCTCGAGCTTGCGGGCGTGCACGCTCAAGTTGCCGTCGGTCGTGTGGAGCAGGCCCTTGAGCTCGCTGAAGGTGAGACTGTCGTTCACCGCCAGCGCGCTGACGATCGCGAGGCGCACCCGCTCGTGGATCAGCCGATCGAGCTCCGCGGCGGCGCCCGGCTTCGCCGCGCCTTTGGCGACCTTGGCGACCTTCACCGGCCGCTCCGCGTCAGTGTGCGGTGCTCGGACCGCATTGGATTTAGCCACCGTACCTCCGTGCGATAATCCAGCCGAACACGATGTGCAGGCCGCCGAACCCGACGGCCATGAACCCGGGCCACCACCGCGCCGGAGTGAAGAGCGCCACGGCCCCGAGCAGCGAGAAACACAAACCCATCAGCGGTACGATCCGTACCGAGAACGCCCCCGCCGTCATCACGCCCGTGCCGTAGAGCAACAGCCACATCCCGGGCATCGCGGGGAAGAGCCCCGCCTCGTGCAATGTGATCGTCAACAGCCCACCCACGAGCAGCGGCGGCAAGAACGCGAGTCCGAAGCGGCGTCCCGGCCCCGACAGCAGGGGGTCCTTCGCGGCGCGCGCCTTGATTACCATCGCGGAGCCGCCGATCATGACGCCGAGCACCGCTTCGGTCAGCCAGACCGCCAGCCACGCGGCGTCGTTGCGCTGCTGCGCCGCGACCCACGTGGCCACGAGGGCCGTCGCCCCGACGGCGACCGTGCCCCAGCCCGGCACCGCGGTGAACGAGCCGGCGCGCTCCATGGCAGAGCGGATGTAGCTCAGGTTGTCGAGCGCCCGGTCGCTGAGGGGCCGCGGGGCCGTCATGTGCGGGAAAAGATGAGGGCCAAGGGGAGGTTTGTCAAGTACTTTGTAACGTAAAGTGTCATCGATCTTTGAGCCGCCGCACCAGCTTGAGGCCCGACCAGACGTCGTCGATGGCGGCCACCTTCACGTCCACGAGGCCGGTCGGTAAAGCCACCGCGCGGATCACGTCCTCAGTGATGTCCGTCGTTACGCCAGAGGCTTTCTTGGGCCAGGAGATCCACAGCGCGCCGGCGGGCGCCAGGCCCCGCAGCAGGGTGGGGAGTCGACTCTCCAGCACAGCGCGACTCACCACGAAGAAATGAATGAAAGGAAGCGTGCCACGCGGGTGCGCGGCCACCGTCACCCCAGGCGGGAGTTTGCCCAGGGTCGCTCGAAAGCCCCGGGGCGGATTCACGATGGCAATCCGCGTCCGGGGCTTGATACCGAGCTTCGCGGCGAGCGAGCGACCGGAATAACCGGCCATCGGCTCACTGCACGCAGTTCCCGCGCGGATCGGGCTTCGGCTTATCCACCACCACCCGGTGATTGAGATTCGCCACCCCCACCGCCACGTCGTGCACGAACTGCGCGACGTTCGCGAGCTTGTCGTAGTCGATGTACTGCGGCTCGTCGGTCACCTGGTGATAGTCGCGATGGCTCCCCGTCGTGAAGAACGCGATCGGAATGCCGTAGCGCGCGTACATGTAGTGATCGCTGCGGCAGTAGTACTGCTCGGGGTGCCCCGACGCGTCGAACTGATAGTCGAACGTGAACGGCTGGCGCCGCGCCTGGTTGACCGTTTCGATCATGTCGCCCAGCTCGGTCGACAACCGCCGCGTCCCGATGAGCTGGAGATAGCCCGGGCCGCCCTGGGTCTCGTCTTCCGCGCGGCCACGGCCCACCATGTCCATGTTCAGCTGCGCCACGATCGAATCGCGCGCCACGGTCGGGTGATCGGTGAAGTACTGCGACCCGAACAACCCCAGCTCTTCCCCCGTGTGCCACACGAAGATCAGCGAGCGCTTCGGCCGCACCTTGCTCCCCGCGAACGCCTCGGCGATCTCGAGCACCGAGACGGTGCCGGAGCCGTCGTCATCGGCGCCGTTGAAGATCGAATCGCGCCGCGCGGCGTGCCCACTGTGCACGCTGTCGACATTCACGTGGATCGACGCACGCTGCTCCGGCGAGAGGGGCTGGCCGGGGGCAGCCAGCTCGAGCCGCCGTTCTGCGCCGTTGTACGCGCGGATCGAATCGTGATCCACAGGCTGATGATCGAATCCCACGTGGTCGTTGTGCGCGCCGATCGCCACGTACTCGCCGCGCAGCGACGCATCGCTGCCGGGCAGGATCGCAACGACATTGCGCGCAGGCGCGGGAGACTCGCTGAATCCAAGTGAACCGGTCACCGTCTTGCCGACGGCGCCCGCCCGCAGACCCTCGAGCGGCGCACCCAGCAGGTTCTGCGCGACGGCGAACGTGACGTAGACGTACGACGGGAGGACGATCGTGTCGACCGGTTGGGCGCCGTCGTGTAGGGCATACTGCGGATCGCGGAAAAAGGCACGGAGCCCAGGAGGCATCGAGTCGAGGCTCGCGACCGCGATCCCGGCCGCGCTGCGATAGCGGCCGAGCAACGCGCCGCGGTTCACTTGCGCGGCGGGCGGGAGATTGGGCCCGAAGCGGACGCCGATGACGATGAACTTGCCGGCCGCCTGGTCGGGCGTGAGCATGGCGCTGTCGCCCAGCATCCCGGCGAAAACGACCTGCGTGCCGCTCAGCGGCTTGGTCGCGCGGCGCGGATCGCGCGGAACGTAGTCGTCCCACGGCCGCAGCGTCGTGCCATCCACCGCCAGGCTCGAGCGCGCGTCGTACTCGCGCTTGACGATCGGCACGTTCTGGAAGAACCCACCCGAGTCGCCCGCCGGCGTGAGTCCCATGCGCCGCACTTCCGCGGCGATGTAGGCCGTCGCCTTGAGATTGTATTCGGTGCCGGCGGCGCGGCCCATCATGGAATCGTCGGAGTAGAGGTACAGGCGGGTCATCAAGTCGGCGGGACTGATCGCCGTTTTGGTCGGCGCCGGTGCGTGCTTCAGCGGCAGCGCGGACTGTGCACCCGCGGACTGCGCGGCGACGAGCAGCGCGCCGAGGGTTGCGATCCTAACGACTACCTTCATCGGACGGCCTCCAAAATGGTGGGAAGAGTACTAGGGACTGGAAGTTAGACGCGCAGGGGCGCCACGGAGTTGCGTTGCCCATGTCGGGGTTCTGTCAGGGTATCCGCTCCTGCATACCCCGCCGGGGGACCCGTCGTTTCAGGGCTCCCGAGGGCCGAGGGAGCGAGCCAGGATCCCAATGCCGGCCGGTTGGCCTTGGCGGCGCGGCATGGCGCGGTAGAGGAGAATCACGAGCACCCAGGTGAGCCAGCTCACGCGCTCGCTCCAGGTGAGCGAGCGCAGCAGGAACCACTGCTGCGTGACGGGCGCCGTCCACGGGAGCCATTCGCCCTGCAGCAGGGCGAGGGGACGAACGACGACGCGATTCGCTCGGTACCCGTGCGTCCCCGGCTGAGACACGTTCCACACGCACGTTACCTGCCCCCATCCATGGTTGTCGCTCGCGCCGACCACGACGAGATCGTGCTTCTGCGCCAGCGCCAGCACTTCGCGCCGCAGCGGCGCGGGGAACGCGAGGCCTTTGGGAGCGCAGTTCACGATCTCGAATCCATCGACGCCGGCGTCCACGAACGCATCGAGGTCCTCGGCGTGGTTGCGCCAGTACTCGGGGAGCGACGCGATCCCGAGCGCTCCCTGTCGCCGCAGCTCGGCGAACACTTTCAGCATGCGTGGCGTGCTGGCGTCGAAGCTGTCCCGGACGATCGGTCGGACGGCGCCGAGCGCGATCACGTGCTGCCGGTACACGCTCCACTCGACACCGGGAAGGAGCCGAATCGGATCGGTGACGGGGAGGTTGAAGATGGCGTTGTGGTCGGTGACGTAGCTCGCCTCGAACCCCTGACGCGCGTGCCATGCGGCGAGTCGGCTCAACGTCCACCCGGCGCGGCCGTCGTGCGACGTCTCCGTGTGGGCGTGGTAGTCGAGGATCGTCGTGGCGGAGTCGGAGGCCACGAGACGCGGTACGGGACGGGGCAGGAGCACCGTCGCGCCGCCGAGGAGCACGATCGCGATCGGCCCGACGAGTGCGAGGCCCACTCGGTGCCGCACTGTCCCGGCGCGCGTAGCGCCCCACGCGGCGAGCGCGCCGGCCCAAACGATCAGAGCCCAGTACGCGCGGCTCATGCTGAAGAACGTCAACGCATCGAGGACGTTGGAGAGCGGGGCGAGCACCACGTAGAGCACCGGTCGCTCGAGCTCGACGTCTCCCGGTACCGATCCGGTGGCGGCGTCCACGAGGGGCGGCAGGGGATGGAATGCCGTAACGAGGAGGAGGGCCACTAACGCGATCGCGATTGGGTGGCGCCTGAGCAAGTTCACTCCCAGATTCCTGGCATGCCGGGTGGCATAAAGTAATGCCGATTGAGGCGCAGTGGTTAATCATCGGGGGCGTGGGGTTCAAACGATGAGCAGGCTATCGGAGCTTCCGGCGCTCGTCCTTGGCCCTCTCGCGGGGAAGTCGGAGACATCGTGGCAGCAGGCCCCGCCCAACAAATGGACGCCGGCGCAGATCGTTGAGCACCTGGCCCTTGCCCTCGAGATGAGCGCGACGACGTTCTCGACGCGAAGAGACAAGGAGCCAATGGCGCGACGCGCCACGACGCTGCGCGAGAAGATCGGGAAGGCGTTCACGTTCGGCGTCGGGCGGTTTCCTCCGGGCCTCAAGGCTCCCGAGCGGACGACGCCTCAGCCCAAAGTCGACGGTCCCATTGCCGAGGCGCACTTCCGGTCGGCACTCGCGAAGTGGGAGGCGGTAGAGCGCGAGCTGCTTCCCACGCGGGGCCAGGATCTCTTCGTGAAGCACCCCAGGCTCGGCGATCTGACGATCGGCGAATGGGCGCGGTTCCACCTGGTCCACGCCCGGCACCACGCGCGGCAGATTCGGTCCCGCCTCGCCGGATGACCCGTAAGCGGAAGAAAGACAAGCTCGTAGTGCGTGTGCCCAACCCCGACGCCCCGGTGAAGGAGCGCCTCAAGACTCCATCCCACAAGGTGCACCGCTCCAAGAAGGGGTATCAGCGGCGGCCGAAGCATCCCAAATTTGAGGAATGACAATGCGTTGGCTAGTTGTTTTGGGCATCGTCAGTCTCGCCCCAGGCGCGCTCCAGAACCCACCCGGTGTCCGGGTCACCGGCCGGATCACCATTCTGGAGAAGCGGAACAAGCCTTCTCCCGACCTCGGTGCGGCCGTGATCTACCTCGAGGGAACGGGTCCGGCGGCGACGCCCGCGGCGATCGACATCACCATCAACGACAAGGTGTACCGCCCGCGGGTCGTGGTCGTCCCTGTCGGTACGACGGTGCGTTTCCCCAACACCGATCCCTTCGATCACAATGTGTTCTCCGTGACCGAGCCCAATCAGTTCGACCTGGGGCTCTACGGTCGCGGTGAAGCGAAGACGCACACATTCACGCGTCCCGGCCTCGTTCGCGTGTACTGCAACGTGCACCCCAAAATGGTGGCGTACGTCGTGGTGATGGCGAATCGCTACTACGCGCAGCCAGGCGTGGACGGGTCATTCACGATCCCAAACGTCATCCCAGGGCACTACCGGATGCACGTGTGGCACGAGCGCATCTCGGCAGAAATCGTGAAGGACGTGATCGTGACCGCCAGCGGAGCGGTCGACGTGCGCGTCGCGCTCGACGCGCGCGGCTACAAGTGGAGAGCCCACAAGAACAAGGACGGGCAGGAGTATCCCACCAACGCCGGGTACGAGCGCTATTAGGCCGGCATTCGGGCTCTTCGCGAAGGTCTTCGTCGCCTCGGCACTGCTCGTCGTGGTGGTGCTGGGCATCACGTTTGGCGTCACGTCGATCCAGGCCAATCGCACCGCGGACGCGTCGATCCAGCGCGCGCTGAGCAACACGCGCGGCGCGGTGGACGCGTTTCTTTTGGGCCGCACCCGCACCTTCGCAGGGATGAGCGCCGTCAGCGCCGAGGTCCCACAGTTTCGGGAACGGCTGCTCACGAGCCGCGACCGCCAGAACGTCCTCGACCAGGCCGAGGAGTACCGCGACCTGATCGGTGCCGCCTGGATTCTCGTCACGAACCGCGACGGCATTCTGCTCGCCCGCACCGACTACCCCGAGGAGTACGACATCGACGTGTCGCACGGCGCGCTGATCTCGAACGCGCTGTCGGGGGAGCAGACGTCGGGCGCGTTCATCGACGACCGCGACCCCAGCGCCGTGCGGCTCTTCATGGCCGTTGCGACTCCCCTCGCGTCCCGCGGCGCGGCTCCGCAGGGGGTCCTCGTCGCGGCCTACGCCCTCGACGATTCACTGGCGCTGGCCATCAAACAGGCCACGAACACCGAGGTCGTGTTCTTCGCCCTGACGAACGACAGCGTGCCGCGGCCGGTGGTCGTGGGTGGCACGTTGCCGGCAGCGGAGGTCGGGCCCGTCCTCGGTAGCGCGTTGCACGTCGATTCGCTCCGCAGTGACAGCGTCGGAACGCGGATGACGGCGCAGCTGGGCGGCGAGCACCTGATCGGTCTTGCCGGCCCAATTCGGTCCGCCGGGGGCGATGTGTTCGGCGGGTTCCTGGCGCTTCGCTCTCGGGAGGCCGAGCTCGCCGCGTTCGCGGCGCTACGCCGCACAATGCTGTACGCCATCGTGCTCGGTGTCCTGTTGGCGCTCGGCGCGGCGGCGGTCGCCGCGCGCCAGATCGCCGGGCCGGTGCGCCGGCTGGCGCTCGCGACACGCCGCGTCCAGGACGGTGACTACAGCGTCGACATCGACGTGAAGTCCTCGGACGAGATCGGCATCCTGTCGCAGGCGTTCAAGGGCCTCGTCGAAGATTTGAAGGAGAAGGCGGCGCTGGTCGAGTACATGATGCAGGCGTCGGGCGCCGCCGCGACGACGCCGCTCGCGCGGCCGTCGCTCGCCGCGACGGGCCTCGTGCAGCCGGGGTCGGTGTTCGCAAATCGCTATGAGGTGAAGGAGGTCCTGGGCGCGGGCGGGATGGGCGTCGTGTATCGCGCGTTCGACCGTGAGCTGCAGGAGCCGGTCGCCATCAAGACGCTGCGCGCGGAAGCGCTGGCGGGCGGGAGCGTGGCGCTCGAGCGCTTCAAGCAAGAAATCCGTCTGGCGCGGAAGATTGCGCACCGCAACGTCGTGCGCACCTACGACCTGGGCGAGGTGTCCGGGACCTACTTCCTCACGATGGAATACGTCGAGGGGACGTCGCTCAAGCAGCTGATCGGGTCACGCGGCAAGCTCCCGATTCCCGTCACGATCACCGTCGGGAAGCAGCTGTGCCGGGCCCTGGAGGTCGCGCACGCCGAGGGCGTCATCCACCGCGACATCAAGCCGCAGAACATGGTCGTCGAGCCGAACGGATTCCTGAAGGTGATGGACTTCGGGATCGCGCGGCTCGCGAACCCGCCCAAGGGGCAGGGCCTCACGGAGGCCGGCATGTCGATCGGCACGCCTGATTACATGTCACCCGAGCAACTGTCGGGGCTCGAGCTGGACGCGCGCGCCGACCTCTACGCTGCCGGCGTCGTGCTGTTCGAGTGCGTCACCGGGCGGGTGCCGTTCGAGGCGGAGACGACGTGGGCGCTCGTGGCGAAGCACCTGGAAGAACAGCCGCCAGATCCGCGCTCATTGAATGAAGAGGTACCGGAAGGGCTGTCCCGCGTGATCCTGAAGGCGATGGCTAAGGCGCCTTCCGACAGGTATGCATCCGCGGTCCAGATGCACGACGCCCTGGCTGCGCTCGGGTAGCCTAGATCCCCGCGAACCAGGGGTAGCCCTGGTCCTCCCAGAATCCGCCGGGCCGCTTGTCCATGAACGTCATCGACACCAGGTACTTCGTCATCTTGTAGCCGAGTTTCGTCGGCGCGTAGAGGCGCAACGGCGCGCCGTGCGACGCCGGCAGCGGATTGTCGTTCATGCCGTAGGCGAGGATCGTCTGGGGGTGCATCGCGCTCGCGAGGTCCCAGCCGTTCGAGTAGTCGGAGTCGAACGACTTGAAGTGGATGTACCGGGCCGTGGGGAGCAGCTCGCAGCGCTCGGCGACCGCCGACACGGGCACGCCGTGCCACGTGGAGATCGCCGTCCATCCTTCGACGCAGTGGTGCTTCACGGTGTAGTTGCTGCGTGGCATGCGCATCAGGTCGTCGATCGACAAGTCGAGGGGCTGGCGCACGAGGCCGTCCACCCGTAGCCGCCAGGCGGCAGGATCCTTGAGCAGCGGCAGCGTGCGCGAGATGAAATAGCTCGGCACGTTGACGGTGCGCTCCGTGACGGCGTATTCGCGCGCGAGCCGGGTCGAGGAATAGAGCACCTTCTCGCTCACCCAATCGTTCAGCCGGCTGATGTCCAGGAGGCGGGGTTTGACGACCTCGCCGCCGTCCCACTTGCATGCGGCGGCGAGCGAGGCGGTTCCCGCGCCGGCGGCGATGCGGAAGAAAGCGCGGCGGTCAATCATGACTGGGGAACCTCCCTCGGTACCAACCGGTGATCATCGCCTTGAACGACGGCGGGTCGACGGCGAACACGAGCACCACGTGCGCGACCGTGAAGCCGACGAAGATCCAGACGGCCAGGAAGTGCCAGTAGCGCGCCGCCTGGAAGCCGCCGAAGAGGGCGGTGAGCCAGGAGAACTGCACGGGCTTGTAGATCGCGATCCCGGTGAGCACCGAGAGGATGCCGAGCACGACGATGAACGTGTAGGCGAGCTTCTGGAGCGGATTGTGCTTGCCCTGGGGCGGGTGATCCTTCTGTAAGCGCAGGTAATACTTCTGCATCTCGATCGCGCCGCGGACGTCGCGCCGTCGGAAGAGTAAAGACCGCCACTCGCCGCTCGCCACCATGTAGCAGAGGTACAGCAATCCCACCCCGACGAGCCCCCACATCAACGCGAAGTGCCAGTTGAGGGCCCCCGCGAGCCAGCCGCCGAGACGGACGGCGCCCGGAAACTCGGTATCCTGGAATGGATTCACGTAGTAGGGGCCGCCGCGCTCGCCGAACTTCGCGTAGGCGCCGTAGATCTGGAGCCCGCTCGTGACCATCCCAACGAGCAATACGAAGGTCGCCCAGTGCGTGAATCGTACGATCCAGTGATGCCGTTTGACGGGAGGGCGAACGGGAGATGGAGAGGCGTCACTCATGATGTGGAGTATATTCTCCGCCATGCGAGGAGCAATGTTGGTCGCGCTGGGCCTGACGTGTCTCGCCGCCTGCAACAAGGGGCCGCGCGCTGCAACGGATACGCGCCCGAGCGACTCCCTGGATCTCGGGGCCGGCCTTGCGCCGCGCGACTCGGCGGACAGCGTGCTGCTCGCGCCGCGCGTGGTAACGGGTCCCACCGTGCTCGTCTTTTGGCTGCCGGCCGCCGACTCATTCCCCGCCGACGACCAGGCGGCGGCCCTCGATGACATGACGTACTACACGGGCAAGGTCGCGCCCGTGCTCGAGCGCTACGGCATCAAGCTGCTCCCGACGAACGCCGAGACCGTTTTCGTCGCGTTGCCCAACAACAAGCAGCGCGCGATTCTCCTCTCGGGCCTCGACTATCCCTTCGGTTACGTGATCGTGGAGCCCGGCGGGACCGAGCAGATTCTCGCCGGCGTGTACGCGGACGACGAGCTCCTGGACGAGATTCGGTCGTATTTCGACTTGCCGGAAGACACGACCTCCGTGCGGCCGCGGATCACGACCTAGCTCGTGCGCGTCCTCGTTCTGAAGGGTGGCCGCGTCGTCACGATGGACCCGCGGCGGCAGATCCTGGACGCCGACGTTCTGGTTCGCGATGGGAAGATTGAGAAGGTCGGGCGGATCGGCGGACGGGCGGATGGCCAGACCGTCATCGACTGTCGAGGACTGATAGTCCTTCCGGGCCTCATCCAAGCCCACATCCATCTGTGCCAGACCCTGTTCCGGGGACTCGCCGACGACCTGACGCTGGAAGCGTGGCTCGCCAAACGCATCTGGCCCCTCGAGGCCGCCCACAGCGAAGAGTCGGTCTACTGGTCCGCGATGCTCGGCGCAGCGGAGCTGCTGCTCGGTGGGACGACCGCGATCCTCGATATGGAGACTGTCCGACACACCGGCGCCGCCTTCGAGGCGCTCGAGTCGATCGGGCTGCGCGCCACAGCGGGGAAGTGCCTGATGGACGCTGCGTCAAACCCCAAGTCCCTGCGCGAGCCCACGGAAAAAGCGTTGCAGGAGAGCGCCGACCTGTGCGCCAAGTGGCACGGGACCGCGAACGGTCGGCTGCGCTACTGTTTCGCGCCGCGTTTTGTGCCGAGCTGCACGGGGCCGCTGCTGCGCGCGGTGAGCGACCTGGCGGAGCGAGCCGGCGCCGTGATTCACACACATGCCGCCGAGACGCCGCTCGAGTTGCAGATGGTGAAGCAGGAGACGGGGAACGACGAGCTGGCGTATCTCGATTCGGTCGGTATCTCCGGTCCGCGTGCGGCGCTGGCGCACTGCGTCTGGGTGGATGGTGAAGGCATCAAGCGACTCGCGCGTCAGGGCACGAACGTCGTCCACTGCCCCAGCTCGAACCTGAAGCTCGGCAGCGGCGTCGCGCCGATTCCCGAGATGCTCGCCGCCGGGTGCCGAGTGGGAATCGGCGCGGACGGCGCGCCGTGCAACAACCGTTTGGACGCCTTTGAGGAAATGCGGACCGCCGCCCTGATCCAGAAGCCGCGCCTCGGACCCGAGTCGTTGCCGGCGGCCCAGGTGCTCGAGCTCGCCACGCTCGGCGGCGCACGCGCTCTTGGTCTCGAGGCGGAGCTCGGGTCGGTCGAAGTGGGGAAGCGTGCGGACCTGACCGTCATCGATCTCGACGGACCGCACGCGCAGCCCGAGGAGGCCGATCTGATTTCGCGCATCGTCTACAGTGCTCGTGCCGCCGATGTGCGCCACGTGGTCGTGGACGGGCGCGTGGTCGTGAAGGACGGAGCCTTGAAGACCGCCAAGATCGAGGAGATACGGCGTGCAGCGAATACTCAGGCTCGTCGCCTGCGCCGCGCTGTGGGCGTCTAGCCTCGCCGCGCAGGGCGACAGCCTCTACTCGGCCTGGTGCGCGCGCTGTCACGGCGCCGAGGCTCGAGGCACCCCCGCGGCCTCGGTCCGCACCGATGTTCCTCCCGCCGACCTCGCGAAATGCGCCGTCAGTACCGCCGAGACCGAGGACCAGTGGGTCGACGTGGTGGCGCAGGGCGGGGGCGCGTTCGGTCTCTCGCTCGACATGCCGGCCTACGGTGAATCAGCGACGCCCGAGCAAATCCGGATGGTGGTCCGCTACGTCCGATCGCTCTGCCGGGAGCCCGGCTGGCCGCCGGGCGAGCTCAACTTCCCCCGCGCTTTCCTTGTAGAGAAGGCCTACCCTGAGAACGAGCTCGTCATCACCGCCCAGGGCCGTGGGCAGGAGATCATCTACGAACGGCGGGCCGGCCGGCGGCTCCAATTCGAAGCCGCCGTCTCGACGCTGTTCGACTCGCTCGACCGTCCGTTCGATCACGCGACCGCGGCCGTGAAGTACAACGTCTGGCACGATCTCGAGCGGCGCGCCATCGCGAGCATCGGTCTCGAGACGAGTCCGCCGCTGGGCCGGCGCGACCTCTGGGAGCTCGAGCCATTCATCTCCGCCGGTTGGCAGCGACCCGACTTCATCGTGCAGGCCGAGGTCGCCACCGCCTGGGAGGAGACCGAGGGCATCGCCGACGGATCGCTGCGACTCGGCATCGCCCGCGACATGGATCGGTTCGTGCCTATGGTTGAGGCGGGGTGGGACTGGGCGCGAGGGGCGCCGGGGACGCTCACGCTCTATCCGCAGACCTGGATTCGTCTGTCGCGGCTCGGTCATGTGGCAGGATCGATCGGTGTGGGGGTCCCGGTCAACGGCCCCGAGCGCGGTCACGTCACGCTGACGGGATTCCTGTTGTGGGACTTCGGCGATGGCTCGCTGTTTCGGGGGTGGTAGCTAGACCTTGTGCGCGGCGCCGTTGACGGTGAACCGCTGAATCGTCTGCGCCAGTTTCGCGGCGGCGTTGGAGAGATGCTGTGACGTCGCGGTGAGCTCCCCCAGCGAGGCGATCTGCTGCTCTGTCGCGGCAGACGTTTGCTGCGCGCCGTCCGCTGCCCCCTGGGCGATATCCGCGACTTCCTCCATCCGGCGCAACACCTCACTCATCCGCATCGTCTGATTCTCCGTCTCCGCCGCGAACGTCGTGGCGAACTGGACGGTCCTGTTCAGATCCGAGTGAATCGCGTCGAGGGCGCCCTGGACCGTCGTGGCGACTTTGCCCACGCCCTGCGCCGCTTCCTTCCCCTGGCCCATCGCTTCCATCACCCGGGCGATCTGCCCCTGCGTGTCGCGCACGCGGACGCGAACCTCCTCGGCCGAGCGCGCGCTCTGCTCGGCGAGCTTGCGGACCTCCCCGGCCACGACCTTGAACCCGAGTCCATGTTGCCCGGCGCGCGCCGCCTCGATCGCCGCATTCAGGGCGAGCAGGTCGGTCTGACTCGCGATGCGCGTGATGCCCTCGACCAGTTTGCCGATCTCGCGTGACTCCTTGTCGAGCGCAGCTGCGACTTCGGCCGCGTGGTCCATGGCGACGAGCAGGTTCATGAGCAGGGAGCTGGCGCGAGAGACTTCCTCACCGCGCGTTCGCGCCTGCTGGGCGATGTCCGTGATCTGATGCTCGGCGGCTTGGGCCCGCTGGTGCAGTGACACCGCGACGTCCGAGGCGGCCTGGGAGTCCTCGCGACCGTGGCCGATGAGCTGCCGCTGCCGTTCCGTCCCCTCGGACAGCTGTTGCGTGGTCGCGGAAATCTCCTGCGACCCGGCTTGCAGCTCTTCTGCCGAGGCGGCCAGCTCCTCGGCCATGGCGGCGAGGTCTTCACCCTGGCGCTGCACCTGGCGCACGATATCGGCGATGCTCTCGGTGGTGCGGTTCACGCTCAGGCCGAGGTAGCCGATCTCGTCGAGCTCGGGGTCCGTGGTCCGCACCCGCAGGTCCCCGCGTTCCACCTGGGCCAGCACGCCGCGCGCGGCGCGAAGCCGGTCGACGATGCGCAGCAGCATCGGCACGAGGGCGACGCAGGCGAACAGCAGCACCAGCGATTCCTGCAGGTAGAGCGACCAGCTCCAGCTGCGCAGCGCGGCGATCAGGCCGAACCCCGCGAGGTTGATCCCCAGCGCGCCCCACGACTCGCGACGACCCAAGTAGAGGGCCGCCTGGAGTGGGGCGATCATGTAGGCGCCGTACAGCACGTGTCCGGTCGGGCCGATCGCATAGAGCGCCGCCGAGATCATCAGGCAGCCGACCACGAGGTTGAGTTGGGCGTACCACGGCTGGAACTCTCGCCGCTGGGCGAGGCGGCGGACGCCGTAGTTCGCGGCGGCGAAGGCGACGGCGAAGGCCGGGATGAACCAGATGGAGAGCGGGACAAGGCGGGCAATCTTGACGGCGGTCAGCAGGACGATGCCGAAGCCGACGAAGCCCCAGCGGGCCCGCGTGTTGGCGAGCACGTACTGGCGCTGTTTGGCGTACTGCTCCTGGACGAGCTGGCTCTCGAGACTCAGCACGACCGAAACCTACATCCGGAAAAGATAGCTCGCCTTGAGGAAGAACCCGTCCGAGGTCCGACGCAAGTCGCGGAAGGTGAAGGCCGTCGGCTCACTCATCGAGGAGCCGTACCCGAAGAAGAACACCGTGCCCGGTGTCGGCTTGTAGGAGAACAGCAGATCGTTGCGAAACTCGGTGTCGCTGACGCGCGGCTGCGGATTCCCGCCCACGATGAGCGGCGCGCCGTTGCGCGGGTCGCGCAGCGTGTCGCGCTCCTGCGCGAAGTACTGGCCGACGTAACGGAAGAAGATGTCGCGCGTCAACTGGTACTCGACTTTTACGCGCGGAATGTTGGCCGTCGAGAACCAGCTGCCGTCCCGCGTCCGCGAGAGGCGATTGTGCACCCACTGACCTTCGATCCGCAGTCCGGTCGTGGGCTTCCACGTCAGGCCCAGGAACGTGTTCAGCCCATGTCCCTCGGCCGCCTCCGCGAAGATCGCGCCCGACCCCGCGCCGATGTTCGCGCTGAACGTGAGCGAGCGATTGGGCGTGTTGAATCCCAGGTTGCCGCCCCACTGATTGTAGAGCCCGTGAGGAATGACGAATGGGATCGGCGTGCCGCTCGAGTCCACCTCATAGCCGGCGTACTCCGGCGGATCGAATCGCTGATGGTTGTTCTGCCAGTTGGCATTCACACCCCACCCGCCCTTCAGGGTGAGGAGGATTGTCTCGCCAAGCGACCCCTCGAGCGTGCTGCCGGGGAAGTCGTGGTAGCGCCACGTCGGCTGGATCATGAAGAATGTGGTGCCCTGCTCGAGCAGTGCTCCCGGCTTTCCGTAGATCGAGAAACGATTGAAGATGCGGGCCTGCACGACGTTGACGCGGTTCACGAAGCCGCTCGACGCCTGGAAGTCGGGACTGATGCCGGCCAGCTCGCCGTGGTTGCCGTAGGAGCGGCCGGTGCGGTCGTAGAACGTGAGGTCCCACAGCTCGCCGGCTCGAACGCCGCTCGCGTCTTGCGTCCACGAGCTGACGAACTGGGCATCGGAGAACCAGATCTTCTTCCAGATGACGCGGGCGTCGACGCCAAGCACGCGGTTGTAGGCATCGCCCTCGATCCGGTCGGTGTAGGCGAGGCCCATCGTGGAGCTCGCGCCCAGGTCGCGCCGCAGCCGCAGCAGGTTCACGACAGGATGATCCGCGCTGCTCGCGGACGCGGAGGCATCGTCCACGGCGCCGATGTAGGCGATCGCGGTCCCGCCCAGCTTGCCCGTCAGCTTGGCGCCGGCGATGGGCGACACGATACGCCGCGTGTAGATCAGCGCGTTGGGCGTGTCGAACTGCTCGAGCCCCTCCAAAAAGAAGGGCCGCTTTTCCGGGAAGAACAGCGCGAAGCGCTGATTCACCGTGACCTGTCCGACGTCGGCTTCAACTTGCGAGAAGTCGGGATTGGCGGTGCCGGTGAGGCTCAGGTTCTGCGTGATCCCCCAGCGCAGATTCAGGCCGACCTGAGGGTCGACGGTGCCGTAACCGTATTCGGTCGCTTTGGGCGCGCCGTCGACGTGCGACGTGAACTCGGGGCTCACGTCCATCACGAGCCCGCGCCGCATCCCGGTCAGCTCTTTCAGGCTCCCGGATTGAATCAGGTAACTCGCGCTGGCGCGGACGACCGGTGCCCAGGTGTCTTCATAGCCGGTGTGCTGCGTGGTGCGGACGACCTGGAGTCCCCAGTCCTGCGTGGCCCCGCTCTGGTAGCGCAGACTCTTGAAGGGAATCCGGACCTCGACCTCGTAGCCCCACGGCGTCAGTCGGCCATGCGACTGGTACACGTAGTCGGGGTTCAGGTCGATCACGCCGTCGAAACGGAACCCTGCGTTCTGGCCCCCCGCGGCTCCCGCGAGTCCCTCGCTGCGCACGCCGTCTTCCTGTGCGCCGTACGGATTAACGGCGAAAAGGAGCGCTCGGCGCCGATCGTTGAACGTGTCGAGCAGAATCTGGACGTTGTCGTCGGCATCGATGTTGTCGCGGTCGGCCAGGGTGGCGCGTACGACGTTGCCGTGCGCCTCGTAGGCGCGGATGCCGAAGTAGATGGCGTCGGGGGCGTACCAGGCCAGCACCTCGGTCGAATCCGCGGCGGGTCTGCTGTCGATGGGCCGGTACTGCGTGAACCCCGTCAGACGGGCTGCGCTGCGCCACACCGCCTCGTCGAGGGCGCCGTCGATCGTGACCGTCGCCTCAACCCGAGGGATGCGGACATCGATTTGCTTGAGGCGGCCGTCGAAAACGGGACCGGGGTCTTGGAGCAGGGCGAGGAGGAGGAGCATGGCAGGAATCTAAAGGCGGGCGGCGGGAAACGGGAAACGGGAAACGTTAGCGAATCGTCACCACGTTCCCCGTTTCCTACGCTTCGTCGGCGAACAGCCTATTCGTACCGCAAGGCGACTATCGGATCGAGGCTCGCCGCCCTGCGCGCGGGCCAGATCCCGAAGAAGAGGCCCACCACGGCGCTGAAGATGAACGCCAACAACACGGCGAATGCGTTGATGGACGTATTCCAGTGGGCCAGCTTCGAGAGGACCACGGCGCCGAGGGTTCCGAACAGGATGCCGAGGATGCCTCCCACCGCGCAGAGCACCAGCGCCTCGACCAGGAACTGGAACATGATGTTGAAGCGGGTCGCGCCCAGCGCCTTGCGTACGCCGATCTCGCGGGTCCGCTCGGTGACCGACACCAGCATGATGTTCATGATGCCGATCCCGCCGACGAGCAGACTCACGGCGGCGATGCCGGCCAGTAGGTACGTGAACGTCTCTGTCGTCTGCTGGAAGGTCGAGAGGATGTCGGCCTGATTGCGAATCTGGAAATCGTTCTCCGCGCCGGGCCGGATCTTGTGCTCGCGCCGCAGCACCCGCTCGATCTCGATCATCGCCAGAGTCATCTGATTGACGTCCGACGCGTCGACCGTAATCGACCGTAACCGGTCGGTGCCCATGATGCGATACCGCGCCGTCTGGAGCGGAATGAGGATCTGCTCGTCGGGATTCCCGAAGCCGCCCCCGGAGCCCTTCTCGCCCAGGATGCCGATGATTTCGAAGGGAATGCCGCGGACCTGAATCGACTGGCCGACCATGGCCGCCGGATTCGCATTGAACATCTCCGGGATCGCGGACCCGAGCACGGCGTACCCGCGCCGCGACTCGTCCTCACCCGCCGTGAACATCCGTCCCGCGACGACCGTGTAGTTCTTCACCTGCACGTAGTTCGGCGTGGTGCCGACGACGCTCACGTTGACGTTCTGGCCGGCGCGCTTGACCTGGAGGTTGCGGGTCAACTCCGGCACCACCGCCTTCACGTAGCGCGTGTCGTTCGCCAGGGCCTTGTAGTCGTCCACCGTGAGACTGATACGCATGTCGAACGCGATGCCGCCACGGAACGCCTGACCGGGATAGAGCGACAGCAGCGTCGGGCCGAGCGCCTGGATGCGCGCCTGGACCGCCTTCTGCGCGCCGCTCCCCAGCGCGACCATCGTGATGACCGCGCCGACGCCGATGATGATGCCCAGCATCGTCAGGAACGACCGAAGCTTGTTGGCTCGGATCGCCTGAAGCGCGACCTGGAAGATCTCGGTGAGCAGCATCGCTCAGGGCCTGACTTGAACCTGCGTCTGCGGGCGTGCGCCGCCCGTCGGCTGCTGCTGCAGTCCCGGGAGGCCGCCGCCCGTCACGCTGCGCATACGATCGCGCATGTCGCGCTGCGCGTTCAGCAACGACGCGCTCGGCAACACGAGGACGGTATCCTGCTCCGTCAGGCCGCTCACGACTTCGATGTAGTCGAGGTCGGTGAGGCCGGTGCGGACGTTGACCGCCGTCGGCTTGCCCTTCTTGAGCACGAAGACGATGTAGCTCGAGATGTCGCCGCCGCCGGCGCGGCGGAAGCCGCCCCCACCTCCGGGGCCGCCGGCACCGCCGCCGCCGGCGCGCTGGAACGCGGCGCGCATCGCCCGCATCGCATTCTCCTCCTCGGCCGAGAGCTGCCCACCCGACATCCGTTTCTGGAATGCCGAGCGCACGAGCGCTTCCGTGACGCCGGGAGGTAACTGGATCGTGCGGCCGTCGGGAGTCGTCATCGTGTTGGCGCCCGCCGGTGCCTTCGGGGCGGAGTCGGGACGCGAACGCGTGCCGCCGAGCGACGCGCTATCGCGGTTGGCACCGCTGGTCTGACCACCGGCGGGAGCCGCCGGTTGGCGCGCGGCGGCGAGATCCTGCTGCACCTGGGCGGGGTCGAGGCCGAGGACCTGCGCCGCCGACGCGACGTCACGCTGCGTGCGCAGCGCGGCATTGGGAATGGCGATCACGTTCTCGCGCCGGCCCACGTGAATCTCGACCTCGGTGTTCATGCCCGGCTTCAATCGGTGTTCGGTATTCACGATCCGTACCAGCACCGGGAACATCGTCACGTTCTGCTGCACCGTCGCCTGTGGTTCGATCTTCAGCACCGACCCCTCGAAGGGCTGGTTGGGATAGGCGTCCACCGTGATCGTCGCGGCGAGTCCCGGCCGCACCTTCCCGATGTCGGTCTCGTCGACCTGGGTGCGGACCTGCACCGTGTCGAGGTTCGCCATGCGGAACAGCACTGTGCCGCCGCCCACATCGGTCGTCGGCGACGAAATCACCGTGCCCAGCTCGACGTTCTTCGCGATGATCGTGCCGGCGAGCGGCGCGCGGATGCGCGTATCGGTCATGCGGTCGCGGGCGTTCTCGAGGTCGGTCTGGGCGCGCACCACGACCGCGTTGGCGTTGGCGTAGCCCAGCTTCGCGGTCTCGTACTCCGTCTCCGTGATCGCTTGGGCCTTGAAGAGCGTGTCGGAGCGCGCCAGCTGCGCCTTGGCATTGGCGAGCTGCGCCTGCGCCACGACGAGGTTCGCGTCGGCCTGCGCGAGGTTGTTGCGCGGGATGCGCGTATCGATGGCGGCGAGCGGGTCCCCAGCTTTCACGTCGTCGCCCGTCTGGACGTGCATCCCGATGATCTCGCCCGACGCCTTGGACTTCACGTCGACGGTGAGAATCGGCTCGATGGCGCCCGACGCCACGGCCGAGACCACGACTGTGCGCCGTTCCACGGGCACTGCTTCGTACATCGGCGCGGAGTCTGCCTTCTTGCAGGCGCCCACGCCGAGGAGCAGCAACCCGGCTGCCCGGATGTATGTGTTCACGGCTACCGTTCCGTCCTCTCGTCGCGCTCGATCTTGCCGTCGAGCAGGTGAATCTGGCGGCGCGCATGCGCCGCGATGTCGTGTTCGTGCGTAACCAGCACGATGGTCTGGCCCGCGTCGTGGAGCTCCTGGAAGAGCCCCATGATCTCGTTGCCCGTCGCGGAGTCGAGGTTCCCCGTCGGCTCGTCGGCCAGGAGGATGCTCGGCTCGTTGACGAGGGCGCGCGCGATCGCGACGCGCTGCCGCTGTCCCCCCGACAGCTCGTTGGGGCGGTGATCCATGCGATCGCCGAGCCCCACGCGCTCGAGCGCGCGGGCGGCGCGGCGCTTGCGCTCGGCGGCGCCGAGCCCCGCGTAGATGAGCGGCAGCTCCACGTTGTGCAGCGAGTCGGCGCGGGGCAGCAGGTTGAAGGTCTGGAAGACGAACCCGATCTCCTTGTTGCGGATGCGCGCCAGCTCGTCGTCGCTCAGATCGCTCACCTTCTGGCTGTTGAGCCAGTACTCCCCGGCGGTGGGCGTGTCGAGGCAGCCGATCAGGTTCATGAGCGTGGACTTGCCTGACCCCGACGGCCCCATGCAAGCCACGTACTCGTTCTTCTTGATCTGGATATCCACGCCGCGCAGCGCATGCACGACTTCCGCGCCCATGACGTACTCACGCGTGAGGCTGTGCGTCAGGATGACGATGTCCGGCGTGGGCGTGTCGCCCGTGTTGAAGGACATCACCTGCGTGGCGGTCACAGCGTCCGTCCTACCAGCGCCTCGACCTGCGCGCGCGCGATGAGGTAATCGAATCGAGCCTGCACCAGGTTTCCTTCGGCCGTCGTCAAAGCCGTCTGCGACGTGAGGAGATCGAGGATCGTCGCGGCGCCCACGCGATACCGCTCGTTCTGCACGCGGAGATCTTCGGTCGCCGCGGCCACGTTGGCGCGGGCGATGTCGATCTTGGCGTAGGCCGTCGTCATCGCGGCGATCTGCTGTGTCATCTGCGCATTCACTGAGCGACGCGTGTCCGCGGCCACCGCTTCGGCATTGTCCCGGGCCACGCTGGCGTTGACCTGGTTCTGCTCGCGGACGAACCCGTTGAAGAGCGGGAACTGCACCGAGAAGGTCCAACGGTAGCTGTCCGGCAGATTGCCGAACAACGGCACCTGGGGCGACTTCTGTCCCTGGCGACTGTCCGAGTACGACAGCGAGAGGGTCGGCCAGTATTGGGCCCGCGCCGTCCAGACCTGGGCGCGTGCGGCGCTCGCCTGCGCCTGGGTCTGCTGGACCTGCGGCGCGTTGTCCAATGGCGTCGCGCGCAACGCCGCCGTGTCGGGCAGCTCGGGGAGCGCACTGTCGGGCACGGCGCGCACCGGCTGGTCGACGCCGATCTGGCGGCCCAACGTCGCCTGGGCCGTGGCGAGGTTCGCCTGCGCCTGCAGCAGGGCGATGCGCGCGTTCCCGTAGTCGACGGTCGACCGCAGCGAGTCGGAGCGCGTCGCCGAGCCGGCACGCAGCTTCTCGACCGAAATCTGCAGCTGCTGTTGCGCGCGCCGCACCTGCGACTCCGCGACGCGCACCAAATCTTCCGTCGCGATCGCGTTGTAGAACGCCTGCTTCGTCCCCAGCGTCACCTGGAACCGCTGATTGATGAGTCCGGCGTCCGCGGCGGCACCGGTCGCCGACGCGGCGCGCAGACTCGCGGCGCGCCGGAAGCCGTCGAACAACTCGAGATTGGCGGAGATGCCGCCGGAGTACGATCGGACTGGCGGGATGAATTGGCCCGTGCTGAGGTCCGTGCGCCCGGTGTTGCCCTTCGATGTCGCCGCGTTGACGCTGACACTCGGCAGGTAGGCGCCGAGGGCCGAGCGCTTGCTGGCGCCCGCGGTCCGATCGGCGCCGACGGCCTGCACCATGGCGGGCTGCACGAGCAGCGCCCGCTGGATCGCCTCCGTCAGGGTCACCTCGAGGTGGTGCGGCGGCGCGGCCTGCTGCGCGGCCGCCGGCGCGGCCGCGATCACCATTGCGATGCCCATCACCCAACGCATCAGTTCCGTCCTCCCTCAGGCTTGGCTTTCGTCGAGTCTCCCCTACGACGATGCTCAGCTTCCTCTATTAGTCGCGCGTGCTTGGCGCGCTGGTCGGGGGTCAATTGGGCGTCGATCTCGCCGCGCACGACGGTCTTGATGGAATCGAACTTGGGCCGCACCTGGGCCGACAGGGCTTCGATCTCCGGGCGGTGACGCACGAAGATCGCCCGCACCGAGTCCGCCTGCGTCGGCGTGAGCGCCAGCTCTTTGGTCAAATACGCGACCATCGCGTCGGGACCCCGGCGGCGCGGGCGGGTGTCGTGCTCGGTCGCCTCGTTGATCAACCAACCGGCGGCTCCCCCCGCGAGAAACACCACGACAAGCAGGGAGATGGCGGAAACTTTGGAGCCCATCAGCGTTGCTCCACGAGCGACGCGAACACGATGCTCGCGTCGGGTGGATCGGTGGCGGTGACGAGCGCCGCCACGCCCGGACCGCTCGTGGGCGCCATCGCGGCGTCGAAAATTTCCGGCTCCGACGTCTGGAGCGCGCGGCCCAGCAGGAACCCGCCCGCCACGGCGGCCACCAAGGCGGCGGCGATGCCGCGCCGCGACCACGCCGCGAGCACCTCCCACGTCGGGACGGTCGAGGCGGCGAGCGTTTCGTCGTAGCGCGCCATGACGCGCGCGACGAAAGCCGTCTGGTTTCCCCGCGGCGGATCGAGCGCGCGCCGCAGGGCGGCGCCCAGCTCGGGATCGGGTCGATGATCGAACGTCTTCTCGTCGTTCATGTGCTACGCTCCCCTCCAATCGGCCAGCAGCGCGCGCAGACGGCGCCGCGCGTGAAACACCTCGGATCGAACCGTGCCTTCCGGGATGCCGAGCATCCCGGCGATCTCCGCATGCGAATACCCTTCGACATCGAACAGCACCACCGCGGTGCGCCGGCGCGGCGGCAGCTCGGCCAACGCCGCCCGCAACCGTTCGCCCAGCTCGTTGCGCACC
Organism: Gemmatimonadales bacterium; assembly: GCA_036004745.1. GTDB lineage: Bacteria > Gemmatimonadota > Gemmatimonadetes > Gemmatimonadales > GWC2-71-9 > 20CM-2-65-7. The sequence goes on along the minus strand of DASYRD010000018.1, from coordinate 22,735 downwards.
GCTTCCGAATCGGGTCGCGGACCGCCACCGACGAGTCCGGGATCGAGCGGTTCGACGCGCCGCACCTGGCGGCGGCGCCGGCGATCGGTCGCCGCGTTGGCGACGATGCGCATCAACCAGGGACCGAAGGGCCGGCGCGAGTCGTATTGTCCCAGTTTCACCAACGCCGACAAGAACCCGTCCTGCGCTGCGTCGTCGGCTTCGTCGGGATCCCCCAGCACCGCGCGCGCGACCCGGCGCGCCTGGGGGGCGTAGCGCTCGACGAGCTCACCGAACGCCGCCCGCTCGCCCGCCAGTGTCCGCGCGACGAGGTCGGCCTCGCCTGCTATACGCGCGGCCCCCTGGGGAGGTTGGGAAGGCGCGTCAGGTGGCATCAGTCTTGCGGCGCGAGCGGCGCCGGGCGAGCGCATAACTGACCAGTCCTAGCGACAGCGCGAGCACTACCGCGGCCAACACGAGACTCGTCGCGGTGGGGAACACGAGCAACAGTCCGCCCAGCAGTGCGAGCGGGATGGCCGCCGCGCCGGCGACCATGCGGCGCGCGCCCCCCGCGACCTGCACGAGCGCGATCGCCGCCGCCGCCTGCAGCTCGCGGCGCGAACGCTTGTGCAGGACCGGTGTCGGCGGCGTCGTGGGGTCCGGCGCGCGGACGATCCGCGCGGGGAGGAGTCGGCGCCGTTCGACCAGTGTGATCTCCCGACTCTGCGCGGCATCGTGCCGGAACTGCGCGGCCAGCGCCTCGGTCAACGAGTCGCACTCGGCGATGATGTCGAGCTCGTAATTCCCGAGCAGGCTCGAGACGTTGAGATTGGTCGAGCCAACGCGACCCCACTCGCGATCGACCACGAGCGTCTTGGCGTGAATCATCGGTCCGCGGTACTCGAAGATGCGGGCGCCCGCCCGCAAGAGATCGCGGTAGCCGATCCGGCTGAACGTGCGGACGACCGGAATGTCGCTCGTACCGGGAAGGACGAGGCGCACGTCGACGCCGCTCTTGGCCGCGTCCACGAGACTCGCGTACAGCGGCGGCGGGGCCACGAGATAGGCGTCGGTGATCCACAGGCGCTCCCGGGCCGCCGCGGCGAGCATCTGCACGGCGCGATAGGCGCGCGACTGGGCCGGCACACCGTCGATCACGCGAAGCGCCGACGTGCCGCACGGCTCCGACGCCGGCGCGAGCGCGTCCGGGGGCAGGGCCGCGCCGGTGGTCGCCCACACGCGCGCGAACGAACTCTCGAGCACCGCGACCGCCGGGCCGCACACCGAGAGCATCGTGTCGCGCCACGGCAGCCGTCCGTGTTCCGGGTCGCCGGCCCACTCGTCCCCGATGCACAGTCCGCCCATCAGCGCTTCGCGTCCATCGACGACAAGGAGTTTGCGATGGTCGCGGCTGAACAGCTGGAAGAGCCCGCTGGTGAGGAGGGGTCCGAAGACCCGTACCTCGGTCCCCGCACTTCGCAGCTCGCGCCAAAACCGTCTGCTCGTCCCGACGCTGCCGACACCGTCGTACAACACCCGCACCTGGACGCCCGCCCGTGCCCGATCCTCCAGCGCGGCGGCGAAGCGGCGGCCGGTACGATCGTCCCGGATGATGTAGTTCTCGAAATGGACCGTGCGGCGCGCGCCGGCGATCAGCGCGAGCATCGCGTCGAGCGCCGCCGGGCTGTCGGGAATGTGCCGGACGTTGTTGCCGGGGATCAGGCGCGCGGCGCTCGCGCGATCGAGCGCGAGCGCGAGACGATCCGTCACCCTCCAGCTCCGCCGAGGCCCAGAGTGGGCTCCACGGGGCGCAGAGCCTGGATGCAGAAGGTGATGTGGTCGTCGAGCGACACGCCTAGCTCCTCCGCGCCGCGCCGGACGTCGTCGCGGTTGACGCCGCGTGCGAACGCCTTGTCCTTGAGTTTCTTCTTGACCGACGACGCTTCGAGGTCGGAGAAGCTCTTCGACGGACGGACCAGGGCGCAGGCCACGAGAAACCCGCACAGCTCGTCTACCGCGAACAGGGTCCTGGCCATCGGCGTGTCGCGCGGGACGCCGGTGTAGTCGCCATGACCGAGGATCGCGCGGCAGATAGCCTCCGGCACGCCCTTCTCTCGCAGCTGCCCCACGCCCCACGCCGGGTGTCCATCGGTGGGCGAGTGCTCGGGGTTGGGATACTTCTCGTAGTCGTAGTCGTGCAGCAGTCCCGCCAGGCCCCACGACTCGACGTCTTCGCCCGACTTGACGGCGTACGCGCGCATCGCCGCCTCGACGGCCAGCATGTGCTGGCGCAGGGAGGGGGACTGCGTGTGTTCCTGCATCAGGGCTAAAGCTTCGTCTCGGGTCATTCGATTTCCACGTTCCAGCGTTCCGCCCACAGCGCGAGCATCAACAGGGGCCACAGCTTGCGGGCATGATTGGTCTTGCCGGACCGGTGCTCCTCGAGCAGCGGCGTGTCGAGGAGGCGGTCGGCGAGCGACGCGAGACCGGTGTTGAGCCACCGCGCCACCGGCACCGACAGCCCGCGTTTACGGCGGTCGATCACCGCGGCCGGGACGAGGCCTCGCGCTGCTTCCTTTAATATCGCCTTGGTCGTGAAGCCCCGCACCTTGCGCGCCGCCGCGACGGGAAGAATCAACTCCATCACCTCGCGGTCCAGGAACGGCGCGCGCGCCTCGACCGACGCCAGCATCGTCGCCCGATCGACCTTCACCAGGAGATCGTCGGGGAGATAGGTCACGAAATCGAGCCACAAGACTCGATTCAGCGGATCGTCGTGTGGGAAGCCCGTCAACTTACAGGCGAGCTCGGGCACGACTCCACCGGAGGGGCCAAGGGCGCCGAACCAGGCGAGGTGGCGCTCCAGCCAGGGCAGCTCCGCGGCCGCGACGAACTGCTTGAGGAGGAATTCGAGCGTGACCTTCCCCGTCGATGCCGGCCAGCGCTCGACGGCCCAGCGCAGCGTGCGACGCGCCGCCTTGGGGAGGCGCAGCCACACTCCCGCCGCCTTGTGCCCCAGGTAGGTCGGGTATCCGCCGAACAACTCATCGGCCCCTTCGCCCGACAGCACCACCTTCACATCGTTGCGCGCGGCCTCGGCGAGCAAGTAGGTCGGGAGAATGGCGGGATCGCCGAGGGGCTCCGCCATCGATTGCTTGACGACGTCAAGAGCACGATGCAGTCCCTCATCGTCGGCCGTAACGACGTGATGCACGGTCTTGATGTCGTGCGTCACCGCCTCGGCGTACGCGCTCTCGTCGTACCCGGGCTCGACGAAACGCACTGCGTAGGTGTGGATCCGCTCCCCCGGCAACACGCGCGCGGCGGCTCCCACGAGCAGCGACGAATCGAGCCCGCCACTCGTGAAGACGCCGAGCGGCACGTCGGACATCAGCTCGCGCTCGACGGCTCGGAGCAGCGTGCCGCGCAGCTGCGCCGCGTCGACGAGCTGTGACGGTGCGGCGGCGGCGGTGGCGGCGCTCCAATAGGGGTGCTCCTCCACGCGTTCTCCTTCCGCGAGCAAGAAATGCCCCGGTTCGAGCTTGTTGATGCCGTCGAACATCGTGTGGGGACCGGGCACGTAGCCGAGAGCGCGATAGAGGGCGAGGGCGGTGCGGTTCACTCGCCGCGGTTGATCGGGATACGCGAGGAGCGCCTGGATTTCGGAGGCGAAGCGCAGCTCGCCCTCGCGCTCCGTCCAGAACATCGGTTTCTCGCCGGCGCGATCGCGCGCCAGGAGCAGGCGGCCGCGGCGGTCGTCCCAGACGGCGAGTCCGAACATACCGTCGAGCCGCGCCACGGCGCCCTCGCCATGGCGTTCGTAGAACGGCACGATCGTCTCGATGTCGCCGCGGGAGCGAAACGGATAACCCCACGCCGCCGCCTCGCGGCGCAGGTCTGGAGCGTTATAGATCTCGCCGTTGCAGACCATCCAGACGGCGCCGTCGGGACTCTGGAATGGCTGGTCCCCGGTTGTCAGATCCATGATGGCGAGCCGCCGCGCGCCGAGGCGCGCCCGCTCGTGCCCGACGATGCGCTCGCCGTCAGGTCCGCGATGACGCAGCGACTGGGCCATGGCGGCGAGGCATTCCGGGTGGCGCAGGGTCGCGCCTCCCCGGAGAGCTACCGCGCCGAAGATGCCGCACATGGTCCATACACCGCGTACCGGCCTTGCACCGCCAGCAGGGTCAGAGAGGAATCGAGTGCCGCCCGAGTGGGCCCGTCGCCAGTGCGGGTGACAAAGACCGTCGGGTGCGGACAGCGCGCCAGCACGTCGCGCCAATAGTCTGCCGGCTTCAAGGGAGACTTGGGCACGGCGCGCAGCTGGTCGGCGTAATCGGCGATGAAGTTGCTGGTCAGCTCTCGTCCGTTCGGCGTGGCGACGTCCATCGTCTCGCCGAGATAGAACGGGAGCGACGGTGGGAACGCCGACACGCCGAGGACCCGGGTCCCCGAGGGCTGCGTGTTGCGGATGACCTGCGCCAGTGTCGCCGCCGACCTGTCGTCGCCGACGGCGGCGAGCAGCGACCCCGACGCGAGCGGGATCGTCATCACGACGATCGCGTAGCCCGTCAGGGCGATGATCGGCTGGGAGCGCCAGACGGCGTAGCGCACCAGCGCGGCCGAGGCGAGGAGCGCCAGTCCCAGCGCGAGCGCCGCGGACGGAATGGCGGAGCGCTCGGCGGGCGTGAGCGCGATCGGCGCGGGGAGCCACACGGTGAGCGAGACGAGCGCCGCGCCGAGCAACGCCGCGACGCCGCAATAGGCGCGCCACGCCACGCCGATCCCCTCGCGGGCGAAGACGCGCGCGGCGGCGAGCGCGAAGGCCGGCATCAGCGGCAACACGTACTGCGGCAACTTCGACTGATTGAGCGTGAAGAACGTGAGGGGCCCCAGGATCCAGCAGGTCAGGAAGGTGGCTTCAGCAGCGCTGGGGTTGACGCGCCGCGCGAGCCAGGTCCAACGCCAGTGTTTCACGCGCCCCAGCGCCGGCACGATCCACGGGAACGCGGCCACCGGCACGATCGGCAAGTAGTACCAGACCGGCGCCGTGCGATGGAACTTGGCGGTCGTGACGCGTTCGAGGGTCTCGCGCACGAACACGTAATGCGGGAACTGCGGGATGCGGGTCGAGATGGCGATGAACCACGGCAACGCCACGGCCGCAAATGCCGCGAGCCCCAGTAAGGGAAAAAGCCGGCGCAACGGCTTGCCGGTGAAGAGCGCGTGCGGGATCGCGGTGGCGAGTGGAACGAGCAGTGCCACGGGGCCCTTCGTCAGGGCGCCGAGCCCCATCGCGGCCCAGGCCAGAATTGGCCGTTCATCCCAGAACGAGACGATCGCGACGGTGGTGCAGAAGGCGAGCGCGCTGTCGAAGATCGTGGCGCGCGCGTACGTCATGACCAGCGGCATGGTGGCGAGGGCCAGCCCCGCAATCCACCCGGCGTCGTTGCCCCAGCGGCGCCGCGCGAAGCGCACGACGGTCGCGATCGTGGCGAGCGTGAACAGGTACGCGGGCAGTCGCGCCGCCGTCTCGGTGGGGCCGAGCACCTCCATGGTCGCGGCCGCGGCCGCGAAGTACACGACCGGCTTGTCGAGGTAGGGGAGGCCGTCGAGATGCGGCAGGAGATAGTCGTTCGACGCCGCCATCTCACGCGCCACTTCGGCATTGCGCCCCTCATCGGGGTCGAGCAGCCGGTACGCGCTTAGGTTCACGCCGAGCGCCAGGGCAGCCGCGAGGACCAGGAGCGGCAGCCGACGATAGGCGTTAGGCGCTGGGTGTGGCGCGGGGTGCGTCAATGGGCTGCTGCGGCAGTTGAGAGACGGTGATGGGAACTGTGGCCTTCTTCTCTCCGTCAACGGTGATCTCGAAGCGATACTGCCCGGCGTGCGGGAACGGCACGTCGAAGACGAGGACCGCCGCGGCCTCGATCTCCGTGACGCCCGCGGGCGGCTCGGCGAAGTTCACCGTGCCCGAGCCGCCCAGGAGCTCCGTGTTGTCTTCGTCCGCCAGACGGATCTGCACCCCGTGCTCGCCGATCTCCGTGCGCCTGCCCTTGAGACGAAGCACGAGGTGCAGCCGGGGGTGCATCGCCGGGAATTGCTGCACCCAGATGTGCTGGAAGATGCCGAGGACCGACATCTTCCCCGACTGATCGACCAGCGCGTAGTCGGCGACGACGGCGAAGTCGAGGTGCACTATTGCTTCGCCACGGGCACGCTGACCTTGGTGCGATCCCAGGTAAATGTGATCGTCGTGGGTGCCGCCGCGGGCTCGAACGCGATCGTGAACTGTTCGACGGGTTGAGCGAGCGTTTCGACCTTCGCGTCCACCTGCACCAGGTCCTGCTCCGAGTGGTACTCGGTGCCCCACTCTCCGGTCAGCTTGTTGATGATGAGCTTCCAGCCGGTGGGCGTGGGGAGCGTCCACAGCGTGTACATGCCGGCCGGAATCGTAGCACCGCCGATTGTGAGATCCACGGGTGTGTTGAACTGCGTGGCGGCATTCGCCCCGGTGCGCCACGGTCTGTTCCACGGGACGACGTTGCCGAAGATCTCGCGGCCGCGCTTCATCGGCCGGCTGTAATCCACCCAGACATTCGCGCCGCCAACGGTAGCGCGCGCCGTGTCACGCACCGAGAGCTGCCCCAGCGGCCGACTCGCAAACGCGGTGGTCAGTGCGCCAAAGTTTGGGATCGACGACACGCGCTGCACCTCGACCTGCACGGTGCTGCCCTTGCCCGTGAGCCAGACGAGGCGGCCTTGGGGGTCGAGCCGGAACGTGAACGGCCCGAGTCCCGCCAGTCGCCCCTCGGTGAGACTGAAGACCAGGGTATCCCCCCCACGCTTCCGGACATACCCGCCGCTCATCGCAGGGCCCGCCGACAGAACCGTGAGCGGGACGCTGTCGCGCCCAGTCACGCGTGCCTGGCGTCCGATCTGCTCCACGAGCCCGTAGACGTGCAGCTGGTAAGGGACCGTGCCTTTGGGCGCGGCGAGTCGCGTGGTGACCATGCTATCGCCGCGCGGGGCGGTGATGATGGCGCTGTCCCCAACGAGCTCGGCCACCGCTTTCCTATTGTTGTCGTCCACGGTCACCTCGAGGCGGCGAATCGACCCATCGGGATTCAAGTCCGCCGTATAGATGCGATGCACGCTACGGGGCGACCGATTCACGAACTCACCGCGCAGCTGGGTGGCCGTGCGCGTGTACTGCTCGAGCGCCAATGTGTCGTTCCCGATGCGGACCACGAAGGCACCGCTGTCCTGCACGGTGAGGACGCTGGCCGCGAGAATCAATGCGAGCATGGAGCTACTCCCTTCAAGAGACGCGGATGGACTTGATCTCGTCGTTGCCTTTGATGGCGTTCACGACGTCCATCCCCTTGGTGACCTGGCCGAAGACCGTATGGACGCCGTCGAGATGGCGTTGCGGTGCATGGCAAATAAAGAACTGGCTGCCGCCGGTGTCCTTGCCGGCGTGCGCCATCGACAGCGTCCCGGCGACGTGCTTGTGCGTGTTCTTCTGCGTTTCGCACTTGATCGTGTATCCGGGTCCGCCGGTCCCGACGGGTCCCTTACCGGTCTTCGAGTACGGGTCGCCGCCCTGGACCATGAAGTTGGGAATCACGCGATGAAACTTGGTTCCGTCGTAGAACGACGAGTTCGCGAGCTTCTCGAAATTGGCCACCGTGCCGGGGACTTCATCGGCAAACAGCTCCACCTCGATAGTCCCCCTGGAGGTCTCGAGTACCGCCTTCTTGTTCGGCATCTATGATCCCGCGTTGAGGTTGTCGTCGACCTGCTGCGTCGTCTTCATCCCCACGATCGCGCAGGCGATGTCGCTGCGGTCGAGCACGAACTTTAACGCCAGCTGCGCGGCGCTGAGCCCCGACTTCTCGGCCAGCTCCTTGACGCGTTGGCCGAGGGCCGTGAGCTGGGCGACGTAGGGGCGCGGCATCCGCGCGCGGATGTCGCCGCGCTCCCACTGGCTGTCGGGTGCGTACTTCCCGGCCAGGAAGCCGTTGGCCAACGGCTCGCGGACGATGACGCCGACGTTCGCCGTCTGCGCGGCCGGAAAGAATGCGTCCTCGGCCTCCCGTCGCGCCAGGTTATACACGATTTGCACCGTATCCGGCATGGTCGCATTGACGGCCGCCAGGCCCTCTTCGGGCGGGTGCACCGACACGCCGTAGAACCGGATCGCCCCTTCGCGCTTGAGCTGCTCCAGCACCTCGTAGGTCTCCATCGTCGAGATGAGGTTGATGGGCGGATTGTGGAGCTGCAAGAGGTCGATGTAGTCGGTGCGCAGCCGCTCGAGCGAGCGCTGCACGGCGAAGCGGACGTACGCGTTCGTGAAGTTTACGTCGTGCGTCACCGGCAGCGTCGCGCCTGACTCGATCTCATCGAGGGGCCGGCCGACGGCCTGCGCGATCCGTTCACGCAAGAGCGGATGGATGTCGCGGTTGTAGAAGTTGCCCCCGACCTTCGTCGCCAACACGACCTTGTCGCGGATGCCCTGAAGCGCCTCGCCCAGGACTTCTTCTGAGTGCCCGTGTCCGTACACGTCCGCCGTGTCGAAGAACGTGCACCCCAGGTCGAAGGCGCGGCGCACGGCGCGCTTCGACTCCACGTCATCGGTCGTGCCGTATGAGTTGCCGAACGCATTCCCGCCGATCGCCCATCCGCCAAACCCGATCTCACTGACTTGGAGCCCGGTACGCCCGAGGGGGCGGGTATTCACGCGAGGAGCTCGCTGAGCCGGCCGGGCGCGTCCACGGGGAGGGAGCAGGTGGTCCCCACGCACACCGTCGCGGCCGGCGCAGTCGCGATCCGCCGGACCACGACCTTGCGCGGTCGATATGCCTGGAGCGCGAGCAGGTGCATGGCACAGGCGGGGCCTTCGCCCGCCGGGCCGGCGACCTCGATCCGGGTGACGGGATTCACGGCCCAGTCAGCGGCGCGGAGCAGCGCCGCGCCGTGCAGCGACAGCTCGCCCGCGGCGCCGGCGAAGGCGCCGAGCTGGCGGTCGAGCTGCGTGCGCCACTCGGGGCTATCGGTGAGTGCCCACAGACGGGCCAGGACCAGGGCTGCGACTCCGTTCGCGGATGGCGTCGGCGCGTCCTGGACCGGCTTGCCGCGCGTCGCCAGATAGGCAGCGCCGGCGCTGCTCGCAGCGACGTCGAAATACCCGCCGGCAGTGTCATCCCCATGCGCGCGGGCGCAGTACGTCATGACCTGCGTCGCGCGCTCGAGCCACTCGGCGTTGCCGGTCGCTTCGTACGCGTCGAGAAACGCGGCGGCGGCCTGCACGTTGTCGTCGAGCATGCCTCGTGGCTCCGCGCGACCGAGGACATGACACATCCCACGCCCCACGCCCCACGCCTCTTTCCAAATCCTCTTCAGGACCTTCAAAGCGAGATCGTTGCACTCAGGCCGATCGAGCACCGCCCCGGCGTGAAAGAACGCGGCGGCCATCATGGCGTTCCAGTTGACGTACGCCGTGCGGTCTATGAAAGGCGCTTTCCGCTGTCCGCGCACCGCTTTGACCGTGGCGATGGCGCTGCGCAACACCGGCCATTCGTCGTCACTCGAGGGATTCTGCTTCCACCACAGCACGTTCTTTCGCGGATTGTGGTGCATTTCGCCGTGTTCTTCTACGTCGAACACTCGACGCATCACGTTCAACGCTGTTTCGTCGTTCAACGCCTCTTGCAGTTCTTCAACAGTCCAGGTCCAGTAGTCCCCGTCATCTCCGAAGGCGACATCGGCGTCCTGAGAGGTGTAGAACGCGCCGGTCTCGCGGTCCGCGAGCACCTCGAGCACCCAGTCGACGGTCCCCGTCGCGACTTCGCGAAAGAGCGGCGTGCCGAAGGCCTGGTACGCCGAGAGGTACGCGCGCAGCAGCTCGGAGTTGTCGTACGACATCTTCTCGAAGTGCGGCACGATCCAGCGCTCGTCGGTGGCGTAGCGGTGGAATCCGCCGCCGAGCTGATCCCGGATCCCCCCTCGCGCCATGGCCGTCAGCGTCTTCTCCACGACGTCGCGCTGCCAGTCGAGCCTCGTGTCGTGCCAACGAGCCAGCAGGAACTCGCAGGCGGCGGGGTGGGGAAACTTGGGCGCCGATCCGAAGCCGCCGTACCGGATGTCGAACATCCGGGCCATCTGGTCGGCGCCGCCAGCGACCAGGGCGGGCGTCACGGTGCCCGCCTTACCTTCGTTCAGGGACTCGGCGACGTGTTGTCCGATCGCCCGCGCGTTGGCGGCGACCTTCTCACGATCCTCGCGGTACGCGCGGGCGATTTCCGCGAGGACGGTGCGGAAGCCGGGACGGCCGTAGTGATTGTGGTCGGGCGGAAAGTAGGTGCCGCCGAAAAAGACTTCGCCGGCGGGCGTCAGGAACGCGGTGAGGGGCCAGCCCCCTTGCCCGGAGAGAGCCTGCACGGCGCGTTGGTAGCGCGTATCGACGTCGGGCCGCTCGTCGCGATCGACTTTGACGCAGACGAAGTCGCGATTCAGGACCTCCGCGACGGCGGGATCCTCGTACGACTCGCCGTCCATCACGTGGCACCAATGGCACCACACGGCGCCGATGTCGAGCAGGATCGGCTTGTCCTCGGCGCGCGCCTTCGCGAACGCCCCATCGCCCCAGGGGAGCCAGTGCACAGGCTGATGGGCCGCGGATTTGAGGTAGGCCGAGTGCTCGGACGAGAGGAGGTTGGGCATCTGATTGAGAAATGTAACTGACCCCGGGCGACAGCCCGGGGATCACGAGCGCCCGTCGAGGAACTTCACCGCAACCCGACTCATCACCTCCGCCCCAATCACGAGCGACTCCTCATCGATATCGAAACTGGCGCTGTGATGCGGCGAGGCCTTCCCGGTCTTGGGTCCCGATCCGATGAACGCGAAGCAGCCTGGCACCCGCTGCAGAAAGTACGACATGTCTTCGCCACCCATCGTGCGGACGCCGGACTTCACGTTTTCGCTGCCGACCACCTGCGCCGCGACGTCGCTCATCAGCGCCGCCATGCCCGGGTCGTTGACGAGGGGCGCCGAGAGGCGGTCGTAGCGCACCTCGGCGCGGGCGCCGAAGGCGGCCGCGATCCCCTGCGCGGTCTCTTCCACGAGCGACGGGGCGTCTTGGAAAAAACGCCCGCCAAATGTCCGCACGGTACCGCGGAGCACGGCGTGGCCGGGGATCACGTTGAACGCATGCCCGGCGCTGACCTGCGTGACCGACACGACGCCTTCTTCGAGAGGATTGCGCCGCCGCGAGACGAGGCTCTGCAACGCCGTCACGACGTGCGCGGCGACGAGCACCGGATCGACGGTTTGGTGCGGCGCGGCGGCGTGGCCGCCACGGCCGACGATCGTGATCTCGAACTCGTCCACCGACGCCATGATCGGCCCGGGCATGATCCCCACGGTCCCGACGGGCAGGTCGTTCCACAGATGGATGCCGAACGCCGCCGCGACCTTGGGCGCATCGAGCACGCCGTCGGCGATCATCGCCTGCGCCCCGTGCGACACCTCCTCGGCGGGTTGGAACGCCAGCTTCACGGTTCCCGGGAGCTGCACCCCGCCGAGCCGGCGCGCCACCTCGAGACCGATCGCCACGTGCCCGTCGTGGCCGCAGGCGTGCATCTTGCCCGCATGCCGTGAGCGGTAGGGGACGTCGTTCGTCTCTTCCACAGGAAGTGCGTCCATATCGGCGCGCAGCAGCACGCAAGGACCATTGGCCCCGGCGCGCACGCCGACCACGCCGGTTTTCCCGACACCCGGCCTGACGTCGTAGCCGAGACTCTTGAGGCGCTCGGCGGCGAGCGTGGACGTGCGCGTCTCTTCGAAGCCCAGCTCGGGATGCTGGTGAAGATCTCGGCGCGTCGCGACGAGGCTCTCTCTATCGATCGGGGGGAGAGAACTAGAGGGCATGGTTTTCGTAATCCCCGGGCTTGCGCCCGGGGTCAGTTGGACGTCGAACCGAGGGTGGGCTGACCCCGGGCGACCCGGGGAACACCGGAGCTGGACGGTTCATACTTTGCTACTCGGGCAGAGCCGATTCACCACGCACTCCTCGCACTTCGGCCGCCGCGCGATGCACACTTGACGGCCGTGCTGGATCAACGTGTGCGACCACCAGGTCCATTTCCCGCGCGGCAGCAGCTCCATCAGGTCGCGTTCGATCTTCACGGGATCGTCTTGCCGCGTGAGCTTCATCAGGCGCGTGAGCCGGTGGACGTGGGTGTCGACCACGACCCCTTCATTCTTCTTAAACCAAGTCCCGAGGATCACGTTGGCGGTCTTGCGGCCGACACCGGGGAGCTCGACCAGCGCGTCCATCGTGTCGGGGACCTGGCCGCCGTGACGCTCCACCAGGGCCTGCGCCATCCCGATGATCGACTTCGTCTTGTTGCGAAAGAATCCGGTGGACTGAATCTCGCGCTCGAGCACCTGCGGATCGGCAGCCGCGTAGTCGCCGGCGCTGCGGTACTTCGCGAACAACGCGGGCGTGACCATGTTCACCCGCGCGTCGGTGCACTGCGCCGACAGAATCGTCGCGACCACCAGCTCGAGGGCGCTCGAGTGATGCAGGGCGCACGTCGCATCAGGGTAGGCGCGCTCCAGGCGCACGACGATTTTGCGCGCCCGCGCGCGGCGCTCGTCCTGAGGGCGAACGGCAAGCCTAGCCATGTCAGGACGAATCTAGTCGACGTCGACGATCCGCTCCATCGCATCCCCTATCTCGTTTCCCGCATCCCGAGTGACCGGCAGCTGGGCCAGCAAGCGACACGTCAAGAGCAGGAGCTCTCCCGCGTTCGCGAGCGAATAGAGCCCTGCCTGCTCCCCGCCGGCGAGTGTCGGGCTGAAGCGACCGCTGCCGTCCTCGCGCGCGGCCAGGACCTCGATCTCGTCGCTCGACGCATCGTCCGAATCGGCATGACCCTCGAGACCCACGGCGCTGAATCCTGGCCGGCCTTCGCGCATACCGAAGATGGCCAGCACGGCGACGCGGCCGCTCGCCACGGTCTCGCTGACGAACACGCCATCGAGCGGTTCCGGCGCGCCGCCCGGCGTCGGGGTCCCCCACACCTTGAGCTCGGGGAGCTGCAGGTAGAGCGACGGCCGCGGCAAGTGCGACGTGATGGTCTTGCCCGTCGTTGCGCGTTCGAGCCCCCCCTCGCTGATGCGGTACACCCAGGCGCCCCCGGCCCAGTGCCGGTAGGCGTGGTGCAGCATCAGCATGTGCGCCTCGAGTGCGTCGGGACCTGTTCCCTCCGGAGCGATCTCGCGCAGCAGACGGCCCACGGGCTCGAGCAGCACGAAGCGATCGCGGTCGGCGGAAGAGAACGCGTCTTGCTTCAGCACGTCGGCGATCGCGGGAAAGCGCTCGCGGGCGAGGTCGCTGAACGCGAGCGTGAACGGCGTCGGTCTCATTGCTTAGGCAGGAAGTCGTCCAGCGCGCGCACGAAGTCGTCGGTGGCTTCGACGTGGGGACAATGGCCTACGGGAAGCTCCACCAGGTTGGCGCCGAGGACCCCGGCGATCTCGCGGGAACCGGCGATGGGGATGGGGTCGAAGGTGCCGTGGACGACGAGGGCGTGAGGCGTGGGGCGTAGGGCGCGCAGTTGGTCTCTCAAGTCATACTCGCCCAGACTACCCCACACCGCCTGTTGGGTGCGCGCGTTGACGCGGAAGGGCGTGAGGTTCTTTGCGTCGCGGAAGTCGCGGAAGTATCCGGCCACCGACAACTCGAAGGCTCGTTTTTGGTCTCGCACCCCGCTGGCGCGCAACTCTTCGCGCGCCTTCACGATCTCCGGGGCCGCCATGCGACGCGCGAATTCCTCGTCGAACTGGCGCCGGTACATTGCGGTCGGTGAGGCGGGGGAGACGAGAGCCAGCCGCTCGACGTGTTGGGGGTGCCCGATGAGATAAAGGAGAGCGAGGAGGCCACCCCAGGAGTAGCCACAGAGCGTGAGGCGGTCGATGCCCAATGAGGTGCGGATCGCCTCGAGATCGGCGACGTGCTCGCGCCACCCCACCGGTGTCTCGCGCGGTACCGGCGACTGGCCACCGCCGCGTTGATCGTAGTAGAACAGCTCACGACCAACAGCCAGACGGTCATACTGTGGAAGGAGGTAGTCGTGGTGCGCGCCGGGCCCGCCGTGCAGCAGGACGACGAGCGGACCGGCACCGACGCGCCGAGTAAAGAGATGCGGCTCTACAGCAGCACCGCCAACGCGTCGGCGATTTCCTTGACCTCGGCGTACTCCTTCTCTCCGAACCCCGCGGGGACGTCCGAATCGATGTCGATCTGGCCGAGGATATGGTCTCCTCGGCGGATCAACACGACCAGCTCGGACCTGGTGAAGGCATTGCACGCGAGATAATTGCCGGCGGCGCTCACGTCGGGGACGTTCTGATCCTGCTTCGCCGCCACGGCCGTCCCGCACACGCCGACGCCGACCGCGATCCGCGTGTGCTCGGTGTCGCGTCCCGCGTGGGCCTCGCGCTCGAGCTCCGTGCCGTGCAGCATGTAGGCATAGACCGACGTGTAGGGCGCACCGAGCGCGCGGAGCCGGTCGCACGCCATCTGCAGCAGTCCCCGGCGGCCGATGTCGTGCAGGTGTCCGGCGCGCAGCGCGCGCACGATCTTGCTGGCTTCGGACGCGACGGTCACGAGGCGCGTTTCCCGAGGACCGCGGTGAGGCGCTGCTCCGCGCCCTCTCGCTTCACGACGATCACGACGGTGTCGCCCGCTTGATGGCTGCGCAGGGCTTCGGTCATGTCGAAGAGATTCGCGACGACCTTCGCTCCGATCGCCGTGATCACGTCGCCCGACTTGAGCCCCGCCTGCTCGGCGGGACTCCCCGCGCGCACGCCCGTGATGCGAACGCCTCCCGGCGAGCCCGTCATGTCGGGGATCGTGCCGAGGTACGCGCCGTACCCCGATCCACCACCCGCCGTCGCCTGAGGACGAGGCGCGTCGACGAATGTGAGAGGGCCGGGACGGTTCGCGAGGGTCCACGCGAGGTCGCCGACGAACTGCGCGACCTGGGCGATTCCCGACGCGTTGATCTTGTCCGAGTCGTCGGTGGAGCGGTGGTAGTCCTCGTGCAAGTCCGTGAAGAAATGCAGCACGGGCCGGCGCGCGGCGAAGAACACGGCGTGATCGCTCGGTCCCCAGCCATCCCCCGACGCGCGCAGATCGAAGCGCGGCGGCGTATTGAGCGAGTCGAGGAGGGCAGGGAATTCCTTCGCGGTCGCGGCGCCCAAGGCCAGGAGCCGCGCGCTCCGCAGCCGGCCCACCATGTCCATGTTCAGCATGGCGTAGATCGAATCCACGGGCTGCGGCACCGGATGTTGGACGAAATAGCTCGAGCCGAGGGTCCCCAGCTCCTCGCCGCTGAAAGCGACCAACACGATCGTGCGGTTGGGCGGGGGACGGCGGTGACCGAGCTGGCGGGCGACCTCGAGCAGAGCGGCTGTTCCGGAGGCGTTGTCGTCCGCGCCGTTGTGCACTCGGCCGGTCGAGTCCGGGTCCATCGCGCCGAAGCCGCCCAGTCCCAGGTGGTCGTAATGCGCGCCGATGACAACGACTTCGCCACGGAGCGCGGCCGAAGTGCCCGGCAGAATGGCGACGACGTTACGCGTCGCCGTGCCGCCGAGGTTCGTGTGGAGGACGGCGGGCGCATCGGGAGAGATCGTGAAGTCCTGGAACGACGCCTGGAATCCGGCGCGCGTGAAGGCGTCGCGGATGTAGGCGCCGGAGCGGCTCAGGCCGGCGGTGCCGACGCCGCGGCCCTCCTGCCGATCGTCGGCGAGGAAGCGCACGTCCGCGAGCACGCGCCGCGCGGGGGGAGACAGCGTGTCCTGCGAGGCGGGCGGGGGAGCGGCCAACGTCGCCGTGATGAGCAGCAGGGTCGTGATCATGCCGTAACGCTACCCAACCCGTCGGACCTCGGGAAGCGTTAGATTTCTTGGCTTCCATGATCGTCCCCCAGACGTTCGCCACTCTCTTCGCGCGCACCCTGGACCTGTTTCGCGACCCCAACGCGAAAGAGGGCCAGAAGGTGCAATTCCGCGGCCTCGTCGATCAGATCAAGAGCGACGCCGTCACCGTCGCGATCGACGGCGGACGGCTGTCGGTGAATGGAACACCGCTCGACGGACCCGCGTACGCCGTGCTCACACAGCGACTCGAGTTCCACTCGATTGGCGAGATCAAGATTCCGGCGGGACCGCCGCCCGGGGAAATGTTTGAGCTGCTGAAGGCGCTCGCCGAGCAGCCGGGAGAGTCGGACGTCGCCGCGCGCCTCAAGGCCACGGGAGCGCGGCAGATCGCCGTCACGATTCAGTCAGCGATCGCCGCGCCCACTCCTAAAATGGACCTCGGTACCGAAGGAGTCGTGCAGGGCGATATGGACATGCCCCAGGTCGCGCAGCGGGTGGCCGCGCCCCCTCCTCCGCCAACGCCACCCGCCGACGTTCCGTCGATCTTGCAGGGCGAGGACCAGCACGCGTTCGCGCCCGCGCAGGCGGCGCATCGCTCCACGTCGGACCTCGTGGCGGACCTGCAGCGCAAGCCGATGGGTCCCCAGGTCCCCGACCTGCTCGCGGTGCTCGGGCGCCAACTGGAGACCGCGATGCGGGCGAACAAGTTGGAGCAGGCGCTGTCGATCGTGGCGGGGATCGTGCGCGCCGAGCAGTCAATCGGAGAGGAGGCGCGCCGGCGCCAGTACTCCATTGCGCTCAAGCGGATGTACTCGAAGCCCCTCCTCGAGGCCATCGCGCATCTGGTGCCGATGCCGTCGCAGCGCGATAACGCGCTCCTCGCGCTACAGCGAGCGGGAGAGGACGGGGTCGAGGTACTGCTCGACTTGCTGGTCGCGGCGCCGACCATCGATGAACGCCGCGGCATCTTCCAGGCGCTCACCGGTATGAAGGAAGGGACCGATCAGCTCATCCACATGCTCGGCCATCACCAATGGTTCGTCGTGCGTAACGTGGCGGAGCTGGTGGGGGAGCTGGGGCTCGAGGATGCGGTGCCGGCGTTGGCACGCCAGCTCGACCACGAAGACGAACGCGTGCGCAAGGCCGTGGCCCTCGCGCTCGCCAAGACGGGATCCCGTTCTGCCGCCGAGCCGCTGCGTCGCGCGCTCAAGGACAAGTCGCCCGAGGTCCGCATCCAGGCCGCCGTCGGCGTCGGCGGCCGCAAGGCCGGCGCGCTGGCGATGCCGCTCGTCGTGGCGATGGGCGAGGAGGAAAACGAGGCTGTCGAGCAGGAGCTGATGCTCGCCCTGGGCCGCATCGGCAGCCCCGACGCGGTCCAGGCCCTGATCAAGTTCGCGCAGCCCGGGGGCAAGCTGTTCGGCCGGAAGCCCACGGCGCTGCGGGTCACCGCGGTGGAGGCCCTGCGCCTCGCCGGCACCCCCGCTGCCATCGGGACCCTCGAAGGATTGGGCGCGGACTCGGACAAGCAGGTACGAGCTGCGGCCCAGGCGGCGTTGCGCGATTTGAAACACCAATAAGGAAGTGTTAGTGTGGGGGCATGGACGACGCCCCCCAAACCCCGCGTCCCAGTTCCGTCAAAGTCTACGGCGGCGGCGGCGCCGCAGCCTCCTCCAGTTCTCGCAGGGCAAGCCCCATACTCGCCGGCATCCTCGTGGGAATCCCGGCGGCGGTCCTTTGGGCGGCCATTGCCTACTTCACGGGGATGGAAATCGGGTGGGTGGCCTGGGGTGTCGGCGCCCTCGTCGGGTACGCGGTCGCGAAGTCGGCGCACGAGCCGAGCGCGTCGCTCGGGCCGACGGCGGCGGCGCTTGCGGTGGGGTCACTGCTGCTCGCGAAGATCCTGATCCTGGAATTCGCGCTCCCGCCGATTCTGACGGCCGAGTTACTGAAGAACCCCGACGCGACCACGGGGATGTTCGTGCTCGACATGACGACGCACAAGTCGTTCTCGCCCGAGCTGCAGACGCTGCTCGATCAGTCCGAGGCTCGGCCCGGCTCGCTTTCGGAAGCCCAGCAGGTGGACATGCAACAGAAGATGGCGGGCGAGGTGATAGCCCGGGTTTCGAGCGCCTCGCGAGCGGAGAAGGAGCGGGTGGCCCGAGCAGGGGCGGACGCCTTCCTCAAGGAGGCGGGATTCTTCGGCGGTTTGAAGGACTTGTTCAGCCTCTACGACGCGCTCTGGATATTCCTCGCCGTCTCGAGCGCCTACAGGATCGCGCAGAGTAAGAGCAGCTGAGGTCTTTTGAGACGGCGCGATTTCTGGGCGGCAGGCGCATCCGCGCTCGCTAGGGCGTTGCTCCCGCGGCAGAGACTGGCGCCGCCCGCGCTTCCCCGACCCACGCCGTCGCAGCTCGCCTGGCAGCGCGACGAGTTGGCGCTCTTCCTGCATTTCGGCGTCAACACCTTCACCGACCGCGAGTGGGGAGACGGGCGCGAGGACCCGGCCGTCTTCAATCCGCCGGGACTCGACGCGCGTCAGTGGGCCCGCGCCGCGCGCGCGGCGGGCGCCCGCGCGCTGATCCTCACCGCGAAGCATCATGACGGCTTCTGCCTCTGGCCGACCGCGCTGACGACTCACTCCGTCGCGCGCAGTCCGTGGCGTGGCGGTTCCGGAGATGTCGTCCGCGAGTTCACCGACGCCTGCAAGCTCGAAGGACTGCGCGCCGGACTGTACCTCTCGCCCTGGGATCGCAACGCGCCGGTCTACGGCGATTCGCCGCGCTACAACGACTTCTACTGCGACCAGCTCACCGAGCTGCTGACGCGTTACGGGCCGATCGCCGAGGTGTGGTTCGACGGCGCGAATGGCGAGGGCCCGAACGGCCGGAGGCAGGTTTACGATTGGCCGCGCGTGTTCGGTCTCGTCCGCAAACTGCAGCCGCAGGCGGTCATGTTCTCCGATGCGGGCCCTGACGTGCGCTGGTGCGGAAACGAATCAGGCGCAGCGGGCGATCCGAATTGGGCGACGATGGACCCCGCGGCGGTCCCCTATCCGGGGGCACCAGGGGACGCCGTGATCGCCGCGCTACAGCACGGCGATCCCCATGGCTCCGCCTGGCGTCCCGCCGAGGTCGACGTCTCGATCCGTCCTGGCTGGTTTTATCACCCCGCCGAGGACGACCGCGTGAAGACCGTGGACCAGCTGACGGATATCTGGTTCACCTCGGTGGGGCGAAACTCGAAGCTGCTCCTCAACGTCCCGCCCACGCGAGACGGCCTGCTGCACGCGACGGACGTTGCTCGGCTCGCGGCACTGCGCGCGCAAATGAGCGCCGCGTTGGGCGAGGATTTCGTGGCTGGTCGCCGCGCGCAATGGCGGGGAAGGGGACCGGCGGCAGCCGCGGGCGAGGTCGATCTCGGGCGGACGGTGACGGCGTCAGTCGTTCGGCTCGAGGAGGACATCACGCAGGGCCAACGCGTCGCGCGATATGCTGTGTACGGCGCCGCAGACGGCCCGTGGCAGGAACTGACGCGCGGCACGACGATCGGACACCGCAAGCTCGATCGCTTCAGCCCGACGCCGGTGCGCCGGTTGCGCGTTGTCGTCGAGGAAGCCATCGCGCCGCCGGGCAGACTGCGGATCGGCTTGTACGGCGGCGGGGCTGGCGCGGCACGAAATCCTGCGTAGGACCTACTTCGAAATAATTCCGATCGTCCCGAGCCACGTTTCGACCAGCTGAGGCCATCCCGTAATCGGAGATTCCGTGCGGCGCAGGCCAAATGCATGACCGCCCGTCACAAACACATGCAATTCTGCGGCAACTCCAGCCTTCCTGAGCGCCGCATAGTAGACGAGCGAGTTCTCCACCGGATCCGTCGGATCATCCTCCGCCTGAAGCAAGAACGTCGGTGGCGTCCGGGTGCTGACGCGCAGAGCCGGATTCAGCGCGAAGCCTGTCTCGCGGACCGCCAAATGCCCCGGATAAAGAGCCACCGCAAAATCGGGCCGGCAGCTTTCTTTGTCGGCCGCGTCCACCGCCGGATACAGACGCTTGTCGAACAGCGTGCTCATCGCGGCGACCATGTGGCCGCCTGCTGAAAAGCCGAGCACGCCGATCTTGCGCGGATCGATGTGCCACTCCACGGCGTGGAAGCGCACCAGCCCCACCGTCCGCTGCGCGTCTTCCAGTGCCGTCGGACAATCCAGATACGGCCCCGCCTTCACGCACGGCACGCGGTACTTGAGCAGCACGCACGTGATGCCCTTCGACGTCAGCCAGTCACACGCCTCCGTGCCTTCAAGATCGATGGCGAGGACGTTATAGCCTCCGCCCGGGAACACGACCACCGCCGCGCCCGTGTTGCGTCCCTGTGGCGGATAGACGGTCAGCGTCGGTTGCGAGACTCGGTTGACGTAGACCCACGGTCTGCCGGCAACGAGTCTTGGGCTCCCCACGCCGTCGACTACTGTGCCGGACACCTCGGGCCCCTCGACTGGTTGCGCGTCAGGGACAGCGCCCGGCCAGATCGGCACCTGCGTGTGGCCCGGCGATGGTTGCCAGGCGGCCTGCGCAGCGCACGGACCGGCAAGCAAGAGCAGCAGAGAGGCCCCCAAGGGCTTGTTAGGCTGACGCGTGCGTGCCAGACGAGCCTCTAACCGAACGGCCGCGAATCCGAAAGGCCAACGCGCAGGCGATCGCGCTGACCGGCAACACGAGTGCAGTAGCGACGATCAGAAGTCCGGCGACGGCTTTTGGTGGCGCGTACGTTGGATCCTCCGATGACCCGGGTATGTATGGTGGCATGGCGCTGCGGTTTATCAGGAACCAAGCGGCGGACCATCCCAGCACTAAGATCGTCAGCACGGAGTACAGGAGGGCTGGGCGGAAACGAGTGGGGCGTCGATGAGCAAGCGCTGCCGCGGCCCAGCCAAGCGCTGCGGGCGGAACCCAGGATCCCACAAGCAAAACGAGGCTGGGGAGTCGATCAGGCAGCAGCATAGCCATAACCCTTCGCGTTCAGCCTAACGGACCGCGCTTCAGCTGCGGCGCGCTAAAGAGGACGGTACTACGGGACGACAACGTCAATCTGCACGGCCTGTAAAGCAGGTTTATTGATCACCGTCGTATCCCTGTCCCTGGAACCAGCGCTGACACGAAAGCATAAAGAGGAGGTCGATGCAACCGGGTTAAGGTGAACGCTATAAAAACCTTGCGTATTTGTGGTGGTCGAAGCGAGCTGGTTTGCTAGCCCGGTTCCGCACTGATTCGGCGCCCACGTAGTAACGATGACAGGCATCCCACTGGCAAGTTGGCCATAAGAATCCGTGACTGAACCCCTAACGGCGTACGTCGCCCAGGCACCGCCTAGACCGTCACGGCAACCGGTTGACGTCAGGAGAATGGAAAGAAACAGGGGCGCCGCCCGAGAGAGCATACGTAAACTCCTCTCGGCATTCGCTGATCTACAATATCCTACGCGCGCCGACAGCTTCAAGCACTTGTTAGGCTGCGCGCTCCAGATGCCGGGCAAGGTCGTAGGCCTGCGATGCGAGAGCGCGGAGCTGCTTGTTAACCTGTTCGACATCAGGTCCTTCGATACGATGGCCGTTCTCAGGGCAGAGATAGAGATCGTTGAAGCTGCCCATTCCGCCGTATGCCGATAGCAGATGCTCGACCCCGTGAAAATCGCCTTCTCGAATGAGAGTCACATCGCGGACGATCCACTGAAGCCAGTGTTCCTCGCCGTGCTTTCGGAGGAGAGAGGTGATCTGCTCTAGTGTCGAGAGCAACTGTAGAGTGAGATCGGCCATTCGCGCAGCCTAACGGATTGCGCTTAAGCTGCGGCGCGCTGAAGAAAGATTCATTCCATAATCTACGCGTGCCGGCAGCTTAAGCGCTTGTTAGGCTGCGAGCCCGAAACCCCTCATGGGTGAGGTCGCGCGCCCATACGAAACCGGACCCAGTATACGACATACGCGACAAAAACCGGTAGCACCGCTACTGGCACGGCCACGAGCGAGAGCACGGGCTTGCGCTCAGGATCTACGCAGTTCACCGAGACATCGAACAGGTTGGCCGCGACTAAGAAGCTAAGGGGGAAAAGGAGCAGCACGGCGACGCCGAGCTGCGCTGCTCGCGATTCCCCGACCAAATCGTAGCGAACCGCTCGCCAGGCGACGATTGCGGCGAGAAGTGCGGGTGACGCCAACAGTGGTACGATGGCTACTACCAAGAGGATCCAAAGCGCAGAGATGGGTCCGTCGCCACAGAGGGGCGCGGGGATGATGCGAATGAGCAGGAGAGCACCGACGGCTAGGGCGGCGTAACGAGTGAGGAGGCGCTTGGCTGAAGCCTGAGTCATGATCACTGTCGCAGCCTAACGGATCGCGCTTAAGCTGCGGCGCGCTGAAGAAAAAGCAGTCATACAATACTCTACGCGCGCCGCCAGCTTCAAGCGCTTGTTAGGCGGCTCGGTCATGGACCCCAATAGTTGAAGTGGTATGTGGTCGCCACTCTTGCCTCAAATGCGAGGGTCGCGCCCGTGCTATCACACCCGAGCTGATGGGTGCCAGGCGTGACCCTCCCAGCAATGTGAAGAGCATATGGCCACGGCTGGCGGTCGAGATACAGCGTAGTGCACATCGGACCGTCCCGTTCGTCGACGACCAGGTACGTCTCCCCATCACTCGACCGCACATACGTGCCGCGCAGGTCTCGGTCACCGCAGGCGATGCCCAAGGACAAGCAGCCGATGAGTATCGTGCGAGACATCATTAGTAGGTCGGCGAGCCGCCTAACGG
>DASYRD010000017.1:0-6666 GCA_036004745.1 Gemmatimonadales bacterium | reverse complement strand
GCCAGACTCGCCGAAGCGCCTTGGGCGCGAAGGCGGCTGCACTACGACTGTCTGAGGTCGGATAAGGTCATTCACAAGCCACCAGCCACGAGCGTCAGTGCCAGCACCTTGCAGCGTCAGTGCCCAGCACGTTGGAGCGTCAGTGCCCAGCACGTTGGAGCGTCAGTGCCGAGCACGTTGCAGCGTCAGTGCCGAGCACGTTGCAGTGTCAGTGCCGAGCACATTGCAGCGTCAGTGCCCAGCACGTTGCAGCGTCAGTGCCCAGCACGTTGCAGCGTCAGTTCCGAGCCCGGTCCTTGCGGCCGAGGCTTTTCACAACGACGTACAAGACGGGAATGAACGCCAGGTTGAGAAACGTGGACGCGAGCATGCCGCCCACGACGGTCGTGCCGACCGAGTGCCGCGCCTCCTGGCCGGCGCCGCTGGCGACGACCATCGGCATGACGCCGAGAATGAAGGCCAGCGACGTCATGAGAATCGGCCGCAGCCGGATCCGCGCGGCTTCCACGGCCGCTTCGACGATGGTCATCCCTCGTGCCCGAAGCTGCTCGGCGAATTCGACGACCAGGATCCCGTTCTTTGCCGACAGACCGATCAGCATCACCAGTCCGATCTGGCAGTACACGTCGTTGATGAGACCGCGGCCCCCTTGCGCCAGCAGCGCGCCCATGATGGCCAGCGGCACCGACAGCAGAATGATGAACGGCAGCGTGAGGCTCTCGTACTGCGCCGCCAGCGTGAGATAGACGAGCAGCAGGCCGAGACCGAAAATCGCCGCCGATTGCCGGCCCGCCTTGATTTCCTCGAGCGAGATGCCGGACCAGGCGTAGCTGAATCCCTGCGGCAAGGTCTGGTCGGAGAGACGCGCCATCGCCTGGAGGGCCGCGCCCGAGCTGTAGCCGGGCGCCGCGGATCCGTTGATTTCCGCCGACCGGAACAGGTTGTAGTGATTGATCGTCTTCGGGGCCGTCGCCTCGCGCACCGACACGAAATTGCTCAGCGGCATCATGCGGCCGTCGGCGGACCGGACCGAGTAGCGTTCGATGTCCGACGGGCTGGAGCGGAAATGGCGATCCGCCTGCACGTACACGCGATACGAGCGGTTGTTGAAATCGAAGTCGTTCACGTACGACGACCCGAGCAGAATCTGCATCGTCCCCGTGACGTCGTTGAGCGACATCCCGAGGCTCTTGGCCTGTTCACGGTCGATGTCCACCACCAGCTGCGGATCGTTCGCGGTGAACTGTGTGAACAGCCGTGCGAGGCCAGGCGTCTGGTTGGCGCGCGCAATCAGCTGCTGCGCCGTGGTCTCGAGGTTCTCGATCGGGCCGCCGCTCTGATCGAGCAGCTCGTAGGTGAAGCCGCCAAACTGGCCGAGCCCGTTGATCGAGGGGGGCAGGATCGGGATCACCATCGCGCCGGTGATCTGGCTGAAGCCTCCGAACAGCCCGCCGATGACCGCGTGGACTGATTGGCCCGGTCCCTTGCGTTCGGCGAAGTCCTTCAGCTGGACGAACATGAAGCCCGCATTGGGCGCGGAGCCGGCGAAGCTGAAGCCGCCCGCGGCGAAGACGCGGTGCGACTCCGGCTGCTTCTGCAGGACCTGCTCGGCCTGCCTGACAACGTCCATCGTGTAGTCGAGCGACGCCCCTTGCGGCGCCTGAACCAGGACGAACACGTACCCCTGATCCGCATCGGGCACGAACCCTGACGGCACGCGGGTATAGATCCAGTAGGTGGCTCCGAGCAGCGCCACGAAGACGAGCGTCACCAGCGCGCGCACGCGGATCAACCCGCCGAGCGCAGACACCAGCGCCGACGTCCCGCCGTCGATCACGCGATTCACGGTGCGGAAGAACACGCCCCTCGGCTTCTCCGCCCGGCCGAGCAGCAGCGCCGACAACGCCGGCGTCAGCGTCAGCGCATTGAAGGCCGAAATCACCATCGAGACGGCGATGGTCAGCGCGAACTGCTGGTACAGCCGCCCGGTCGTGCCCGGAAAAAACCCGACCGGCACGAAGACGGCGGCGAGCACCAGCGCCGTGGCGATGACGGCGCCGGTCACCTCGGCCATCGCCGCCGATGAGGCGTCGCGCGGCGATTGATGGAGCTGGTGGATGTGCCGTTCGATGTTCTCGATGACGACGATCGCATCGTCGACGACCAGACCAGTCGCGAGCGTGATGCCGAAGAGCGTCAACGTGTTGATTGAAAACCCGAACAGCTTCACGAACGCAAACGTGCCGACCAGCGAGACCGGGATCGTGATGGCGGGAATCAGCGTGGTGCGCCAGTTCTGCAGGAAGAGGAACATCACCAGGACGACGAACGCGATCGCCTCGACGAGGGTCGTCACCACTTCCCGGATCGATTCCGCCACCACGGTCGTGGTGTCGAACGCCACCTCGATCTTCAGGCCCGGCGGGAAGCGTTTCGACAGGCGATCGATCTCCGCCGAAACGTCGCGATAGACCTGCAGCGCGTTGGCCGTGGGCAGCTGCAGGACGCCGAACCCGACGGCATCACGCGCCTGGTACCTCAACGCCGTGGAATAGCTCTCGGCGCCGAGCTCGGTGCGGCCGACGTCCTTCACCCGGACGACGGCGCCATCGGGCGAACGCTTCAGGATGATGTTCTCGAACTGCACCGGATCGGTGAGACGCCCCGCCGCGCGCACGCTGATCTGAAAGGTCTGGCCCTGTCGCGCCGGCGGCGCGCCGACCTGTCCCGCCGCCACCTGCGCGTTCTGTTCGCGCAACGCCTGCACGACTTCATCGGCGGTCACCTTGCGGCCCGCCAGCTTGTCGGGATCGAGCCAGAGCCGCATCGCGTAGCGGCCGATGCCGAACACCTGCACGTCCCCCACACCCGGCACGCGCTTCAACTCGTCCTTCACGAACCGATCGACGTAGTTGCTGATGAACAACGGGTCGTACTCGCCGTGCTCAGCAAACGCCGCGGCGGCGAGCACGAAGTTGGTCGATACCTTCGTCACCGAGATGCCGACCTGCTTCACCTCGTTCGGCAGCAGCCCTTCGGCCTGCGAAATCCGGTTCTGCACGTCGACCGCGGCGACGTCGAGATCGCGCGTCGGATCGAACGTCACCACGATCGCGCAGGTGCCATCGTTGCCGCTCGTCGACGTCATGTACTGCATGCCCTGCACGCCGTTGATGACCTGCTCGAGCGGGACCGTCACGGCCGTCTCGACCGTCTGGGCGCTCGCGCCGTTGTAGAACGCGACCACCGACACCTGCGGCGGCGCGAGCTCCGGGAACTGGGCGATGGGCAGCGTCGGAATCGCCAGCAAGCCTGCGAGAATGATGACCAGCGAGCACACGCTCGCCAGAATCGGACGACGAATGAAGGTGTCTACGAACACGAACAACCCTCAACTTTCAACTCTCAACTCTCAACTCAAACTCTCGCGCGTCAACTCTCAAGTCCCGGCGCTCAGCGGCTCATCAACGTGAGAGTTGAGAGTTGAGACTTGAGAGTTGCGTGAGAGTCAGGCCTGCGGCACGATCGGTGCGCCGTCCGCGAGCTTCTGCGCGCCCGACACCACGATGCGCTCGCCCGGCTTGATGCCGTCGAGCACGGGATACGCGTCGCCGGTGATCGGGCCGACTTTGATCGCCCGCTGTCTGGCGACGGGCTTTCCGCCTCCGTCCTCGGCGACGAACGCGAAGAACTGGCCGTTGATGCGCACGACGGCAGTCACGGGAACCACGAGCCCTTCGGCGGTCTTCCAGACGATCCGGGCACGGACGAACTGGGACGATCGCAGCCGTCCGTCGGGGTTGCGGACGATGCCTTTCACGAGCACCGATTGCGTCTGGTCGTCCACCTGCGGCGAGATGAAGCCGATCGCCGTCGTGGCCAGCTCCTGTTCGCTGTCGCTGCTGAAGACACGGAGGGGCAGGCCTTTCGCGAGATCACGCGCCCGCTCGATTGGGACCGACACGTACAATTCGAGAGTCTCATTCTGGTCGATGGTCGTGAGCACCGTCTGCGGCGTGACCTGGTTCCCCACGCGCACCGGCACGTCGCCGACGGTCCCGGCCGTTGGCGCGGTGACCGTGTAGTAGCGGAGCTGCACTTCCTGCTGCTGCAGCTGCGCCTGCAGCGCCTTCAGTTGCGCCTCGGCCGTCCGCAGGCCGGTTTCCGCCTGTTCGAGCTCCTGTTTGCTGATCGCTCCCGCGGCGAACAGTTCGCCGGCGCGCTGCTGCTGCTGTCGCGCGAACGCGACGTTGGCTTCCCGTGCCGCGCGCTCCGCTTCCTGACTGAGGACCGCGGCCTGCTGGCGGCGTGGATCGATCTGCACCAGCGGTGCTCCCTGCCGGACGCGGTCGCCCGACCTCACGAGGATCTGTGTGATCTGCCCGTCGATCTGCGGCTGGATGGCCGTGGAGCGCAGCGACTTGAGGGTGCCGATATATTCAGTGGTGTCGTCGATGGCCGTTGCACGCGCCGGCGAGACCGCGACGGGCGTCGGGGGCAGCGCCGGGGGCGCAGCCGACTGCGTCGTGTTGCACGCGATGGCTGCGAGCGCAGCGAGGGCGAGGACCGTACCCGCACGCGGAACCTGGAGCATGCTTTCTTGTACTACGATGACGAGAAGAGATCCACAATCGCTGCGCCAGCGCTTCGCTGCACCGTGCTCGGTGCTGTCGCTCCAGCGTGCTCGGTGCTCGCTGCGGCAGCGTGCTCGGTGCTGTCGCTCCAACGGGCTTGGCGCTGGCGCTCCACCGTGCTCGGCGCTCGCTGCGGCAGCGTGCTCGGTGCTGTCGCTCCAACGGGCTTGGCGCTGGCGCTCCACCGTGCTTGGCGCACCGTGCATCGTCAGCGCCGAGCACCTTGAACCGGCAGTGCCAAAGCACCCTACGGCATTAGCGACCCAGCACGTTGAGATGTCAGTGCCCAGCACTCTCATATGGAATGACCTGTGTCAAGTGGCCCATTTCCGTCGAGAGATCGTGGCCGGCCCTCGCCGGCAAGCGTCAGCTTGCCGGCATAAGCGCCTCCCGACTGTGTGGTGGGCACGCGGTCCAGGGGCGCCGAAGGCGCCGCCCGCAGGGCGCGCAGCCCTGGACGGCGTGCCCGCCACATAGTACTTCCGGGATGTCGCGGACACGAGCGCCTGCCTGGGCCGCGGAGACGACGGATGTTCGAGGGCGCTTCGACGACGAGTCACGCTCATATACGGTGGTTACCACAGTTGCCCGTGGCAGAGCACACATGACAGTGCTGCGTCGGGAGGACGTGCAGTCTGCAGGCGCGAATTGGAACCGAAGTTCGTATCGCATGAGTGCTACGCCGATCCTCACAATCGTGCCTCTGATCATCCGCCGTCTTCGCGGTCCAGGATGGCCCGCGTCAGGTGCCTTGAGTCGCTGTCACGTCACGCCGTCGCCCGTCGTTAGTTCGCGACCACGAGGGCCGGTTGCAGCGCCGCCCACAAAAACCCCACCAGCTCGCGCGCGATCGCGACCACGATCGTGGGGCGCGGCTTATTCAGCACGGCGAGGTACTGGAAGCGTCGACACAAACGCTGTTGTGCCTTATCCGCGATCGCAATGATCCGCGCCGGTTGCCCTTTGCGGCGCCGGGCCAGCGCGACGCCCACGCCCGGCCGATGCTGGTAATGCCACCCGGCTTCAACCAGCAGGCGCCGCACCAACGCATTGCCCGTGCGGGTGATGCGGCCGCGGCGGTGCTGCTCGCCACTGGAATGCTCCCCCGGCACCAGCCCCACATACGCCATCAACGCGCGGGGCGAGGCAAAGCGCCGGAAATCATGCAACTCGGCGAGAATCAGCATCGCCGATAACGTATCGATGCCGCGGAAGCAGCGCAGCCAGGCGACGCGTTCGCGGTACGGTTCGGTCGCCGCCACCGCCGTCAGCTGTTGATCCAGTTCTTTCAGGCGCGCCTCGGTTTGATCAATCGCCAACAGATAATCTTCCACGACGACACGTTCGGCCTCGTGCGGCCACGTCAGACTGTCGACCCAGCGCCGATGCGCTTTCGTCCAATGCCGCCCGACCCGGTACTGCAGCCCCCGGCGCAGCAGCAACTTGCCGAAGCGATGCCGGCACCGCTGCAGATCTTCCCGCGCATCGTCTCGCGCCCGACACAAGTCCCGAACCGCCTCCTCGTCCGGCGTCGGGGGGCGCACCGGCGTCAGCAACCTGGCGCGCCCGAGTTCGCATAGTTTGCGCGCGTCGCGCCGATTGGTCTTGACGCGCTCGCCCGGCTTCCGCGGAATCAGCGCCGGCGCCACCACGTCGCAGGTCACGCGCGGCGTCGTCAGCTGCCGTTGCAGGGCATAGCCACAGGGCCCCGCTTCATAGAAGGCGTGCACGGGTCCCGGCGCCTCACGCTCGAGCTTTCTCACCAACCGCCGAACCGCCTGGGGGTCGTTCGGCACGGTCCACGTCACGGGCGTCGCTTGTGTGCCGACCATCATCGCTATAAACAGGTCCTTCTTATGCGCGTCGATGCCCACATACGTAGTAACGTCTGTCATGACCGGCTCCCTTCGCCTGCGGCTCTGACGCCCCACGGGCGTCAACCCGCGTTCTGATGGTGGCTCTGTCCACCGTGGTTGAGTGCTGCATGCACTACAACGTTACGATGGAGAGCCGGTCATTCCATATTGTCTGC
>DASYRD010000016.1:0-21867 GCA_036004745.1 Gemmatimonadales bacterium | reverse complement strand
CGAGTCGGCGAAATACGCCTCTTCGGCGGTGATCAGGTTACGCAGATCCGACTTCATCGAAGCCAGATACGCCTTCTCCTTCGTGTTCGCGAACTTCGGAATCGCGATCGCGGCCAAGATGCCGATGATCACGACGACGATCAGAAGCTCGATCAGTGTGAAACCCTTGCGGTTCATCTGGAAAACCTCCAGTAGTGTTTTACGACTCGTGTTTTACGACTGTAAGGAACTGATACATCCGGGCGACTAGATTTCCGGCCTGCTTTTAAGCACGAATCGTGCCCATTGACGACTTAATCACTCCAAAGCACCGCTGCACAATCACTTACGTCGATCGTACCGGGTCCTGAGACACCCAAAAAAGCTCAAGGAAGTCAGGCTTTTTGCAATTCGCTCGCCGGACGCAAGGATTTTGTAACTCATTGTAAATACGTCAGATACCACGTTCGCTCCCACGGATAGCGGCTCTGGGCGGAATCCGCTACGGCGAGGGCTCCCCGGCGCTTTCCGCGGGCTAACTCCAGGAGGAACTGCGCGCGCATCGCGATTGGCTCGGTCGGTAGCGCGGCCCGCGCCCGGACGATCAAGCCCCTGGCCGCGGTCGTGTCGCCGAGCCCGATGACGTACAACGCGTGCGCCGCATCGAGGTGCGGGTCCCCGGCAAACAACGAGTCGGCTGTGCGGTACTCGCGGCGCGCGCCCGCGGTGTCGCGCAACCCGGCCAGGACCGCGGCCGCGGACCGGTGCGCCCGATACGATTCGGGATGCTCGGCGAGCTGCGTGAGTAGCTGGCTCCGGTTGTCGCGCCAGGCCGGGAGACGCGCGAACGATCGCGCGCCGGCCGCCAGCACGACGACGCCCATGGCGGCGAACGCCGGTCGGGCGCCCCAGCGCGACACGATGAACTCGAACGCCATCGCCGCCAGCACCGCCGCGACCCCGGCAGCGAGATACAGATTCCGCTCCGCCAGCACCACCCCCGACGGGAAGAGGAGGTTCGACGTCGGCAGGTATGACATGGCCCCGAGCGCCAACGTGAACGAGACCGCGGGCGCGCGTCGCCGGCACCACACGACGAGCACCGGTATTGCGATAACCAGGACCGCTCCGAATCCCGCCGCCGCCGAAAACGATGTGCGGGCCGGAATCACCTGCGGTCCGTAGTCGACGGACAGCGATACAGGCCAGACGAGGAGCCCCGCCGCGCGAGCAATCGCGGGAAGGGCGACCGCGAGCCGGCCCGCGCCGCCACGCCCGATGAACACCGCCGCCACGTCGCTCGCACCCGCCCGACCAATCGCAAACCACGCCGCCAGGAACGCGAACGTCACTACCGCGAGTCCGATCCAGAGCCCAATCGGGTAGCGTCTCCCCGCTGGGCCCTGGAGCCAGTAATCGAGCAGTATCGCGACACCAGCGATGATTCCGTGCTCCTTTGACAGCATCGCGAGAGCCGCACAAGCGACAGCTCCGACGTACCATCCGCGGCGCGCGGCGAGCACCGCGCCGAAGATGCCGACCGCGGCGAGCAGCTCCGCGCGACCGACGAGGCTCGCCACTCCCTCGACGTGGACTGGGTGCCACGCGAAGACGAGCCCCGCCACCGTGGCGGCGACCGGCGAAAGCCAACGCGTCAGGACGAGTACCACGAGCAGCGTCGCGAGGCCATGCCACAGCGCGTTCATCAGATGCAACCACCCCCCCCCGGGGCTCCCGCCGGAGAGGGTCCAGTCCACGGCGTAGCTCAGGATCGTTGCGGGGCGGTACAACCCGGCGCCCGACTCAGGTGGCCAGTAGGGATCGTCGAACGCGCGGAGCGCCGCGCCGATCGAATGAGCTGCGGGGTTCGATGCGATGATCGCGCGGTCGTCCTGGACGAGCCCGTAACGGACGGTCGGGAGATAGAGGACGATCGCGGCCAGGCCCGCGACCACCGCCCCTTTCATCGGCCTCGCTTCAGCAATGAGTCGGCGACGGCCGAGTCACCACGCGCCCGGGCCGCGAGCGCCTGCGTCCGGTAGAGCCCGTAGCAATGGTAGCAGAGCAGCTCGGCGTGGAGGAGCAGCGAGTCGGCCAGAGCCGGGCGGCCCAACGTGAATGCGGCGTCGGCGCCCGCAATGAACAGGGTCGGATCGCGATCGAAGGTGCGCGCCGCCAGTCGCAACGCGGCGAGCGCCTGCACGGCGTCGCCGCGACTCTGGTAGAGCGCGCCCATCCGCGCCGGTCCCCGATAGGAGTTGGGGGAGTCGTCGAGGATGCTCAACGTCACGGCCGCGTCGTCGTGCCAAACGGGGACCCGCAGCGCGGACCTGATCCCGCCGGCCAAGACCAGAACCGCGGCCACGGCGCGCAACCGTGGCGCCGGGAGCCGGGCGAGCGCGGCCCCGGCGGCGACCGCGAGGCCCACCGACGGCAAGTAGAGCGTCCGCTCGGCCAAGAGCACGCCAACGGGAAGCAGGAAGTTGGCGACGGGCAGGTACGCGATTCCGATCCACCCGAGCCCGAACGCCTCGACCTTACGCTGATGCCGCCATGCGGCGACGAGGAGGCCAGCCCAGAGCGTCAGCGCGGCGAGGCCGAGGAAGAAGCGGGCATCGAAGACCGACGTCACGATCGTCCGCTCGGCGGGCGAGTAATCGACTCGCAAGGTCAGCGGGAAAACGAGCAGCCGGACAACGTCGGAAAGGGCGGCGACAGCCGTGAGGCGCTCGGCGACGGCGCTCTGGCTGATGAAGACGGGGGCGATGTCGTGGAGCCGCGCGTATGGGCTCAGCACGGCCCCTCGGACCGCGACGTACACGGCCGCGATGGCCAGCCAGCTCCCCACGAACGCCAGCATCCGATGGCGTGCCGGGCGGGAGAATCCCACCCACCAGGCCCACAGAATCAGCGCCGGCGCGACGGCAGCGTTTTCCTTGCACAAGAGGCCGGCGGCGATCGCGAGCGCACTCCACCCGACGCTGTGCCTCACCACCGCGGCGTACACTGCGAGGCAAACAAACAGGCCCGCCATCAACTCGGCGCGGCCAATCACGTTCGCGACCGCTTCGACGTGGACCGGATGCACGGCGAAGAGCAGCCCGGCTACGAGGGCGGTGGTCGCACCGGCCCAGCGGCGGGCCAGCGCCGTGACCGCCACCGCGGCCCCACTGTGCCACACCAGGTTGACGCCGTGGAACCACCACGCGTACCCCCCCCCCACCAGTCCGTCGATCGTGTACGTGGCCACCGTGAGGGGGCGATACAGTTTGCCGCCGAGATCTGGAGGCCAGTAGGGCGAGACGAAGGCCCGCCACAGCCCATCGCCTGCGTGGACGAGCGGGTTCCAGACGATGATGTACAGGTCGTCCATGGCGAAACGATTCCACAGGGCGCCGAGATGGACGACGATGGCGCATGCGGCGACAGCCAGGTAGAGGCGCTTACTGTCCACGCTGTACCGCGAACAGCCAGCGCCCGTCCGACCAGCGATACACGCCCGAGAGCCAGCCTGGATAGGCCTGAATCAGGGCGCGCAGCTCAGCGGCGGAGGGCGATGTCGCGCTCGCCAGCAGGACGTGTGTCACGTGCATCCGCTCGAGGTAGACGCGCTGTTCGGCGGGGCCGGGGCGCAGGGTCTCCCGGCCACGGTAGCTCTCTAAGTAGAAGGGGACGGCGCTACGGCGCGTGTAGAGCCAAACGAGGGCTTCGTCGTCGGTGGCGACCACCGATGAATCGGGCAGGTCTCGGATAACGGGGATTAGCTCGTTGAAATTCGCCGAGATCGCCTCCGCTTGCTTCGTCGCCCAGCCGCCCGTGAGGCCGCGGACTTCGTAATACGCGTATCCACCCACCAGGGCCAGGGCGAGCAGGCCAACCGGGACGCGCGACCAGCGGTGCCGCCAGAGCGCCAGGGCGCCCACGGTCCACGCAATCGCCAGCCACGGCAGGACAGCCCAGAGGAACCGGTCGGGGGGATATGGCCAGATGGCGAGGATCGCCAAGTAGAACACAAGCGTGAAGCCGGCCGCGGAGCGGCGCGTGAGGAGCGCGAGACCGTAGAGTCCGACGCCCAGACTCGCGGCGGCCGCCACGGTGTACATCCAGCGCACGGGGATCCACCCCAGGGTGATGACCTCGAGGGGCCGCGGCAGATCGGGCGCGCTCACGCCCAATGCCGAGAGGCCCGTCTGGCGGAGAATCTCGCCGTAGCTGCCGTAGTTGAGTCCCAGCGCCGGGTCGATCCCGCGCTCGTGACTGACGACCCACAGACCCCAGGCCAACGCCGCCGCCGCGAGCGGGATAAGCGTCTTGAGGGCGCGGCGCCAGGGCGTGCGGCGTTCGAGCAGGAAGCATGCGATCCCTGCACCCGCCGCCACGCCGATCGACCGCGTCAGGAGCGCGAGCGCGGCGGCCGTTCCGGTGAGCCACGGCGATCCTCCCCCTCCGACCCCTCGATCCGCGAGGATCACGGCGGCCGCGAGCAACACGGCGAACAACGGTTCGGCGAAGAGAACCGATTGTGTCGCGAGCACCGGGATCGCGATCGCCGCGGCGGCGACGAGTGCCGGCGCGACCCAGCGGGGGGCTCCGGGGTCCACCAGCTCCGTGCGGGCCGCGTGCCAGGCGATGAGACCGGTGGCAAGGGCTGCGAAGAGGAGGTTCAACACCTTGGCGACCATCGCGGCGGCGCCCACGGACAGAACACCGAAGAGCGGCGCCAACACCGCTGGATAGAGCGGAGGGTAGTGGACGGCCGCGGGTGTGCCGGGCAAATGCGGGTGGACGTAGCCGGCGCCGTGGGCCAGGGCGCTCGCGAGGCCGGCGTAGAGCCCGTCGTCGTAGAAGACACCGACCAGCGCGTGGTTCAGCGCCAGGGCGCCGACGACGAGGGCGACCCCAGCCGCGGTGAGCCCGCCTTTTACTTCGGGCGCCAATCGCCGCCCGGAGGCAAGAGGTTGTAGTGGAGGATGTGGAAGATGGCGGCGAAGCCGTCGCGCCAGGTGATCTTTTTGCCCTCGGCGTAGGTCCGGCCGCTGTACGAGATCGGCAGCTCCCAGATGCGGGCGCCCGCCTGCGACAACCGCGCCGTGATCTCTACCTCGAACCCGAATCGATTGGACGTGAGCGGCAGCCGCTTCAGCAGCTCGGTGCGGATCACCTTGTAGCAGGTCTCCATGTCGGTCAGGTTCAGATTCGTGAACATGTTCGACAGGAGCGTGAGGAAGTTGTTGCCGACGGCGTGCCAGAAGTAGAGCACGCGGTGCGGGCCGCCCTGGAACCGCGAGCCAAACACCGCGTCGGCCTTGCCGTCGGCGATGGGTCCGAGCAGGGCCGGCAGGTCGAGCGGGTCATACTCGAGATCCGCGTCCTGAATGACGACCACGTCGCCGGTCGCGTGGGCGATCCCGGAGCGGATGGCGGCCCCTTTCCCGCGGTTCTTGGGGTGGCGCACGAGCTGATCGACCTTGCCGGCGGCACGCAGGCGCTCGAGGACGTCGCCCGAGCCGTCGCCCGACGCGTCGTCCACGGCGATGATCTCGGTGCTGGCAGGGATCTGGCGCACGCGATCCACGACATTCTCGATCGTGGCCGCCTCGTTGTAGACCGGAATGAGCACGCTGAGGCGCAGCGCCGCCTTTGCCGCGCTCACTTCTCGGGCTGCCCCGCGGGACCCTCGTAACGACCGAGCTTGCGGTACAGCGTGGACGGGTCGATGCCGAGCACTTCGGCGGCGCGCGTCTTGTTGCCGCCCTCGCTCTGCAGCACCCAGAGGATGTACGCCTGCTCGATGACGTCGAGAGTCGGCGTATGGTGCTGCCGCTCGGCGACGAGCGGCTCGGCTTTGCGCTCGACGATCTTGTCGGGGATGGCCGAGCGGGGAATCGATTCGGCCTTGGTGAGCGTGACGGCCCGCTCGAGCGCGTTCTCCAGCTCGCGCACGTTGCCGGGCCAGTCGTAGGCCATGATGACCTCGAGCGCGTCGGCGGCGAGCTGCTTGGGCTGCTCGCCGCGCTCGGCGGCGACGTGGTCGAGGAACGCCCGCACGAAGATGGGGATGTCGTCGCGCCGGTCGCGCAGCGGCGGCAGGTGGATGTTGATGACGTTGAGGCGGTAGTACAGGTCGCTGCGGAAGCGCCCGCGCTTGATGTCGTCTTCCAGGTCCCGGTTTGTAGCCGCGACGACTCGCACGTCCACGGGAATCGCCTCGGTGCCGCCCACGGGGATCGCTTCCCGCTCCTGGAGGACGCGCAGCAGTTTCACCTGCGTCGCCGGCGACATCTCGCCGATCTCGTCGAGGAAGAAGGTCCCGCCCCGTGCCGCCGCGAAGAGTCCTTGCTTGTCGCGCACGGCGCCGGTGAACGATCCCTTGACGTGCCCGAAAAGTTCGGACTCGAGCAGACTCTCGGGGAGGGCGCCGCAGTTGAGCGAGAGAAAGGGCCCTTCGGTTCGCGTCGACAACTCGTGGATGTAGCGCGCGATCACTTCTTTCCCCGTGCCCGACTCGCCCTGAATGAGGACGGTGCTCTCGGTCGGCGCGACCTGTTCGGCGAGCCGCAGCACGTCGTTGAAGAGGCGCGACTTGCCGAGTGGCTTCACCTGCCCTGACCGCTCGCGGCGCCGGATCTCCTGCTTGAGCTGCTTGTTCTCGGCCCGCAGCCGGCGATGCTCGGCGGCGCGGCGGCAGATGGCCACCATGTCGTCGTTCGAGAACGGCTTTTGGATGTAGTAGAAGGCCCCTTCGTTCACGGCCTGGATCGCGCTCTGCAGCGACGCCTGCGCCGTCATCAGGATGACCGGCGTCTCCGGGTCCTGCGCCCGCACGGCGGAGAGGATCTCGATGCCCGTGACGCCCGGCATCTTCACGTCGGTGAGGACGATGTCGGGCGCGGAGCCCTTGAGCTGCTCGAGCCCGGCCTTGCCGCCCTGCGCGGTGGTGACGTCGAATCCCTCGTTCTTGAGGAGGATCCTGAGCGTCTCGAGGATACCCTGTTCGTCGTCGATCACGAGGATCGACGGCAGCGGCGATGCGGGCATATCAGGCAGCTTCCTCCTTACGGCGGGCGGCGGGGAAATACACGGTGAAGGTCGTTCCCTGCCCGACCTTGCTGTCCACCATCACGAGCCCGCGATGGGCCTCGACGGCTCGCTGGACGATGGCGAGGCCGAGTCCGGTGCCTCCCACTCGCCCCGTCGCGAACGGCTCGAAGAGCCGCTCCTTCAACTCCTCGGGAATCCCGGGCCCGTTGTCGGTCACGCGCAGCGACACCGGACTCTCGATCCCCGCCCCCCCGGGCAACTCGCCGGGCGCTGCCGCGCCGGTGCGAACGGTGATCTTGGCGCCTTTCCCCACGGCCTGGACGGCGTTCAGCACGAGGTTCGAGACGACGCGGTGCAGCAGGTCCTCGTCGCCTTCCATGGGGGTGGCGTCGCCCAGGAGCGTAATGCGCGCATCGGCGCCGCACTCGGGGTGCTGGCGCACCAGCCGAATCGCCGCCTCGGCGACGTCGTGCAGGTCCATGGGGCGGCATTCCGTCACGCGCACGCGGGAGAAGTCGAGGAACTCGGAGAGGAGCCGCGACAGGCGATCGCTCTCCCGCACGATCAGGTTCGCGAGGAACTTCTCGTCGGGGTTGGACCGTGACGACTTCGCCAACTGCTCGACTGAGCTGCGAATCGACGCGAGCGGGTTCTTGATCTCGTGCGCCAGGCTCGACGACAGCTCGGCCACCGCCTCGAGGCGTTCCGCGCGAAGGTGGAGCTCCTCGAGCCGCTTCGAGTCCGAGATGTCGGTGAAGATCGCCGAAACACGCGGCGGCGCGCCGATGGGCCCGTCGAGGGTGGTCGTCGTCACACCGATCGGGAAGGTGCGGTCGGGCCGGTGCACCGTGGCCTCGACCCGCATCAGGCGCACGCCGCGGCGCGCCGTGGAGGTGACCGCCGCCCAGAACTCGGGCGCCAGACGCGCGAACTCCGGCATCACGGAGCGGCCCAGCCACTCCCGGCCCTTAAAGCCGAGGATCTCCTCGGAGGCAGGGTTGGCGTAGAGGAGGCGGCCCTCCGCGTCGACAGTGATCACGCCCGTGCGGATGTTGCGGAGCACGTCGTCGGCTTCGAGCTGGACCTGGCGCACCTCGGCCGCGAGGGCTTCGCGCTCGGCCCCCATCACGGTCACGCGGCTCGCCACATAGGCAGTCACCGCCGCGACCAGCACGAAAACGCCCAGCTGGATCCAGAGTCCCAGGGAGACGGCGGTGTGGTGGCCCCAGAATACGTCGGCGAAATAGACGAGTCCGGCGAGCGTGGTGACCAGGCCGGCGCGCGCCGGGCGCATGAGCAGCGCCGTCACGGCGATCAGCACGACGTAGAGGCCTGCGAAGTCGCTGTCGGGGCCGCCCGTGATGTGCACGACCGCCGTGATCAACGCGACGTCGAAGACGGCCTGGAGATAGAGGAAAGTGGCGCCGGGGTACCGGCGTCGGACGTGGGTGTGCCAGTACGACGCCAGGGTGACCCCCGCCGAGGAGACGAGCATCAGGGAGGTCGCCAGGATGTCGAGGGGGGCCGCGACCCGGATCTTGAGGGCGGCGCTCAAGTAGATAGCGGCCGCCAGGCACATCCGCCCCACATAGACGAGGCGGAGGAGCTTCTGCGGGGACGGAATCGCCGTTTGAGTGCTGCCGAGCCAGCGCATGTCCGGGAGTATTGGACGCGCTCTGGCAAAATGCAAGAGCGCTAGCCTGCCAAATGCACGGGAGTGCCTCGTCCGGCTGCCTCAGCGCGCTCGAACACCGCGGCCGCGGCCGCCACGTCCTGTAACGCCATCCCCGTCGAGTCGAACACGGTGACTTTCCCGGACGTCGGACGCTTGGGGACCCGGCCTGCCACGATTTGGCCCAGCTCCACGGCGTCCTCGCGGCGGATCACTCCCGCCGCGAGGGCGTGGTGCAGGTCGCCCATCGTGGCAGCCTGCTCCAGCACATCGACGACGACGCGGCTGGCCGCGAGGAGCGCCGGCGCGATCTCCTGTTTCTCGGGGTTGTCGGCGCCGACGGCGGCGACGAACGCCCCCGGCCGCACATCTCCGACGGTGAGAATCGGCTCACGTGCGGACGTGCACGTCACCACGATGTCGACGTCCCGGGCGGCATCCGCGGCATCCTTCGCGACCGCGATCTCGAGGCCCAGCTCCGCCGCGAGCCCACGCGCCAGCTTCTCGGCGAGCTGGCGGTCGCGGTCGTAGACGCGCGCCGTCTTGATGGGTCGCACGCGGCAGAGACTGCGCAGCTGCACCCACCCCTGGTTGCCGCACCCGATGAGCCCCGCAGAGCGGGCGTCCTCGCGGGCGAGATACTTGGCCGCGACGGCGGTCGCCGCGCCGGTGCGGAGCGTCGTGATCTCCATGGAATCGAGGATGGCGAGGGGAGTCCCGACATCGGCGTCGGCGAGGAACATCACGCCCTGGATGGTGGGGAGCCCCCGCGACGGATTGTCGGGGAAGTTGGCGTTGGTCTTGACCGCGAAGTAGTGCCGGGCGAGATGCAGCGTGCCGGCCTTGGTGTGGAACCCGCCGCCCGGGACGTGCACGCCGAGGACGCCGGTGTGCGACTCGCCCTGGCCGTGGAGGCGGAAGGCCGCTTCCACGGCACTGATGCAGCTATCGAGATCGAGCAGGGCGGCGACGTCGCTGCGGGTGAGCAGCAGCGCCGGCTTCACTATTGGACCGCGTTCACCATGTCGAAGATGGGCAGGTACATGGCGACCACCATGCCGCCGACGATCACGCCCAGGACGACGATCATGATGGGTTCCATCAGGGACAGCAGCGCGCTGACGGCGGCGTCCACCTCGTCGTCGTAGAAGTCGGCGATCTTCGTGAGCATTTCGTCGAGCCCGCCGGTCTGCTCGCCGACGGCGATCATCGAGATCACCATGGGCGGGAAGACCTTGGACTTGGCGAGCGGTCCCGCGATCGTTTCACCGCCGGCGATCGACGCGCGCGACTCCATCACGGCGTTGTGGATGACCATGTTGCCGGCCGTGCGGGCCGTGATCTCGAGCCCATCGAGAATCGACACGCCCGAGGAGATGAGCGTCCCGAGCGTGCGCGTGAAGCGCGACACCGCCGACTTGCGGAGCAGGTCGCCGAGCACGGGGGCTTTGAGCATGAGCTTGTCGATCTGCAGCTTGCCCGGGGCGGTCTCGTAGTAGCGTTTCAGGGCATAGACGCTGCCCCCGGCGGCCAAGATCATCGCCCACCAATAGTTCTTGAGCAGGTTGCTGGCGCCGATCACGATGCGCGTGGGCAGCGGCAGCTCGAGGTTCACCGACGCAAACATGCTTTGGAACGTCGGGATGACGAAGATGAGGAGCACCGAGATCGCGATGCCGGCGACCGAGAAAATCACCGCCGGGTAGATCATCGCGCCCTTCACCTTGCGGACGATCAGGTCGTTCTTTTCCAGGAACGTCGCGAGCCGCAGCAAGATGGTGTCGAGAATACCGCCGGCCTCGCCGGCGGCCACCATGTTGACGTACAGATCGGTGAACGCCTTGGGATGCTTGCGGAGCGCGTCGGCCAGCGTATGGCCGCTCTCGACGTCGTACACCACCTGGCGCGTGACGGCGGCGAGCACCTGGTTCTCGGTCTGCTGCGACAGAATGTCGAGGGCCTGCACGAGGGGCAGACCCGAGTTGATCATGGTGGCGAACTGACGCGTGAAGATGACGACGTCGCGCGTCTTGACGCCGGGTTTGAAGAAGTCCGCGAGCCCGCCGCCCTTGCCTTTGGCCTCGCGGACCTGGACGACCACCATGCGGTTTTTCCGCAGGTGGGCGATGACATCGTCGCGCGTGGGAAGGTCGATCTTATCCTGGACGAGATCGCCCTTCAGGTTCCGCGCGGTATACTCGTAAGTCGGCATGGTTCACTCCCTCGCGGCGCGTCTCAGCGGCGCGCGGCGACCTTGGGGGGACCAGCCTGCGGTGCGCCGGCGCCTTCCCTCTCATCCGGCGGCACTTCCCCGATGGCCCGCAGGAACTCGTTCGGTTTCGACGTGACGCGCAGGCACTCGTCCTTCGTGACTTCTCGAGCCATGTACAGCTGATACAGCGCGTCGTTCAGCGTCTGCATGCCGAACTTCTTACCAGCCTGCATCGACGACTCGATCTGGTGGACCTTGTCGTCGCGGATCAGGGCGCGAATTGCCGACGTGCACACCATGATTTCCGCCGCCATCACGCGGCCCCGGCCTTTCGCCTTCTGGAGCAGCGTCTGCGTGAGCACGCCCTCGAGCACGAACGCCAGCTGAGCGCGCACCTGGGACTGCTGGTGCGACGGGAACACGTCGATGATACGGTTGATGCTCTCCATCGCGGAGTTCGTGTGCAGCGTGGCGAACGCCAAGTGCCCCGTCTCGGCGATGGTGAGCGCCGCCTGAATCGTTTCCAGATCGCGCATTTCGCCGATCAGCACGACGTCGGGATCCTGCCGCAGGGCGTACTTCAGGGCGGCCGAGAAGCTGTTCGTGTCGGTGCCCACTTCCCGCTGATTGACGATACACGACTGGTGCCGGTGGATGAACTCGATCGGGTCTTCCACCGTGATGATGTGGCCCTTCAGCTCCTTGTTGATCTTGTCGATCATCGCCGCGAGCGTCGTGCTCTTCCCCGAGCCCGTCGGACCGGTGACGAGCACGAGGCCGCGCGGCCGGTCGGCGAGCTGCGCGATCACCGGCGGGAGCCCGAGGTCGTCGAAAGTCTTGACGCTGAACGGAATCTGCCGGATCACGACCGAGACGCAGCCGCGCTGCTTGAAGCAGTTACCACGGAAGCGCGCCAGGTTCTGGATCCCGAACGAGAAGTCGAGCTCGTTTTCGGTCTCGAAGCGCTTCTTCTGGTTCTCGGTGAGCACCGAGTAGGCGAGCGACAGCGTGTCTTTCGGCGTGAGCACCTCCTCGGTGGTCGCGTTCACGATATCGCCGTCGACGCGAAGCTTGGGACGCTCTCCCGCCACGATGTGGAGGTCGGAGGCGTCCTTCTCGATCATCTCCTCGAGCAGGGCTCGAAGGTTTATCGGCATCGCTCAGTCTCCCTTAGCCGGCCGCGGTTTCCTTGACGACTTCTTCCAGCGTCGTGACGCCCTTCTTGACCTTCACCATGCCGTCCATGCGCAGCGTGAGCATACCCTCCTGGACGGCGATGTCGCGCAGCTCCTCGGTGGAGCCACCCTTCAAGATGCCGCGGCGTAACGGGCTCGACAGCGCCATCACCTCGTACAGGCCCTGCCGTCCCTTGTAGCCGGTCCCGGCACAGGTGTCGCAGCCGGCGCCCTTGAAGAAGGGGCCGACTTTGCGATCGATCCCGAACGCGTGCAGTTCGACATCGCTGTACTCGTGCTCCTTTTTGCAGTCCTTGCAGATGCGCCGCACCAGCCGCTGCGCCACGATCAGGTTCACGGCACTCGCCACGTTGAACGGCTCGATGCCCATGTCCACCATGCGCGTGATGGTTGAGGGGGCGTCGTTCGTGTGCAGCGTCGAGAGCACCAAGTGGCCCGTGAGCGCGGCTTTGATGGCGATCGAGCCCGTCTCGAGATCGCGGATCTCGCCGACCATGATGATGTTCGGGTCCTGGCGCAGGAACGCCTTGAGCGCCGCCGCGAACGTCATCCCGACCTCATTCCTCACGAGCACCTGATTGATGCCCAGGAGGTTGTACTCGACCGGGTCCTCGGCCGTCATGATGTTGACGTCGATCGTGTTGATCTTGGACAGTGCCGAGTAGAGCGTCGTCGTCTTGCCGGAGCCTGTGGGGCCCGTGACCAAGACCATGCCGTAGGGGTTCAGGATCGCCTTGAGCAGGTCGGCCTGCGCCTTGGGCTCGAAACCGAAGGTGGCCAGATCGAGCGTCAGGTTCCCCTTGTCGAGGATCCGGAGCACGATTTTCTCACCAAACAGGACCGGCAACGTCGACACGCGGAAGTCGATGACGCGCGTCCCCATCTTCAGCTTGATGCGGCCGTCCTGGGGCACGCGCCGCTCGGCGATGTTGAGCTGCGCCATGATCTTGACGCGCGAGGTCAGGGCGGCGCGCATCTTCACCGGCGGCTTCATCACCTCGTGCAGCGCGCCGTCGACCCGGTAGCGCACCCGCATCTCGTGCTCGAAGGGCTCGATGTGGATGTCGGAGGCGCCGCGCTTCACCGCGTCGGTGAGGAGGCCGTTGATCAGCTTCACGACCGGCGCGTCATCAGCGAGCTCGCTCGCCTTGACGTCCTCGTCCGCCATGTCCTCGACGACCTCGAGATCCTCTTCGGCTTCGACGCTCTTCAGCAGGCTCTGCAGCTGGGCGTCGGACTGCTGGTAGTAGCGGTCGATGGCGTTGCGGAGCGTGTACTCCCCGGCGATGACCGGGAAGACGTCGCAGCGGGTGATGAACTTGATGTCCTCGATCGCGGCAACGTTGTTGGGGTCCGCGATGGCCACCGTCAGGGTCCGCCCCTCCCGCTTGAGCGGTAGGACGACGTGTTTCGTGGCGATGTCGGGGGGGAGGAGCTTCAGGATCTTGGGGTCGACCTCGAAACGCGACAGGTCGACGGCCGGCATCCGGTACTGCCGGGCCAGCATCTTCGTG
The DNA here is from genome assembly GCA_036004745.1 of Gemmatimonadales bacterium. Lineage (GTDB taxonomy): Bacteria > Gemmatimonadota > Gemmatimonadetes > Gemmatimonadales > GWC2-71-9 > 20CM-2-65-7. The sequence goes on along the minus strand of DASYRD010000016.1, from coordinate 8,253 downwards.
ACCTCGGTCTCCTCGATGAAGCCCAGCTTGACCAGGGTGTAGCCCAAGCGCATCCCCGAGCTCTTCTGCTCCTGGAGCGCCTTGCGGAGCTGCTCCTGAGTGATGAGCCCTTCGCGGACGAGGATGTCGCCGAGTTTATCAGGGGTGGCTGCTGCCGTCGCCGTACGCAACTCATTGAAATTGAAGCATCTAAAGTATTTCTCGGAGACAGGCCGGTCAAGGCTGGAGCACGAAAGGACGTATCGCGTCGAGCAATTTCGGACCAATTCCCGGCACACTGTCGAGGCGGGTGAGGCTGCCAAAGGGGCCGTGTTCGGTGCGCCAGGCCACGATGCGCTGCGCCAGCGCCGGCCCGACACGCGGCAGTCGGGTGATTTCGGTCACCTCGGCGTGGTCCAGATCGATTCGCTCACCGGGCGCCAGCGGACGAGAGAGCTGGGCGGCGCGGCGCGCGGTTTCGCGCAGCCCGGCACCGGGGGACGGAGACGGAGATTGAAGTTGTACGTCGCCCGGAGGCGAGGCGGGAGAAGGAGACAGGGCAAAACGCACGGCGGCACCGGCGAGGGCGAGACAGGCAAGGAGCAACGCAGCGCGCTTGTCGTTCACCGCCCGAAGGTACGGTGCTCTCCTCGAGCACCGTCATCGAAAAAACGCGTCTACTGTCTGACCAACGCGACGGCTACATCACCCACAATCTGCAGCGAGGCCGCACTCACCTTGTCGATCGTGTCTTCGGTGGTGTGATGATAGGGGAACGTAAAGTCGATCACATCGATGGCTCGAATGCCGGCTTGCTGAAGCGGGACGTGGTCATCAGTGAGAGCCTCGCCGATGCGCGGCACGAACACGCGCTCGTAGCCGAGGCCTTTGGCGGTATCCCACACGCGCTGCAACACCTCCGGCGCGCGCGCGGCCGAGTAGCCCTCCTGCAGAAACTGGAGGTCTTTGTCGCCGACCATGTCGAAGAGCACGGCGTAGAGCGTTGTGTAGCCGGGCGGGAGGTGCGCGACGAAGTAGCGCGCACCGAGCAACGTCTCGGTGGAGTCGGCGAAGTCGCCCCAGTCCTCGCCGTCGACAAATAGCAGATCTACACCCACCGTCGGAGCGCGCGCCTTCAGGGCATCGGCCACGCCCAGCAGGACGGCGACGCCGGAGGCCCCGTCGTTGGCGCCGGGGACCGGGAGCTGCTGCTGCCCGAGGTTGGGGCTCTTGTCGGCCTTGGGGCGCGTGTCCCAGTGCGCCAGGAACAGGATCCGGTCGGTGGCCTGCGGCCGGAAGCGAGCGAAGAAGTTGCGCAGGCGGAGCGTCGTGCCCTTGGAGGTATGCTGGGTGAAGGCTTGGACGACGACGGTATCGGCCCGCTGCCGCAGCTGCGCCAAGAGCCAGTCGCCGGTGCGCACGTGACCCGGCGTATTGGGGACGCGGGGTCCGAACGCCAGCTGCTGCTGCACGTAGCCGAACGCGGTCTGGCCGTTGAACTCCTTCGCTCCTCCGTTGCCCCCGCCCCCCGCCTTGGCCTGGCACGCGAGGACAGCCAGCACCACGCACCACGCCCCACGCCCCACGTACTGTTTCATCGGATCTGCCCCACGCTGGTCTGGAGCTGGACGAACGCGGTGATCACGATTTGCCGCACCCTGCGGCTGGTTTGGCGCTCTTCATTCAACAGGTATGCCATCTGGAGCCCCGCGCTCATGTTGGGGGGAAGGTCGGTGTCCATCGTAAGCTGGGCCTGAACCTGCCGGCTGTCCACGAACGGTACGCAATCGGCCTGACTGGCGCTGCGCAGACACTGGGTGTTGCCGGTGATGGAGTAGCGCATCGTCGTGCGGATGTTCGACCGCCGGCCGCCGAAGAAGTTCGGCGGCCGGAACGCGAAGGCTACGGTCGCGTTCTGTTGATTGCGTTCATTTTTGAACGTGTTTCCCGCCGAAATCTGTTCGGTTCGCCCTTGCGTCGCGTCGAAACTGGTGAGCACCCCTCCCACCCAGGTGAGCGAGAGGGACGGCGTGAGTGACCGTTCGACGCTGCTCGTGACCGAGACGCTCGTCGCCCCGAAGGTGGCCTGCTGGCTCAGCGCCTCGGTGCGGCGATAGGTGGCCTGCGCGGTGAGACTCGACAGCACGCGGCCGATGTTGCGGCGAGACGGCGTCAGCGACCAGGCGAGGCTGCCGTTGGGCCAATCGCGGGTCCCTGTGGAGATGGAGACCTGCTGCGCCGCGCGCAGCGCCCACGTGATGCCGCTGGTACGTCGATAGTTGGCATTCACGCGCAGGCCGAGCGGCAGGGTCGCCGAACCCCCGCCCGTCAGTGTCGCATTCTCGGCTGCAGACACGGCCTTCAGGCCGCCGGTGCTCTTGAACTCCTCGAGGTTGCCGAAACCGAGCTGGTAGCCGAACGCCGGGAAGCCACCCGCGCGACCGAAGCTCGACGTCCGCAACCGGTTGTACGACAGGTCGATGTTGCCGAGCCGGCCGAGCCAGCGGGCGAGCGCGGTGGAATCGCCGAAGACCGCCTGCGCCAGACGCCGGGGGTCGAGCTGCATGCCGGCCTCGAGCCGGCGCAGGTTGCCGAACGCCGCGGGGACGCGGAAGGCGCCCGCGGTGTCGCCGATCTCGCGCACCGGCTCGCGGGCGTTGGCGTCGCGGGAGAACGTGAACGACGAGGCGAGCGTCGCGCGTGGCCTGATCCATGTCGCCAGGCGGGGCGTCACGTTGACGTTCGTCGCGAAGGTGCGCTGCGTCTCGATGCCGATGTTCTGTCCCAGGAGCGAGCTGCTCCCCTGCTGTATCAGCCGCCCGATCGTCGTGGAGTCGCCGTAGTCGCGGAGGTCACGCGTGGAAGCCACATCGACGCTCATTTGCACGCCGGTCATGGGAAGCAGGCTCACCGACCCCGAGTTGCGCCACAACCGTGTCTGTGACACCGCGGGAGGGAGAGTGTCCGTGGGCCGGTACACGGGCACGTTGTATGTGAAACGCTCGGAGTTCGTTCCCACGAATCCCGACCGCAACCGGATCTGTGACGGGTTGATGCGAATGCGCCGCCCCGCGATTCGCACCGTTGCCACGCCCGGGAGGAGCGTGTAGTCGAGGTTCAGCGTGTAGTTCGACGTCGTGGCCTGGGACAGGTCGGAGCGCGCATCGCCGGTCGTGTACGTCCCGGTGACCGCGACGGGATCGAGCAGCAACCTGCCCAGACCGCCCGCGGCGCGCTTCACGCGACGGGCAGCGAAGCTGTACGTCGACGCGGATGCGCGCGGGGTCCGCAGGCCCGCGATCGCGTCGGCCCGCAGGTCGGTGCTGCGCAGGTAGAACGGCTCCGTCGTGGTGATCGTCCGGCGGGCCGTCACGGGGATCGAGAGGCCCCAGCGCTCCGGCAGAAAGCGGTCGAGCCGCACGGTCGTCGCGATGCTTGCGGCATTGTCGGTGCTGTACGACGGATCTTCGCCGAGCTGGCGGAACTGTCCGTCCCGTCGCGACAGACTCACGGCGAGATCGGCGACGTCGGCAGCGGCGAGCGTCACGTCCACGGCCCCGGCGGCGCCGGGGTCCTGCACGACGTCGCTCACGCGGATGTCGTCGACCCAAACCTCGGCTTCGTCCACGAAGACTCGGGTGTTCACGCGCCAGATTCCCGCCGCGATCTCTTGCACCCGAGCGAGGTTTGGGGGCGCGGTGCCCGGGTCGCGCACGTGCACGATGTAGGGGCCGTCGCACATGACGAACGAGGAGTCGGGAACGAGGAGTGTGGAGTCGGGACACCCGGGATACACCTGCGCGCTGTCGCCGCGCAACCAGGCTTGTTCGATGTGCGCGCGCAGCAACAGCCAGCGCTCGAAATCGACGACCACCTCTGGCTCCCACGACGCCGTGCGCGCGGGCGCGTGATACAGGTAGAAGTTGTCCTGGTCCTTCCCCGCCTTGATGAAGAACTCGAGGTCGCCGTCTTCCCAGCCGGGGCCGCGGCCGCGCGCCCACACGCGCAGCTTCTTGTACTTGAGGAAGTTCTTGTCGCCCTCGGTCGTGAAACGCAGGTAGGCCTCCGCGCGCTCGCCCCGCCCCAGGCCGCGCGCCAGCAGGCGCATGGAGCGCTCGTTGATCTGGGTGGCGCCCAGCTGGAAACCGGCGTCGCGGCGGCCCGCGGCGTCGGTGACACCTGGAGGCGGCGCGTAGCCCAGATCGCGATTCTCGGTACTGACGACCGACGCCACCACCTCGCCGACGCCTGTGCCGCGGTCGCCGCCGAGCCCGGCAATCGGTGTCTCGGCGCGCTTGACCCACGAGCTGCCGACGAGCCGCACGCGCGACAGCGCGAAGTACACCTGAGGATCGGGTTGACCCGGAGCGACCGTCGCCGGCGTCACGATCGTGATCCGCAACGCCTGCACCTGGCGCAAGTTGGGCTCGCCGATCTTGAGCGTGTCGCTGCGGAACGGAATGCGATAGAGCCGCCATCCAGCAGCGCCGCCCGCGGGATCTGGCGTCATACCGCCATCGCGCACGTAGGTGCGGTCGTCGCCGATCGGGAAGACGTAACGCACGAAGTTCTCGGACGTCTTCACGCCCGCCGCCGAGTCGAGGGCGAAATCGCCGTCCTGATCCTCGGTATCCACGAAGCCGTTGTGGCGGCCACAGCGTGAGCGCAGGTCGCCGAAGGCATAGGGCACGAGCTGCCCGTGCTCGGTCGCGCTGCAGAGCGGCAGCGTGTCGATCGGGACGCCGCTCGCGTTCTTGATGCCGTCCACGACGCGATCGGATTGGATGCCCTCGTCGTTGAGTGTCGCACTCCAGGTGTGCGTGCGCGGATCGCGCTCGGTGTCGAGGCGCCCCGCCCCGGCCTCACGGATGCCGTAGTACGTCGTGTCGCCGCTCCCGTCCACAGTAAAGGAGTCGGGGACGAACGCGAGGCCGTCCTCGAATACGGACCCGAAGTCGAACAGGATCGCCGTCCGGTTCGCCTTGGCGACGCGCGACCCGTCTTCCCAGACCCAGAACTCGAGGAACTCGACGCGCGAGAGGTCGATCCCCGTCGGGGAGAGCGTCTGCGTGATCGACCGCCAGCGCGGCGCGTTCTGCGCCGGCCGCGCCCAGTTGGGGAGGCCGGTACGACTGTTGGCGAGTCCCATCACGGTGTCGGGCTTGAGCATCAGCCACAGCACGGGCTCGTTGGCCTGCGTCTGGCCGATCACGCGGATTGTCGGATCGATCTCCTGCGGCAGGAACTGGACGGGCTCGTAGCGACCGTTACGGACATTGTAGGGCAGTGCCTGCCACGTGAGGAACGCCGCATTGACGGGATCGAAGGCGCCGCTGATGTCGTACGGCTCGGCGCCGCGGATGGCGCTGGGGATGCTGCCCCAATGCCACGAGTTCTCGGCGAGCGAGATGAAGCGTCCTGCCTCAGCCTCGAACTCCTCGAGGTACGCCTGGCCGAAGCGGTTGGGGCTGGGCTTCGAGACCGCGACCTCTGCCGAGACATTCAAGAAGGAAGGGGCCTCGGTGCGGACGCCCGGGAGCGCGTCGGCGAAGCGCGTGAGCCACGAAGGCTGGAAGCGCAGCTCGGTCGACAGGCCGCCGATGAAGCTCGACGACGGCTCGAACCCGAGGGGGGGCCGGTTGAATGTGCTCTGCTCGTTCTGGAAGAGACCCGTGAGGTTCACCTGACCCGTCGCGCCGAGGTCGTAATGGGCCGCGAGCCCATAGATCGACGTCGGCGCGACGGTGAACGCCGCGCGCTCTTCGAACTGGGCGCGCACCTGGGCATCACCGCCCTGGAACAAGGAGTCGGCGTTCTTGAATTGCACCTGGCCGGTGGCGTAGTCGATCGCGTAATCGGTGCCGGCGTGCAGGAGCGTGTTGCGCACGTAGATGCGCTCACTGCCCTCGCGGATTTGGAAGCTGTTCAAGGACAGGACCGACCGGTCCGACGCCGCCGCATCCACGTGGACGCGCAACGCGAATACCGAGGGGGGCCCGAGCGTGGCGAGATCGCCACGCGGCGTGCGGTACAGGGAGTCGTTGCGCTCGGCGGCGGTCAGGCGCGTGGAGTCCGCGAACGGCGTGAGGTGCGGGAAGATCGCGAAGAAATCGCGCACCGGGGCCCCCCCGTTGGGGTCGCGGGACCGCGGGAAGAGCCGGTTGTACTGGTCGAACCGGTTTTCGTCGCTCTCGAGTGACATGCCGAGGAGCGAGAGGTACGTAGCGCCGCCGGGAGAGCGCTCGCGGCGATTCACACTCAACGCAAGCGCCATGGACTCGCGGTCGATCTCACTTCCGCCGATCCGATACGCGCTGCGGATCTCGAAGCGGAATGACGGCAACGCCGCGGTCGCCCCGGGCTTGGGGTCGTACACGAGGCGCAGTGTGTCGACCACCGACGTGTCGGGATCGGCGCTCACGGGGAATGTGCCGACGGAGTCCGAGCCACTGGCGGTGATGTACGAGACCGCGAGGTAGTCGCTCTGGTCGAGCCGGTTGGCGAGCGCGAACCAGGTCCCCGTCGGGTCGACGTAGTAGTCCTTTCCATCCTGGAGGATCTCCCACTCGAAGGGTCCCTCCCGCTGGCCGCAGTCGATTGGAACGCCGGCGCCGGAGGCGCCGGCTCCGCACGCCACGGCGCGCACGCCGCCCGCATTCTGGTTGCTCGAGGAGCCGGGAAGGACCGCGCGGCGCCGGTACACGTGCAGGTCCCGGACGGTGAGTGGATCGGGGCGCGCCACCTGGTCGAGTGCCAGAATGTCGACGGCGGGATACGCCGAGAGGGCCGAGGGATCGATGACGAAGAAGAACCGGCCGGGCTCGTAGTCCAGATCGCGTGCTTCGCGGTCGATGGGCTGGCTCGTGGTTTCGCCCACCGTGTAGAGCCGGTCCTTCACCACGTTGCCCTTCTGCTGGGCGAAGATGCCGCGGAACTCGACGGGGCCGATCTGCGCGATGGCCTGCACGCCGAAGTTATTCGCGGGGATCGCGGCGCTGATGAAGCGCGAGGCGGGCGCCTGGAACGTGACGTTGCCCGCTTCCACGCGCCGCAGCACCTCGTCCTCGAGCCCTTCGTACCACACCTGCAGGTTGTTGTTGGCGTCGAACTCGCGTTGGCTGTCGAAGTCGACGTTGATGTGCAGCCGCCGCCCCACGACGCCGGCGGTGCGGATCGCGTACTGGGGGTTCGGCGTGATCGTCGGGAAGCCGCCCTGGCATCCCGACAATGCCAGCTGCCGTTCTTCGGACGAGCAGCGCAGGTTGCGGAACTGATCGGCCTTGAGCTCGAAGCGGACATTCAGGTCCATGCCGAGGTCGGCGTAGGGACCGAGCAGACCGCCGACACCGGCGGCCTGAAAGCCGGGCGCGGGCGGCGGCGGCGTCGCGGCTAGCGCCGGCGGCGCGGGCGCCGCGAGCAATCCCAACGACAGGCCCGGTCGCCGCGCCGCGAGCACCGCCTCGGTCCAGCGGGCGGCGATGATCGACGCCGGCACGTGTGGTCCCAAGCGGCCGCCGGGCGCGAGGGCCGGATAGTGCACGAGGACCAAGGCAGGGACGTCGAAGCGCGCCCGAAACGCGGGCGGCTCCTGCGCGAGGGCTTGGGGTACGACGAGCGTCAGGGCGAGACAAACGGCTAAGGCGCGGCGCCGCATCCCTTGTAGAGACTTGGAGTTCCGAATATAATGGCGCGACCCACTGTGCGCATCCTCAGCCGCTACATCCTCAAGCAGCACCTGCCGCCGCTCGCCTTCGCGCTCGCCGCCCTCACCTGCGCGATGCTCGTCAACCAGGTCGCCAAGCAATTCGGCAACCTCGTCGGCAGGGGCCTCGCCTGGGGCGTCATCCTCGAAGTGTTCGCGCTCACGGTGCCCTTCATCGTCGCGATGACGCTGCCCATGGCGGTGCTGGTCGCGGTGTTGTACGCCTTCAGCCATCTGGCCGCCGACAACGAGATCACGGCGATGAAGGCGAGCGGCGTGAGCGTGGGGCGCCTGCTGGTGCCGGTGCTCGGCGGAGCGACGCTCGTCGGCGCGATCGCCCTCGCGTGGAACGACCAGGTCCTGCCGCGGTCGAATCACCGTCTCAAGACGCTGCTGACCGATATCACCCGCAAGAGGCCGACCTTTCAATTGAAGGAGCAGGTCATCAACGAGGTGGTGTCGGGGCAGTTCTTCCTGCGCGCCGCGCGCATCGACCCCGCCTCGAACAAGCTCAAGGATGTGACGATTTACGATCTGCAGGATGCCGAGCGCCGCCGCATCATCACCGCCGA
>DASYRD010000015.1:0-13344 GCA_036004745.1 Gemmatimonadales bacterium | reverse complement strand
AAGAGCCCGCCCAGATACACCTTCCCGTCGAACAGGCTCTGGTTGCTCAGGGCGCCGAAGAAGTTGTACTGCTCGTTCAAGCGCACCCACGGGCCCGGTCCTCCCGCCGTGTAGTCATCGGGTCCCGTCACCACGTTGTAGTTCCCCTTGAGCGTCGAGAGCGTCGCCGACGCGCCCGCCCACCAGGTCCGGTAGTGCGCGTCGAGCCGGAGCTGCAGCTGCGAGAAGCGTCGCGTCGCCTCCGGCACCTTCGTGAGAACGTAGTCGGGGTTGTACCGCAGGGCCGCCAGCTGCGCCGGGGTCAGGCCCGGCGGGGCGTAGAGCACGTTGGGGTCCGTGAGTTGGCCTTGGCGCAACAACTCCTGGACGTAGAGGATGTCCTCGTTGGAGATGGCTAGCCGCTCGAGCACCAGTGGCCGTCCTGCGAAGTACAACTGTCGGCCGAAGCGATCGAGAATCGTCACGTCGTCGACCACGGTGTAGTTCGAGGCGATGTTCCTATCCACCAGCGCGACCATGTCCCGATTGCGCCGGTGGACGTACGCCAAACCGACCTTCCAGCGCGTACCGAGGGCCCGCTCGACCGAGAACACGGCCTGGTCCATGTACGGCTGGCCGTACTGCCCCACCCGGCCCGTTTGATCGAGTCGAATCACTTCCTCGAAGCGAAACAGTCCCCCGGCGGCGAGCGAATCGCGCTGGCTGCGGGTGAATACTTGCGACGGGCCGCCCGGCGCCGCACCCAAGTACGACCAGATCTCCTCGTCGGTGTACGTCCCCGCCCCGAGCACGCGGTCGAACAGCGCGGCGAACATCGGCTGGTGGTACCGACCCCAATGGGCTTTGGCGACGAGCCCGCCGAGCGCGTTCAGCTCGGCGATCACGCCGATCCGCGGCTCCAGTGCGGCGTCCCGCACCGCGGTGAAGCGCGGGCCTGGCCACCCTCCCCCCACGGGCGACGGGGTGAGGTCCCCCGTCCACCAGCCGTAGCGCAGCCCCGGATTGAAGCGGAGCCATGGGAAGATCCCGATCTGCTCCTGCACGAAGACCGCGGCGTTCCGCACGTTGCTGTTGATCAGCACGTCCCCGCCCCATCCCGTCGGGATGGCACCGAGGTAGACCCACGTCGCGGGGACCGCCGGATCGAAGCCGAGCACGCGCAGCGGCCGCCACGTCATCCCGGCGTTGCGACGCCGCTCGTAATACCAACCCCCCGCCGTGTACTCACCGCCGAGCCTCACCTCGTGCTCGAGACCCGCGAGCCGGCCCCGCCCCGTCCACGTCGCCGTCAGTCCCAGGCTCGAGGGTGCTGCGGCCGATGTGAAGATCGTGTTTTGATAGCGGGGAGGACTCACCTGTGTGAACAGCTCGATCGCCGGCACCGCCGGACCGTTGTACGGGTCGTGCCACTCCCGCGCGACGAACCCGCCGATGCGCACCGTCAGCGCGCTGCGCGGTGACCAGCTCCGTTTCCAGGTGAGGTTGGCGGTCACGTTCCACTGGCGCAGGCGGTCGGTCGCGTCGGCGGCTTCGTAGCCCGTCTGCCCTACCCGGTCGCCGTGCTGCTGCTGCGCCATGAGGCTGCCCTCGAGCAGGTCTCGGCCACCGGGCTTCCAACTCAGCTTGGCGAGTCCGCGCTCTTCGTGGAACGAAGGCGGCTGCGCCACAAAGCGGCTGGCCGAGTCGAGGTATCCGAGGACCTGCTGGCCCTGGCGGATGACGTGACCGAAGAGCGCGAAGTGCAGGCGATCGCGGACGAGCGGGCCGCGGACCTGGGCATCCAGCTCGCGGCGGCTCGACAGCTCGCTGCCGATCTCGCCGGCGATCAGGTTGGTGCCGTTGAGCATTGCGGACTCGAACGATGTCCGCATCGACCCCTCGAGCACGTTCCGGCCCGACAGGGTCACGACGTCCACAAGCCCACCTTGCGCGCTCGCGACGTCGGCGCCGGCACCGAGGCCGCGGACCTCGAAGCTCTCGATCCACGTCGCACTGGGAAGCAGCAGCGCGCCGCCGATCCCGGGATGATTGATGGTAGTGCCGTCGAGGGAGTATGAGTTGGCCTGCGCCGACGCGCCCCCCCAGATCTGATCGGGCCGCGCCCCCGGTGTGAGCGCGATCAGTTGGCGTGGGTCGAACGTGGACGGCAGCAACGAGATCTCACTGACCGTGAGCTTGGTCCCCAGCTCCGCATCGGTGGTCGAGATGTTGGAGGCCGGGGCGCTCACCACGAGCGAATCGAGCGTGAACGGCACCAGCTCGAGCGCGAACGCGACCTGCGTGGTACGTCCGGCTTCGACCTGCACATCCCGACTCGACGGCCGGTAGCCGAGCCGGCGCACGACGACGCGGTACGTGCCGGCCTCGAGGGGCGCGATGCGCCACGCGCCATCGGCGTCGGTCGTGGCGCGCACGCGGTTCACACTCACCTCGGCCGAGGCCAAGGGTCGCCCCGTTTGGTCGACTACCCGGCCTTCGAGTCCCCCGCGTCCCTGCGCCTGGACGAGGAGCGCGATCAGGCTCAGGCCTGGAGCGTGAAGGGCCACGTGCGTCCTTTCCACGACCACACGCCGAACGACAGGATGCCCACGAGCAGCGCGCCGAGCCCGTAGGCGATGACCTTCACGGGCGTGGTGGCGAAAATGAAGATCCAGCCGAGCAACGCCAGCAGGCTCGGCAGTGGATAGAGCCACATGCGGTACGGCCTCGGCATATCGGGCGCCCGCCGGCGCAGCAAGGTGACCGCGCCGATCTGGCCGAGGAACTGCACGAGAATGCGCGTCGTGAGCAGCGCGTCGATCACCATCCCGAGCGGCCGGAAGCCGGCGACGATCGACAGCACGCCGAGCACCAGCAGCGAGACGTAGGGGAAGCCATGCGTCGGATGCAGGCGCGCGAATACCTTGAAGAAGTAGCCGTCCTTCGCGGCGGCGTAGGGCACGCGTGAGTAGCCGAGTAGCAGCGCGAACACCGACCCGAACGCGGTCCAGAGGATCATCGCCGTGACGATCGTGGCGACGCTCGAACCGTAGATCCGCTCCATGAAGATCGAGACGACGAAGTCCGCCTGTGGGTGCGCGTCGTTCGGCACGAACTCCCGCCACGGGACGACACCGATGATCGAGAAGTTGATCGCCACGTAAATCAGCGCCACGACGATCGTGCTGATGAGAATCGACCGGGGAATCACGCGGCCAGGATTCTCGACCTCGTCACCGATGTAGCACACGTCGTAATAGCCGAGGTAATCGTAGGCGCCGACGCGTGACGCGGTGCCGAGGCCCATGAAGAAACCGATCGAGAAGTCGAAGGCGCCAGGGGGGAAGGCGAAGGCGATCTTAGCGTCGAAGTGCATCGCCCCCGTGGCGATGACGGCGATGACGGTGACGATCGTCCCGATCCAGAGCGTGACGGTGATCGTCGCGATCGATTTGATGCGCCGGTAGAGCAGCGCGAGGTTCACGAGCCCGATCACGGAGATGACGAGCATCGTCTGCGTCGCCGTGATGCCCTTCCAGATGTAGCCCAGATAATGCGAGAAGCCGATGTAGCCGGAGGCGATCTCGAGGGGTCCGCTGAGCATGAACTGCCACACGAACAGGAAGCCCATCAGGCGGCCCAGCTTCTCGGGACCGTAGCCCTGACGCAGGTAGCCGAAGGAGCCGCCCGATCCCGGCATCGCGGCGCCCAGCTCGCTCCACACCGTGCTGTCGCACAACACGGTGATCAGCGCGACGACCCAGCCGAGCATCGCCTGCGGGCCGCCGAGGGCGGACATCAAGAGCGGGATGGTAATGAAGGGCCCGATCCCGATCATGTTCGTCATGTTGAGCGCCGTGGCGTGCAGCAGGCCAAAGCGGCGCACCATCGGGGGGGACGTCACGGCTCATCCCGAAGGAGCTCCCGCAGCATTCGCTCGGGAGAGTCCAGGAACGCCTTCGTAATCTGGTAGTGCTCGGTGTCCAGGTAGTTCGTTCGGCCCAATGCGTCCTCGGTGAACAGATCGATCGTCGCCCCGGGATAGCCCAACAGAATCGGCGAATGGGTCGCGATGATGAACTGAGAGTTACGCTGCACCAACCGGTGCATGGCCGCCAGCAGCGCTAGCTGGCGCCCCGGGGAGAGCGCGGCTTCCGGCTCATCAAAGAGGTAGAGCCCGTTCCCTTTCAATCGATGGAGCACCAACGACAAGAACGACTCGCCGTGGGACTGCGCGTGCAGGCTGCGGCCCCCATACGCCTCGGCGTTGTCGATCGTGGGCGTCTGATCGACCATCATCGCTTGGAGCCTCCCTCGGGGCTGAGCCCGAACGCGGCGGCGATCGCCTCGAGCAGCGTCGACTTCCCCGACCCGTTCTCGCCGACGAAGAACGTCACCGGTGTGTCGAACGTGAGCGTCGTCAGGTGGCGGATCGCCGGCACGGAGAAGGGATACCGTTCTTGTTGCTCGTGCACCCGCTGCCGCGCCACCGACTGAATGAAGATGCCGGGGATGGTGGGAGCGAGCTTGGGGCGCGCCTTCTTCAACACTCAGCCCTGTCCCTCGCCGCCGGTCTCGAGATGAAAGCGGTGCAGGACGGCGTGCACCGCGGGGCCGATCATGATCCCCGCGAGCACGATGAACACGAGACCTGCAAAAAGCGCGTAGCCGCCGGCGAGCCACTTCCCCGCCGTCGTCTGCACCCGATCGACGGGTCCCATGCCGCCGAGCAGCATGGCCGCGTTGAGGAACGCGTCGGGCCACGGGAGCCGCTCGACCCAATGGTAGATCGACATGCCGAGGGCCAACGTGCCGCCAGCCAGCGGCAGTAGCGTCCAGGCCTTCGATGCCATGTGGCGGGCGACATGCCACGGCGAGTGCGCCGCCGGTTCTACGTGAGGCTTCACGGTGACTCCTTTGCCTTCTTGCCGTCAGGCTCCGTCCCCCTCGAGTCGCGAAGGCCGAAGTACGAGGAGGGCACCGAACGCGATGACGCCGGCGGCGGCGGTCGCCGTCACGCCGGTCAAGAGATAGCCGACCCAACCGACGAGCCCGGCGCCCTCGAGCAGGGCCCAGAGGAGAATCGCGCCGCCGGTCGCGTCCGGATTCGCCCAGAACGTCTCAGGCGACTGATCGGACGGGCGTTCCGGAATCCGTCGGCGCGCAAACGTGGACGCCGCCGCGACGAGCCCCACGGCGATGCCAGCGAGGACAAGACCGACGTCGCGGGACATGCCGAACGAGCGGCCCTGCAAGCGTACCAGGAAGATGAACACCGCCCCCGCCATCGCGATCCCGCCGGTAAGGGAGAAGTGCAGGAGTCGCACGGCGCGGGCGGGTGCGGGCACGATGGGTGGAGGAGGGCTCATGGGGTCCTAATGTGTCTCAGGAAACGAGACCTCGCACCGCCCACGCGCGGGCCTGGAGGGGAATGGTGCCGTCGGATGCGACGGGGAGGCGCCGTCGAATCGCGTCGCGCAGGAGATCGAGGCGCGCTGGCGGAAGCCCTCGGGCGTACCCCGGCGCCGGTCCCTGGCCGCCGAGGAACGGCGTCCAGTAGTCGTCGAAGTCGCGAAACACCGTCGGCACGTCAATCGGCTGTACGTCCACACGACCGAGGCCCGCTGACTCGAAGAGCATGCGCAGGGGCTGCGGTGCGCACAGCGGAAAGCGAACGCCCTCGTCGAGCGCCTGCGCCGCGGCGTCGAGCTCGACGGCGGCATCCCAGAAGACGCGCATCATCCGCATGCCGGCGGCGTAGTCCCAGACATAGGCGCCCACGGTCGCCCCACGCCGCGCCCGCGCCACGAGTGCTGCGAGTCCATCGCCGGGCGACGGAAGGAAATTGAGGACGAGGCCCGACACCACGGCGTCGAAGCCGCCGTCGACGCGTGGCAGGTCGGCTAGCTCCGCGCGCACGAACTGCGCCCGCGGATCGGGCGTGCGCTGCGTAGCGTACGCGACGTAGCCGGGGGAGCGATCGCACGCGCTGACGATCCGAGGCGTCGCATGCGCGAGGATCGCCTGGCTCAGCGCTCCGGTGCCACAGCCGAAGTCGAGCCACGCCGCGCGCGGCGGGACAGCGAGCCACGTGAGGAAGCTGGCGGCGACGGGCCGGCTCCACCGTCCCACGTACGGGTCGTAGGCCGACCCGTCATCCCAGACGTCCGTGCTCACTTCAGCGCCGAGACCACCGCATCGAAGAAGGCCCAGTCGTCGACGACGGCGGCGCCCGTCGGCTTCGCCTGCGCGCTCCACACGACGATCACGACCCGCTCCCGAGGATGCACGTAAATCCACTGTCCGTAGATCCCCTCGGCGGCGTAGGCACCGCCCTGCCCCGGCCACCAGAGATAGCCGTAGTCCAAGGGCGCTCCGCCGCGCAATGTCTTCGGCGTCGTGGCCTCCGCGATCCAGCCGCCGGGCAAGATCGAGTCCCCCCCGGCGACCCCGCCATTCAAGAGGAAGAGCCCAAAGCGTCCGTAATCGCGCAGCGTCGCGCTGATTCCGCTGCCGCCGATCTCGACGCCGTCCGGGGAGTCGAGCCACCAGCTCGCGTCGGCCTCCATGCCGAAGCGGCTCCAGATGCGGTCGGACAGGTATGTCGCGAGCGGCCGGCCGACGGCGCGGCGCAGGATCTCGGCGGCAACCTGGGTTTCGCCGGTGCTGTAGTTGTTGACCGTGCCGGACGGGGCCGCGCGGGACAGGCTGCGCATCACGGCCATCGTGGAGCCCGATACCTGCGAGATCTGCGCCTCGAGCAGGCGGCGGCGATCGGAGGCCGGGTCGGTGTACGTCTCGTTCCAGCGCGCGCCCGACGCCATCATGAGCACGTCGCGCACGGTGACTCCGTCGTAGGCGCTCCCGGCCAGGGCGGGGACGTAATGCGTGACCGAGTCCGAGAGGCTCGTGATGTAGTGCTCCTTGATGGCCGCGCCGATGAGCGTCGAGGTGATCGACTTCGCGACTGACATCGACATCCAATGCGTGCGCTCGCTGTTGCCGAGGCGGTAGCGCTCGAGCGCGATGCGGCCGTTCTTGAGGACGAGGAGTCCGGTGACGCGGTTCAGCTCGAGGTATGTCGCCAGGTCGTACGACTTGCCGCGATCGGTGAACGTCACCTGACGGAGCTGCGTGGCGGCGAGCGGCAGGGGCAGTGGACGCTCGGCGCGCGGCACGACGCGTGTGGGGAAGAGCCGGTCGATGTTGCGGAACGTGTTGACGGCCAACTCGGGAGTCAGGGCGCCGTCATAAACCTGGCGCACGGTGCCGATCGGCTCCGAGGCGTGGGGGTACGCCTGCTGTGCGACCATGGTGGTGGCGAACACGAGTGCGGCGACGACGGTCACCGGTGGTAGCGCCGCCATCTCGCAACGGTCACGATCGCGAAGAGCATGAGGATGATGGCGCCGAAGACTGAGGCTCGGGACATGGTCACAGTTTCGCGGCGGCCGCGCTCGCCGCCGCGCGTAAAGCGGCCTCGTACGACGCCGGCGGCTTCGGCAGGCTGCCGCCGAGCGAGACGCCGAGGACGATCGCCCCCTTCAAGATCACGAACTCCGCCCCGGTCTCCGTGGCGGCCCAGAACGCGCGGTCGCCGACGCCCGACACGTCCCTGAAGGCCGTGACCTCATCGTCCATTTGCCCTTCCACGAGCTCCTTGGTGGTCGCCTTCTGCGCCGCGGCCGCGTTGGCAAACGTAATCTGGGAGACGATCAGCGCCGCCGCTCCGGCTCGATAGGTGCAGAAGGAGAGGGTCCCCCCGATGTCCTCGTCGCGCGCGGGCGCGCTCGATTTCACGTCCGTCACGGGCCGGCCGAGGATCGAGCCGACGGTTGCGCGGTCGAGGAGGTCGCAGGGACCAAGCGGACGCGGAGTGGAGACGACGACAGCGAACCCAAGCAGGAGGGTCGAGATCATGAAGCCCCGTTGAAGAAGTTGGGTTGGGCGCGGACCTGGGACAATGCGTGCACGAAGAGCTCGACGCAAATGAAGATCGGGCCGCCGAGTGTCCACGGCGGCACGCGCAGCGCGGGGATGCCCAATGACAGTGCCGTGGCTCGGGCGCCGATCATCAGCACCGTACCGCCCACGATCCAAATCAGGAGGCGTCCACTGATCTGCGCCCACCGTGCTTCAGGAAGACGGGGACGCAGCCAATTCAGGAAGAAGATCTCGACCCAGTGACCGCCGAAGGAGAGCCACAGCGCAAATGCGGTCCATGGGAGCCAGAGCGCGGACCGGCCGACCACCACGCCCGCGACCAGGGCGATCAGCACGGTGCGGAGCAGTGTGACGCGGAGCGGTTCGTGGAAGGGCGTCCACACGCGAGCGTTCGTCGTCAGGGGGTCCCGAGCGCCAGCCTGACCTGGCTCAAGTGATGTTCGTTATGCGCGGCGACTTTGTCGAATTCGTCCCGCAACGTGCGCACGCCGTCGACGCTGTGCACCCACTCGAGGTCGCCGCTACGCTCATAGTGCGCGCCGGCAAAATAGATGATGGCGTTGCGGGTCGATTCATACACGTGACGTGAGAGATCGAGGGGGACACGAGAATAGTCGAGTCCCTTGGCCCACGCGTCCTGATCCATCACCCAGAGCACTGGCCGCGGCTCGCTGAGCACGCGCCGGATGCGGTCAAAGAAGACGGTCTCGCTGTCGGACAGGTGGTGCAGGATATACGCGACGGACCACTTGCCCGGGCCGTACGTGCGCGCCACGTCCCCAGCGCTGAGCGAGAAGCACGTCAGCGTCTCGTCCCGAGTCCGTTGCAGCTCTTGAATGAGGTGCGTGTGCCCTCCTCCCCCTCCCGCCGCTAATCTAAATCCGCCGCGGCTCGCCCGCGCGTCGTCACAACACGGTTGTCCAGCCCCAGAGACAGGCACCCGGGACTCATCAACGAGGGCGGCGCGGCACGAGTCGTGCTTGATGCAACGTCGTGCGCTCTGTCCTGCTCTTGCTCTTCTTCCCACTGCCCCTCCTCGGCGCCCAAGCGCCCCGCGTCACGCCCGGCCAGCGTGTGCGCCTCGACGCCCCCAGCCTCGGCGGCCAGGTCATGGGCACGCTGGTGGCGTGGGATTCCGACACACTGTTCGTAAGAGTGGAGGGAGACGCAGCAGGACTCACGCTGATGCTCCCGGCCGACTCCGTCACGCGCCTCGATGTGCGGCGCGAGCGGGCGATGACTGTGGAAGGCCTGGGCATCGGGCTGCTCGCCGGCGCGCTCCTCGCCGCGGTCGCCTCGCCCGGCTGGGTGGACGAAAACGGCGAGTGCACGACGCTGCCATGCGTCGCGTACAAGGTCTCGCCGAATCTCGGGACACGCGTCCAAGTGCTGGGGCTCATCGGTGCATTCGTGGGAGGGATCGTCGGGGCGACCACGAAGAAGGTCACGTGGGCCCCGGTGCCGCTCGAGCGGCTACAGGTCGGCCCGGCGCCCGACGGCGGCCTGGCCGTCGGGGTCAGGATCTCGTTTTAGACAGCCCTCGGTGTGTGGTGAGGTAAGTGGCGAAGCTGCCGAGCCAATGCCCGCCGGCGTAGTGCTCGCCCGTCACGGCCGCGAGTCCACTTGCCGCATGCGTCCGCGACGCGGCCAGCAGTGCGCCCCGGCGCCGATCGCCGAGGGGCAGTCCCGCTGCCATGCCCTCGAGCATCCACGCCCGACTGAGATTGAGACCGTCCAGATGCGCCAGCTTCCCGTCCGTCTTATCGGTGACGACGCCAATCGGGAGCCACGCGCCTGAATTGGTGGTGGGGAGTCGCGGCAGGAACCGCGTCAACCACGCGGCAAACTCCGCCGGCGGCAGTACGCGGCGCATCAGGTCGGCCTCGGCGAGGCAAGGCGACAGGAAGTCCTGACCCGACGGCTCGTAGTTGATCGGGCAGTCGCCGTCCTTGAGATGGAATTCGCGAACCTTGGCGACGACCAGCGCGGCGAGTGCCGAGTCCGTGCCGCGCGCATAGTCGAGGATCAACCCAAATGCGAATGCGGTTTGCGCGTGTTCCCCTTCGCGAATGGGATAGGCGAGTTTCGCCAGCCAGGCCTTGAGGCGCGCGACCACCGCCCCTTCGAGCGGTCTCAACGCCGCCCACAACGCCGCCGCATCGGGCGTCGGTGATTCGCGGAGTTCGGCAGCCAGCTTCAGCAACCAGGCCAACCCGTAGGGGCGTTCGAAGGTCTCGCGTCCCGTGCCGTTCAAGTACGCCACTTCGCCGGCAATGTGGGCTGGCGTGAGATTCGCTTTGAGGGCGGCGACCGCGTCGCCCGCGAAGGCCGCCGTGGGAAACTCGCGGACCAGGCGCGCCAGCAGCCAGTGGCCATGCACGGAGGAATGCCAGTCGTAACACCCGTAGAAGGCGGGCGTCAGCTCACGCGGCGCCTTCACATCGTCGGGGGAATTGAGGACATGCGAGATCTTGTTCGGGTATTCCTGCTGGACGCACGCCAGCGCCAGCGCCGCAAACCGTGCGGCGGTGGGCGCGTCCAGCGGGGCCGTGCGCTGTGCCCACACGGATGCGGGCGTGAGGGCCACGGTCACCAGCGCCGAGATGACGATGGGTTTCATTGCGCGCGGCGGTATGAATCCGCCACGACCCAGGCGCCCGCCGTCAGCGCCCACGTTACGACGAACTCGCCCCATTGGAAGTCGTTGAGGGGGCCTGCCAACACGCGGGGGACCCACACGATCACGCTGAACAGACCGATTTGCAGCGTCGAGAGCGCGGCGGCCCATCGCCCGAGAACACCGACCGTCACCGCGAGGCCCGCCGCGACGAAAGTCGCGCCGGTGAAGTATGCCCACCCCACAGGCCACGGAAGCCAATGTGGAATCAGCACGGTGGTCGCATCGACGTACATGAAGTGAGCGAGACCGAAGGGGATCAACGACAGGCCGTAGAGCGCCTGCGCGATGCGCACACCCCGCTCGTCGGCGACGAAGCCGAGGCGCTGGCGGTCGCGGTCACCGGCGAACCAGACGTACAGCACCCAGGCGGCCGCCACCATCACGGCCGTCGAACCGAACGCCCAGGCCACCAGGACGAGGGGCTTCTCGTAGAAGAGGTTGGGGAGTCTCAGGATCAGCAACCACACGATGAGCGATGCGAAGATCACGCGCGCGGCGACAGCCGCGGTGCGCTGCCAGAGGAGGCCGAGTCCTGATGCCAGAGAGATGAACGCGCACAAGTACGCCAGGACCTCGCGCGCCGGCACCCATTTGGGCACGGGGAGCCACACCTGGACGAAGGCGCCTTTGACGAGGCCCATGACGCCGAGCCAGATCATGATCAGGGCAAAGGCCGCGTGCCCTGGGCTGGCGATGCGGATCGGCCTGGCGTCGGTGCTCGTTGAGTTCATGGGCGTACGCGTTGCCCTCGCGTGGGTTGGCCGCGTGCGACGCGCACACCCTCCACCATGAAGTTGCTGAACGGCGCGGGCACCGGTCGTCCGGGCCGCGCGTCGAGTTGCAACTGATAATGCAGGTGCGGGAGCGCACTCTCTCCGTTGTTCCCGCACGCGCCGACGGTGTCGCCCGCTGCGATTTTGTGTCCGGTGGCCACGCGCACTGAGCCACGCCGCAGGTGTGCGAGTACGGAGAACTCGCCCCCGTGATCGATGATCACGAAGTTCCCCGGTCCCCGGTATCCTGCCGGTGACTCACCCGGGACGTTGTCGGCGAACGAGTCGACCGTCATCACCACCCGCCCGGCCGCCGGGGCAAGAATCGGACGCCCCCAACAATAGAAGTCCGCGTTGCTGCGACCGTCTGTGCGGTGGAGCGATCCGCCCGAGTCCACCACGAAGTCATATGCGAAGCGCAGGGGCGGTGCTGCCACGTGGTCGTTCTCGTGTGGCTTCGTGCCGCCCCACAACACGACCCACTCATCGTCAAAGGGGAGCCGCAGCGTGGTTTTGGGCTCGTAGGTCTCAAGCTCCGAAGGCGCCGCCCGGCGCGATGGGATGATCCAGCCGCCGACGAGGGTGTCGTTGGTCCACAGCCATGCGACGGTGATGGTGTGGTCACCGTATCGCGAGAACCGCGCGATGCGGTTGTACTCAAACGAGTGCCGCCGCTCGCACAGGGGGTGGTAGCAAGGATAGACGCCCTCGTCTACCATCCCGAGGTCGTGGCCGTACGTGGCTTCGAGCCGTGCCAGAAAGGCCGGTCCGGCTTGCCGCCCTTCGAGCGTGAGCACGGGGTCGGTGGGCCATTCCCGTCCGAGCGAGTCGCGCCGACGGTCGACGAACCACCGGACCAAGACGGTATCCCCGGGCCCGCCGAGATCCACCAGCATGTTCCCCGGCAGCGAATCGAGCACACCGGCATACAGCTGACGGGTTATTGCTCGACTGCGCTGGCGCACATCGAACCCCGTTTGGCGCTCGGGGCGGCATGACGCGGCTGCGACCAGGATCGCGCCGACCAGAAAAACCAACCGAACGTGTCCTGTCGATCTCGACATGTACGCGCTAGGAACTCGGTTTGGGGCCCTTGAACAGCTTGTAGAGAGCAAACGTGCCGACGCCTATGACGGCCAGCGTTGGAATCCACCCGATCACGCCCAGAAGCATCACCCCCGCCACGCCAACTACGCCACCCTTGATCCACCCCACCAGTTCGCCCTTGGTCCGCGCGCGATCGACGTCCTTCTTCGTGTAGAGATCAGGGAGATCGATCTTGGCCATGTTTAGGCCTCGGGCTGTCCAATGGTGGCAAGAACGTCGTGCACGAATCGAGACGGGTCATCTCGCCCCGCCTCATTACCTCGCCGGCGATAGGCCCGCGAACGCTGCCAACTCCGGCACCCGGTCCAAGAAATACCCAGCGAATCCGCCCGGCTCAAACATGACAAACGTGATGTGGCGGTCCGCCCTTACCGTCGCGTTGACCACGCCCTGAGATCCGAGGGTGACCAAGACGAGATTGCCGTGCGCGAGATTGACCTCATTCCCAAACGTCCTCAACCGGTGGTCCTTCTGATTGTATGACACGGCGTAACGAACAGGCCCAACATTCCAGTTGGTGGTTTCGAATCTTGGTACTGAGTCACTGGCGGTCCACGTCGTGCGTTGGTTGTACCACCCTGGCTCGCCTCGTATCGCGATCGCGTAAGCGAGTTGCGCGCCTCCTGAATCCCTAGGCTCGAGCAGCCACTGGAGGACGGTCGTGGGCGAGATGGGCGTCGCCCCGGGACCACCAAAGCCCCGAGCGCCATCGGCCGGCGGCTTGCCGATGACGATCGTGAGCTCTTGCGCGCTCGCCGAGATCGGAACAAGGCCGGAGAGGAGCGCGACGGTAAGAATGGTTCGCAACAGCACCTCCGTCATGGCCGAGAAGGTTTGATAGCGCGCTCCGAAGGGCATGAG
>DASYRD010000014.1:0-1580 GCA_036004745.1 Gemmatimonadales bacterium | reverse complement strand
TAAAGCGAAGCAGATCGCTTCCGATCACCTGGAGGCGGCGCCCGAAGACCTGGAGCTCGTTGGCGGACGCGTCAGCGTCAAGGGCTCACCGGACCGCGGCATCCCTCTCGGCGCGGTGGCGGTGCTGTCGAACCCGGTGCGTTACGCGTTCGGCGGGGGCACCGAGGCGGCGACCCAGTTCGCGGCCAGGCCGCGTCCCGGTCCGCCGTTGCAGGACGGGGAGCAGCCCGGCCTCGAGGCGACCGGTTACTACAGCCCGCCCGGCTCGACATGGGCGTCGGGCTGCCACGCGGCGTATGTGCGCGTCGACCCGAAGACCTTCCGGCTCGAGATCCTCAAGTACGTCGTCGTCCACGACTGCGGTCGCGTCATCAATCCGCTGGTGCTGCAGGGGCAGATCGAGGGCGGCGTCGCCCAGGGCATCGGCGGCGCGTTCTACGAGCGCCTCGCCTACGATGCCGACGGCCAGCTGCGCAACGCTTCCTTCATGGAGTTCCTGATGCCGTACGCGACCGAGATCCCGCCGATCGAGATCGACCACATCGAGACGCCATCGCCGCTGAACCCGCTGGGCGTGAAAGGGGCGGGGGAGGCCGGAGTGATCCCGGTCGGCGCGGTGATCGCATCCGCCATCGAAGACGCGACCGGCCTGCCGATCACCGAGATGCCGCTCTCGCCGCTGAAGCTGTACGAGGCGTTCTCAACTCATGAACGATCACGCAACAGTGGTGAGGGTCGAGCGGCACGAACCGGGGGCAGGCCGTCGTGACGAAGTGGCGGGAGTGTTGAAGTCGGCGGCCGAAGCGGCGCGCGACGCGTCGGGATGCTTCGGAGCCCAGGTGGCGAGCTCGGACAGGGAGCCCACGCAGGTGGTGCTGATCTCGCGTTGGGAGTCCGAGGAGGCCATGCAGAAGTTCCATGCCCAACCTGACTACACGAGCCTGGAGCGCACGCTCGAAGACACGCCGAAAGTGGAAGTTTTCACGACCGTGTAGCGCAAACTGCCGGGCGTGCAGAACGCCGGACGCCGCGCGCCGTTACCTCGACCGCATCCAATTTGTCGCGACTGCCGGCGCTCGCGCCCTTCAATGCTCGAGTTGAGGCGCGAACGCCGGCGCTCGCGGCTTTCCTAGCTCCCGGCCCTGACGACGGCGGCGACGATGTTGCCGCCCGGCGGTCCCTGGTGCGAGTTGCGCTCGCCGCCACTGACGTAGTTGGTGGTGCGGCCGGTCACGGACGCGATGAGCATCCCGCCCAGCGCCTTGCCGATCTCGTAGGCGTGCCCGTCGTCGAGCAGCGTGATGCGCTGCCCGCGAATGCGGTCGCTGCCCGGGATCACCGATTTGGCGAAGACGTGGACCAGGCGGTCCAGGTCGGCCTCGTCAGGCAGGCTGTCCTTGAAGCGAAGACCTGCCACCCGAAGCGCGTGGCGAACTCCGGCCGCGTCGATGAAGTCCCGCGTGACCGCATGCCCGATCTGCAGCTCGCTCTGCGATGTGTTGGAGTTGCCGAAGACGACCACCTCACCGTGCCGCTTCTCGCCGCCCGACGAGGTCATCGCCACCTCGGAGTAGAGGTCC
>DASYRD010000013.1:0-44957 GCA_036004745.1 Gemmatimonadales bacterium | reverse complement strand
CTTCGCGCCGGTGCACCGCTGGCTGGCGCGACGCATGAAGCCGTCGATCGCGGCGACGCTCGTCGTGCTGCTCGGTATCTTCCTGATTGTGGTCCCGGGCGCATCGTTCGCGGGAGTGATCGTGAGCGAGGCGCAGCAGATCGCCGCCGGCGTCGTGAAGAGCCCGATCCTCGCGCGCCTGGCGGCGCTGCGCATCGGCGGGACGCAGCTCGGCCCCGAGCTCGCGAACCTGGGCCGCGGCATCGTGGGATGGCTCGGCACCGGCGCCTTCAGCCTCGTCGGCACGGCGACGCGGCTCGCGCTGAACCTCTCGATCGCGTTCTTCGGTCTCTATTACCTGCTGCTGCGCCCCGGGCATACCTGGGAGGCCGTGCGTCCTTACATCCCCTTCTCGGCTCTCAACGCCGACAAGCTGCAGCAGCGCTTCAACGACGTCACCATCTCGACCTTGATCGGCACCGGCGTGACCGCGGCGGTCCAGGGGCTCCTCGTCGCGATCGGGTTCGCGGTCATGGGACTCCCCAACGCCGTGTTCTGGGGCGTGTTCACGGTCGTCGTCGCCATTCTCCCGGTGGTCGGCGCGGGGATGGTGTGGGGACCGGGGGTGCTGGCCCTGGTGCTCGACAATCGCTACGGCGCAGCCATCGCGCTCGCGGTGTGGGGCGTGATCGCCGTCGGAGGAGTGGACTATTTGATCAGGCCGATGGTGTTCAAGCGGTGGGCACAGATTCATCCGATAGTGACGCTGGTGGGAGCGGTGGCGGGAGTACCCTATTTCGGGATTCTGGGATTGCTCATCGGACCACTGGCGCTATCCTACTTCTTCGAGCTCATTCGGATGTATCGCGAAGAATACTTAGGCTAGGAGTCGTTGCAGGTCCCTTCTGTCGTGGGGTACACGCGCCGCTTCTAGCCTAGCGGAATCTCCGCGCGGCCGCGATCTCCGGACGATCGCCGTCGGCGCGCTTCATCAACTCCAGAAATTCGCCGTACCGCGCCCGCGCTGCCGCGCGATCGCCCGCGAGCTCGGCGGCCCTGGCCGCGCCGAAGATGCTACGCGCCCTTCCTGGCTCGCGTTTGAGGGTCGCCTCGTAGGCCGCGCGCGCCTCCGCGTACCGCCGGGCAGTCAGCAGCAGATCGCCCTCGAGCTCACGCGCCGGGAGCAGCTCACCCGGCGTCACGGGATGCTTGGCCGTCACGTCTTCGATGTCCGCCGCAGCGGTCGCTTGCCGGACCGCACCCGTGGTGTCGCCCGTCGCGAGCACCAGCCACGCCGTCACCACCTGCTTCTCGATCCCGACAGTGCGTGACCAGTTGTAGCCGGGTTGGCCGCGCAACGTGGTTTCGATCGTATCGAGCGCGGCGACCTCCGCGCGAGCCAGGGTGGTGTCACCGCTGCGAACGGCACCGATGCCTCGGGCAAAGTGGACGAGGGCCGCGCCGATGCCCGGCTGCCGCGCGCGCACAGGAAGCTGCGCGGCGGCCGCCCAATCACCTCGCTCGAGGGGAACGCGGGCTTCCATGGCCACGCGGTTGTAGCTCGCGACCAGGGCATCGTTGGCGCCTACTGCAGTCCTCGCGAGGCCGTCGGCCACCGTGGCGCGCGCCGCGGAGTCGCGGCCTTGCTGGAGGTAGCCGTAGATCATGTAATCCAGCGCGTGGAACTGCTCCGGTACGACGCCGCCGAGCTGTTGGGCTTGGGCGTACGCGACGCCGGCCGCGAATGACCGCTGATTCGCGGCGATGGTTTCGTCCCACAGGCCGAGGCGCACAAAGATGTGCGACGGCATGTGCTGGGCGTGCGGCGCCGAGGGCGCGATCCGGGCGTAGCGCCGCGCGGCGTCGAGACCGAGCGCGGCGAGGGCGGGCGAGTCGTTAGCGTGGATGATGTAGTGCGCCAGACCGGGGTGCTCGGGGTGGCTGCGGAACAGCGGGTTCAGGATCTCGGCCGCGCGTTTCTGGCGCGCGAATGTCGTGTCGGTCGCGGCCGCAGTCGCCACGAGCGACAGGGCGTAATACATCGCGACTTCGGGGTCTTTGGGAAACGCCCGGTATAGGCGCGCCAAGGTATCCGAGTACGCCTGAAGGCGCGGCGGGTTGGGGACGGTCTCGTAGTCGCGGTAGAGCGCTTGGGCCGCCGCGAGGAGACCGCGCTCCCGCGCCGTGGGGGCGCTGAGGGCCTGGGCGTGCGCCGCGGCCTCGGCACCGCGCCGCAACTGTTCCCCCGACGCGCCGCTCGCGAAGGGATTCCCCCAGTAGTTCAGCGCGAGGCCCCAGTAGCCCATGGCACACGTGGAGTCGGCGGCCACGACGTCCGAGAACGCGCGCTGGCCCTCGTCCCACCAGAACGAGTGCAACAGCGCCATGGCGCGCTCGAACCGCGCCCGCGCCGTGGCGTTGCACGACACCGGGAACGTCACGCGCCCGAGCCGCTCGCCCGCAAGGCCGTGCTCATGCTCCTGGGCGCAGAGGGGTGCGGCCGCGATGAGAATCAGTAGTGCGGCGATGCGCATGGCCTTCAAGCTAACCGTGCCCGGCGGCTTCGCCAAAACAGGTACACCGGCACGCCGGCGGCGATGAGCAGCGCCCCGATCGCGGCGTTCTTCGGATTGGAGAGCACCGCACTCACGACCACGTAGGCCGCCGCTAACACGAAGAGTGCCGGCGTCCATGGATAGCCCGGGACCTTGAACGCGGCGTTGGGATCGCGAGCTCGATAGATGAACAGGCCCGCCACCGTCAATCCGAAGAAGATCCAGTCGCCGAACGTCACGTAGTCCACGAGCTGGCCGAACGTCTTCGACAGCGTCAGTAGGGCGGCGCACCCGGCGAGAGCCACGATCGCGGCAGCGGGCGTGCGATACACAGGATGCAAGACAGCGAGACGCGCGAAGAACACGCCGTCGGCGGCCATCGCCTGCAGCACGCGCGGCGTCACGAGGATCACGAGATTCAAGAAGCCGAACGTCGAGACCGCGATCCCCGCCGCGATCAACTTTCCGCCCGTGGGACCGAGCACCGCAACCATCACGTCAGCCGCGGGCGCCGTACTGTGCGCGAGTCCTTCGGCACCGAGCACGCGGAGGTACGCGAGGTTCGCAAGCAGATAGACGGCGACGACGATCATCACGCCGAGCACGAGGGCGCGCGGCAGGTTCCTCTCGGGCTCGATGATTTCTTCGGCGATGAAGTTGGTTTGCTGCCAACCACCGTACGTGAAAAGAATCGGGACGAGGGCAGCTCCGAAAGCCGAGGCGGTAGAAGGCGGTAACGGGCGGTAAGGAGCGGTAGGCACTGCCAGGAAGAGCCCGGCGGCGATCAACGCCGCGAGGGCGGCGAGCTTCAGGACCGTAAAGATGTTCTGGGTGATCGCCGCGGGCTTGACGCCCGTGTAATTGATCCCCGCCAGCAGGACGATGGTGCCGACGGCAAGGGGGACCGTCAGCCGGTCTGACAATCCGGCAAGCGCGAGGGCGTAGTTCGCGAAGGTGACGGCCACCGCCGCGATCGCGCCCGTCGCGATGACAAGCACCAGTGTCCAACCGTACAGAAACGCCGGCAGTGGTCCCCATGTCTCGCGCAGATAGACGTAGCCACCCCCCGCCTGGGGTCGGCGCTGACCCAGCTCACCGAAACAGAACGCGCCGATCAATGCAACGACGCCACCCACCACCCAGGCGACCAGCACCATGCCCGATGTAGGGACGCGCTGCGCGACCGTGGCAGGCGTGCGGAAAATCCCGCCCCCGATGATGCCGCCCACCACCGCCATCGTCCCGGAGAAAAGGCCGAGACGGCGGGCGTAACTAACGGGTGGCGGCAGTTGCACCCTCCGGCTTGGCTTTCCCGGCAATCCGGTCCGCTGTCGCCAGCAACTCCTCCCACGTAAACCACGGCCTTCCGCGAATCCAATGCTCGAACCAGGTAGCCTCGCCGACCATCTTCACCAGCTGGTAGCGGGGCTCCTGCAGGCCATGCGGTTGCCCGGGATACACGAAGAACTCTGTCGGCACCCCGCGCTTCTTGAGCGCCATGTGCAACTCGAGGTTCTGCGCCATCGGGATGCGCTCGTCCTTCTCGCCCGAATGCAGCAGCGTCGGCGTCTTGGCCCGCGCGATGTAGCGCAGCGGCGACTCGGCCCACCAATGGTCGTAGTTGTCCCAGGGCTTGTTGGCGCCGGTGGGCGTCGCCTCGCCACCCAGGTAGTACTCGCGCGTGGACTGCACGTCGGTTTGCGCGTAGAGACTGATCCAGTTCGAGACGCCGGCGCCGCTCGAAATCGCCTTGAACCGGTCGGTCGACACGAGCGTCCAGTTGGACCAGTGCCCTCCCGCCGACCACCCCATCATCCCCAGCGAGTCGCGCGCCACAATCCCTCGCCCGATCAGCGTGTCGACTCCCGACAGAATGTCCTCTTCGGCCAGTGGCCAGTAATTCCCGGAGATCGCCGTCTGGAACACCTCGCCATAACCCGTCGACCCACGGTAGTTGGGCTGCAACACCGCGTAGCCCTTCCCCGCGAGGACATTCGTGTAGGTGCCGTAGTTGCCGCTGAAAGTGTTCTGGTACGCCGACGCCGGGCCGCCGTGCAGCTGCACGATCAGGGGATAGCGGCGCGTGCGATCATACCCGACCGGGTAGACGAGAATCCCCTCGACGGTCGCGCCGTCACCGGCCTTCCAGTGCACCGTCTCGTAGCGGCCGAGGGCCAGCGAATCGACCCACGGGTTCAGGCGCGTGAGGCGCACCCAGCTTTCGCGACGGCCGAGTTGGCTCACGGGCGACAGATACAGATCGACGGGGCTCTTTGGGTCGGTGTAGCGCAGCAACGCAGTCTCCTGCGTCTCGGCTTTGGCGGCACTCACCGTCCCAACGACACTCGTGAGCGGCTTCACCGTGCCCGCCGCCACGTCGAGCGTATACAGATTGCCGTTCACGCCCTCGTCGCCATTCCAATAGATCGTGCGGCCGTCGGGGCTCCAGAACTCGACGCCGATGTCGCGTGCGTCGCCCTTTCCCAGCTCCCTCCAGGTTCCCCCCGTGACCGGGCGCACAAACACCCGCGACACGTTGCCGAACGTGAAGTCACGGTCGGCGGTAAAGGCGAGGAGACGGGAGTCGGGAGAGAAGGAGACGCCTCCCTCTCCGACGTAATTGTCCGTGAGTCGTTCGGGGGCGGCGCCTGATTCGAGATTGATCAGATACAGCTCGGTAGCGCGATCGTCGGCGTAGCGATCGGTCGGACGGCCGCGGAAGGCAGCCCAGCGCCCATCGCGCGACAGCTCGATCCCCGACACGCGCAGATCGCCCTGGGTGAGACGTCGCTCAGTCTTGCCAGTAAGATCGAAAGCCCACAGGTGCACGGCAGACGCCGGCTCGTTCATCACGCGCACATCGAACTTCTCCTTGATGCGGCGGCGACGCGTCGAGTCAGGCTCGTCGGCGGCCGTGAAGTACAGCGTCCGTCCGTTCTGACTCCACTCGATCGTCTCGATCGACGTCGCGTGCTTCGTGAGCTGCTCGGCTTTCCCGTTGCCGTCTCCCGACAGCACCCAGGCCTGACGCTTCCCTTCCGGGCCGGCGATGTACGCCAGCCAGGCGCCGTCGCGGCTCCAGGCCCATGCGCCGATCCCGTTTTCGTCGTTCGTGACGCGGCGCCCTTCGCCGCCGTCGGGCCGGATCAGGAAGAGCTGGCGTTTCTTGTTTTCGCGCGTCGAGGTGAATCCGATCGTCATACCGCGCGGTTGCCAGTGCGGACCCGTCTCGTCGTCGCCCTCGGTGTACGTCAACTGGCGCGTCGTGCGCCCGTCCGCCGAGACGACGTACAGGTCGTTGCGCCGCTGCCAGTCGGGGAACTGGAGCTTCGACACCTGGTACACGACCCACGCGCCGTCGGGAGACAACTCGGCGTCGCCCAGGTTCGCGAGGCGAAAGATGTCGGCGTAGTCCATCGAACGCCCGGTTGGCGTTTGTGCGGGCGCGGGCGCGGCGAGAGCAGCCGCGAGTCCCACCATGACCACGAATCTCATCTGAGGTCTCCGGGGTAGCAGTCGGGTGCGTGAATCTGTCACTCGCACACGTAGTTCGGTAAGCATCCCATGTTGCGCCGGGGCCACAGGGGCCACACCCTTCCCGTTTTCAAAACCCGGCGCCAGTTTCCGGCACACCCCGAACACGAGGGTCGTCCATGCCTGCCTTCACGCTGACCGTCAATGGCCGCCCGCATACGGTAAACGTCGCTGCCGACACCCCGCTCCTCTGGGTGCTGCGCGACAACCTCGGGCTCACCGGCACGAAGTTCGGCTGCGGCATCGCGGCGTGCGGCGCCTGCACCGTGCACCTCGACGGCGAAGCGACGCGCTCCTGCGTCACCCCGATATCCGCCGTCGGCACCGCCAAGGTGACGACGATCGAAGGTCTCTCCCCCGTCGCGACCGCCGCGAGTCATCGCGTCCAGAAAGCGTGGGTCGCTGAGGACGTGCCGCAATGCGGCTATTGCCAGTCGGGACAGATCATGGCCGCGGCGGCGCTGCTGGCCACGACGCCTGATCCCACCGACGAGCAGATCGATTCCACGATGACCAACATCTGCCGCTGCGGGACCTACCAGCGCATTCGCGCCGCCGTGCATCGCGCGGCAAAGGAGGCCTGATGGAACGGCGCGCGTTTCTCCAGACGGCAGGCGGCCTCGGGGCCGGCCTCGTGATCGGCTTCCGCATCCCCGCCCGCGGTGAACAAGAACCCTCTCCATTCGCTCCGAACGCCTGGCTCCGCATCGCTCCCGACGATAGTGTGCTCGTCATCGTGGACCGCTCGGAGATGGGCCAGGGCGTGGTGACGTCCCTGCCGATGCTCCTGGCCGAGGAGCTCGAGGCCGATTGGTCCAAGGTCAAGATCGAGTTCGCTCCGGCCGACAAGGCGTACATCAATCCGCTCTTCGGACTCCAGGGCACCGGCGGCAGCAGCAGTGTGCGCGCCGCCTGGACGCCGCTCCGCAAAGCCGGCGCCGCCGCGCGCGAAGTGCTGATCGCCGCCGCGGCCCAACGTTGGGCCGTCAAGACGACGGAATGCCACGCCGAGAATGGGGCCGTCGTGCATACGAAGACGAAACGGCGCCTGCGCTATGGGCAGCTTGCGGTGCGGGCCGCGACGCTCCCCGTCCCCACCGACGTCGCGCTCAAGGATCCCAAGGACTGGCGCATCGCCGGGAAGCCGACGAAGCGTCTCGACGCGAGTATCAAGACCAACGGTCGCGCGAAGTTCGGCATCGATACCTGGGTGCCCGGGATGCGCATCGCGGTGGTGGCGCGCTCCCCGGTGTTCGGCGGCAAGGTCAAAAGCTTCGACGCCACCGCGGCGAAGGCCGTCGAGGGCGTGCGCAACGTCGTGCAGATCTCGAGCGGAATCGCCGTCGTGGCGACGGGCTATTGGCCCGCGAAGCTCGGCCGCGATGCGCTCAAGGTCGAATGGGATGAAGGCCCGACGGCGAGCGTGTCGAGCGCCAGCATCACGCAGATGTTCACCGAGCGCGCGGCACAACCCACGGCGGCGGTCGCGAAGCACGTGGGCGACCCCGATGCGGGCCTCAGTGGCGCGGCGACCAAGGTCGACGCTGACTACGAGATGCCGTTCCTGGCGCACACGACGATGGAGCCGATGAACTGCACGGCCCACGTCCGGGCCGACGGCGTCGACATCTGGGCGCCGACGCAGTTCCAAACGGGCGCGCAGGGCATCGGAGCGGCGATCGGCGGCGTTCGCCCCGAACAAGTGAAAGTCCACACCACCTTCCTGGGCGGCGGGTTCGGCCGTCGCTTCGAGCTCGATTTCATCCAGGAGGCGCTCGAGACCTCGAAGGCAGCGGGCGGTGTCCCGGTCAAGGTTATCTGGTCGCGCGAGGACGACGTCCGGAACGGGCAATACCGGCCCGCGAACTTCCACCGCATGCGCGCCGGGCTCGGCGCCGACGGCAAGCCCGTCGCCTGGTCGCACCGCATCGTGGCGCCGTCGATCATGGCACGCGTCTTCCCGAACACGGTGCAGAACGGCCTCGACGGTGAAGCCGTCGAAGGTGGCGTGGAGTTGCCGTACACGGTGCCCAACCTGCACGTCGATTACATGCTGACCGACACGGGCATTCCGGTGGGCTTTTGGCGTTCGGTGAACAACTCGTTCAATGCCTTCGCGGTGGAAACGTTCATCGACGAGTGCGCCGCGGCCGCCAAGGCCGATCCGTTCGAGTACCGGCGCGCGCTCCTCGCCGGCGCCCCCAGGCACCGCGGGGTGCTCGAGCTGGCCGCCGCCAAAGCCGGTTGGGGCACGCCCCTGCCGTCGGGTCGCGCGCGCGGCATCGCGGTCTTCAAGTCCTTCGAGTCGTTCGTGGCGCAGGTCACCGAGGTATCGGTGTCGTCGGCGGGCGAGGTGCGCGTGCACCGCGTGGTGTGCGCCGTCGACTGCGGGATGCACGTGAATCCCCTGACGGTCGAAGCTCAGATGCAGGGCGGGATCGTGTACGGGCTGACCGCCGCGCTCAAGGGGGCGATCACGATCGACAAGGGCCGCGTGCAGCAGGGCAACTTCGACGATTACCAGATGCTCCACATGAACGAGATGCCCGTCGTCGAGGTGTACATCGTGCCGAGCACCGAAGCGCCGGGCGGCATCGGCGAACCGGGCACGCCGCCGATCGGGCCGGCAGTCGGCAACGCGCTTTTCGCGCTCACGGGCAAACGCATAAGAAAGTTGCCGATCGGAACGGTGGCCTAGCTTCAGGGGGGAACGGGCGGCACTTTTTGGCCGTCCCGTTCCCCCGAGGCTCGCCTGATGCTCGCCCTGTTGCTCGCCGCGTCCGCCGTCGTCCAGACTCCCACCATCAC
This sequence comes from Gemmatimonadales bacterium, assembly GCA_036004745.1. Classification (GTDB taxonomy): domain Bacteria; phylum Gemmatimonadota; class Gemmatimonadetes; order Gemmatimonadales; family GWC2-71-9; genus 20CM-2-65-7. The sequence goes on along the minus strand of DASYRD010000013.1, from coordinate 36,081 downwards.
TGATTTCACCAAGACATTCGAGAAGCGCGACGGCTACTTCCCCGTCTATTGGGACGCGGCGAAGGGACGGCTCTTCCTCGAAGCGCGCCTGGGGGAGGACTTCCTGTATCTCCCATCCCTGGCGACAGGCGTCGGCGACGCCAGTCTGGGACTCGATCGCGGCTCGATCGGCGACGAACAAATCGGGCGATTCGAGCGCGTGGGACCGAAGGTGCAGCTCGTGCTGCAGAATCCCCGCTTCCGCGCAGTCACCGACAACGAAGCGTTGGCGCGGTCGGTGCGGGAGTCGTTCCCGCTCTCGACGGTCGCCTCGTGGGACGTCGCCGCCGAAGAGGGTGGGCGCGTGCTCGTCGATGCGACGGCCTACGTGATGAGCGACATCACGGACGTGCGCGGCTCGCTACGCACGGCGAATCAGGGCACCTTCGCGCTCGATCGCGACAAGAGCGTCGTCTACCTGGCGCACACCAAGGGATTCCCCGACAACACCGAAATCGAGACGTCGCTGACATTCGCGAGCGACAATCCCGGGCCGCGCGTGCGGCGCCACACCCCCGACGGCCGTGCGCTGACGCTGCGCCAACACCTGTCGCTCGTGCGGCTCCCCGCCCCCGGTTTCCGGCCTCGACCCTTCGATCCCCGCATGGGGATCTTCACGGTCAGCTTCTACGACTTTGCGAAGCCGTTCACGCAGGACTACGTCACGCGCTACGCGATCCGCCACCGGCTCCAGAAACGGACGCCGGGCGCGGCGCCCTCCGAGCCCGTCAAGCCGATCGTCTACTACCTGGACCCCGGGATTCCCGAGCCTTACCGCCAGGCGTTCAAGGACGGCGCGGGTTGGTGGACGAAGGTATTCGAAGCCGCCGGCTTCCAGAACGCGTTCCGCGTCGAAGACATGCCGGCCGACATGGACCCGCTCGACGCGCGCTACAACGTGATCCAGTGGATCCATCGCACCGAGCCGGACTACTCGATCGGCCCGGAGTTCGTCGACCCCCGCACCGGCGAGATCATCAAGGCCGCGGTGCGCATGGAGTCGCATCGCTCCGTCCCCGACTACGACATCTACGCGGGCGCGGCGCCGGCCCTCGGCGGAGAAGAGGCGGGGGAGCTCGATCCGTGGCTCTCGGCCCTCGCGGCCCCCGGTGTGACGGACGTGACGCCGGAGGCTTTTGCGATGGCCCGCCGGCGCCAGCACGCGGCGCACGAAGTCGGTCACACCCTGGGGTTGGCGCACAACTTCATCACCCAGGCCTACGGCCGCGGGTCGGTGATGGACTATCCCGCCCCGCTCATCAAGTTGGTGAACGGCAAGCTCGATCTCACGGATGCGTACCGCAACGGCGCCGGCGCCTGGGACACTCTGGCGATTCGCTGGAACTACACGGAGTTCGCGCCCGCCGAGGAAGCCCGCGGCCTGGAAGCCATCGCGCAGGAAGGGATCGCCGGCGGGCTGCGCTTCATTACGAATCCGGACGAGGGGGCGTCCAACTCCTATCCGGAAGCGACGACGTGGGTGAACGGGAGCGACATGACCGCCGAGCTGCAGCGGGTGATGGCGGTGCGGCGCTTCCTGATCGATCGCTTTGACGAGCGCGCGATCGCTGCCGGCGACCCCATGGCGCTCCTCAATCGCCGTTTTGCCACGGTCTACCTGCATCATCGCTTCACCCTCGGCGCGGCGATCAAGGCCGTGGGCGGGATGGAGTACCGCTACGCCGTGCGCGGTGACACGGGCGCACCGACGCACGTGATTCCTCCCGCGGTGCAACGGAGGGCGCTGGAGGCGGTGCTCGACGCGGTGTCGCCCCGCGAATTGGCGGTGCCGGAGCGCGTGCTGCGGATCCTCGCGCCGCGGCCCTTCGGCTACGGGGACGACAGCCGGGGCTTCGGATCGGCGGCCGCGCCCGCGTTCGATCAACTCGGCATCGCACGCACGCTCGCCGCCAACGTCGTCGGGGGCCTGCTCGAACCGGCGCGTGCGGCGCGGCTCGTGGCGTTCTCGGATCGCGATCCCCGCGAGCCGTCGCTCACGGAAGTGATCGGGCGGATCGTCGATCGCACGTGGGGCGCCCCCGCGCCGGCGGAGCACGCGGCGTTACAGCGCGTCGTGCAGCGCGTGGTGGTGGACGAGTTGATCGAGCTGGCGCGGAGCACCGCGGCGCCGGACGTGCGCGCGGCGGCGGAGTGGGGCCTCAGGCGCATCGCGCGGCAAGTCGCGGCGCCGAGCCGGGCGGCTGGGGATGTCCTGGCCCATCGCCAGCTCGTGGGCGCCGACATCGACCGGTTCTTGAGCCGCCGTGATACGCCGACGGCGCGGCCTCAACCACTGACCGCGCCGCCGGGGACACCGATTGGGCAGGAGCCCCCAATACGCGAGTAGACTCGCCGCTCGCGGGATGCGCGAGTAAACTCGCCGCTCGCGGGATGCGGGAGTAAACTCGCGGCTCGGCGCTCCGGCTGAAGCCGCCCGTTCACGGGCAGGGCCGAGCCGCGGCTTGAGCCGCGCTCGCGGGATGCGAGCGTAGACTCCGCTCGCGGGGGGCGCGAGTAAACTCGCCGCTCGCGGGATGCGCGAGTAAACTCGCGGCTCGGCGCTTCGGCTGAAGCCGCCCGTTCACGGGCAGGGCCGAGCCGCGGCTTGAGCCGCGCTCGCGCGGGGACCGCCCTCACATCCGTGTCCGCGATTCGGATCTCCATTCGTCGCTCCCTGACACCTCATACTCCGGCTGGTCCCCACGCCACCCTGGAATGACATCCGTCGGATGGCGAACCGGTTGTTGCCGCAAGTATTCGCGAACCGTTACGAGATTGCGGGGACTGACAGACCGAATCGAGTATCCCTTCGCCCAGCGGAGATGGTTTCCCTCGCTCGAATGCCTCTCCTTACCCGCGACAGCGGCGCTTCCGCCCTTCAGTCGCTGGAGGAGGCGAGATATGTCCGTCGTGGGATGCACGCGACAGAGGAGATGGACATGGGTTCGCACCATCCCCAGTTCGAGCAGATGGGCGCGCTCTTGCCGGGCGACTCCACGCAAGAACTTCACGAGGAATCGCGCGAGCCCTGCGTCGATGAGCGGGGCCCGGTCGCGGGTCGTCCAAACGATGTGGCAGTAGAGGCGGTGAAACACAGGGGAGAACTAATGCGGTCCGTGCGCACCTTCCGCATCAAGTCTTTGCAGGAGGAATCAATTAAGCGCGCTGGGCTGAAGCCGCCCGTTCACGGGCAGGGCCGAGCCGCGGCTTGAGCCGCGCTCGCCGAGCCGCGGCTTCAGCCGCGCCCCCCAAATCGCTAATCCCTGCGCGCTAGCGCGCTCGCCCGGGCCCGCAGCGCCTTGTCGACGTCGTCGATGGATGGGTTGACCGCAATGGGTGTGCCGCGATCCATGCGCGTCGGCAGGCGCAGCGAGGCGATTTCGCCGTCGGTCCCAATCTCGACGAGAGCCGTGGCGACCATTCCTGGCGCCTCACCAGCGCGGATCACGAGCGTCCACACACCTTCGCTGGGCCAGCTCTGTGCCAGGGTGTACACGGCCATCTGCGCCGTTTCCTTGAACTCGAGGGGGATGGTGCGCCGCTCGCCGTTTACAACGCCTTCGGCAGTCCCCGTCAGGCGAACCGCGTACGGCGAGCGGTGAATGAACGTGTGGACCACGAGGTACACGCCGCGCAGCGATGCGTCGTAGGGATTGACCGGATACTCGATCGAGATCCAGGGCGGTTTGGCCAGCGCCGGCGTGGCAAGCGCGCCGGACAGCAGCGCCACGAGACTAAGTGTGCGAATCCGAGCGAACATAGCTTACTCCAGGTACGGGTTCACTCGTAAGACGCCACCCGAGGGGCGGCGGTTTGAATCACCGCACGCGCGTGCCCGTCCGCGGATCGATGTCGCGCACACCCCGCAGCATGACCTTCCGGAAGAGAATCCGATGGATGTGGTTCCAGTACGCATCGAGCGCCGCGCCGTCGAGCGCGAGCGCCGCCGCGCGCGTCACGCCGGGCGGCGGAGGCACGAGGGTGGCCAGCCGATCGTAGACGACGGCGCGCTGGGCCGAGTCGACACGCTGCAGCAGGTGCCAGAGCGAGATCGCGTCGTCGGGCCGGGCCGCACGGAGGATGGCGCGGACGTCGAACGCAGCGAGGGCGCGCTTCAGGGCATCGGACGCGTCCTCGACGTACGGGATTCCCGGCCCCACGCCGGCGCGCGTCAACACGACGGCGCCCATCGGGACACGGACGTCGGTGTTCATTTCGCCACGCGCCTGGAACTCGACCATCCCCGCCCACACGTGCAGTAGACCATTGCCCAGCGAGTCCATCTCGAGCGTATAGGCGCAGCCGAGGTCAATAGCGGTACCCACCGGCGTCTCTACGAAGAAGATGCGTGGGACGGTATCGACCTGTGCCTCGATGGCGCCGCGCGCCAGCGCGAGGCGGTGATCGTCGGCGCGCGCCGTGACGAGCTGGATGCGCGTGCGGGGCTGCACCTCGACGTGCCCGATGTGCCCCACGGCGATGACCGCCCGCGAGGAGTCGTCAGTCTCGACCCACTGGCCCACGCGCAGGGTCGACGGCCCTGAGCCCGCGAGCCAGGTGAGCGACCACTCCTGACCGGGGCGCGCGACGAGCACCGCGACCAACGCGGCGGCGGCGGCCAGCGGCATCCAGTACCAGCGCCGCCACGGGCGCAAACGGCGACCGATCCGGCCTTCGATTCCCGGCCAGAGATCGCGCGGCGGCTCGATGCTCTTGGGGAGCCCACCCACCGCCTTGAGCAACTCGTGTTCGTTCATCGGTCGAGCTTCTCCCGCAACAATTGGCGCGCCCGAAAGAGCTGCGCCTTCGACGTCCCTTCGGCGATGCCGGTCATCTCGCCGATCTCGGCGTGACTGTAGCCTTCGATGTCGTACAGCACGAAGACCTCCCGCGCTCCCTCGGGCAGGGCCGCGATCGCCCGCTCGAGATCGATGCGCAAACCCACCGTCGGCTCACCCTTGCCCCGCTCCAGCACCTCCGGAGCGGCCATCGGCGTCACGCGCTGCTCACGCCGGATCGTAGTGCGCCGCTCGTTCATCACGACGTTGACGGCGAGGCGATGCAGCCACGAGCTGAACAGGCTCTCGCCCCGAAACGACCGCAGTTTGTCCCAGGCGCGCACGAACACGTCCTGCGTGCGCTCCTCGGCGGCGCCCGCGTCGCCGGTGAGGCGCAGGCACAGGGCGTACACGCGTCCCGCAAGCTGCTGGTAGAGATCCCGGAAGGCTGTTTGATCGCCAGCTTGCGCTCGGCGGACGAGTTCGTCCGTCACGAGCCTAAGATGCCGCTTGCGATCGAAGCGTTTGGATGGCGGCGACGACCGGGGCTGGGTCGCGTAGCCCCGCAAGGGTGACGTCCTCCATGTCCTTGCGGCCTCGGTGAATCACGAGATCGCGCCCCCTGATCGTGCAACTGTCCAGGTCGCGATCGCCGATCCATTCGACGTCCTCGCCGCGGACGAGGATGACGCGACGACTCGTCACCGCGTACGCCGTGGCCGAGATCTGACGTCGCGCCTGCACAGAGGAGCGGAGCGCGCCCCAGGCAACGGCTCCGGCCAGACCGACGCCTCCGAGCACCATCACCACCTTTTGCGCGCCTGGCTCCCGCTTGAGGGCATCGAACAAGCGGAACGTGACGAAAACGATGCCCGCCGCCGCGCCCAGCGCCTGGTACGCGCCGCGCCGCGCGCCGGCGACGGCAACCGCGCCGCCCGATGCGGGGCGCTCGCACCACAAGACCCGCTCACCAGCCCAGAGATGTGATGCGATGATGGTCTCGGCCGCGGCGCCGAGGTCGCTCACGGCACGCGGATCCGCGTCAACTCGCGCAGCCGGGCCTCGAGATCCTTTTGTGCCTGGTCGAGCCGAGCGCGTTGATCCGCGAGGCGTTTGGTGATGTCGGTCTGGAGCGTCGTGACGCGGGCACGCACCGGCGCGATCGCGGGGTCGACCTGGCGATCGACCTCGGCGCGGAGGCGGCGCTCGGCCCCAGCGGCTTCCTCACCGAGCATCGTGCGGAGGCGCGCCGCGATAGCCTCGTCGAGGTTCGAGCGCACCACGAGCCGCGGGTGCGACAGCGTCCCGGTCACCCCGGCATCGACCTGAAGGTCGCTGATGCCGGAAAGGGTGCGCCACAGGAGGTCGGCGCCCGTCGACCTTGGCGCCGCAGAGTCGCGTGCCCACTGCACGTGCGTGGAGCGGATCGACCAGCGCGCCCGGATGGTGTCGCCGCGCAGCGCGAAGCCGAGCTGCGCCGTGCCGCGGCCGGGGTCGAGCGTCATCGGCAGCGACGGCAGCTGAATCGGAGGGAGTTTCACGTCCTGAACCGTCGCACCGGCCGTGTCGCGCGCGGTGGCATGCACATGGTCGAGCATGGCGCCCGCGGTGACGGCCGGCGCCGACGCCTCGAACAGCGTGGGGCGGCCGTACACGGCCGGGTCGCTCGTCAGGCCCGTGAGGCGGCCCGCATACTTCTTCGGTTGGGCGGCCGTCGGGTCCAGCAGGAACGACAACTCCGCGGTCCGCAGCAGGAACCCGGGCAGCGCCTGTTCGCGCGGGAAGCGCACCGTGCTGCCGGAACGCCGCCGGCGCGGAGGGCCCACATCGGCGCGCGGCTGCAGCCCGGGGGGCATGTGCGCCTTGGCCAGCTGCGTCCAATACAGCGCTCGCTGGAATTGGGAGACGGCGGTCGGCGCGAAGAGCGCGAGGCCGATCTCCGGCGCGTCGAGCGTGGGCAGCTTGAGGAGCCCGCGCGCAAACGCGTAGTCGCGCTGCTTGGCGCTGTCCAATCCCGCCACGCCCGCGCGCAACGCCGTCATGCCCCCTGTGACGGAGCGGTCGAGCGTCGTCACGCGGTTGCGCGCCTGCTTGAGCTGGTCGATGGCGCGGCGCGCTTCGTTCAGGGCGCCGAGGTCCGTCGCGCGGGCGGTCTTGAGGCGCGCCAGCGTCGCGGTGGCGGAATCGACGGTCGGCCCCAGCCGCAAACTGTCGAGGCCCGTCTGCCATACCTTGCGACTGGAATCGGCGCGCGCGCTCAGCGCCTCGGCCGCCGGAATCGCCGACAACTTGCGAGGATCGAGCGTGCCGACGTCGATCTTCCCGGTCGCGAGCTGGAGTGCAGGCACCTGGAAGCCCTGCGCCCAATCGCGCGCCTCATTCATCACGCGCCCGGAGACGCTGGCGCTCGGGTCCGTGGGGACGCGTCCATCGGTCTCGCGCGGCGTGCCGAAGCGCAGCCCGTTCGCCGCGAGCCGATCGATCACCACCTTCTTTTCGAGCAGCGGCAGCACGTCGATGTCGGCGACGAGCTCGTCGGCCTGGAAGAGGTTCTTCAAGGCCTCGTGCGGGCTCGCGACGGTGAGCCCGCCGATCGTCACATCGCCGTTCGCCAGGTCGATGTGGAGGCTCTGAATCTCGACCTTCGCGCCCACGATCGCCGTGCCGATCTTCTCGGCGGAACGGCGGGCGATGCGGTCGGCGAAGAGCCACCACAGCACGCCGCCGACACCCAAGAAGACCAGGAGCGGACCGATCGCGCGCCAGCGGAAGATACGGACGCTCATTCGGGTTTGAAGAGCCGGTAGACGTTGTACAGCTTGGACGCCGTCACGGCGCGATACCACTTCGACTGCCGGACTCGCTCACCGATCGTGGCCCGATAGCGTGCCACGGCCCAGCGGAACAAGTAGAAGAAGGGGATGAACATGACGAGCGAGAAGACGAGGCTGCCGAGCGTGACCGTGTTGTTGAAGTTCGTGAGCGGCACGACGGGCATGTTGTACATCGTGGTCCAGAGCGGTTTCAGCGCCGGCGTATGGAGCAGGAGGACGTGCCCGATGTGATCGAAGAAGGGGTCGAGCAGGAAACCGACCGGCACGAACACCGCCCACCCGAGGAGCGCGCCCGCGAACGACACGTTGAGCATGACGATCAACGCGAAAACGACGGCGTTGTGGAGGCTCACCAGGGGCGTGAGGCCCAGAATCGAGCCGAGGGCGAGCCCCGCCGCGAGCTGGCCCGGCGTCCCCTCCGAGTGGAGCGCCTTGACGAGCGATTGGAGGAGCTTGACGAGGGTGAGCAACGGACCTCAGGCCGCGAGCAGGGTACGCAGGTTCTGCACGATCGTCTGGAGGCGCTGCTGCACCCGGCGGCGCTCGAAGAAGCGGCCGCGCACCCACGCGATGAACCCGCGGGGCGTCGACACCTCGCGTACGGTCACCGCCGTCGTCGAACCCGTCACGTCGAGCCGCAAGAACAGCTTCGTGCCTTTCCGCTGGCCACGCTCGGTCCAGCCGAACGTCGCCGGCGCCGAGAAATCCACGATCTCGAACTCGCTGGTGCGCTGGCCGAACCGCGCCGTAAAGCGGGAGCCCTTCTTGAGCGGCGCCGAGCCCTCGATCCCCCCGCAGCCGGGAAGCCACTTCGCGATGCTGGCCGGGTCGCTGATCGCAGCGAACACCTGAACGACCGGCGCCTTCACGGAGTCGACGTAGGTGTGGCTGACGGGTCGCATAAGGCCCTCACGTCTCCTGTCGCAAACGGTCTTCGGCGATCGCGACGATGTCCGCGAGTGCCGTCTGTAGCTCCTCGGCGCGGGAGCGCTTCATCCGCGCCTCGAGCACAGGGATCAGGGCAGCCTTGGGGCGCCCATTCACGAACACGACAAACCGAAACCCAAATTGGTGTTCGTATGCCTCGTTCAGCTGCGCAAGGCGTGCAAGCGCGTCCGACGGCGTGTCATCGCGATCGTAGCCCTGCTCCTTGAACGACGCTGCTGATTGCGCCCGCACCCGCTCGGCGTTCTCCCCGATGCGCGGGTGCGCGTTGATCACGGCGATCTGCTCGGCCTCGTTCAGCTCCGCGAGCAGGTGCCGCGCGCGGGCGATCATGGCCGCACCCGAGATGAACGGCGCCTCGGCTTGCAAACGCTGCGCGAGGGGTCCTGCTCCCTCGAACAGCGCCTTTAGCTTCCCCGATAACTCGCGCACGAATACGGCGACACCAGAAGGGGAACATGGTAGCGTCGCGACGTATCCGTCACCTCAAGATCGAGCGTCACGCGCCCCAGGAACGGCGCATCGCCCTTCTTCTTGAAGTAGGGAGCGACCTCGAAGGTCAGGCGATACGTCCCCGCGACGAGCGGTCCTTTCCCATTCAGCAAGTCGCCGATCCGGCCGTCGGCATCGGTCTCCCCCGACCCTTGGGGATCGGCGCGCTGGCTGCCGTCGAGCCGCCACAACGATACCGCGACCCCCGCCGCGGGCGCGCCACGCGTGGTGTCGAGGACGTGCGTGGAAATCGTTGGACGGTTAGTGTTGGGCATGCTCAAGATCCGCGTGGGAAACCTGGCGTTCGAAGCGCGCCTCGAAGACAAGGACGCGCCCAAGACCGTGGCCGTCGTCCGCAAAATGCTGCCGCTCCGCACCAAGGTAATTCACTGCCGCTGGAGCGGCGAGTCGACCTGGATTCCAATGGGCGACCAGCGCCTGGGCCTCGACTTCGAGAACCACACGAGCCACCCCGCGCCCGGGATGCTGCTGCTGTACCCCGGGGGCATCAGCGAAACCGAGATGCTGTTCCCCTATGGCTCCACGATGTTCGCCAGCAAGGTGGGACAGCTCGCCGGCAATCACTTTGCTACGATCACAAAGGGGCAAGAACACTTACCTGAGCTCGGCAAGCGCACACTCTGGGAGGGAGCTCAGGATATCACGATAGAAGAGGTCCGGTGAGTCCCAAGACTCCAGAAAAGTTGCACAGACGGCGAAGTTGCGAAGTGGCCTCAAGCTTGAAGCTCCCAGCTTGGAGCCACTTTGCAACTTTGCCGTCTGCGCAACTACTCTGAAATCTTGTGACCGAAGACTCTCTCGTAATTCGGGGTGGTACCGTAATCCTGCCAACGGGCCGCCAGTCGGTCGACATCGCAGTCAAGCAAGGCGTGATCTCCGCGATCGGCAGCGGCCTCCGTGACGAAGACGAAGTCATCGATGCCACCGGGCTCGTTGTCTTCCCAGGATTAGTCGATGCCCACGTCCATTTCAACGAGCCCGGCCGCGCAGACTGGGAGGGTTGGGACGCCGGGACGCGCGGGGCCGCCGCCGGCGGCGTCACGACGGTCCTCGAGATGCCCCTCAACGCCCACCCACCGACGATCACCGCCCAGGCCTTCGACGCGAAGCGCCGGGTCGCCTCCGAGAAAGCGCGCGTGGACTTCGGCCTCTGGGGTGGCCTCGTGAACGACAACCTCGCCGAGCTCGAGGGACTGGCGGCACGCGGCGTCGTGGCGTTCAAGGCGTTCATGAGCGAGAGCGGCGTCGACGACTTCCGTCGCGTGCCCGACGGCGTGTTGGCCGCGGGACTCAAGGCGGCCGCCCGGCTCGGCGTCGTGGTCGGCGTACACGCCGAGAGTCATGAGATGGTCGAGCGGCTCGGGAGCGAGATGCGCGGCCGCCGCGAGACGGGGCGGTTGTCGTGGTGCCGCGCCCGCCCGCCGGCCGCCGAGCTCGAAGCGATCAAGCGACTCGTCTCCTGCGTGCGCGGGGCCGGCGCGGGCGCCCGCGCGCACGTCGTGCACGTGAGTACCGCCGAGGGCCTCGCCGAGGTGCAGGGAGCACGCGAGTGGGGCCTGGCGGTGACGGCGGAAACGTGCCCGCATTACCTGGACTTCGATGAGCAGGACTTCGAGCGCCTGGGTCCCGCCCTGAAGTGCGCGCCGCCGATTCGCGACGCGGTCTCGCGAGAGCGGCTCTGGACGGCGCTGCTTGCGGGCGAGGTGGATCTCGTCGCTTCGGACCACTCCCCCTGCCCCGCCGCCGACAAGAAAAAGGGCGACCACGACATCTGGCAGGCGTGGGGCGGCATCGCCGGCATCCAGGCGACGCTCCCCGTGCTCCTGACGGGCGGCGTGCACGCGCGCGGGCTCTCGCTCGAGCGCGTGGCTGATCTCGCGGCGACCGCGCCGGCGCGGCTCTTCGGACTGTATCCGCGGAAGGGCGCCATCGCCATCGGCGCGGACGCCGACTTCGCGCTGGTGGACGCACAGCGGACGTGGACCTTCAGTCCTGAACAGCTGCACACACGCAGCGGGATCAGCCCATACCTGGGTCGCGCCTTCCGCGGGGCCAACGTGCGGACGATCGTGCGCGGACGAACCGTCTTCGCCGACGGCGAGATCGTCGGGGAAGCGGGTTGGGGGAAGCTCGTGAAACCGGAGCCGCGGCCGTGACCGTGCGCATCGACGAAGCCTTGCTCGGTCGTCTGCTCGACGACCTATACGCGGTCGGCGACTACCGCCCGTTGTACAGCGACCCGTGGGCGACCGCGTGCAAACTCGTCGAAAGATGGATGAAGGACGCGGGCCTCGCGGTGCGGCGCGACGCCGTCGGCAACCTGTGGGGGCGCATCGAGGGCCAGGGCACCGCCGTGGTGACGGGCTCGCACATCGACACCGTCCGCCACGGCGGGCGCCTCGACGGCGCCCTTGGCATCACGGCGGGCCTCGTGGCGATTCGCGCGCTCATCGAGTCCAAGGGGAAACCCAAACGACCGCTCGAGCTGCTGGTCGTGTGCGAGGAGGAAGGCAGCCGCTTCGCGACGAACTTCTGGGGCTCGCGCGCGATCATCGGCACCATCGGGCCCGATGAGGCCGAGACCGTCAAGGACGCCGAAGGTGTGACGCTCGCGCGCGCGATGCGTGACCGCGGCCTCGACCCGGCGCAGATCCCGTCGGCCGCTCGCGACGATCTGGGCGCGTTCGTGGAGCTGCACATCGAGCAGGGCAGCATCCTCGAAACCGAGCAGGTGCCGCTCGCCATCGTGTCGACGGTCGCCGGCGCGATGCATCTCGAGGTCGTGGTGACGGGCCGCTCCGACCACGCCGGCACGACGCCCATGGATCTCCGCCGCGACGCCCTCGCCGGGGCGGCGGCGATGATCCAGGCGGTGCAGTCGATCGCCGCGGCACTCGGCCGCCCCGCCGTGGCGACCGTGGGGCGCGTGCACGTCGAGCCCGATCAGATCAACGTGATTCCCGGCCGCGTGACGTTCACGGTCGATCTGCGTCACGCCGACATGGCCGGGCGGCGCGCGTTGGAGGAGAGGATCCGGTCGCTGTGCGCGACCATCGCATCGGAGCGCGGGCTCGCCATCGAGATCGGCACACTGCACGAGCGGCCCCCCGTGCCCATGAACGGCGCGGTGCGTCAGATCCTCGAACGAGCGGCGACGGACACAGGTGTGACACCCAAAGCGCTGGTCAGCGGCGCGGGACACGATGCTCAGGTGCTGGCGGCTCGTTGTCAGGTGGGGATGCTGTTTGTGCCGAGTATCGGGGGGCGCTCGCACTGTCCGGAAGAGGCTACGGATCCCAAGCACCTGGCCCTCGGCACGCGCGTGCTGGCGCGGACGTTGGAACTACTCGCCTACTGACTCAGATTAGGTCTGCCAGTTCGGGATAAAGAGCCCGCAGGCGCGCAGCCTCGGCCGGCACGTCGCTGAGTAACACGAAGTCTCGAAACTCGAACCCAGGCGCCACGGTACAGCCGACCAGCGTGTACGCCCCCTGCGTACGCGCGGCCTGCCACGACCCGGCCGGGACAATCGCGACGGGCTCACGGCCCATCGCTACCGGGCCGAGCTGGACGCGCCGCAGCTCGACTTGCTCCTCCCAGATCAACTCGAGGGGATCTCCTTCGTAGTAGTGCCACACTTCGTCCGACGCGACCTGATGCCAGCGGCTGCGCTCCCCCTCGGCGAGCAGGAAGTAGATGGTCGTCAGCGCGGAGCGCGAGTCATCCCCCTCCAGCCGCACGAGGTGCGGAGACTTGAACACCTCGGCAAAATGGCCCCCCTCGGGATGGGGCCGGAGGGTCAGCCTGCGGATGAGATCAGCAGCGCGAGGATGCATTCCTTGATGCCCACTTGACGCCCTGCGATGACTCTGGAGCGCGCGGCGGGATCCCCCCGCCCGTACACTCGAGAGGTGCACCATGCGGTACACGATTGCAGTTGCTCTGTTGACGCTCGCGATCGGAGCGAGACACCTGCCCGCGCAACAGCCGCAGGGGGGCCTCGTGCGGCGTTCGATGGAGGGTCCCCGCCTCGGAGCCACCTTCGTCACCGGGCGCCGGGCCGACGCCCGTCTCAGGGAATACGGCGTCAATCCGTTCATGAGTCAGTTCGGCTGGCATTTCGAGCAAGATGTCTCCCCGGCGTCGAGTGGTCCCGAGTTTGTCGTCGAGGAAGTGGTCCTCCTCGGTGCGGTTGAGCAGAACACGCTGGTGCCTAGTGCGACCCTGCTCATGGGCATTCGGTTACCTCGGGGCTTCGAGTTCGGCATCGGACCGAATGTCTCGCCGCTCGGTTCCGGCCTGGCGCTGGCCATCGGCCAAACCCTCACGTACGGCGGAGTGAGATTGCCGATCAACCTCGCGGTGGTACGCTCACCCGGCGCGCTCCGGACGACTCTGCTCATGGGCTACGCGATTCAGCGAGCGAACTAGTCGCGCAGCAAGTCCCGTAGCACGTTCTGGGCCACGGTGCGTCGGTATTCGGCGGTCGATCGAACATCGTCAATGGGGCGGGTGTCCGCGGCGACGGCGGCGACCGCACCCTGCACATCGCCCCGCGCCAGCGACGCCTCGGCGCTGCGCGCGCGCAGCGGTACCTCCGCCACCGATCCGAAAGCGATGCGCGCCGGCTCGCGGTTGACCGCGACCACGACCTTCGAGATCGCCTGCGCCGCCCGCGTGCCAACCTTGCGAAAGCGGACACCGCGCGCGCTGGCCGGCAAACGTACCGCGACGATGAGCTCCCCGAGCGCGAGCGCCGTCTGGCGGTAGGCGGTGAAGAAGTCGACGATGGGAATCGCACGCCGGTCGGTCACGACGATCGCATCTGCTGCAAGCAGCACCGGCAGGGTGTCGCCCGCCGGGGAAGCGTTCGCGAGATTGCCGCCGAGGGTGCCGCGGTTCTGGATCTGCGCCGCGCCGATCGTGCGCGAAGCGGCGACGAGCGCGGGGCAGTACTCCGCCACGAGCGCCGAACCGATGATGCCGGTGTACGGCTCCGCCGCGCCGATCTCCACGCCACCGTCCACTCGACGGATCCCTTTCAGTTCTGCCAGGGACCACAGGTCCACCAAGGCGCGCGGACGAACGGTGCCCGCATGGAGCATGACCATCAGATCGGTGCCGCCGCCGAGGGGCCGAGCGTCGGGCGTGCCCTCGCACAAACGGACGGCGTGCGCGACGTCTCGCGGCCGCAAGTACGTCACATCCGGCATGCGAGCACCGCGTCGATGATCTTGGTGTAGCCGGTGCAGCGGCAGAGGTTGCCCGCGAGACCAACGCGGACTTCGTCTTCGGTCGGTCGTGGGTTGGCGTTGAGAAGCGCGTGCGCGGCCAGCAACATCCCCGGTGTACAGATGCCGCACTGTGCCGCACCCCGCTCGATGAAGGCTTGCTGCAACGGCGACGGCTTGCCGTCTTGCAACGCCAACCCCTCTACTGTGACGACGCTACACCCGCCGATTTGCCCGACAGCCACCAGACAGCTGTTCACGACTGCACCGTCGATGAGCACGGAGCAGGCGCCGCACTCGCCTTCGCCGCAGCCTTCCTTCGCACCTGTGACACGGAGGTCTTCTCGCAATACGTCGAGCAAACGGCGTGTACCGACGACGTCGACCGAAACCGTTGCCCCGTTCAGCGTGAATTGCATGCGGCGAGCACTTTCTCCGGCGTCGCCGGAACCTCGTCGAGCCAGACGCCCGTCGCGTCGTGAATCGCCGCGATGATGGCCGGGGCCGGACCATCCATCGGCAGCTCGCCGATCCCCTTCGCGCCGAAGGGTCCTCCCGAGTACGGGTTCTCGACGAGGATCGTCTTGATCCGGGGAGCGTCGAGGGCGGTGGGAATCAGGTAGGTGGCGAGACGGTCGTTCTGATAACCGCCGTCTTTCATCTTGATCTCTTCGATCGTCGCCCAGCCCACCGCCTGGAGCATGCCGCCTTCGATTTGCCCTTCCGCCATCACGGGGTGTATCGCCTTGCCGCAGTCGACGGCGGACACGAGATCGGTGACGTGCACTTCGCCCGTGAGCATGTCGACCTCGACGTCGACGATGGTGCACGCCCACGCGTACACCGGATACGCATCGCCCTGATACGTCTGATCGTCCCAGTGGATGGTGTCGGGCTGGACGTAAGACTTGTCCACTCGCAGCGGTAGCCTGGGCTTGCGTCGCTTCGCCAGGCGATCCCGCAGCTCCTCTGCCGCCTCGTGAATCAGTCCCCCGACGATCATCGCGGTGCGCGACGCGACCGTCGGGCCGGAGTCGGGCACCAGCGACGTGTCCTGGGGCCCGACCGTCACGCGATCGAGCGGAACCCCGAGCGCGTCGGCGGCGATCTGCGTGAAGATTGTCTTCGTGCCCTGGCCGATCTCCGTCGAGGCGGTGAGGATCGTGAACGTGCCATCGGCAGCCGCTTCGACGGCGACCTTGCCGCCGAGCTTCTTCTCGCCGCTCCCGGTGAACCCGGAGCCGTGGTAGACGAGGGAAAGGCCCCGACCTCGACGGACGGTCGGATGGGCGGATGGACGGATGGGCGGTGCAGCCTTGAGTGCGGCAGCGACGACCAAGTCCGAGCTCACGCTCTCCGTCAGTTGCTGGCCCGTTGCGGTCGTGTCGCCGAGGCGGAGCATCCACTTCTTGCGCAGCTCGAGACTCGGCACGCCGAGGCGCTCGGCGACGTGCTCCACCATCAGCTCGGCGGCGAAGAGCGACTGCGGCGCGCCGAATCCCCGGAAGGCGCCATTCGGCGGGGTGTTCGTCGCCACGGCACGGGCGCGAATGCGGACGTTGGGGCAGGCGTAGGGGCCGGCGGCGTGAATCGCCGCGCGCGACAGCACCACCGGCGTCAGGGTGCAGTAGGCCCCGCCGTCGAGCACGATCTCGATGTCTTGGGCTACGAGCGTCCCGTCGCGGCGGACCGCGGTGCGGTGCCGGATCACGCCCGGATGGCGCTTCGTCGTCGCCGCCAGGTCTTCGTGGCGGTCGTAGATCAACCGGACGGGGCGCCCCGCCTTGCGAGCGAGGAGCGCCGCATGGATCGCGACAATCGAGGGATACTCCTCCTTGCCCCCGAATCCGCCGCCCGTCTCGGCCTGGATCACGACGGCCTGTTCGTCTGTGAGCGCCAGCGCTCGCTTCAGCGCTCGATGCACGTAATAGGGACACTGCAGCGACCCGATGACCTTGATCCCGCCTCCCGGCTCCGGGATCGCGATCGCCCCCTGAGGCTCGATGTAGAGTTGCTCTTGCAGCCCAACCTTGAAGGTACGCTCGATTACCTCGACACCCTCCAAACCCTCGAAAACCTCGTCAACCTCGCCTTTACTGATTTCGATCGTGCTGTAGGTCTCGGTCGCCTGCTCGATGTCGAACACCGGCTCCAGGGCGTCGTACTCGATGCGGATGGCCCGCTGCGCCGCCGCCACGGTATCCCGATCCGCGGCGGCGATGAGGAGGATCGGCTCCTCGCGGTGGCGGATCTCGCCCGCCGAGAGGGCGGGTTGGTCGTCGCGGATCAGCTGGACGACGTTGTCTCCGGGGATGTCTTGTGCGGTGACGACCACGACCTTGGGCCAGTCGAAGGCGGGATCAAATGTGATAGAGCGCACACTGCCGCGTGGGATCGTCGACCGGATGGTCTTGCCGTACCAGGCGCCCGGCACGACGAGATCGTCGGTGTAGCGCGCGCGCCCCGTGACCTTGTCGCCCCCTTCGCGCCGCGGGACGGGGCGTCCCACTGCCGCCTTCGTTTCAATCATGCCACAGAATGTGTCGTGGCGATGCGGGGCCCGCTACGAGAGGCGCGGCACGACCTTTGCTCATCATTCAGGCAGCGTAGCCGGTGGGGGTCGCAGACATAGGAAGGGGGATTCGGCCGCATGGGAGTTTGTGCCGTCGCAAGCTCCGCCCCGGGTTCCCCTTCCAATCTATTTTCCATCATGCCCACCCCATCTGCTGCCCCCAACATCGCCCTGCGCGCGCCGCACGAGGCCCGCTTCGACGAGATCCTGACGCCTGACGCCCTGGCGTTCGTGGCGCGCCTGGCGCACGCGTTCCAGCCCCGGCGGCGCGAATTGTTGCAGGCGCGCGCCGTGCGCCAGGCCGAGCTCGACGCGGGCGTCCTGCCCGACTTCCTCCCCGACACGCAAAAGATTCGTCATGCGGCGTGGACGGGGCCATCGATTCCGCGCGATCTGACCGACCGCCGCGTGGAGATCACGGGCCCCGTGGACCGCAAGATGATCATCAATGCGCTCAATTCGGGGGCCCGCGTATTCATGGCAGACTTCGAGGACTCCCACGCGCCGACGTGGCGCGGCACGATCGAAGGGCAGCGAAACCTGCGCGATGCCGTGCGCGGCACGATCTCGTACGCGAGTCCTGAGGGCAAGAAGTATCAGCTCAACGAGCAGCGCGCGACGTTGATGGTGCGTCCCCGCGGCTGGCATCTGGTCGAAAAGCACGTCCTGGTGAGCGGCGAACCGATCTCGGCGTCGCTGTTCGACTTCGGCCTGTTCTTCTTCCACAATGCCGCGGAGCTGATCGCACGCGGAACGGGCCCCTACTTCTACCTGCCCAAGCTCGAGAGCCATCTCGAGGCGCGCCTCTGGAACGACGTGTTCACGTTCGCGCAGGACACCATGGGCGTGCCCCGCGGCACGATCCGCGCGACGGTCCTGATCGAGACGATCCTGGCGGCGTTCGAGATGGACGAGATCCTGTACGAGCTGCGCGAGCACTCGGCGGGGCTCAATTGCGGCCGCTGGGACTACATCTTCAGTTTCATCAAGAAGTTTCGGAACCGGCCCAGCGCGGTGCTCCCCGACCGCGCGCAGGTCACGATGGATCGCGCCTTCCTCAAAGCCTACGTCGATCTGCTGATCCACACCTGCCACCGGCGCGGCGTGCATGCGATGGGGGGCATGGCGGCGCAGATCCCGATCAAGAACGATCCCGTCGCCAACGACGCGGCCCTGGCACGCGTGCGCGCCGACAAGTTGCGCGAAGTGCGCGCGGGCCACGACGGCACCTGGGTCGCACACCCGGGGCTCGTGCCCATCGCCCAGGCGGTCTTCGACGAGCAGATGCCGGGCTCGAACCAGCTGCACGTCAAGCGCGACGACATGCGCGTGACCGCCGCCGATTTGCTCGAGATCCCCACCGGGACGATCACCGCGAAGGGCCTGAAGACCAACATCGACGTCGGCGTCCGGTATCTGGCGGCGTGGCTCTCGGGCAACGGCTGTGTGCCGATCCACAACCTGATGGAAGATGCGGCGACTGCCGAGATCTGCCGCACGCAAATCTGGCAATGGCTGCGTCACGGGGCCCGAATGGCGGACGGACGCACCGTCACCGAGTCCCTGGTGCGCGAGGCCATCGCCGCGGAACCCGAGGCCACGGGCCTCGCGGGACGCCTCTTCGAGCAGATGTCTACCGGGCGCGAGTTGCCCGAATTCCTCACACTGGTGGCATATGAAAACATCGATTGACGCTCCGTCCCGCTGGGCAAGCATCACCCGACCCTACTCCGCGGACGACGTCGCGCGGCTACGCGGTACGCTGCCGATCGCGCACACGCTGGCTGCCCACGGCGCGCGGCGCCTGTGGGAGCTGATGCACTCGGAGCCGTACGTCGCCACGCTCTCCGCAGTCACCGGCAATCAAGCCGTGCAGGAAGTGGCGGCGGGCCTCAAGGCGATCTACGTGAGCGGCTGGCAGGTCGCGGCTGACGCCAACGAGGCTGCCACCACCTATCCCGACCAGAGCCTATATCCGGCCGACAGCGTGCCGGCGTTGCTGCGCCGCATCCAGAACGCGCTGCGCCGCGCCGACGAGATCAGTCATGTCAAAGGCGACCATCGCATCGAGTGGTATGTGCCGCTCGTGGCCGACGCCGAGGCGGGGTTCGGCGGGGTGCTCAACGCGTTCGAGTTGATGAAGATGATGATCGAGGCCGGCGCCGCCGGCGTGCACTTCGAAGACCAGCTCTCATCGGCCAAGAAGTGCGGCCACCTGGGGGGCAAAGTGCTCGTCCCCACGAGCGAGTTCATCGGCAAGCTCGTCGCCGCGCGCCTCGCCGCCGACGTGTGCGGCGTGGACACCGTGCTCATCGCCCGCACCGACGCCAACAGCGCCACCCTGCTGACGAGCGACGTGGACGAGTACGACCGCCAGTGGTGCACCGGCGAGCGCACCACCGAAGGGTTCTGCCGCGTGCGCGACGGCGTCGAGCCCGCGATCGCGCGCGCGCTGGCCTACGCGCCCTACGCCGACGTACTGTGGTTCGAGACCTCGAAGCCCGACATCGCCGAGGCGCGGCAGTTCGCGGAGGCGATCCACGCCAAATTCCCGGGCAAGCTGCTCGCCTACAATTGCTCGCCGTCCTTCAACTGGCGGCGCCATCTGACGGAGGGCCAGATCGCGACCTTCCAGCGCGATCTCGGCGCGATGGGATACAAGTTCCAGTTTGTCACCCTGTCGGCGTTCCACGCGCTCAACCTGTCGATGTTCCAGCTCGCGCTCGATTACAAGGATCGCGGCATGGCGGCGTACGCCGACTTGCAGTCGCGCGAATTCGCGGCCGAGCACGAGGGCTATCGCGCGGTGAAACATCAGGAGTTCGTGGGCGTGGGCTACTTCGACGAGGTCACACAGGTGATCGCCGGCGGGAATAGCTCCACGACCGCGATGGAGGGTTCGACCGAAAAGGAGCAATTCGCCGCCGGTGCCGCCAGGCGTTGACAACCTCCGCCCCCACCGTAGCTTAGCGCAGAACCGGCCCCGCGAGCCTCGCTCCAGGCCGGTTCTTCGCTTTAGGACGGTGCCCATGGCGATCACACTGAGGAATTACATCGGCGGCGAGTGGGTCGCGGCCAGCGCAACCGACTTCCTCGAGTCCACGAACCCGGCGACCGGCGAGCTCCTCGGCCGTGTGCCGCTCGGCGGGGCGCGCGACGTCGATCAGGCCGTCGCCGCGGCGCAGGCCGCGTTCGGCAAGTGGCGCCAGGTGCCCCCCGTCGTCCGCGCGCGCTACCTCTTCAAGCTCAAGGCCCTCCTCGAACAGCATTTCGACGACATCGCCACCATCGTCACGCGCGAGAACGGCAAGACGCTCGACGAGGCCAAGGGCTCCGTGCGCCGCGGCATCGAGAACGTCGAGCATGCCTGCGGCATCCCGACCCTGATGATGGGCAAGACCCTCGAGGACGTCGCCGCCGGCATCGACTGCGAGTACGTGCGCCAGCCCCTCGGCGTCTTCGCCGCAGTCACGCCCTTCAACTTCCCGGCGATGGTGCCCTGCTGGTTCTGGCCCTACGCCATCGCGACCGGCAACACCTTCATCCTGAAGCCGAGCGAGCAGGTCCCCTTCTCGGCCACACGGATCGTCGAGCTGGTGCACGAAGCCGGCGTTCCGCCGGGCGTGCTGAACCTCGTGCACGGCGGCAAGGACATCGTGAATGCCTTGCTCGCGCATCCCGGGATCGCGGGGATCTCGTTCGTGGGGTCGTCGCCGGTGGCGCACCACGTCTACCAGGAAGCCGCGAAGCACGGCAAGCGCGTCCAGGCGCTCGGCGGCGCCAAGAATCACATCGTCGTGATGCCTGACGCGGACCTGGACCGCGCCGTGGCCACCGTGAGTGAGTCGGCGTTCGGGTGCGCCGGCCAGCGCTGCCTCGCCGGGAGTGTGGTCGTCACCACCGGCAAGGCGTATGAGACCGTGCGGGACAAGCTGCTGAGCGCAGCGAAGAATCTGAATGTTGGCTACGGTATGGACCCTGGCGTGACGATGGGCCCCGTCGTGTCGGCGCGCCACAGGGAGCGCGTCCTGACCTACGTCGAAGCGGGCCGCAAGGGCGGCGCGACCCTGCTCCTCGACGGCCGCGCGACCAAGGTCGACAAGTATCCGCGCGGCCATTTCGTCGGCCCGACCGTGTTCGACGGCGTTCGTCCCGACATGACCATCGGACACGAAGAGATCTTCGGGCCCGTCGCGTCGGTGACGCGCGCCGGCGACCTGGACGAGGCGATCGAACTGATCCAGCGCTCGCCTTTCGCCAACGCGACCTCGATCTTCACGACCAGTGGCCGCTCGGCGCGCGAGTTCCGCTATCGCGTGGGTGTCAGTATGATCGGGGTCAACATCGGCGTCGCGGCACCCATGGCCTTTTTCCCGTTTGGCGGCACGAAAGGCTCGTTCTTCGGGGACCTCAAAGCTCACGGGCAGGATGCGGTGGAGTTTTACACGGACAAGAAAGTCGTCATATCGCGTTGGTAGGTTTTCTAACCCCGGGCGCAAGCCCGGGGTAAACGAACCGTGGGAGCTTCATGCGCAAAGTCATCGGGGGCCTGATTCAGATGTCGAACCCCATCAACGACGCCAACGCGCCCGTCGACAAGATTCGGGACGCGATGCTCGAGAAGCACCTCCCCTTCATCGAGGACGCCGGCAAGAAGGGCGTCCAGATCCTCTGCCTCCAGGAGATCTTCAACGGTCCCTACTTCTGCCCCAGCCAGGACGCGAAGTGGTGCGACATCGCGGAGCCGATTCCGGGACCCACGATCGAGCGGATGCAGAAGCTCGCGAAGAAGCACGACATGGTGATCATCGTGCCGATTTACGAGCGCGAGATGGCCGGCGTCTACTACAACACGGCCGCGGTCATCGACGCCGACGGCAGTTATCTCGGCAAGTACCGCAAGAACCACATCCCCCACACCGCGGGATTCTGGGAGAAGTATTTCTTCAAGCCCGGGAACCTCGGCTATCCGGTCTTCAAGACGCGGTACGCCACGATCGGCGTGTACATCTGTTACGACCGCCACTTCCCGGAAGGCGCGCGCTTGCTGGGGCTGCACGGCGCGGAAATCGTGTTCAATCCGTCGGCCACGGTGAAGGGGCTGTCGCAGTACCTGTGGAAGCTCGAGCAGCCGGCGCACGCCGTCGCCAACGGCTACTTCATGGGCTGCATCAACCGCGTCGGCACCGAGGCCCCGTGGAACGTCGGGCAGTTCTACGGCTCGAGCTACTTCGTGGACCCGCGCGGCAACTTCCTGGCGACGGCGAGTGAAGACAAGGACGAGCTGGTGGTGGCGGAGATGAATCTCGATATGATCGAAGAAGTGCGGCGGACCTGGCAGTTTTTCCGTGACCGCCGTCCCGAGACGTACGACGACATGGTGCGGCAGCTCCCGTAGATGATGGCGCTCTTTCGGTCGATCGTGTATGCGGCGTTGTTCATCAGCGTCGTGCTGGTGTTCATCCCCGACCAGATCCTCAGGGCCGCCGGGATCACGAGGCCCACGGAGATCGACACGCTGCACTGGATCGGGCTCGCGCTGGTCGTGCTGGGCGGCGCGCTCGCCATCTGGTGCATTCTGACGTTCGCGATCGTGGGCAAGGGCACGCCGGCGCCGTTCGATCCACCCCGCAAGCTCGTCGCGGCGGGCCCCTATCGCTGGATCCGCAACCCGATGTACGTCGGCGCGGGGACGGCGCTCTGCGGTGCGGCCCTGTTCTATCAGTCGGCGGCTCTTGTCGCCTTCGCCGCCGGGTTCTTCGTCGTTACGCACCTGTTCGTGGTCTTGTACGAGGAGCCCACGCTCGAGCGCACCTTCGGCGCGCGTTACGCGGACTACCGCAACGCCGTCCCGCGCTGGCTGCCGACGTGGCGCTCCTGATTCGCGGCGGCCGGATCGTCACGGCCACCGACGACTACAACGGGGACATCTACTGCGAAGGCGAGACGATCACGCGCATCGAGCGCGCGATCGACCCCCGAAGCATCGCCCCGGGCACCGAGGTCATCGACGCGACGGGCAAGTACATCTTCCCCGGGTTCATCGATCCCCACGTCCACATCTACCTCCCGTTCATGGGCACCCTCGCGGCCGACGACTACGAGTCGGCGAGCAAAGCGGCGCTGGCGGGAGGCACCACAACGCTGATCGAGATGATCTGTCCGGGGCCGCAGGACGAGCCCCTGGCGGCCTTCGAGCTGTGGAAGTCCAAGGCCGCGCCTCTCGCGGCGGTCGATTACACGTTCCACATGTCCGTGGTACGGTTCGAAGAGGCGGTGCAGCGTCAATTCCGCGAGATCGTCGGCGCGGGCGTGGCGTCGTTCAAGGTCTTCCTCGCCTACAAGGGCGCGTTGAACCTGTCCGACGCCGACCTGTTCGCGGCGATGAAGCTCGCGAAAGACCTGGGCGTGGTCGTCACCGCGCACTGCGAGAACGCCGACGCGATCGACGCGCTGCAGCGGGCGCTGCTCCTCGCCGGGCAGACGGGGCCCGAGTGGCATGGCCCCTCGCGGCCACCGACGGTAGAAGCCGACGGGGTCCACCACCTCTGCACATTCGCCGAGCTGCTCGGCACGCACGTCTACATCGTGCACACGTCGTGCGATGCGGCGGTGCGCGAAGCGCTCGCCGCCCGCTACCGCGGCGTGAACGTGTGGATCGAATCGGTCATCCCCCACTTTGTGCTCGACGAGACGTACGCCGAGCGGCCGGAGTTCGAGGGCGCCAAGTACGTGATGTCGCCGCCGCTGCGCGGCGCCGCGAATCAGGCGGTCCTGTGGAACGGGGTGAAGTCGCGAGAGATCAGCACGATCGCCACCGATCATGCCCCATTTCGTTTCAAGGACCAGAAGCAGATGGGGAAGGACGCGTTCACGAAGATCCCGAACGGCATCCCCTCGGTGCAGGAGCGCGTGGACCTGGTCCACACGTACGGCGTGTGCGCCGGCCGCTTCGGGTTGCAGACGATGGTCGACGCGTGTTCGACCCAGGCGGCCCACCTCTTCGGTCTCTACCCGCGGAAGGGCACCATCCACGTGGGGAGCGACGCCGACCTGGTCGTTTATGACCCGGCGTTCCGCGGCACGTTCTCGCTCAAGGACAGCCACTCCAAGGTCGACTACAACGCCTACGAGGGCTGGGAGCGAAAGGGCCGCGCGTCCGTGGTGACGGTGCGAGGCCAGGTCCAGGCGCGGGACGGGAAGTTCGTGGGGAAGATCGGACGGGGGCAGTTCCTGAAGCGGGAGCCGACACACTTCTAAACGAGGCCACATGGATTCGAAGACCGTTCGCGCGAAGCACAAGGAATTCCTCTTCCCCTGCGTCGCGAACTACTACACCGAGCCCATCGTCATCACCGAGGCGCACGGCGCCAACGTGAAAGACGCCGACGGGCGCGACTACCTCGACTTCTTCGGCGGCATCCTCACGCTCGGCATCGGGCACTCGCATCCCGATTTCGTGAAGCGCATTCAGGACCAGGTGGCGCGCCTGACGCACACGGCGTCAGTGTACCCCACGGAACTCCAAGTACGCGTTGCCGAGCGGTTGGCAGGGATCACGCCGGGCGGGCTCAAGAAGAGCTTCTTCACGACGAGCGGCACCGAGGCCGACGAAACGGCGATCATGCTCGCCAAGATCTACACGGGGCAGCAGGAGATCATCGCGCTGCGGCATGCGTATGCCGGTCGCAGCATGACCGCGATCTCCGTCACCGGTCAGAAACCCTGGCGCGTGTTGCCGACGCAGGTCGCCGGGATCAAGCATGCGCTCTCGCCCTACTGCTATCGCTGTCCCCTCGGCCTCGAGTATCCCTCGTGCGGCGTGAAGTGCGCCCAGGACATCGAAGAGCTGATCATGACGGAGACGACCGGGCGGCCCGCCGCGTTCATCGCGGAGCCGATCCAGGGCGCGGGCGGCTTCATCACGCCTCCCAAGGAATACTTCGGGATCGCCGTGGGAATCGTGCGCAAGTACGGCGGGCTCTTCATCTGTGATGAAGTACAGACGGGCTGGGGCCGCACCGGCGACCATTGGTGCGGCATCGAGCACTGGAACGTCGAGCCCGAGATCATGACGTTCGCCAAGTCGGTCGCGAGCGGATTCCCCGTGGGCGTCACGATCGCGAATCCGGAGGTCGCCGACGCGTGGACGGGTCTGTCCCTCTCCACGTTTGGTGGGAACCCGATCTCGATGGCGGCGGTCGACGTGACGATCGATGTGCTGGAGCGTGAGAACGCGCCCAAGCGGGCCGCCGAACGCGGCCGCCAGCTCCGGGACGCCCTCGAAGAGTTCAAGAAGCGCTTCCCGTTCATCGGTGACGTGCGCGGCATGGGCCTGATGCAAGGCCTCGAGCTCGTCGAAGACCGGAAGACCAAAGAGCCATCGCCGAAGAAGACGCTGGCCCTGATGGAGGCCGCCAAGAAGCAGGGCTTGCTCATCGGCAAGGGTGGGCTCTACGGCAACGTGATCCGCGTCGCGCCATCGATGTTGATCACGAAGGCCGAGATCGAGGACGGCTGTATGCGCCTGGAGAAAGCGCTGGCGGAAGTGAAATGACCGACAGCGCGTTGATCAATCCCGATCTGGCGCCGGTACCCCCAGAGCGGCGGACCTGGAATTGGTGGCACATCGCGTCCCTCTGGATCGGGATGGCCATCTGCATTCCGACGTACACGCTCGCCTCGGGGCTCGTCGATCAGGGCTGGACCTGGCAGGCCGCCGTCGGCGCCGTGGTGCTCGGCAACGTGGTCGTCCTCCTCCCCATCGCGCTCAACTCGCACGCGGGCACGCGCTACGGCATCCCCTTCCCCGTGATGGCCCGCGCCTCCTTCGGCGTGCTCGGCGCCAACGTCCCCGCCCTGCTGCGCGGCCTCGTGGCGTGCGGCTGGTTCGGCATCCAGACGTGGATCGGGGGCTGGGCCATCTACAAGCTGATTGAAGTGATGTGGCCCGGGATCGCCCACCTGCCGCAGCTCCTCCCCGCGTTCGTCGGGCTCAATACGGGCGAGTTCCTCTGCTTCATGCTCTTCTGGGCGATGAACGTGTGGATCGTGCTGCGCGGCATGGACTCGATCAAGTTCTTGGAAACGTGGGGCTCGCCGTTCTTGCTCGCCGTGGGCGCCGCGTTGCTCATTTGGGCGTGGGTGCGCGCGGATGGCATTGGGCCGATGCTACAGAATCCGCCCAACGCACACGGAGGGTTGCGTTCGATCTTCGGCGCGGGGCTCACCTCCGCCGTGGCGTTTTGGGGAACGATGGCGCTCTCGATTCCCGACTTCTCGCGCTACGCCAAGAGCCAGCGGGATCAGGTGATCGGCCAGGCCGTGGGACTCCCCGGCACGATGGCCCTGTTCGCGTTCATCGGGGCCGCCGTGACGAACGCGACGGCGGTGATCTTCGGCACGCGCATCGCCGATCCCGTGGCGCTGTTGGCGCGCATCGGGGGACCCCTGATGATCATGCTCTCGATGGCGGGGCTCACCGTCGCGACGTTGACGACCAACATCGCCGCCAACGTCGTCGCGCCCGCCAACGGGTTCTCGAACCTCGCGCCTCACAAGATCTCGTTCAAACAGGGCGCCATGATCACGGCGGTGATCGGCATCCTGATGATGCCCTGGCGTCTCTACAACGACGCGGCGGCGTACATCTTCACCTGGCTCATCGGCTACGGCGCGCTGCTCGGTCCCGTCGCGGGGATCATGATCGCGGACTACTTCGTGCTGCGCCGCGGCGCGCTGTCGCTCGATGACCTATACCGGCGTGGCGGCGTCTACGAGTACCGCCGTGGCGTGAACCCGGTGGCGATGATCGCGTTCGTGCTCGGCGTGTTGCCGAGTCTGCCGGGCTTCATCGCGGCGCTTTCGGGCACGCCGGCGACGGGTTTCTTTGGCGGCGTGTACAACTGGGCCTGGTTCGTGGGGTTCCTGGTGTCGGCCGCTCTGTACCTCGCGGGAATGAAGGCTCGTGGCTGATCTCGCGCAGAACTTCGCCGACATCGCGCCGCCGCTCACTCACGACTACGCGCTGCTCGAGGCCAACACGTGCCTCTTCTGTCACGACGCCCCCTGCACCATCGCCTGCCCGACGCACATCGACGTCCCGGCTTTCATCAAGAAGATCGCGACCGGCAACCTGCGCGGCTCGGCGCGGGTGATCCTCGAGGCGAATCCGTTCGGGCACTCGTGCGCGCGCGCCTGCCCCGTCGAAGTGCTGTGTGAGGGCGCGTGCGTCCTGAACGACCGCGACGAGCAGCCGATCAAGATTGCGCTGCTGCAACGCCACGCGACAGACTACGTGCTCGAGCACAAGCTCACGCTCTTTCAGGCAGGCAAGCCGACCGGGAAGAAAGTTGCCGTGGTGGGAGCGGGACCCGCGGGGCTCGCGTGCGCCCGCGACCTACGCCGCTTTGGACACGCGGTCACCGTCTTCGAAGCGAAGCCGCAACCGGGCGGCCTCAACACCTATGGCATCGCGGAGTACAAGCTCAAAGCCGACGTGGCGCTCGCCGAGGCTCAGGACATCCTCGACCTGGGTGTCGAGTTGCAGCTCGGCGTAACGGTCGACTCGCTCGACCCGCTGCTCAAGGCGTACGACGCGGTGTTTGTTGCAGTAGGGCTCGGCAAAACCAACGGCCTCGGCATTCCGGGCGAGAATCTCGAGGGCGTGGTGGACGCGTTGACGTTCATCGAGCACCTGAAGACGCACCCGTATCACGAGACGCGCGTCGGAAAACGGGTGCTCGTGATTGGAGCCGGAAACACCGCGATCGACGCGGTGACGCAAGCAAAGCGCCTCGGCGCCGAGGAGGCGACGATCGTGTACCGGCGCGGCGAAGACGACATGCCCTGTTACGACTACGAGTACGAGCTGGCGAAGCGGGACGGCTGCGGATTCCGGTTCAACGTGTCGCCCAAGCGCATCGTCGGGACCGGCCGGGTCAAGGGTCTCGAGGTCGAGCGGTCCGACAAGACGCGCGAGACGATCCCCTCCGACATGGTCATCGTGGCGATCGGACAGGGCGCGCGCACCGAACTGGCGTGGCCCAAGGACGACCCGCGCGTGTTCGTCGGCGGCGACTGTGCCAATGGCGGCGCGGAGATTGTGAATGCGGCGGCGGAGGGCGTACAAGCAGCAAAGCGGATCCACGAAATGTTATTCCCAGGCTAAAGCCTGGGCTCGGCGGGCACTGTCCTTAAGGACAGCGATGGCCGAGCACACGCTTGAGCGTGTGAACACCGGAGCGACTGATGGCTGACCTCAAGACGAACTTCGCGGGGATCGAAAGCCCCAACCCCTTCTGGCTCGCCTCCGGGCCTCCCACCAACACGTACGGCCAGGTCGCCAAAGCCTTCGATCAGGGGTGGGGCGGCGCCGTGTGGAAGACGATCGGCGACCCGATCATCAACGTGTTCTCGCGCTACGGCTCCGTGGACCTGGGCGCCACGCGGATGATGGGATTCAATAACATCGAGCTGATCAGCGACCGCCCCATCGCCGACAACCTGAAGGAGATCGCGGAGGTCAAGCGCAACTACCCGAAGCACGCCATCATCGCCTCACTGATGGTCGAGTCGAAGCGCGACACGTGGCACGATATCGTGAAGCGCACGCAGGACACCGGTGCCGACGGCATCGAGCTCAACTTCGGGTGCCCCCACGGCATGAGCGAGCGCGGCATGGGGAGCGCCGTCGGCCAGGTCCCCGACTACACCTGCCAGATCGTCGAATGGGTGAAGGAAGTCGCGACGATCCCCGTGATCGTGAAGCTCACGCCCAACGTCACCGACGTCACCTACATCGCGCGGGCGGCGGTCAAGGGCGGCGCCGATGCCCTCTCGCTCATCAACACCATCAATTCGATCGTGACCGTCGATCTCGACACATTCGCGCCCGCGCCGTCGGTGGGCGGCAAGTCGAGTCACGGTGGCTACTGCGGACCGGCCGTGAAGCCGATCGCGTTGCACCTCGTCTCGGCCGTCGCGAAGGACCCGCAGGTGAAGATCCCGATTTCCGGGATCGGCGGCATCAGCACCTGGCGCGACGCCGCCGAGTTCATCGCCCTCGGCGCGGGCTCACTGCAGGTGTGCACCGCGGTCATGCATTACGGCTTCCGTATCGTCGAAGATCTCATCGATGGGCTCTCGAACTGGATGGACGAGAAGGGGCACCGCACGCTCGCCGACGTGCGCGGTCGCGCCCTGCCCAACGTGATGAAGTGGGAGGACTTGGACCTCAACTATCACCTGCTCGCGCACATCGACCAGGAGAAGTGCATCAAGTGCGAGCTGTGCTGGACCGCCTGCGAGGACGGCGCGCACCAAGCGATTCGGCGCTTGCCCCGGGACAACGGAGGCCCCGTCGTCGAGATCATCGAAGAAGCGTGCGTCGGGTGCAATCTGTGCGCGGCGGTTTGTCCGGTGCACGATTGTATCACGATGCAGCAGGTGCCGAACGATTCCCCGCCCACAAGTTGGAAGGACTATCTCGCGGGAAAAGGGAAGTTGGCGGCGCGCTCGGAGCAATTTCATACGGCGGATTGGGCTTCGACTCGGAAGTAACACGGCACAAGAAAAGTTGCGAAGTTGCGCAGACGGCGAAGTGGCTTCAAGCGTCAAGCTCCAAGCTTCCGGATCAACCCGAAAACGGTCCGGGCGCATTCGTCCCGCACGGCGGCGACTTTCGTTACATCCGCCCGTCGTAGATAATCGAGTCCGACCGCCAGGTCGATGATGGCCTCGACCTCGTCGAGCGACGCGCGAGCAATACTCAAATGCCTCCGAAACTCCTTGTTCCCGGGCCGACTCGCGCCCTCCGCGATGTTCAGCACGGCGCTCGATGCCGCCCGCCGCCATTGATCGGCGAGACCACTTCGCTCAGTAGGCGGGAGACGGTCAATCAAAGGCTTCGAGAGGATCGCGAGCGTCCGAGCATGTTCCCACGCCTTGAGCTTCTTGTAGTGTCCCATGCGGGGAAGGTGAGGCACGTCCCGCCGGATCCGCGCACCATTTCTATGCGACGGGGAGCCTTTACCTGCGACTTGGAGCCGAGAGCTTGGAGCCACTTCGCAACTTCGCCGTCTGCGCAACTTTTCTGGCGTCTCCTCGCTTCTGACTTCGGGCTCTCTAGAGGCGACTAGGCAGCCCGACTGGGGGGACCGCCACTCCATCCTGCACCGGTTCGGGCGTGAAGTCTTCCCCAGGATTAATGAACCGGTCCAGCTCAAACCGGTACTGCTTGTCGTAGAGCTGGCGGTAGCGCCCATTGGCGGCGAGTAGCGCGTCGTGCGTCCCCCGCTCCACGATTTCCCCTGCCTCGATCACCAGAATCTGATTGGCGCTGCGGATCGTCGAGAGCCGGTGCGCGATCACGAAGGTCGTGCGGCCACGGCGCAGCGCGCGCAACCCGTCCTGAATCATCGCCTCGCTCTCGGAGTCGAGTGACGAGGTCGCCTCGTCGAGAATGAGAATGCGCGGGTCGGCGAGGATCGCCCGCGCGATCGCGACGCGTTGGCGCTGCCCGCCCGACAGCTTGACCCCTCGCTCGCCGACGATCGTGTCGTAGCCCTTCTCGAAGCCCTTCACGAACTCGTCGCAGTGCGCGACGCGCGCCGCCGCTTCGATGTCCGCTCGGGACGCGTGCGGCGCCGCGAACGCGATGTTTTCCGCAATCGTCCCGTCGAACAAAAAGTTGTCCTGGAGCACCGCCCCCAGATGCGTCCGGTAGTCGTGCAGGCGAATGCCGGCCAGGTCGCGTCCATCGACCATGATGCGACCGTGCCCCGGCCGGTGAAACGCCATGACAAGCCCTATCAGGGTGCTCTTCCCCGACCCCGACGATCCGACGAGCGCCGTCGTCGAGCCGGCAGCGGCGTGGAACGAAACGTTCCGCAGCACCGGTTTCCCGGGGTTGTACTCGAACGACACGTCGTCGAACCGCAGGTCGCCCTCGAGCGCCGGGAGCGGCGCCAGCGTCTCGTCCGCCGCGTCCTCCGTGACCTGCTGTCGGATCTCCCGCAGGCGGTCGAGCCCCGCGAAGGCCTCGGTGATCTGGGTGCCGATCGACGCGATGTTGATCAACGGCATCGCCACGAGCCCGACGAAGATGCCGTACATGAAGAGGTCGCCGAGCGTCATGCTGCCGCTCAGGACGGCGCGCCCGCCTTCGAGGATCATCAGGATCCCGATCGCGCCGATGATCACAGTCGCAAACGAGCCCAGGCTCGAAATGCCCGTCATCGTCCCGGCGATGTTGCGGAAGAGCCGGTTGACGCCGCGTCCAAAGACCTGCCGCTCGCCGCGTTCGGCCCGATACGCTTTGACGATCCGGATCCCGCCGAGCGTCTCGCCCAACCGCCCCGTGACCTCGGCGTTGATCTTGCCGCGCTCGCGGAAGAGCGGCCGCAACTTGGCAAACGCGTACGCCATCCCGCCGCCGAAGAGTCCCAGGATCAGGATGGCGATCGCGGTGAGCCGCCAGTTCAGCACGAACAGCACGACCAGCGCGATGGCGCCCGTGAACAATCCGCCGATGAGCTGCACCAGGCCCGTCCCGACGAGGTTCCGAATCCCCTCGGCGTCGGTCATGATGCGGGAGATGAGGATGCCGCTCTTGGTGGAGTCGAAGTACGCGACGGGGAGCCGCAGCACGTAGGACTGGACGGTGCGGCGCATGTCGGTGATCGCCCGTTGAGCCGCGACACCGAGGATCTGCGCCAGGCCGAACCCCGTGGCCGCCTGCACCAAGGTCGCGATGCCGGCGGCGATGGCGAGCGGGACGAGGAGCTGCGGCTCGTGGTGACCGATCACGCGGTCGATCACCCATTTGGGGGCCGTCGGCAACACGAAGCCCGCCGCGCGGTTCACGAGGAGCAACAGGAACCCCAGCGCCAAGCGGTGCCGGTGCGCGTAGACCAGCGCCCGGGCCTCCTGCCACGCCCCGGGAGTGATCGCCGCCTTCTTCGGTTTCTCGGATTTCGGTTGATCGGCCATGCCCGGCGAAGCTTACCTATGGAAGACGCGTCTTACCAGCAGGCCCGTCGTGGACACGCGGATTTCGTAGATCGCGGGTTCGCCCGCGTTAATGAACGTCGCCGAACCGTATTCCGCGTCCACGAGGGGCCGTAGCAGCCAGTAACGCCGCGCCAGGTCGAACACATCGATCGGCTTCCTCCGGGCGATCGAGAATACGGTGCGCTCCTGGGTCTGCTCGTCACCGAGCGTGCGGTAGCGGCCTGAGATGCGGTCCAGCTCGTAGGCAGTGTGCAGGCCGAGCAAGTTGACGATGGAGCGCCACTTGAGAATGTGCGCGTCGACGTAGACCATGTCCCCCGCCAGGTCGAACATGTGGAGCGTGCCGTCGGCGAGCGTGACGGTGGCGCGGAAGTGACGATTGCCGAGGGGTTCGGTCTGGATCGTGGCCGCGACCACTTCCTGCGTGAGCGCGCGATACCCGCGAATGCCGACGCTGATCGTACCGCACAGCGCCCCCACGGCAAGACAAAGCGCGGCCGTGAGAACCGCGACCAGCGTGCCGAGACGCTGCCGGGCGCGCCACGCGCCGAGGGCGCTGCGCAACAGCAACAGTGCCAGAACGACGAAGACGACGAGCGCAAGTAGCAGCAGGGACATGACCCTACATTAAGATGGCTGGGGCTCTGGCGCGAATCGCCGCGCGTGGGCACCTTCCCCGCTCACCGGAGATTGCGCATGAAACGGTCCACGCTATTCACCATCGCGGTGGTGATCGCCGTCATCTTGCTGTTTTTCTATATGACGACCGCGCACGCCAACCAGGAATGCAACGTGTGCGTGGAGTTCCAGGGCAAATCAAACTGCGCCAGCGCGCTGGGGAGCACCGTGAGCGAAGCGACGGAGACGGCCCACCGTACCGCGTGCGGGCCACTCGTGCGGGGAATGAACGAGACGATCGCGTGCGACAATCGCGCGCCCGTCAGCGTGCAGTGTAAGGGGCACTAGCGATGGCGGATTTTGCACTCCCACGCGTGTCGGTCCCGGCGAGGCTGGTGCTCACGGAGGGAGAGCCGTACCTGGGTGAGGTCTATGTGATGGAGCGCGTGCCGCAGCACAGTGGGCCCGAAACGCCGCTCGAAATGCTCAACCGTCCCGATGGGTTCTTTCCGTTCCGGGCGGCGGGCGCGGCAAAGGTGCTGCTGGTCACCAAGGCGCGGACGATCTCCTTGACGGTCCCGCGGAGCGTGACCGGCGAAGATCCCGCTCGCCTGTCGGCGGCGAAGTTGGCCTCTCTGACGGTCACGCTCCCGGGGGATACCGACATCACCGGGTGGGCCACGCTGGAGCTCCCGGAGCATCATTCGCGCTTGCTCGACTATCTGAACGCTTCCCCGGACCCCTTCTTCGCGGTCACGACCGCGGAAGAGGTCCATTTCGTGAACCGCGCCCACGTGTTGTACGCGCGGCCCGAGGACTGACGATGGCGACACGACTCGACCCCTTCGTCGACGTGCTGCTGCGCGAGGGCGCGGAGCAGTTGTACCTGCTCCCCGACGAGCCCGTGACGATCGTGAAGGACGGCAAGCCCCGAAAAGTGAGCCGGCAGCCCCTGACCGATCAGCACATCTACGCCCTCCTGGTCGAGGTCGCCCCTCCCGAGGCGGCCGACAAGATCGACCACCAAGCCGAGACAGAGTTCGAGTATGCTGCGGACAAAGGGCTGGTCCGCGTGCGCATCGTGCCCGAGACGGGGCGCCTCACGGCAGTCATCTCTCCGGTCAAGCGCGCCTCGGAGGCGATGGCGGCGGTCGCCGCCCCCGCCGCGGCCGAGGCCGAGGTGACGGCGGTGCGCCCCGCGGTGAAAGGGGGCAAGAATCCTCCGGTGGCGCCGCCCCCGGCGGCACCCCCCAGAGCGCCCCGGGCCTCGGTGATCGCCGCCGCGCCGATGGTTGAATCGCCGGCGCCGGCTGCTGGAGCAGGTCCCGCCGCGCTCCCCGGCGAGTTCGCCAACTCGCAGTACCAGGCGGCCGAGCAGCGGCTGGGCAAGCTGCTGCGCGCCCTGGTCACGTCCTCCAGCTCGGACCTGCACCTGCGCGTAGGCGAACCGCCGATGTTCCGCACCCACGGCGAGATCGCCCGGCAGGGCGGGGCTGCGCTGTCGGTGCAGGAGCTGGAGCTGCTGATCCTTTCGATTATGCCGGAGCGGAACCGCGGCGAGTGGAAGGAGACCGGCGACACCGACTTCGCCTACGAGATCGCGGGCGTGGCTCGTTACCGCGTCAATGCCGCGCGCGACCGCAAGGGTCCCGTGGCGGTGTTCCGGGTCATCCCGGCGAAGGTCGTCACGGTCGAAGAGATGGGAATCAGCGAAGAGGTGCAGCGGCTCTGCCACCTCACCAAGGGGCTCGTGCTCGTCACCGGGCCGACCGGCTCAGGCAAATCCACGACCCTATGCGCCCTGATCGACCTCGTGAACCGGTCGCGCTCCGATCACATCATCACGATCGAAGATCCGATCGAATTCGTGCATGAAAACAAGAAGTGCTTGATCACGC
Organism: Gemmatimonadales bacterium; assembly: GCA_036004745.1. Classification (GTDB taxonomy): domain Bacteria; phylum Gemmatimonadota; class Gemmatimonadetes; order Gemmatimonadales; family GWC2-71-9; genus 20CM-2-65-7. The sequence continues at coordinate 1,641 of DASYRD010000013.1, read as the reverse complement.
AGCGTCAGGTACACGTGCACACCGAGAGCTTCAAGACGGCGCTGCGGGCGGCGCTGCGCGAGGATCCCGACATCGTGCTGGTCGGCGAGATGCGCGATCTCGAGACGATCGCCATCGCGATCGAGACCGCCGAGACGGGGCACCTGGTGTTCGGAACGCTGCACACGACGACGGCCGCGTCGACGGTCGACCGCATGATCGACCAGTTCCCCGCCGACCGGCAATCGCAGATCCGCGTGATGCTGTCAGAGTCGCTGAAGGGCGTGATCTCGCAGACGCTCTGCAAGAAGGCGGGCGGTGGGCGGGTGGCGGCACGGGAGATCTTGCTCACGACGCCCGCGATTTCGAATCTGATCCGCGAGGCGAAGACGTTCCAGATTCCGTCGATCATGCAGACCAGCAAGAAACTCGGCATGGTCACGCTGAACGATGCGCTGCTGGAGCTCGTCGAAAAGAAGGTGATCGAGCCCGACGAGGCCTACGTGAAGTCGGTGGAGAAGTCGGGGCTCGTGGCCAGCATGAAGGCCAAGGGGTTCAAGGTTTCCCTCACACCGGAGGCATGAAGCGATGGCGCAGGCATCACGTGAGAACCAGCGAAAGATTATCTCCAACCAGCAGAAGATCGTCGGCAATCAGGCGAAGATTCTGCGGAACCTGCAGGCGGTGCTCAAGAATCAGCGGAAGATCCTGTCGAATCAGAGCAGGATTCTTTCGAAGTAGCCGGCTCCCCCCTACCCTCCTAGCACCAGGTCCACGGCCCCCGCGAAGTGGCGCCAGCGGGCGATCTCTTGCTTGATCGCCCGCTTTCCCACTGCCGTGAGATCGTAGTACCGCGCCAGGCGATTGTTCTCCGTGGCCCGCCAATAGGACGTCACCCAGCCGCGTCGCTCACAGCGATGCAGGGCGGGATAGAGCGACCCCTGGCCGATTCGCAGGGTGCCGCGCGACAGCTCGTGAATACGGCTCGTGATGCCCCACCCGTGGATGGGTCGCAGCGCCAGCGCCTTGAGGATGAGCAGATCCAGCATTCCCGGCATGACGTCTGTAGCGTGTGCCACCGTGTGCTCCTGTCGGACTGACAAGGAAGTATGCAGCCGGGCTCCTGTCGGAGCAACAAGGGTGCAGGATGGGAGACTGGCGGGATCCCCGATCGCGGGAATATTTAGGGGAATGCGATCCTTCTTGGAGAGGCTCAACGGGCCGTGGCACAAATGGACGCTGCGCGCGTTCATGGTCATCGTGCTCGCGCACTGGGCGGAGCATCTGGCGCAGGCGTACCAGGTCTACGGGCTGGGGTGGGCACCGCACCAAGCGGGCGGAGTGCTGGGCCAGGCGTTTCCCTGGCTCGTCCACTCCGAGGTGCTGCACTACGGGTACGCCATCGTCATGCTCATCGGCCTCTGGATCACGTTGCCGGGATTCGTGGGCCGGTCACGCGCGTGGTGGCTCGCGGCGCTCGTCATCCAGTTCTGGCATCACATCGAGCACGCGCTGCTCCAGGGCCAAGTCATCGCCGGCCACACGCTGTTCGGGGCGCCCGTCCCCACGAGCATCCTGCAGCTCTGGTTCCCGCGTCTCGAGCTGCACCTCTTCTACAACAGTGTGGTGTTCATACCGATGATGGTGGGGATGTACTTCCAC
>DASYRD010000012.1:0-11564 GCA_036004745.1 Gemmatimonadales bacterium | reverse complement strand
AGCGCGGACCCGCAGGCGTATCTCGTGACGGTATTTGCCGAGGAGCAGCGCAAGCGGCGCAGCCGGTTCGCACCGCGCGCCAAGGCCGGCGCGGCCGGGCGCATCACCGTTCCCGCGGAGCGGTTCGTGGCGAAAAAGCGTGAGGGCTGGGAGACATTCCGCGCGACAGCCGTGCGCATGGAACGCTCGGGAGTTGGGGCACTGGCGCCGGGCGAGATCCCGGCGTTTGCAGCGCAATATCGAGAGGTCGCGGCGGACCTTGCCCGGGCGCGCACCTACCAGGTCGATCCCCGCGTGATCGCGTACCTCGAGCGGGTCGTCAGCGCGGGGCACAACGCCCTATACCGGGCGCGCGGCAAGGAGCGCACTCCGCTGCCGCACTACCTCCTGCGCGACTTCCCCGCTGCCGTGGTGCAGTCGTGGCAGTACGTCCTGCTGGCCTTTCTACTATTCATGGTTCCCGCCGTCGTCGGCTACATCATGATCCGGGAGCGACCGGCGTTGGCTGAGGAGATCGTGCCGGCCGTCATGGTCGCCCGCGCCGAGGAGGCCGCCGAACGGCAGGTGGAGGGTCGCGGCTACGTCGAGGCGGGCGGAGCGATGCGTCCCGTCATCGCCGCCGCCATCATCAGAAACAACGTCCAAGTCTCGTTCGCGGTGTTCGTGGGCGGGCTGACCGGAGGGCTGCTCACCGCCTGGCTGCTCTTCGTCAATGGAATGAGTCTGGGGTTGGGGGTGGGACTCTTCCAGAACTACAACGCGGCGAACTACCTGCTGACGTTTGTGGCAGGACACGGCGTGCTGGAGCTGACGGCGATTTTCATCTCGGCCGGAGCGGGTTTCCGGCTCGCCAAGGCGCTGATCGCTCCGGGCGATCGCACGCGCAAGGACGCGCTCATCGTGGAAGGACGCATTGCCGCCCGCATGATCGGCTCCGTGGTAACACTGCTCGCGATTGCGGGGACAATCGAAGGCTTGTTGTCCGCCTCCGCTGCCCCCGCAATTTGGAAATACGGCGTGAGCGCCGCCACGACTGTGCTGCTGGTTCTCTATTTCATGAATGGGCGCCAATACGCCGCGACGTCAGTTGTCCGGCGCTCCTTGTAAGATCCAGTTGCGAATGATGTTGATTGTCGTGTTGGACAACGGCGTTTGCCCCAGCGGCATCCGGCTGCCTGATCCACCAACCGTTGCTTGAGTCCCCTGAATCTTGTGTACGAGGTACGATGAGTCCGGTCGGAACGGACGCACGCGCTTTAACGCAGGCACCTCTCCGGAGGCGACGTCGACGATATTCGCGATCGCGACTCCGGCAGCGAGGCTCATGCCTTCCGGCGGGCTGGCACCGCTGTGACAAATCGTGCAGTTGTTGTTGAACACGGTTTGGACGCTCGCGGCAAAGCTGACGCCGCTCGCCACAACCGCCACGACCCGTTGCCCCGACACCGCCCCAATCGTCGCCTGGACGGTGTCCGAGCCCGCGGTGCCGTTGGTCGTCACCGTGACCGTGCCGGACGTGCTTGCCGAAACGCTGGCCGATGTGCCGGGCGAAACGGACCAGGTCACGTCGGTACGAGCGCGGGCGTCGATATTATTCGCCGAGTCGCGCACGACGGCGTAGAAAGGCGCGTTCTGATTGATCTTCATCTGCACATCGGGCGTGCCGAGGTTGGCCGGCAGCAGCGCGACCGACGCCGCCACCTGATCCACCGTCACCGAGTTGAAGCCGAACAAGCTGGTTGCGGCTTGGGCCCGAACGGTCGTCGTCCCGTTGCCAACCGCCGTGATGGTTGTCGTTTTCGCCGTGGTCGGGTTGAACGACACAACACCAGGCGTCAACGCGCTCCAGGTACAAAGGTGATTCGGAATCGTGTCGCTGGCGGAATCGAGCACGACACACGACGCGCTCACCTGCCGCCCGAGGGTGGCGATTGGATCGAAGGAGTTGGGATCGAGGTCTGCCGAGGCCGGTATCTGCCTGACGACGATACTCCGCGATGAGTCGGTCAGTCCGCCTGTAGCCGCACGCACCTTCACCGTGATCCCCGTCGCGCTCGTCCGCGCGATCGCCGTCGCCAGGCCAGCGGCGTTGATCCCGAGGACGGCATTGTTGGTGGCCCACGTAATCGTCTGACCAGGAATCGCCGCGCCGCCCGAATCGCGCGGCTCGGCGGCAAACGTCTGCGTATCCCCCACAAAGTTCAACGCGGCGGGGCTCGCCGGAGTCACGGCGATCGTCGCCAGCACCTGCTTCACGACGAGCGGAACGCTGTCGCGCACGGTGCGCGCGACGAGCACCACCGTGTCGCGGCCGGTGTTGGTATTGCCTGTGATGAGTCCCGTGCCCGCGCCGATAGACGCGATCGTCCCCGTCTTCAGCGACCAGGTGATCCCCTGCGGGCTGGGCACGACGGTGTTGCCGGAATCGCGCACGATGAGGCCCAGCTGCAGCGTGCCGTTGAGGCGGTTGATCACGCCGCTGTCAATCGGCGCCGGGAGGCCTCCGGTCGTGGCGATGTCCACCGACTTGTACACCAGCGCGACGCCCACGTGAATGGTGTCCTTGACCGAGCCGGAGGTCCCGATGACCAGGCTCTGCCCCTCGTTCACCGATGTAATCACGCCGCTCGTCGCGTTGACGGTGGCCGCGGCGGTGTTCAAGGAGTTCCAGCCGATCGCCGAGGCTGGGATCGGGTTACCGCGCGCGTCGGTGGCGGTCACCGATGGCGTGAGCGTCGCGCCGATGCGATTGAAGGTGGTGGTGTCGGGCGTAATCGAGAGACTCGTCGCGATTTGTTGCACGGTTGCCGTGATTGAATCGGAGACGCCGTCGCCACTCACGACAATACGGGCAGTGCCGTTCTGGAGTGCGGTGAGGTCCCCCAAGTCGCTTCTACCTACCTGGGCTGTGACAGACACCACGGACGGCGCGCGCGACGTCCAGCTAAACGTGATGTTCGGTACCGCGGCGTTCACTCCATCCCGCGCCTCGGCGGTAAGCGTTGTAAAATCGCCGAGCGAGGCGAAGAAGGGTGCGCTGGGGGGGATGATCGCGATCGAGCCGATGCGCGTGCGCATCGCGTGCGCGGCGCTCGACACGCCAGTGGGCGTGCCGTTGACGACGGCAAGCGCCGTGATGCCGGTGTTGCCAAGCCTTACGCCAACCACAAGCCCGACTTGCGTGACGATGGCACGGGTCGTGTCGGAGGAGAACCATTGAAACGTGACGCCCGAAGAGATTGGGGTGGTGCCCGCCAGCGCGGTCGCGGTGAGCTGCCGGCTCCCAGCGAGGACGACCGTCGAATCACCGCTGACGACGACTGAGGTTATGGTCGGAGGACCGCCGTCACCGCCACCGCCACCGCACGCACCAAGCACCACACCACCCAGCAGAATCCAACAAAAACGCTGCATGACGGCCTCCTGGAGGGGTGATGACTCTAGAATGGCTCGCTGTGGAAGGACCGTCCAGGGGACCTATGGATTGACGATGACCGTGCCTGTCATGCCCGGATGAATCGTGCAGTGGTAGTTGAACGTCCCCTGAGTCGCGAAGTAATGCTGATACGTGTTCCCCGGAGGGAGTGAGCCGCTGTTCCAGATCGTCGCACTATCATCGGTGGTCGTGTGGCTGATCGCATCCACATTGCGCCACGTCACGTACTGTCCAGCGTTGATGGTGACCGTCGCCGGCACAAACACGCCCGGAGTTCCGGCCTGGATCTGGACCAACGCGCCGCTCGCCGTCGATGAGACATTGCCGGCCGCGTATCCAGATGCGGTGCCCGTGATGGTGTAACCGCCGGCCTGATTGAAAGTGATTCCGGTCGAGACGTAATAGCTCCCCGTGGGAATCGTGACGGTGGCAGAGTCAAACACGGTGTTCGCGGGGTCGCTCGACACGAGCGTCACCAGCAACGGCGTCGTCACATTGCGGAAGTTGCCGAGGGAATCCTCAGCGTACACCGTCAGCGTGGTTTTTTGGCCGACGTTGCTGTTGGACGATAGCGAAAGCTGCAGCTTCGGTTGTCCCACCGTGATAGTTGCGGATGTGCCCGGCAGCGCCATCCCGGGTGCGGTCGCGGTCACGCTCGCCGTGCCCGATGCCAGGCCAGTAACGTTGAAGTAAACCCCCTGGGCGCGCGCGGGGATCGTCGCGCTCGCGGGCACCCCAAGCACGCCCGCGGGCGAGGTGCTCAACGTGACGTCCACGGCGGCGTCATTCACGAACGGGAGCGTGACGTACATCTGGGCGCTCTGGTTGGGCCCGAGCGTCGTGGGAACAGATCCAAAGGAGAATTGTCCGGTGTCCACCGTCATCACCGTCGTGTCGGCCTTGTAACCCGACGCCGTGAAGATCGCGCTCACCGATCCGGCTTTCAGTCCACGGAACGCAAACGTCGTGTAGTACTGCCCGACGGCGATCGTGCGCGTGCTGGAATCGCCCGCGGCGACAGTCGGGTCAGAGACGGTTTGGCTGACCGGGAGCGGCGCCACTACGACCCGCGATGCGCCCGCTTGATCTTGGGTCACGACGGTGATGGGCTGCGGGACCTGGCCCACGTACAGCGTCTGGGTCGCCGGCACGGCGAGCTGCGGCGTCCCCACTTGCACCGGCGTCGTGGCCTGCCCGTAGCCGTTCGCCCGCGCGATGAGCTGCGCGCTGCCGTTCGTCTGACCCGTGATGTCGAAGTAGGGGCTGGAGGTCTGCCCCACGGGAATCGTCGCCGAGGTGGTCGAGAGCAAGAACGCCTGCGCGCTCGGAATCAGCGCGCTGTCGCTCTTGGCGAGCGAAATAACGAGGGGCGAACCAGTGACGGGATTGTCAACGTACAGATACTCGTTCTGGAAGACTTGTCCCACGCCGATCGTGAGATTCTGAGCGCCGAGGTGCAACGCGGGTCCCGTTACCGTCACGGGGGCCAGCGTGTCGATACCATATCCGGGGGCCGACACGAGCACACGCGCGGTGCCGCTGCCGATGAATTTGATTCTGAAGTAGGTGTAATACTGGTTCGGCGGAACGAACGCCGTCCCCGAACCACCCGTGATGGGGATGCTACCCACTTCCGCCGAGTCGATCTGAATCACGTTCGAATCGGTGGAGACGATGGTGAACCGCACCGTGTCCAGGGCGACCTGCGCATACCCCGGAGCCGGCCGCATCCGGACGTACGTCGTCACCCGGTACGGCGGCTCGGTCGTCAGGTGATTCGCCCCAATGTCGGCGATGTCGAGTTGCGCGGGGACCACACTCACGGTCTTGCTGTCGCCGACGTACCCGAGGGCGGTCGCGGTGACGGTATCGGTGCCCGCCGAATCGAGCGCGATCACCTCGAATGAGTTGCTGTAGTTCAGGCCCTTGGGAATCGTCACGGTGAACGCGCTCAGCGAGTCGACGAGCGGCTGCCGCCGTGTCAGCGTGATCTGCACGGTATCGGGCGCGATGTCCGGAATCGAGGCGTAGCTGTTCTGCAGCTTCAGCCGATAGCCTGCCTGCTGCGGATAGGGCACGTAGAGCGTGAGGGGTGTCGGAAGTATCCGGATGACCCCTGACGAGTCGTTCGTGGATCCCGCGGCGCTGATCAAAACGCGGCCACTGTCGTTCCCTGCTGAAGCGGGATTAACGCGTAACGTGTCGTAGTTGCTGACCGCCGCACCCGCCGGAATTGTGACGCCTGCTGAGTCCAGGCCGAACGCGGCGGGGTTGGATGAGGCGAGGTTTACCCGCAGCGGCGCAACCAGCGGATTCGCGTAGAAGGGCGACGTCGCCTGATGCACGTAAACGCTCACCAGCTGTGGCCGCGAGATCGTGTACAGGGTCGAGGGCTGGTTATTGATCGACACATGCAGCGGCACGACGTTGAACTCAAGGGCGGACGGAACGAGGTAGCCGGTCGCGCGCGCGATGCTGATCGTGTCGCTGCCGACGGTGTCGCCGACGACGTCGAAATAGACGTACGTCAGGCCCTTCGGAATCGTCACGGAATCGGGTCCCGAAACGATGCCGCGCCGCGTATGCGCGAATACAACCGTGAAACTGTCGGGCCGCGCGTACGGGATCTGGACGTACCCGGCGTTCTGGAACCGGCCGCCCACGAGCACCTGCGACGGGTAGCCGAGCACGTACGTCAGCGCAGGCGCCGTCACGTTTACCTGGAACGAGTCCGGGCGATAACCGGGCGCGGTGAGCACAATCCAGGTTGACCTACCGCCTGCCGCGGGTTGCGCGCGCAACGCGTTGAAGACCGACACCGACGATTGTCCCGGTCTGACTTTCCCCACCGCCACGTCCACCGCCACGACATCCGTATCGCGGGAAACGGCCGTGACGACGACCGTATCGACCACCGGGTGGGAGTAGCGCGCGACCGAATCCTCCGTGAAGGCGGACCAATTCCCTCGCGAGGGATCGCCGGCGACCATGCTGGTCGTTCCGCCGGCCCCGAGTACCGGGGTCGTGAAGGTGATCGCGGCCGACGTGCCGATCCAGCCGCTCGCGTCCGCGGTCACCAGCGCCGTGCCGGGCACGGTCGCGCTGACTGTGAAGTACACGTAGTTGTAGTTCGTCGGTACGCTCACGGTCGCCGGAACGGTGCCGATCGCGGGCGTCAGCCCGAGCGACAACGGCAGGGGGTGATCCATGGAGTACGTGAAGTACACGTACGGCTGCGTCGTCTGACCGGCACCGACTGCATAGGGGTACGGAATGGAGAGGTGCAGGCTGTCGGGTGCCACGTCGACGTACGAGAACTTCCCGACAAATCCGCCCGATGTCGGCACCACGCTGTCGCGCCCGGGCCCCAGGCCTTGAATCGTGATGGTAGCGGACAGTTGGCCCGCCGGAATGATCGCCGGAGACGGCGTGACAACCGACGTGCCGGGGCGGCCATAGACGAACGTCACGCCGAGGCCACCGGCCGGCGCCGGATCCGACAGGAACACTTGCGCCGTGTGCGTCTCGTTCTGGTTGGCGTAGAAGTTGGGCTGCCGGGAGAACGAGCCGATCTCGCGGAACTCGATCGTCGAGACGACGGTGACGATCAGCGTATCCGGGAAGAACACGCCGGCCGAGTCACGCACCACAAGCGTCGCCCGGCCCGCTGAGAGGCCGCAAACGGTGATCGATGTGGATGCCGTATTGGCGGGAATCTGGAGTCGGTTCAGACTCCCACCCGGACAGCCGGACGCCGGCCGGGCAATCATCGTATCGCTCGAGGAGAGGAACACGACGGTCGGATTGGGATCGGTACGACTGAGCGTTAACGGTACCGATACGTTGCCGCCGTTCCCGACGGCGAGCGAATCGTAGCCCCATTGCAGCAGCGCGGGCGGCGTGGGGACCACCGCGACTTTGACGGAGTCCTTGAACCCATCCACTGAATCGATGACGAACGTCCTGCCGTCCAGCTGAACACCGGTCACGATGCCGGCTGCGTCCACGGTCGCTACCGCCGGGTCCGCGCTGCGGAATCCGAACGTCTTGTTGGGGATGGGATTGGCGTTGCGGTCCAGGGCCTGGGCGATGATCGCGCGGCGGCCCCCAACGCCAATCTGGAGGCTATCGGGCAACGCGGGCGTATTGCGAATCGACGCGGTCAGCTGATTGACGCGCACCGTGGCCGCCGCTTGGACGCGCAGCGTGGCGTCCACCGAGTCGCGAATCACGATGACGCCGTTACCCGGCCCGACGCTGCGTGTCCGTCCGGTCGTCGCGTTGACGGTCACGACGGTCGGCGTGGCGGAGCTGTACGTACGCGTAAACCCCGAGGTCACCACGGCGCCGAAGTTGTCGTAGGCGGTCGCGCGAATGTCGAACGAGTCGCCTACGGCCGTGATCACCGTGTCGGCTGGGTCGGGAACCACGCGATTCAGCGCGCGGACGTACAGCAGCGCGGTGTCGGCACGGCCCGCCGCCGCGGCGATGATCTTCGTGGAATCGACACCCACGCCTCGCGCCAAGCCGAGCTGGTCTACGGTCGCCACGCTCGTGATCGTCGATGTCCAGCCGATCGTCACGCTCACCGGATTCCCGCTGGAGTCGCGCGCGGTGGCGTTGTACTGCAACGTTGCGCCGCGAGCGATCGTGTCCACGGTGCGGTCGAGCGTAACGCTGGCGACAGTGCCGCTCACCGCCGTCGCCGTGAACACGACAGGCGTGGCGATGCGGGCGACTCGCGCGTCGAAGGTCTGCTGCCCGACGCCCGGACCGAGTACCCCGGTCACCTCGGCGTAGCCGAGCGAGTCGCTCATGACAGTGTCCAGACTCACCGACGCGCCGGCGGCGAGCGCGCGGAACGCCACCGGCACCTGTACTCCTAACCCATCGTTGGCGGTGACTCGGACGCGCAGCGGCTGGGGCAGCGTCGCGAACGGCACAGCCGTCTGCCCGTCCCCGCTGACCCGTGTCAGAACGGTCGGCACCGGCTGCGCGGTCACCAGGACCGTATCGCTGGGGCCGGTGAGGAGCTGCGCCACGATGCGTGCGGGGCCCCGCTGGCTGCCACCGACCACTTTCCCCACGGCGCGATTCGGGACGCGTACGCGCAACGAATCCAGCGACCGCCATGCGACGGGCGTGCCGGGAATCGGTAGGTCGATGGCCCCCCACGCCGTCGCGCTCAATTGCAGCGTGTCGCCGAAGAGCACGCTGGTATCGGGCGACCCGATGACGACGAAGGCCGCGTCATACCCGACGCCCACGTATTCGAGCGGGGCAGGCACGACCGTTCCCGTGCTGCCGCTGGTGACCGTGATGGACTGCGGGTACGGGGTATTCCGGAAGACGGTGTCGCCGGCGGTGTTGATCAGCCGGAGATAGAGGTCCAGATCCTCACGCGCAGATGACAGCGGGACGCTGAGGGACAGATCGACCGAGTCCGCATTGGGAGGAATCGCGATGACCGTGTCGAGAACAAGGGTGCTGGGCGGGCGGACGAGCGTGATGCGCAAGCGATCGACATCGACGATTCCGGCGCTGCCGCTCTCGAACGTTGGTGCAAAGGCGACGTGCCCGGCGAAGCCGCGCGGTCCGGTCGAGTCGCGACAGTTGAGGCCGAGCAGTCCTACGAGCAGCACCGACGCGCGCCATAACCACGGCGCGCGGGCGCGTCTCACCGCGACCATTCGAGCAAGGCGCCGAGGCGGGGACCGACGACGGAGACACGCATGCCTGGCGCCTGGAGTTGACCGAACGCGACCTGCGCCTGGAGCACGCCCACAGAGTGATCGCTCAGCCGGTAGCGCAGATCAGTGCCCGCGCGAAACAGGAAGCCCAACAGCTCCATCTTGTCGGCGGGCCCCGTCAGCTCGTGGCGGAACTCGACCAGTGGCACCAGCGTCGCCTTGGGATTCAGGGGCCGCTCGAGGCGCGCGCCGAGCGCGAGCACGTTGCCCCGCGGCACCGACACCGTGCCGGGCGCGCCGACGTTGCGGGCCCGGAGCCGCCGCATCTCCCATCCATAGATGGAGAGATGCCCGCTCCCGAGCGGCAAACTCGCGGTGCCATACACGAGCACCCGGTCGCCGATCGTGCTCTGCCGCCCGGCCCCGAGGTCATTCCCACCCGTTGTCGTGTAAACCAACGCGCCGCGGAAATACTTGCCCCCACCGAACGGTCCCTCGAGCCCCAGCCGTGCACGGATCTCGCCGCCCGGGCTCATCTCCGCGCCACCCTTGACCGGCACGTAGCTGGCGCCGTAGCGGTAGCTCGCGCCCGTGCCGATGGCCCAGTCCGATCCCATCCTGAACGCCGACGCGAAGCCCATCGAGACACCGCCGCCCGAGCCGAAGCTCGGCGTGGTGAATCCCAGGAGATCTGTCGCCGTCGCGCCGAAGAGCGGAATCGTCGTATCGGGAACGGTGGTCGCGCCGGTGGGAACCGTGCCCACGAGGTTCATCACGAGCCGTCCGGGAATGACGCTCACCGTCGCGCGGAGATCGGTGTCAACGAACCCCGAGTGATCGATCGTGCTGCCATCAGCTCCGCGCACCGAGGCGCTCGCGAATGCCGTCCCCACGTCGAGCACGAAGCGGCCGCCGAACCGCTGGGTGACGCTGACCGGAATCGTGAACTCGCTGATCCGGTTGAACGCGAGGCCCGTCCCGAAGCTGTAGGATTCGAAAAAGGCGCCGCTCCGCGCCACTGTGGTCCCGGCTTGCGCAGCGACGATGCACGGCGCGAGCACGCCGATCACTCCCAGGAGCACCCCCCGCCCACGCGTCATGGAAGCTTGAAGATGATGCGGATCAGGCCCGAGCTCTGCACAATGTTCGTGATGCCTTGGCTCTCGTTGGTCGGATGGCTGACGATGCTCGTAATGCCGCTCTGATTGGTCAGATCGGTGATGGATTGAGACACATCGGTGGTCGAGTTCTGCAACGCGCCGAGCGCGGCAGGCTCCGTGGGCGTCGTCATCGCGGCGACGGCTTCAACAACCGTCACCACGTCTCCCGGCGACGCCTGCACCGCCGGCGCGGCTTCCGCGGCCTGCTGCTGTTGCTGCGCCGCCTGGAAGGACGGATCGGCACGCACCGCCGCCGCAAACGCGGTCGCCGCCGCACGATAATCGCCGCGGTCCATAGCCTCGAGTCCGTCGCTGTATGCGAGGAACGCGGCGAGGTTCTTGGGACCCTGCCGCTGAATGCGCTGCCGCTCGGCCTCTGTCACCTGAATGCCGAGCTGGGTCGCCAGACCGAAGACGAGCTGCTTCTCGAGATCGAGCAGCTGCTTGAATGTGCCGTTGGCTTGCGCGCCCGCACGCACGTTGCCGTCGCCGCGCACCACCGTCGCCGATAAGCGTGCCGGCCCGTTCTGCGTGATCGCGGCGACGCCTTGCACCATCCGCTCGGCGCGTAACATGCGCCCGACACGCGCCGCCGTGCTCGGATCCGCCCGGCCGCTTTGTCCGACCTTCAGCTCGTCGAGCAGCGCGCCGATTTGGACTCGCTCGAGCAGCCGCAGACTGCGGACGAGTGCGAGGTCGGACGTCAGCAGCTCGGCGAGACCGCGCGACAGCGGCTGGAGACTCGAGTCGCCCGCGATCGTCACCGGCAACACTGCGACTGTGGATGGCTCGGGCGGGAGCGCGGTCAGCGTCGATTCGCGCGCCAGCGCGAGCTTGGCGGTCTGCGTCGCCTGCGTGCGCAACGCGAGCTGCGCCAAGGCCCGAACGGCCGCGACGCCGCGGGCCCGCGGATAGCGATTGGCAAAGTCGGTGTAGGTGGTGTACGCGAGATCGTAGCGGCCGTCCTTCTCCTGGCAGCCGCCGATCACCATCGGTCCCAATGCCTCGCTGGGCGCCAACATCTGGCCGGCGTGCGCGACGACAACGGCAGTATCACAGCGCCCGGCGGCCATTAGCGCGGCAGCGAGACGGAAGCGGATCTGTGCGTTTGTGGGTTGCTGTGCGGCTTGGGCCTTGAGGGTGGGAATCTCAGCGGGCGTGACAGGAGCGGGCCGTGGCCCCCCCCCGCCGGCGCAGGCCACGACAATACCCATCATTCCCAAGAGCAGGTACCGCGGACCAGCCAAAACCTGGGACTCCACCTAGGAGAAGGGGGTG
>DASYRD010000011.1:0-9348 GCA_036004745.1 Gemmatimonadales bacterium | reverse complement strand
CGCAGCCACACGCGCTCTTCGTGGCTCGCGATGTGTTCGACTTCGTAGGCGATCGTGCCGCAGTAGGTGGCGGTAAGTTGCGGCAGCGCGTCGGCGAGCGTCTCGCCGCGGACGTAGCAGCGCAGCACGTCGGCGGGGATACGGGCCATCGCGTCCGCGGTGAGCCCCAGTGGCCCAGGGTCGAGGGACGGGTCACCGGGCGGCTCGCTACCGAGCGGATCGAGGCGGGCCGCGCGGTGGCCGAGGCGGCGGATGGCGCGCACGAGGGCCGTGGCCGCCGCGACGTGTTTCAGGTCGTCGGCGGACGTGGGGCGTGGGACGTGCGGTGTGGGTGGTTGCGACACGTCCAACGCCCCACGCCCTACGCCCAGACTCTCGACGATCCCGTCGTAGAACCGCTGCTCGCCCTGCAAGAGGGAATCGAGGTGGCGAAGGAACGAGCCCGACTCCGCCCCCTGGATGATGCGGTGGTCGTAAGTACTCGTGATCGTCATGACCTTCGCGCCCGCGATGTCGCGGATCGCGCCCGTCGCGATGATCGAGCCTTGACCCTTCATCAGGCGCGGCACGGACGCGACGGTACCGATCGTGCCCGGGTTCGTCAGCTGGATCGTGCCGCCGGCGAAATCATCGGGGAGCAGCTTGTTGGTGCGCGCCTTCTCGACGAGCGCCTCGTACGTCTGATGGAAGGCGGCGAAATCCATGCCTTCGGCGTGCTTGATGACGGGGACCACGAGACCGCGCGTGCCGTCCTTGCGCTCGACGTCCACGGCGAGCCCCAGCCCGATTCCTTGCGGCATCACACGATGCGGCTTGCCGTCGACTTCCTGGAACGCGTGCACCATCGCCGGGAACTGCTTGACGGCCTGCACGATCGCGTAGGCGATCAGGTGCGTGAACGACACTTTCTTGCCGGTCGGTCCTAGTTGGGCGAGCTGCGCGTTGAGCGCCTTGCGCCGCGCATCGAGCGTCGCGACGGCGACGTCGCGGAACGAAGTGGCCGTGGGGACCGAGAGCGACTCGGTCATGTTGGCCACTAACCGGGCCGCCGGACCTGTGATGGGGATTGTGCCTGCAGGGCGTGGGGCGTCGGGCGTAGGAGCTGGCGGTGCGTCACGCCGAGTCTCGGGCGGTGTAACGTCGGCCCGAGTCGTGGGGATGATGGGGAGTTCCGCCGTCTTCCCATTATCGAAAAGCCCCCGCCATTCTTCAGGGACGGAGGCGGGGTCGCGCAGGTACTGCTCGTACATCACCTGAACGAACGCGGCGTTGTGGGTACCGAACACGAACTCGCTCACGCCGTAGAATCTAAACCGGGCGACTAGCCCCGGCGAAGGCTATCTTCTCGGGCCTATGACTCTGCTCGCGTTGCTGCTCGTGGTCGCCCAGTCGTCCGATACCGGCCTCGCGGCCCGGATCTCGGCTCGGATCGCCGCCGCACCGGCCACGGGCGTCGGCGTCTACTTCCGGGACCTGACGACGCGGGATTCGGTGCTCGTCGGCGCCCGCCGGCGCTTCCATGCGGCGAGCACCATGAAGGTGCCCGTAATGATTCAGCTGTTCCGGGACCGCGACGCGCATCGGCTCTCGCTCGACGATTCCATCGCCGTCACGAACCTCTTCAAGTCGATCGTGGACAGCTCGCCGTACCAGCTCGACAAGGGCGACGACTCGGACTCGACGCTCTACCTGCGGGTCGGCGGCAAGGCGTCGATTCGTGAGCTCGTCGAGCTGATGGAGACGGTGTCCAGCAACCTCGCGACGAACATTCTCATCGCGCAGGTGGGGGCACCTCGGGCCAATGCAACGGCCCACGAGCTCGGCGCCGACTCGATCCTGGTGCTTCGGGGCGTCGAGGACGGTAAGGCGTATCGAGCCGGCCGCAACAACACGACCACGGCGCGGGATTTGGGTGTCTTGATGGCCGCGATCGCGCAGAACCGCGCGGCGTCTGCGGCGGCGTGCCGTGAGATGCTCGAGATCCTCGGCCGCCAGCATTTCAAGGAAGGGATTCCGGCGGGCCTGCCTGAAAACGTCCGCGTGTACCACAAGACCGGCTGGGTTGGGAAGCTCGTGTATCACGACGCCGCGATCGTGGAGCTTCCGGGAGGACGGCGGTATGTCCTGGTAGTGCTCACCGGCGGGATCGAGAAGGACGAGGATGCCTACAAGGTGGTGAGCGACATCTCGCAGATGATTTACGAAGTGATCTCTCGGCGCTAGCTCACGCGTCGAGTCTTCCGGCGCATGAAGTCCATCAGAATGAATTGCCCCAACGTCATCGTGTTCGTGAAGTACGCCTTGCCGCGACAAATCGCCGAGACCTTCTTCACGAACTCCACGAGACTGCGGTCTCGCGCCAACATGAACGTGTTGATGAGGATCCCGCTGCGGCGGCAAAGCGCGACCTCCCGGTAGGTCGCTTGCAGGATGTGCGGATCGAGGCCCATCGAGTTCACGTAGATCCGCCCGTCGGGTTGCGTCAGCGCCGACGGTTTTCCGTCCGTGATCATGATGATCTGGCGCATGTCCTTGCGCTGCCCCATCAGGATACGGCGCGCGAGCTTCAACCCCTCCGCGGTGTTCGTGTGATAGGGACCCACCTGTGCGTGCGCCAGCTGGCCGAGGGGAATCTCCTCGGCCGTGTCGTGGAACAACACCACGCGCAGCGTGTCACCGGGGAATTGCGTGCGGATCAGGTGCGTCAGCGCCAGCGCGACTTTCTTCGCCGGCGTGAAGCGATCCTCGCCGTAGAGAATCATCGAGTGCGAGCAGTCGAGCATCAGCACCGTCGCCGATGACGAGCGATACTCGGCCTGGTGCACCATCAGGTCGCCGTACTCGAGGTTGATCGGGACGCCGAGCCCCTCGCGCTCGAGCGCGCGCGACAGCGTCGCGTTCACGTCGAGGTTCAGCGTGTCGCCGTACTCGTAGGGCTTGCTCGCCGCCTCAGCTTCGATGCCTGTGGCGAGATGCTCGGTTTCGTGCGCGCCGAAGCTCGACTTCCCGATGCTGCCGAGCAGGTGCTTCAGCGTGCGGTAGCCGAGGAAGTCGATGCCTTTCTCGGTGAGACTGAACTGCACCTGCTGCGCTGCTTCCTGGGCCATGCCACCGGGACCGAAGAGCGGCTGCTGCCCGGCGGGGAGCTGTGGCGGCTGCGTGAGGTTGAGATACCCTTCCTCGATGAGTTTCTGGACGATTTGATCGAGCAGCTCGGCGAGCTGGCGCTGCAGGTCGGCGTCGCGTTGCGCGTCGCCCGTCGATTCACCGCGCAGCACGTTCAGCATCTCGGGCGTGAGCTGACCCGATTCCATCAGGGCCTGGAGGATCGCCTGGCGCAGCGCGTCGAGCGAGCGGTCGGGGTCGTCTTCGCCGAACTCGCCCCAGAAGGGGTTTGAGTGCGGGCCTCCGGCGAAGCCCGACTGCAACAGAAAGTCGGCGAGCTGGTCGAGCAGGGCCTGGAGGTTGAGCGTCTCGAGCAGGCCCGGGACGAAGCGACTATACGTCGTGTGTCTCATCCTATGGTAATGATAAGGGCGTCGGGCTCCTGGCGCACAAGAACCGCCCTGAAATCCGGAATCGTCGCCTCGCCACCGGTGAGCTCGCGCCCCGTGAGCATGGTCGTGAGCCCGATCACGCGCGCACCGGCGCCGCGCGCCGCGGCGATTCCGGCGGGCGCGTCTTCGAACGCGACGCACGCGGCGGGGGCGTAGCCGAGACGCTCCGCGCCGAGCCGGTAGCCATCGGGCGCGGGTTTTCCTTTTGAGACGTCCTCGCTGGTGACGATGAGCTTCGGGACGGGGAGTCCGACCGCCGTCAGGCGCCGTTCTGCGAGCGCCCGTCCGCACGACGTCACGATCGTCCAGCGGCTCGCGGGGAGCGAGGCCAAGAGCTCGCCCGCGCCCGGGACGGGCTTCAGGCCCTCGACGTCGCCAAGCTCGGCGGCGTCGATCCAGGCCGCCTCACGCGTCGCGTCGAGATGCGGGGCCATGGCCTTCACGGTGTCGCTCGAGCGGCGTCCATGCGCCACTCGCAGAACCATGTCAGGGTCGAGTTGATGGCGCAGGGCCCAGCTGCGAGACGCGCGTTCGACGACTGCGTGCGAGTCGACGAGGACGCCGTCGAGGTCGAAGAGAAAGGCTGAACACCGGAGTTCCATGACCCCTAAATTGGTGTCATGACCGAGGCCGCGCGACGCTACGGATTCGGGGCCCTGGCCCACCGCAACTTCCGCCTCTTTCTCTTCGGCCAAACCGTTTCGCTCACCGGCACCTGGATGCAGTCGATCGCCCAGGGCTGGCTCGTCCTACAGCTCACCGACTCGCCGTTCTACGTGGGCCTCGTCTCGGCCCTCGGCTCGATCGGCGTCCTGGTGTTCACGCTCTACGCCGGCGTCGTGGCCGACCGCAGCGACAAGCGGCGCGTCGTCACGATCACCCAAACGCTCCTGATGCTTCAGGCCTTCGCGCTCGCCACCCTCGTGGCGACGGGGAAGGTCACCGTCGAAAGCGTGATGGCCCTGGCGCTCTTCCTGGGCATCGTGAACGCCTTCGACATTCCGACGCGGCAGTCCTTTCTGGTCGAGATGGTCGGCAAAGAAGATCTCATGAACGCGATCGCCCTGAACTCGTCGATGTTCAATGCGACGCGCGTCTTCGGGCCAGCAGTGGCCGGCATTCTGATTGGGACGCTCGGGACCACATGGTGTTTCGCGCTGAACGGCGTGAGCTACCTCGCCGTGATCGGTGGTCTCCTGGCGATGCGGCTGCCCCCGCATGTGCCCCAGCCCGCGAGCGCCTCCGCGTGGGCGGGCTTCCGCGAGAGCCTCGCGTTCATCGCCGGCGACGCGCGCGTGTCGACGCTCGTCGTCTTGACGGGGCTGTTCAGCGTGTTCGGGTTTCCGTTTCTCGTCATGATGCCCGTGTTCGCGCGCGACGTGCTCCACACCCGTGCCGCGGGCTACGGCGCGCTCACCGCCGCCGTGGGGGTCGGCGCGCTCCTCGGCGCCCTCGGCATCGCCGTGCTCTCCCGCCGCATCCCCAAGGGCCGCACGCTCGTACTGGGCGGCACGAGTTTCGGTCTGGCGCTCGTGGCGTTCTCCGCGTCGCGGAGCTTCACCCTGTCGATGTGCATCCTCGCGCTCACGGGTTGCGCGATGATCATCAACAATGCGCTCACGAACACCTTGCTCCAGACAATCGTCCCCGACGCCCTGCGCGGCCGCGTGATGGGGTTCTACTCGTTCGTGTTCGTCGGGCTCGCGCCGCTCGGCGCCCTCGCGGCGGGGGTGATCGCCGAGCATTACGGCGCGCCGTGGGCGGTGGCGTCTGGCGGGATTGTGACGGCGCTGTCGATGGCGATCGCGGCATGGCGGGTTCCCGCACTTCGATCGGCGGTGTAGGCTATGGGCATGAAAAAGCGGCCATTGGGAGCAACCGGATACAGCGTCAGCGAGCTGGGCTACGGGGCGTGGGGGCTCGGCGGCGCGATGTGGCTCGGTTCGGATGATCGCCAGGGCGGCGACGCACTGCGCGCGGCGCTCGACCAGGGCGTCACGTTCTTCGATACGGCGCTCGCGTACGGGGACGGCCACAGCGAAGAGCTGATCGGCAAGGTGCTCAAGGCCGAGCTCAAGGACGGCCGTGCCCTCCTCGCGACGAAGGTTCCCCCGGGCAACCAGGAGTGGCCCGCTGACGGCAACAAGCCCCTCAGCGCCGTCTTTCCGGCGAAGCACATCACCAAGTCGACCGAACGGTCGCTCAAGAACCTCCGCCTCGACGCCATCCCGGTCCAGCAGTTGCACGTGTGGCACGACAACTGGCTCGCCGACCCGAAGTGGGTCGAGTCACGTGAGGCGATGGCCCGCCTGAAGAAGGAAGGAAACGTCCTGCACTGGGGGATTTCGATCAACGATCACGCGCCCGAGACCGCGCTGAAGGCGCTGACCGACCCGCTCTTCGAAACGGCGCAGGTGATCTACAACATCTACGACCGCACTCCCGAGAAGGCCCTGTTCGCGCTGGCGCAGCAGAAGCCGCTGGGAATCATCGTACGCGTGCCCTTCGACGAGGGCGCGCTCACGGGGCGCATTCGCGCCGACACCGTGTTTCCGTCGGGAGACTGGCGCGAAGGGTACTTCGCGGGGGATCGTCGCGCCGAAGCGGGAAGACGAGCCGACGCGCTGGCCAAGCTGCTCGGGGACGAAGCGGAGACCCTGCCCGAGCTGGCGTTGCGATTCTGCCTGTCGCGTCCAGAGGTGTCGACGGTGATTCCGGGGATGCGGCGGTCGGAGCACGTGCGGTCGAACGTCGCGGCGGTGGGGAAGGGCGCGTTGTCGGCGGGAATGTTGGAACGGCTCAAGCCGCACGCGTGGGATAAGAACTGGTATCCTGACTAGAGCAGTGGGCGCAACACTAGAGTGACGGCGATCGAATCGGCGCCACGCCTGACGAGTAGCTCTCGCTTCGCCCCGGCGACCATCAGCGCCTGTCGGACCTCCCAAAGTGTGAGATCTGAGGCCGATCGCCCGTCGACGGCGAGAATCTCATCGCCGATAACGATTCCAGCTTCGGCCGCGGGACTGGTCGGGGCTACGGCAATCACCCGCAACCCGGTCAACGATGGACCGGTCGTGGTGAAGGCGATGCCACTCATATCATATGGACAGTCGGCCGCGTCCATACCCGCCTTTGAGAGGATCATCCTGTCGCGCGCGTAGTCGAAGACGACGCCGATACGAGAAAGCATTTGGTTCCCGACAACGCCATCCTCGGCAATGTCCAGGATTCTCTCCGTCCCTGAGTCCGGGAGACCAGCCGTCGGGCCGCGCGCGAGAAACGGCCCTAGGCGCAGCTCCTCCACGCGGACAATGCGGCCGTTGAACTGACCGCGGAGGCCGACGCCAACGACGCTTTCGACGTTGCGGAGGCGGTCGAGTTGCGCGTGTCTCGAGACGAAACGACGACTGAAGATCAGGCACTCGCGGGAGGCGCCGGTATCGAGCACCAAGTTGGCCTTGACCGTGCGGCCCCCGGAGATCTTGAGTCGTGCCCGGGCGACGACGACGCCTCGACGTGGCACCATCGAGACGACGGTGCCCGGCCCCGAGTACCAGTACGTTGCTGGATCGTACAGTTTGACACGTCGCTCGCCCGGATCGATCTCGACAGTGAAGCGACGCAAAACCTCGGCGCCGAGCAGCCCTCGGATCGGGCGTCCCGATGCCTGACTGATGAGGTCCGTTTGCGCGAGGTCCACCCGATAGTTCCGGAGTCGTAATTCCCCTAACGCGATGGAATCGACGCGCGCCTCGGTGAACTGGTCCAGTTTTCCAAATGGCAGAGCACCAATCCCCAACGCCCAAGCGCTGTCCAACAGGGTGTGCGGGTCGCCGGTGTCGAGCACGAGCCACGCGGAGTCCCCATTTATGATTGCCCGCACGTAGATGTGATTGTTGTACAGATCAAAAGGGACGCTGACGAGCGGCGTCGGGGCCGCGAGCGCGGACTCGAGTGTCTTACGCGGCGTCCTGCACGCTGCGAACAGCATCAGGACGGTCGTCATTGTTGTTTGGAGGCGCGCCAGCCGCACCGCTACTTCCACGCCCGTCGTTTCGCCTCGGCCACCACCAGGGCCGCCGCCCCTTCGAACCCCAGTCGCTCCGCGTTCAGGATGAGGTCATACCTCGTGAGGTCCTGGCGATCGCGGCCGTAGTGGCTCCGCACGTAGTGATCGCGCTGCTTGTCCGTCTCATCCACCACTCTGTCGACGCTGGCGGCGTCCACACCGAGCCGTTCGACGGCGAGCTTTCGCCGCCAGGGCTTGCTGGCGACGACGTAGGCGTGCAGCGCGTTGTCGCGCTGGGCCAGCATCGCCTGTGCGCCGCGGCCCACCAGCACGACGCGTCCCTCCGCGGCCGCCTCGGCGATCACGCGCTCCGTCATCTTCACAATGGTCTCTTCATCGGCGTCGACGGGCGGGGCCGAGGTGCTGATGAACATTTCCGGTGAGGCGGCCGCGAGGGTGCGCGCCAGGCGTTCCAACAAGCCCGGCGCGCGCTCCTCGAGCTGCGCGACTTCGGCGGCGGGCAGGTGGGCGCGTCGCGCCACTTGGTCCACGAATTCGTTGTCGATCAGCGTCCAGCCGAGTGCCTTCGCCACCAGTCGGGCGATATCCGAACCGCCCGAGGCGTACTGCCGCGTCACCGTGATGAGCGGCGGTGCGCTCACTACGGCCGCAGATTCCGGCGAAGGTCGCCCAGGTTCAGCACCGGGATCCCGCCCGCGGTCGGCACGAGGATCACGAGGTTGTTCGACGACTTGAGCTCACGCAGCACGTCGAAGTACTGCCTGGTCAGCGCCTCCGGCGTAAGCGTCGTGTTGAGGAGCTTCTGCTGCTCCGCCTGGAGCCGCGCCACTTCAACCCGGTGACGCTCCGTCTCGACCTGCTGCTCCTGCGCGATCTTGTTGTTGATCGCCTGAACCACCTGCGCCGGCGGCTGCAGGTCGCGCAGGAAGAAGGCCGTCACGGTGGCGATGCGGAACCGGGGACCGCCCACGCGCGGCTGCGTCACCAGCGCCGAGTCCACCAGCGCTTCCATCGTGTTGGCGATCTGGGTGCGCTTCGAGATGTCGTTGATGGAGTACTGCACCATCCCGTCGCGGACGCCCTTGCGGAGGGCATTGCGGACGGCGCTGTGGATCTGATTCTCGTCGCCGATCTCGGTGTAGATGCGCGCCGCCTGCTGCGGATCGATCTGCCAGCGCAGGCCCACGTCGACGGTCATCCCCATCTGCTCGCTCGAGAGCGCCTGGATCTCTTCGACCTGGTCCCCGGTGAACGGGTACTGCTCCTCGCGCGTCGAGTAGCGCTCGATGGAGGACCAGGGCGGCACCATCCGGATGCCCGCGAGGAGCGGCGTAGGGTTGACCGATCCGAACGCGTGCTGCACGCCGACTTCACCGGCGTTGATGACGACGGCCGTCGATCCGACGATCACCAGGACGCCCACGACGAGGGCGGCGAGACTCACCAGACGCAGGATCCCGCCCACGGGGCGGGCGCCTTCGCTGCGAACGGCCGACGCTCCTATGCGGACGAAGAAAGCAACGCCGAGGAGCACGAGACCGAAGAGCAGCTGGCCCATGGGGACTCCCTGTAAGAGACGGTTATATGCTACGTGAAGAGGTTAGGTCCTGGTTTCGGTGGTGACTTTGGGTCGGGGCGCGCGCGGACGTAGCCGAGGTCTTCGCTGCGCGCGATGCGCTTCTCCGCGACGAGCCCCTCGAGCACGAGCTCGCACGCCGAGACCATCGCCGCCGGGTCCTTCTTGCCGGCGAGCCCCACCTG
>DASYRD010000010.1:0-22390 GCA_036004745.1 Gemmatimonadales bacterium | reverse complement strand
CAGCCGCGCGCGCTGACCGCCGCGCTCGATCGCAACATCCGCGCCGAGCGCTGGGCCCCCGATGGGAAGAGCATCTACGGCATTCTCGAGGACGAGGGCGACAATTATCTCGTGCGGGTGGATGCCACGTCAGGAGCCGTTACACGTCTGTTGGGCGGCGGGGCGGACGGGCGGTCGGTCGGCAACTACAGTCTCGGAACGGACGGCACGATCGCGGCGCTCGTCAGCGCGCCGCACTTGCCGAACGAGGTCTTCGTGGTCGAAGCCGCGGGCGCACGCCAGGTGACCCGCACCAACCAGCCGTTGCTCGACTCCCTGCGTCTCGCCGAAGTGCGCGAGATGCACTTCAAGAGCCGGGACGGGACGGCCATCGAGGCCTTCCTCTATACTCCGCCAGCCTACCAAGCGGGCCGTCGCTACCCGACACTGCTGCGCATTCACGGCGGTCCCGTTTCGCAGTACGACCGCTCGTTCAATGCCGAGGCACAGCTCTTCGCGGCAGCCGGCTACGCGGTCGTGATGACGAATCCACGCGGGTCGTCGGGATACGGCGCGAGGTTCTCCCGCGCAATCTTCGCGGACTGGGGCAACAAGGATTTCGACGATGTCATCGCGGCGGTCGATGAAGCCGTCCGCTTAGGTGTGGCGGACGCGGATCGGCTCGGCGTGGGCGGATGGTCGTACGGCGGGATCCTGACGAACTACGTCATCACGAAGAGCACGCGCTTCAAGGCCGCCATCAGCGGCGCGAGCGAAGCGCTCTACACGTCCAACTACGGGCACGACCACTACCAGAATCTCTGGGAGATCGAGCTGGGGCTGCCCTGGACGCACCAGCGCGCCTGGGATCGCATCTCACCGTTCTGGTCGGTCGCGAAGATCACGACGCCCACGCTCTGGATGGGTGGCTCCAGCGATTGGAACGTGCCGATCATGAACTCGGAGCAGATGTACCAGGCGATGCGCCGCCTGGGCAGGACGACCCAGCTCGTCGTCTACCCAGGCCAGTCGCACGGGATCGGCAAACCCACGTACCAGAAGGACCGCTGGCAGCGCTACCTGGAATGGTACGGCCGCTTCCTGAAGCCCTGAACTAGTTTCCCGCGCCCACCTGACCGTCGGCGCGGTTCAGGAAGGCGATCAACGCCGCGATCTCGGGCTGCTTCAGGTTCAGATTCGGCATCCGATTGGCGCTGCCGATCATTGCCGGATCGGCGAGGAAGCGCTGTAGATACTCGGGAGCCAGGCGCCGGCCCGTCAGGTCGGGGCCCACGGCCACGACGCCGCTGCCGCTCACGTCGCCGTGCACGTGACAGGTGAGGCATCCCTTCGCCACGAAGAGCCGGCGGCCGCGATCGGCCGCCGCGAGCGCCGCCGGCGCCTGCGCCGTCGGCTCGATCACCTGCATCGGGACGAGCGTCACCTTGCTGGGCCCGAAGCCGCTGTGGATCGTGATTGTCCACTCCCCCGCCTGCGGCAGAACGAGACGCGCCGTGTACTGTCCCGCTTCCTTGCCCGGCACCGCCACCGCCGCGGCGTTCGTGCCCGCACCCCGCGCTTCGACGCGCGGCTCGAGATTGCTCAGCTTGGTCACGCCGTGCTGGCGCACCGTGAACGTGAAGTTCAGCGGCTGGCGCACGACGCCAAAATCGGGCAGGTCCTCGACCGTGATGGCCGCCCAGCCGCCGTACGCGGCGAGCAGCGGGACCGCGAGCAGGACCGGAAGGGCAAACCGAGATGTACGGCGGGTCATATGGGGTTCCCTGTAAGGGTCTTTAGTTGGATGCCGTCAGGCGTCGCCGCGTTTGAAGGCTCCAGCGCGTCTGCTCGTCTCCCAGGAGGCCATGCTTCGTCTCGGCGTCATAGCGCCGCTGCTCCGCCTTCTCCGCCTGGCCTAGGCGCTGCGCCAGGTCCGAAAGCTCCCCATCGGACTGCCGGCACGGCCGGTCCAGCTCCCGGAAGGCCCGCCGCATCAGGCGTGCGTGCACCTCGGCGAGGTCAAAGTGCGTCTGCTCGTGGACGAGGACGGTGCGCCGCTGCACGCTATCCCTGAGCACGATGGCCTTGACCCAGGACTGGCGGGGCCGGAATCCGGCGACGACACGAAACTCGAAGGCGTCGCCGCGGCACTTCCACGCCGAGTAGATCGTGTAGGAGGTGACGGCACCCTCGGAGCCATCCGTCGGGGGATCGCCCTGGAAGTCGTCCCACGTGAGGCGCCGCGTGGACCACGCGAAGGCGCGGTCGGCGACCATGTCGCGGCGCATCAGGTCGTCGAGGCCGGTCGACGTCCTAGGTGCGAGAGTGGATGGAGCCGGCGCCGGCGCGGATGGGCGCGGCGCCCGAGCGGGCGGTGGGGCGCTGGCGCAACCGAGGACGGCCAAGGTCAGCGCGATCTTCACGACGGTCTTCCAGTTCCGGCACGTCGCCGTTACGTCGAGCTGCTTCTCGATGAACAAATTGGGGAATCCGTAGAGGCCGTTCTTCTTTCGGCCACTCACGATGAACGCCTCCCGATCCATCACGCTAATCACGTCGAGCATTTCCGGGACCGAGCGCAGCGGCAATCGTGGGACCTGCCGAGGTCTCCGGGACAGGAAAGCGACATAGAGCGCGAGCCGTGGCTTTGCGGCGTAGCGCCGGAATGGATTGGCTTCGACGAGCCGCGCGACGTCGCGCACCGTGCGAATGAACAACCCCGGAGGGGTGTCGAAGAGCTTCCCCAGCTCGGCCCGAATGCGCCGCTCCAGCGCCGCGATGCCGCCGGCGGGAGCCTCGAAGAGGACGTTGCCGCTGGCAATCAACGTCCGCACTTCTTTACAACCGGCGGCGGTGAACGCGTCGCGCAGGGCCGTCATCTTCACGACCGCGTGACCACCGACGTTGATCGCGCGCAGGAAGGCCACGTAGGTCGTCACCGCAGCCGGCGCAGCTCCAGCTCCGATACGATGAACCCGAAGGCCGGCCATCCCCCGGAGCGGATCGAGCGCTCGAACCAGGTCTTCGCGCGGGTCGTGTCGCCATGCACCAGGTACCAGTTGCCCACGCCATAGCTCAACGTCGCCACGGCGACGTCGCTCGTATCGGCAGCAGTGATCACGGAATCGGGCCCGATTTCCCCGCGATACATGCGGAGGCGTTGCCCGTACGCATTCCCCGGGGGCGCCGAGTCCGGGTGGCTCTGTAGCAGCGCCTGGGCGTCGGGCGCGCGCCCCGCGCGCGACAACGACATCCAGAGCCAATCGGTCGAGCCGGCCCGCTCCGCCGCGTCCGGGGCGCGCGGCAACGCGCGCGTGAACGCCTCCGCTGCGCCGGCGAAGTCGCCACGCGCGTAGCGTACGATGCCCAGGTGATACCAGATGCCGTAGACCGTACTGTCGACCCGAAGGCCATTGCGGAAGTCATCCATCGCCCGGTCGAACTGGCGCGTCGACAGGTAGCGATGGCCGCGCCACCGATAGAGCAGCGCATTCTGGGGAGCGATGGCGATTCCCCGCGTGAAGGTCCTGATGGCCTCGCGGTACTGTCGGACGCCGGACTGGGCGACGCCAAGCTGGATGATGAGGTCGACGTTCTTGGGATTGACCGCGAGCGCACTCTCCGCGCGCGCGATCGCTCCGGTGTCGCGCTGCGCGCGATACGCGACGCCGGCGGGCGACCGGTACTGTACCGACTGGCCGGCGGCGGCGGCCACGCAGGTGATCCACGTCGCGAGGAACAGTGCCGGAGCACGCATGCTCAAGTCTCCTATCTGGACACGGCAACGCCCACGCGCGAGTCGGCGGTGCCGTAGTAAAGGAACCAGCTTCCTTTGAACCGCACGAGCCCCTCGACGAACGTCGTCCCCTCGGGATACTGCCCCGTCCGCTCGTAGTCTCGTGTGGGCCTGATGAACGGGACATCGGAGCGGGCGATCAGCTTGACGGGATCGTGTAGATCGAAGAGTGCCTGGCCGCCGCTGTACGCACGCGCCGGGACACTCGGGTCACCGTTCTCGCCGCTGTTCCCCGCGTTGTAGACCACCAGGATGCCGCGCTCCGTGATCAGCGCGGGTGGACCTGCCTCCACCAGCCAGGAATCGAAGTACCCGAGGCGTGGCGACAGCACTGGATCTTCGAGCGGCGTCCAGTCCGTGAGATTGTCGGACGTGGCGATGCGGATGTTGGGAACGCCGTAATACATCCAGTACTTCCCGTTCACTCGCGTGGCGATAATGCGATCGCCCTCGATGCGGCAGAGGATCGCCCCCGACTTGGACTCGACACGCAGGTACTTGCCTCCGGCGGCGCGGGCAAACGCGGGCCCGTGCTTGGTCCAAGAGATCAGATCGCGCGACATGGCGACGGCGAGGCGCGGGACGTCGCGATTCCACTGCGTGTACGTCAGGACGTACGTCCCGTCGTCGGTCTCGACGATGCGCGGATCCTCGACGCCGCCGGGCCACTCGTTTGGGCGCTGGGCATCGGTGTCGGGATAGAGCACCGGGCTCGGCCGACGCATGAAGTGGATCCCATCCTCGCTCTCCGCCAGACCGAGCCGCGACGTGTGCCCGCCGATCTGCAGCGCACCGCTCGCGTCCTCGGCGCGGTAGACCACGTACACCTTGCCGGCCCGGACGACGGCCGCTGGATTGAACGTGGCGTAGGCCTCCCAGGCGACGGTGGTGTCGCCCATCGGGGAGTGGAATCGCGAAGCGGCATTCGGCGTGATGACCGGATTGCCGGCGGCGGGTTTGGTGAACGGGCCGAGCATCCAGCGTGGTGGAGGCGTCCACGTGCCTTTGCTGAACACCAGCACCCTGTCCGGGCACAAGCGCGCCGTCGATGCGCACGTCACCACGAGATTCCCCAACTCCAGCCGGCCCCGCATCACCAATGTGTCGCGCGCGACGCCCGACCACGTCACCTTCTTGCGGCGGACGTCTTCGAGCCTGCGGGGGCGCTGACTGTACAAGTCGCGCTCGCCGACCAGGAACGATATGCCGCTGTCGGGAGTCAGGCGCACGTCCTTCATCTCGACCAGGGTATAGAAGAGCCCGTGCTCCTCGGCTCGCTCGAGCCCGAAATAGAGACCCGCCATCACCCCGCCCGTGCAGGTGAACTCGAGCCGCTCACCCTGGGCGTCGAACCCGGCACCTGCCGCCTGGCGGTATTCCCACGTGCCAACGAATCGTGCGTCGCACGGAGCGGCGGTCGCAAGGAAGGCGACGAGTGCTATCACTTTCTGAGTCGTGCCAGCATGACGTACGCTCCCACGGTCACAGCGCCCACGACCAGCGTGGCGGCGACCGATCCCCAA
Source organism: Gemmatimonadales bacterium (assembly GCA_036004745.1). GTDB lineage: Bacteria > Gemmatimonadota > Gemmatimonadetes > Gemmatimonadales > GWC2-71-9 > 20CM-2-65-7. The sequence goes on along the minus strand of DASYRD010000010.1, from coordinate 17,092 downwards.
AACGCCGCATCGGGGCCTGTGTCCCAGATCAACTTCGCGGGCGGACCCAGTCCCTGCCACTCCGAGTGCCCTCGCGCAAACAAATCGAGCGCGGCGAACACGTTCCCGCCGGCATGCAGCACCATGCCGGGGAAGATCGAGTCCGTCAGGTATGCGAGGGTGCCGTAGACCGCGGCGACCGCGACATAGAACGGCAGCAACGCCAGCGTGACTTCGGGATGTGTGAAATGGAGAAACCCGAAGAGGATGCCGGTGACGAGAATCGCCATCATCGGTCCGTGACGCCGCTCGATCGGGCGCTGCAGATACCCGCGGAACGCCGTCTCCTCCGTGACTCCCGCGACGAGTGCGCTCATCAAGACCCACAGCAGGACCGTCGCGGCCGGGTACTTCGAGGGATCGATGTCTTGCTGCGGCGGGAGCGCGACGAGGCGGCTCATCACGGTCTGGAGGAGCAGTACGACGACCAGGCCGAGAAGCCCGGCGGCGATGGCGAGTCCCCACATCGCGTCGGGCACCGGGTTGGCGCGCGCGAGCGTGCGGCGGGCGTCGGCGGTGGCGCGAGGCCACCCCGCTCCGCGGACGGCGTAGCGCCAGAAGAGCCAGAGGTACAGCGCCGTCGGGGGCACGGCCCACGGCACGGCGGATCCATACTTGATGTTGAGCGAAACGAGGAGGGCCCAGGGCAGCGTGCCCAGCGTGGCGACGCCGCCGCCGGTGATGGCGGCTCGGATGATGACGGGGACGCGATTCCAAAGGGCAATCATGGTGATCGCCCCAAGCTACTTCAAAAAACTCTGCCCAATCCAACTCCGAAGAACCACGTGCTCTGATCGATGCGCGCCGGAGGGAATCTCGGCGTGTCCGGCGTCGACACCTTGCCGAACACCCGCGCTTGAGCCCGAAAGGCCAGAAAGACTCGATGGCCAATCAGCTGGTGGGAGCGCACATCGCCGATGATGCCGACGGGAAGCGGCGACCACCTGTAATCGGTAGTGGTGGGGTAGCCGCCGCTGTGAACCACCGAGTCCCGGAGATGCCAGTGCGCGACCTGCAGGACCGGGCCCAATCCGACCTGGAGTCCAAAGTGCTGAACCGAGACGACGCCGCCGACGAAGAAGCCGGAGTAGGAGAGCCTCGTTTGCGCATACTCACCGCTCAAGGTTTGTGCGCCCATCGTCGAGCCTTTCGGCGCGCGGCCGCCGACGATCTCCGCCACCACCTTGGGCCGGACGTGGTACTGTACGCCCACGAGACCTGGGGGGATGACCCGAGACCGGCTCGATAACGGCGTGAACGTGGGAAACGTCTGGGCGCAATTGCACGACACATCCCTCCAACCCCTGTCGCGCAGCGTGCTCTCGAAGCTTTCCTTCGCCTGCGGGAAGTCCAGCGGCACGGGGTACACGCTGACCGCCCAGCGCCACGCCTTCCAAACCGAGTCCTGGGGCGACAGGCACTCGGCCCGCGTGAGGCGGCGCTGGACCTCACGCTCGGGGAACGCCATCGACGCCACCTTGAGGTCGCCCACCGAATCACGTTTCCAGAACAGCGACACTCTGCCCGAGACCCCCGATGACGAACCACCGTGATCGATGTGCGCCGTGTAGTAGACGCGCTCCCGCGCGCCGCCGAGGCACGTCTCCAACGCGCCTTCCCGCCCGAGCGAAAGCGTGGCCAACGCGTCGTTCTGCGCCAGGCGCGCGATGTAGGCGGCGATGGCGTCGCGCCCGCGAATCGAATCGCCCGTGGCGGTGATCAACAACCCATCCTCGGCGAACAGCGCCGCCATGCGCGACACATCGGCGACGCGCGCCGCCGAATCGAACGCGGCGCGCAACTGCCAGGTCGCGCGGTCGATGGGCACCAACTGGGGACGCGTGCCCTGGGTCGCGGGAGCGCAAGCCACAACAACCGCCGCCAAACAACTGAGCTTCATCGGCGTACATAGGCAGCCTGGGGGCGCTGCCGTCAAGACGCAGGCGCACCAAACGTCATAACCCCTTCATCGAGCCGTCATGTCCCTGTCGGGGGACTGCCACGCGCCGCGCGTATCCATGAGGTAACTCGATCCAGGAGTTGCCCATGCCACCCCTCGCCCAGCAGGGACTCAACGCCGACATCAATGTCACGCCGATGATCGATGTCCTGCTCGTGCTGCTCGTGGTATTCATCCTGTCCATGCAACTGCGGTCGATGTTCCAGGTCAACGTCCCGCCGCCCCCGACCGACACGCGGCCGACGCACGGATCACCTCAGGTGGTCCTCGAGCTCAAGGCCGATGGCTCGTACGCCATCAACGGTACGCCCGTCGCCCAGAGCGGCCTCGAGGCTCGGCTGCGCAAACTCGCCGCGGGCGGTCAGCGACAGCTCATCTTCGTGCGAGCAGAGCGGGGGCGGCGGTATGGCGAGGTGGTCCGAGCCGTGGATCTGGCCAAGGGCGCAGGATGGAAGATCGTGGGCTACATGCCATAGGCGAACGACGAAGGCCCTCAGGGCAACCGCACCGCGCGGCGCCAACGCTCCGCGATCAGGCCGTGGCCGGCGGCTGTCGGATGGACGCCGTCGGCCGCCCAGTACGCGGGCGACGTGCGCGCCGCCATCTGTGTGAAAACGGAGTGCATCGGAATGAATGTGGCATTCACCTGGCGCGCGACGCGCGCCGCGGCGGCGCGACGCTCGTCGAACTCCGGGAACCAGCTCGCGTCCACAGCCCCGGTGCGCAACACGAACGGCTCGATCACCACGAGCTTCACCGCCGGCAACGCTTCGCGCGTGGCCTTGAGGAGCGCGACGAATCCCGTCTCGTAATCGGCCACCGTCCCCGTGTAGCCGTTGGTCTTCGTGTGCCAGTAGTCGTTCACGCCGATCAGGATGCTCAGGACGTCGGGCTTCAGGGCGATGGTGTCAGTAGCCCAGCGTTGCTCCAGGTCGGGAATCTTGTTCCCGCTGATGCCGCGATTGTAGAACTTGAGGCCGCTCGTGGGGTGAGCCGCCAGCTCGGCGGAGGTGACGAGGTACGGATAGCCGTTGCCCAGCGCTCCGGCCCGGTTGGGATCGGCTGACGCGCGGTCGCGGCCCGCGTCGGTGATCGAATCGCCCTGAAAGAGCACGACCTTCCCTGCAGGAGACGGCGGGAAGGGCAGCAGCGCCGCACCCGCGGCGGCGAGTCCCGTTTTCACTACATCGCGACGCGTCCAGAGATTGGCCATGGTCAACTCAATGAGATGGTCGGGATGAACTGGGGCGCCTTGCGCGCTTTCGTCGCCTGCTCGAACGCGTAGGCCAGCTTGATCAACACCGGCTCACTCCAGGCTCTGCCGTAGAACGACACGCCCAGCGGCAGACCATAGTGGAACCCCGCAGGCACCGTGATGTGCGGGTAGCCGGCGACCGCGGGGAACTGCGAGCTGCCGGGCCCACCCCCGCCCCCGCCGCCGCCGGCAAGATCGACGAGCGACGCGATGCCGCCCGAGGGGCCGAGCATGGCGTCGAGCTTGTTCTTGTCCATCGTCGCATCGATCCCCTTGGCCCGCGTCAGGTCGAGGCACTTGGCGCGCGCGTCGAGATACGCCTGATCGGTGAGGGGCCCGCGCGCCTGCGACGCGATGAACGTCTCCTGCCCAAAGAAGGGCATCTCGCGGTCCTCGTTCGCGGCGTTCCAGGCGATCAGATCGGCGAGCGTGCGCTGCTTCACATTCGCGGGCATCGTGGCGAGATAGGCGTTCAGATCGGCCTTGAACTCGTACTGCAGCACGTCGCGCTCGTTCGTGCCCAGCTGGCCCGCCGTGTCGATGGGCGCGGGGTCGACGACTTCGGCACCCTGCGCCTTGAGGACCGCGATCGCCTGCTCCAGCACTTTGTCGACGATCGGGTTGTTGCCGGTGCGCGCCTGGACGCCGATGCGCGCGCCCTTCAACCCGTTGGCATCGAGGAACGCCGTGTAGTCTTTCTCGACGTGCCCCTGCGCGTCCGCGGTGGCGGGATCGCGCGGGTCGGCGCCGGCGAGCGCCGTCAGCAACGCCGCGGCATCCGCGACGCTCCGGCTCAGCGGTCCCGCGGTGTCTTGGCTATGAGCAATCGGAATGATCCCCGCTCGGCTCACGAGCCCCACCGTGGGCTTCAAGCCGACGATGCCGCACGCATTGGCGGGGCTGACGATCGATCCGTCGGTCTCGGTGCCGATGGCCACGGCGCAGAGGTTCGCGCTCACCGACACGGCGGACCCCGAGCTCGAACCCGACGGCGTGCGGTCGAGCACGTAGGGATTGCGGCATTGGCGGCCACGTCCGCTCCAGCCACTCGACGAGCGGCTCGACCGGAAGTTGGCCCACTCCGACAGGTTCGCCTTGGCGAGAATCACGGCGCCCGCGGCGCGCAGTCGCTCGACGATGAACGCGTCGCGTACCGCGATGTTGCCCTCGAGGGCGAGGGAGCCCGCGGTCGTCTGCAGCTTGTCGTGCGTGTCGATGTTGTCTTTCACGATGACGGGAATCCCGTGCAGCGGACCGCGCACCTTGCCGCGGCGCCGCTCGGCATCGAGCCCGTCCGCGATCGTCAACGCGTCGGGATTCGTCTCGAGCACCGCACGCAGCGCGGGACCCTGGCGGTCGAGGGCGGCGATGCGATCGAGGTACGCCTGCGTGATGGCGCGCGACGTGAGGCGGCCCGCCTTCATGCCGTCCTGCAGCTGCGCGATGGTGGTCTCTTCGAGGGCGAACGCTTGCGGTGCTCGGTACGGCAGGCGGGGCAGCAGGGCGCCGGCGACGGCGAGGGAAGTCAGCTCGGCGAACTCACGGCGCGAGACCATGCGACACCCATCGGGTTAGAGTCGCATAGAATCGACGCCGGTCGGTGCTACGGGTCAAGCGTGAAGAGACTGGCGAAGTAGCGCTCCTTCCACCCTGGCGTGGTGCGGTCGAGCAACAGCGCCCTCGCCGCCCCGACGGGATAGAACGTCGCGCGCTTGTTGGCGCCGAGATTGAGGGTCCGGAGCTCGCGCAGGAGCTGCTCCCGCAGCGCCCGCGCCGCGTCGCCATACGAAACGAAGTCGGGCAGCGCCGCGAACGACGCGCTCGGCGTGTACGATCGCGCCGCCACGCGTGCCGTGGCGTACTCGATGTAGCGCGCTACGCCTTCCTGCCACAGCTGGAAGTCGAGATAGCGCAGGTCGGCGGGCGCGAGCTCGACGCCCAGCGCGCGACGCATCCGGGCGTAGGACCGGAGCGCATCCTCCGTGGGCGGACCGGAATCGGTGAGCGCCGTCCTCAAGAAGATCTGCGCGAACCCCACGAAGTACCGCTGAATCGGTGCGGAATCGTACGGGAACGGATACGTCAGCATCCACATGCCCGTTTGATCGCCGTGCGACAGCTGGAGCCCATCCACAGCCGCCAAGTATCCGGGACGGGACATTTGCAGCTGGTGAAAGTGCTCGTGCAGCAGGGTCAGGACCCACATGGTCGAGTTCTTGCGGGTCTTTGCGGGCTCACCCACCACGATCGTCACCACGCCGCCCACCGCGGGGAATGTCGCGAGGAAGTTCGGTGGATGGCTGCGCGGGCGCGCCAACACGTCGGACCCGAGCAGCGAGTCGTAACCCAGTGACTGGAAGTCCGCGGAGGGCCGCGGATGCCACACCAGGAACTCGACGCTGTCCGTCACGAGCAACACCGCGAAAGGCGCCGCGCCCCACCCCGGCCACACGCTGTCTTGAATCGTGGTGGCGAGTCGTCGCACTTCGGCCAAGCGGATGCGGTCGTCGGCGGGAAGTTGGGTGGTCTGCGCACCGGCCGTCGCAGATGCGAGGAGCAGCGCGACGATCACGCGCGCAGCGCCTTCCGCAACTTGTCGGCGGCCGCGTCGGCAAAATCGAGCGCGGCGAGGGCGGCTGCTCGAAGCTTGGCGATGGCCTCGTCGAGCGAATGTGGACGACGTGCGACGGCGACTTCCGGTTTGGCGCGAGCTTGCTTGGTGGGCTTTTTGGATTTTGGCATGGTCCCCATACGACCGCTTTTGCGCCGGTGTTTCGTTAGGTCTTCGTGAAGGAGCGCAGCCACGCTGTAGCCTCGTCCATGTCGGTGAAGACGCGCACGTTCAGGCCACGATTGCGCGCCACGACTTCACCGAAACGACGGGGGTCCACCAACGTCTCCGGGCCTACCATGGCGATCGGCGCGCCCACGCTGTCGCGCGCCGCCAGGACACCCAGGTCGTATCGATCCATATCGCTCATGCGCGCGCCCGTGACCTCGCGCAGGTCGAGCAGCATCGCGCGTGCCGGAGGCACGGAGGTTTGCGCCGCCGCGATGGCTTGCTGGATGAGCTGCTTGAACCACGCGAGCGCGAAGACCCCCCGCGCATGCACGAGCAGCCATTCAGGGGTCTGCTCGATGCGGGTCTCCGGCGCAGGAGCGCTCACCGCACCACCGCCAACTCGATGAGCCGCGAGTCCGACTGGCCCTGATCGTCCACGGCGCGCACCACGAACGAGCCCGGCGCCTCGGGCCGCCAGGCGATGGTGCCGCCCGGTGGCGCCTTCCCCACGAAGCTCTTCCCCACGAACCAGTAGACCTCGCGCACGCCGGCAGCCGCCGTGGCGCGCAGCGTGATCGTCTCTTCGCCGATCCGCTTGGAGCGCAGCGAATAGACGACACCGCGCAGCGGCGACGTGATCTGGGGCGGAGGTCCGGCAGACGCCGACGCTCCGGTTTCGCAACGTGGGTCGAAGGGCGGTGGCGCCCGGCGCGGCAGGCCCGCCTGCTCGAACAGCTTGAGCATGTCGGAGCTCCACATCTCGTAGACGACGCGATGCGTGCGCCCGGCCGTGAAGGGAGGACAGTCGCGCAATCCCGTGCGGTCGTCGATCGGCAGCGCCTGATGCAGCGTGCTCACGCGGATCGGAGACTTCCCCGGAATGAACCAGGTCGGCACGGTGCGCGGGCAGTCGGCATTGGGCAAATCGCCCGATGCCGCGCACACGTCGACGGTCGTCAGATTCATCGGGAACGTTCGCACCGGCTCCCCTAACGAGGGCTGTTGGGCCACGACGGCGTCCACCACCTGGAAGAAGAGGGGAGCCGCGATCTGCACGCCGACGAACGCGGGATTCCCCGATCCGTCGAAGTTGCCCACCCAGACGCACAGGATGTACGGACCGAAGATGCCGACGGTCCACGCGTCGCGGAACCCGTACGATGTCCCCGTCTTCCAGTAGACCGCGAGCCGGCCCGGCGTGGCCGCCGCCACGTTCCCGGGGCGCGGGTTGTCGCGCAGCATCTCGAGCGTCACATAGCTCGCTTCCGGGCTGAGCACCGACACACCGACACGTTGCGGCTCGTCAGACCGATAACGCACGGGCCTCACGACCCCCTCATTCGTCAACGCGCCGTACAACCCAACCAGCTCCTCCATCGTGAGATCGCCGCCGCCGAGCACGAGCGCCAGGCCGTAGTATTCGCGTGACCGCAGCCCCGAGACGCCCGCCATCTCGAGGAACGCATACAAGTCCGGCTGCGACAACTGCGACGCGACGTTCACCGCGGGGACGTTGCGGCTGCGGATCAGCGCGTCCTTCGCGGTCACAGGCCCGACGAAGCGGCCGTCGAAGTTTTCGGGACTGTAGGCGCCGAACGCGACGGGCGCGTCCTTCAGAACCGTCCGCGGGTGCAGCACGCCCTGATCGATCGCGAGCGCGTAGATGAACGGCTTGAGCGTCGAGCCGGGAGAGCGCTTCGCGGCGGTGCCATTCACCTGCCCGGCGATCGCGTCGTTGAAGAAGTCCGCCGACCCGACCAGCGCCTTCACTTCCATGGTGCGCGAATCGACGAGCATCGCGGCCGCGTTGTGCACGCCTACGCGCGCCTGCGCGGCGACGTAGCCGCGGATCTGTCGCTCGAGCAGAGCCTGCAGCCCGCGATCGAGCGACGTATGCACCTCGGCAGCCCCATGCGCGTCCCAGAGCACCGCATCGACCAGGTGCGGCGCCCGGAACGGCAAGTCACTCGGCGCGCCAATGCGCGCCGCGAGCTTCATCAGGTCGCTTTCGCCTTCGACCGCCGGGTGTGACCGCTGCCACCGGGCGTACAAGAGGTTGCGTGCCTGGCGCAGGGCCGGTCCCAGATCCTCCCCCCCATTCGGCGCGCGGCGCGTCGGGTTCTGCGGCAGCACTGCCAACGTCAACGCCTCGGATACGGTCAGGCGGCTGGGGTCCTTGCCGAAATAGATGAGACTCGCCGCCGCAGCGCCTTCGACGTTGCCGCCGTAGGGCACGACGTTGAGATACGCCTCGAGGATCTCGCGCTTGGTGTAGCACAGCTCGAGCTGCAGGGCGCGCAGGACCTGCACGGCTTTCCCACCGAGTGTGGAGGAGTGAATACCGTAGACGAGCCGCGCCAACTGCATTGTGATCGTGGAGCCGCCCTGACGCCGCCCGCGCACGACGTAGGTGCGCCACCCGCCGCGAACCAGCGCCACCGGGTTCACACCCGGATGCAGGCGGAAGTGCCGGTCCTCCTGGAGCAGTGTCGCCTGGACCAGGAGTGGCGACATGCGATCGAGCGGCACCCAGACGCGGTACTTGTCGTCGGCGGACAGCGTCAGGCGCAGCAGTCCGCCGCCGGCGTCGTATACCGCCGTCGACGTCGAGAAGCGCGCGGAGAGCGGCGCGACCGGAAGGATGCGTGGCAACAGCCAGAACGCCGCCACGACGCCCAGCACCGTCACGCCGAGGCGCCGCAACAAGCGACGGTTCACGGACGCCGCACGACGATACGGCCGGGTTTCGACCAGGCTCGTACAGCCCGGTCGTACATCCCCTCACCGTAAGCGGGGGGCACGGCGAAGGTGCCGACGGCGGTGGCCTTCACGGTGTACACGAACTCGCGCGCCGCCGCATCGGCCAGCGCGTAGACGTTTACGCGATCCTCGCGCACCTCAGCGTAGTCGGGGGCCCAGGTTCCGATCACTTCGCCGAATGTCGGCACCCACATCGACTCAGGCCCCTCGCCCTCCCCTTCTCCTTCCCCGCCCTCGCCTTCACCTTCGCCCTCACCACCGGCTTCGCTTGCGGCCTGATCGGCCGTAACCGCCCGGCCGGCGAGCTCTACCGGGGGCCGGATGTTCTCGACCACTTCGAACCCACCTGGCAACAGATCGACGAGCGCAACGCTGCGGATGGGATTGCCGCCGAGGGCCCGGAAGCGCAGGTGCACCTGGAGCTCGTCTCCGAGCGTGACCGACGTGACAGGCCTGCCGTCCCTGTCCGTGTATTCACGGAGCACTTCCAAGCGCTGCGAGAACTCCTTCGCGGGAATCGTGCGATCGAACCCCGCCTGGGTGAGGGAATAAAAGGCGGCCACCAGCGCGTCGCTCGAGAACCCGACCGAGCGGGCGGCGGCGGACACGTCGGCCTGCGGGAACGTGCCGTCCGGGAGCGCCAGCGGGGCGCGCGATCCATCCTTGCGCGTCTCGGTCACGGTGAAACGCCCGCTCGCGGCGGCGCCCGTCGCAGTCACGTACGCGTCGAGCGCCATGATGGTGTACGCGCTCGAAAGGCTGTTGTACGCCCCGCCCTCGATGGGCGACACGATCGCATCGATCGCCTGGGCCCGAAGACCCTGGAGCCGCTCGGGGAAATGCCGCGCGAAGAGGTAGAGCAACATCGCGTCGTGCGTCAGGTCGTCATCGTAGTACTCGTACGCGGCCACGCGCTTCTGACCGAAACGAGCGGCGTTCATCAACGCGTTCGCGTGGCTCTCCTGGCGCAGCAGCAGGTACGTCGCGGCGAGGAAGGCGCCGGTGAGATCGCCCTGCCACGTGTTCGCATAGTTCGTCCGCAAGCGTTGCTCGAGCGACGTCGCATACCCGGTCGTGAGTACTCCCTGTCGCGTGAGGAGATAGATCGCGTACGCGCGGGTGCGTTCGTCGTACAGGCTCGCGCCCTCGGTGGCCGCCAGATGCTGGAGGTACCCGGCGCCCTGGCCCAGAACCTCGCGCGGGATGTCAAAGCCATGCTCGCGCGCATCGAGCAGGAAATGCTGGGCGTAGACCGACACGTAGTCGTCGACGTGCGTGTTGGCGGCCCAGAGTCCATACGCGCCTTCCTCATTCTGCCGCGACCGCAGCATGTCGAGGATCTTGCCGAGGCTCGCCGTGGCCCGCGCGCCGCTGATGCCGAACTCCGGCCGACGCGCCAGCACCATCGCCGGCACGCCCTGACTCACCAGCTGCTCGGTGCACCCGTACGGATACTTCTCGAGGTACGCCGTGAGCCCGTGCGCCAACGCGAGGGGCAAGACCGACATGCCGGCGCGCACGGTGCGCAGCTCCGGATAGAGATCGCGATCGACCTGCGCCGTGCCGCTCCCCCCGCCCGGGCGCACGCTCCCCACGGTCAGCGCCGTGCGATATGGCACCGACGGCCGCAGGCTCAATGACGTGGCAATGCGGCCCGATTTGTTGCCGAGCCGCGCCGTGAAGGCCAGATCGGCGTTGCCCAACTGCTCGCGGGCGCGCAGGCGGAACGTGGCCGCGCCTTCGCGCAGCGCGTCGATCGAGAGCGTCGTGCTGGCGGGACCGAGCACTTCGAGCTGCGGCGGCGCCTGCAGCGCCACCTGGATCTGCGCGCCCTTCCCCGAGTTGGCGACGTTGTTCGCGACGCCGACGCTCACCTCGAACGTGTCACCGGGCGCGACCATGAACGGGACGTTCGGATTGAGCACGAAGTCGCCGCGCACGATCGCCCGCGCGTCCGCGGCCCCGACGGCGTCGTCGTTCACGGCCACGGCCATGACCCGCAGTGTGCCGTTGAAATAGTCGGGCACCGTGAACGTGAAGTCGGCGCCGTCGGGACCGGCATCGCGCACGCCGGACCAGAACGCCACCGGCTTGTCGCGCTTCCGTTTGAAGGGATTCAAGTTGCGGCCGAGGGCGCCCTCCTGGTCGCCGCCGGGCGCGGAGGCCGCCATCAGCTGCGCGAACTCGGGCAGGATGAGGTCGAGGATCTGCGTGGTGCGCACCTCGAGAGCCCGTTTCTGGAAGAAGAATCCGAGCGGATCGGGGGTGCGGTATCCCGCGACCTGGAGAATCCCCTCGTCCACCGCGAAGACGGCGATGCGCGAGGGACGGTCGGTGCGGTAGTGCACGCGGAACGGGTCGCCGGGCTTCACGAGATCGGGCGTCTCGAGGACGATGCGCGTCTTGCGGCGGTCGAGGGAGACCGAGAAGGGCGCGATGCCGTAGCTGAGCGGCGCCGTGAAGACCTCATCGGAGTTCACGTCGCGCACGAACGACACCGAGATGTAGCCGTTGCCCTCGACGCCCGCCGGCAGCGTGATGCGCTGCACCGAGCTGGTCGTCGTGGCGCGGAACCACCGCCAGGCGTAGACGCGGTCGCGCTCGATCGTGATCAGTCCCGCGCCGGTGTAGGGCGCCTGGACCTGAAGCTCGATCGTCTCCTCGGGTCCGTAGTCGGCCTTGTCGAGCGTCAGCTGCAGCTCGGCGTTGCGTTCGAGTGAGCGCGTGAGATTCGCCGCGCCCGCCACGTTGTAATCCACGCGCGCCAGCTCGGTCCCCGCCGAATCGCGTACCAGGAGCGCGAAGTCGCCGGGCTCTTCGGTCGGGAGCGACACGGTCTGGCCCGCAGCCGCGATCGCGAACGCCGAGTCGCTGATCGGGATTTCCTTTTTGACCGACTCATACTTGTAGGTGCCGTCGTATTGGCGCGCGAGCACCGACACGTAGCTGACGCGAATGCGGGCGAGACGCAGGCGACTGGCCGCGACTTGCTTCGCGTCGGGCCCCACGGCGATGAACTCCACGATCCGCACGCCATCCTTGTGGAGATAGCGCAGGTCCCCATCGGCCTTGTAGCCCACGAGGAACGCCTGATTCGACACGACGGCGCCCGCCTCCGCAGTGACGCTGCGCCCACCCTCCGCCTCGTAGCCCTCCGTGATCACGCGCACGCGATAGGTCGCCGCGCCGAAGCGCTCGAGGCCGAGGTTGAACTCCGCCTGGCCGCTGCCGTCGGTGGTCGTCGCGGGTAGATCGTCGGCGTAGGTCTCCTTGGCCTTCTGCGGATCGCTGAAGCGATAGTCCTCGAGACCGCGCAGCGTGGGGAACCCGGGCGTCAGCTGCAACAGCGCGGTGACGCGGCGGTTCGCGGCCGGCGTGCCAAACAGGTTCTTGAGGGTGATGCGCGCGCTCAAGCCCTCGGGCGAGACCCACCCGTTCACCGACTCCGCCGTGAGGTGCGCGGTCATCACCATGCGATCGGGCTGGAACTCGCGCACCTGCACCGTCACGGTGCCCAGCAGCGCGTTGGCGCGATTGTCTTTCACGATGTACAGCGACACCGTCCACGCCCCCGTCGGCGACGTCTCGGCGGTCGTGTACGTGATCTCCTCGAAGCCCTGCGCCGAAAGACGGATACGCTGCCGCTTCACCTCGAGACCACGGGCATCGTTGATCACGACTTCGAGCGGAATGCCGGCGAGGGGCGTCGACCAATCGGCGGGCTTCACGATCACGCCGACGTGAAACGCATCGCCGGGCCGATAGACCCCGCGATCGGAGAAGAGATAGGCGGAGAGCCGGTCGGCTTGGACCGCGTTCGACACGCCGCCGACGTCGAAGCGCGAGAGATCGAGCTCACGATCGGAGCGATCCATCGGCAGGAACGCCACGTCTTCGCCGTTCCGCGCCGTGTACAACACGGGCGTGCGCTCCTGCTCGAACGACTTGAGGCTCGGGAAGCGCACGTGGCCATCCGCGTCGGTCTCGGCTGAAAGCACCGTCAGGCCGTTCTTTCCCACCACGTCTACCGTCACACCTGTGACGGGTAATCCCGTGCGCAAAGACTGCACGAACACGTCTTGTCCGCCCGCGGCCCCTTGCTTGGCGAGAATACCCAAGTCCGTCAGCAGCATCAGGCGCCGATCCTGCGGCCCCGCAACGCGCTTCGTGACGGGGTCGTAGCCCTGGACCGTGAGCAGGAAGAGGCCGCGCGGACCTGCGCCGCCTGACAGGTACGGTGTCAGATCGAGGGGTTGGTAGTGCGGCTTGCCGGGGCCGAGCGCCGGGATGGAAATCGTGTCGCTCTGACGGGCGGTGAGGTTCGACTCGTCGAAGTTGTAATTGTTGAACTGCGTGTTGCCGAAGATCAGGTTCGTCTGCGTGACGAGGTGCTGCAGCTGGTTCGGCAACACACGGCCCACGTCGACGACGAGGGACGGGATGTCGCGGCTGTAGATCGAGATCCGGCGGTCACCGGAGACGCTGAGCAGCGAGCCGCTGCCGAGCACCTTGACCTCTTTGGGGAACGGCGGCACCCAAGCCGTGCGGTCCCAGGTCTTCTCGAGCACGTAGCCGCCGTACGACCGCAGGCCCTTCGTGACGCGCACATAGATGTAGCGGCCCGGCTCGGCGTCATAGCGAAACGCCTGGCGCGACGTGTACTCCCGCTCCGCGGGGACGGGCTGCAGGGGCAGCGGCGTCGCTTCCTTGAGGATCGTGGCGTCGATGATCTCGGTGCGGTCCCACACGTAAGGCCGGAAGCGTTGCGACACCGGCGTCGTCGGATTGTAGATCGGCAGGATCCACGCCGACACGTTCTGCTGGATGTCCTTCTCTCCCACGTCTGCCGAGGTTGCGAGGACGAGGACCTGCTCGGGCTCGTAGCGCGCGTTGCGCACGAGCGTAAGCTGCGCGTCCTGCACCGCGAGACTGAAGAGACCGGGGATCTGGACGCGCTGGTCGACGGCCTGTTCCGTGCCGGGGCCTCCGCGGCTGGAGCGCACACCGGCGTCGACCGTCACGCGCATCATCGACGTCTTGTCGGGAATCGGGAGCGAGCTCGAGAGGATCGACCCGGTGATTCCCTTCTTGTCCACGGAGACCGTGAACGGGATCGAGCGCAGGCCCTGGAGGAACCCGCCGCTCGGGCCCTCGATCTTGAGCGAGGTGTTGTTCCTGAGCGACGCCGTGTCCACCGGATGGGTAAACGTCAACTTCACCAGCACCTGTTTCACTTGGGGCTGCGTCGGGTCCTGATAGAATTCCGCCGACGTGAGCGTCGCAACGAATGGCGCGGTGACGAAGTCGAACCCGTAGTTCTCGAGCTTGACCGACGGCGCGACAAATCCCTTGCGGGTGAACGACACGCTGAAGCGTTTGCCGACGGGCCAGTCGTCGGCCGGCGTGAACTGTAGATCGCGGTCCCCAACCCAACGCCACGTGCCCGCGATCTCGGGCGAGACCTCCACGCCCGTCGTGATGACTTTCCCCACCGTTTCGAGCGGCGCGACCGATGCCTCGAAGCGCACGCGCAGCGGCTCAGGCTTGGGATTCTCCACGGTGAGGTCGGTCGCGTTCGGCGAGGCGACGGCGAAATCGATGCGGACCCCGCGCGGACGATTGCGCCACAACACGATGCCGGTCAAGAGCGCCACGAGACCGATCCCGACGAGCAACGCATTGCGCCTGAAGAGCTGCGGGTTCGCGGCGGCGCGCGCGCGCAACGCGTTTTCTTTTTCTCGCAACCTGGCCACCCAGGGCGGCGGCGACCACGCGATACTGCCGATGGATGTCTTGAGAAACGTGGCGACGCTGGCGCGCCACGCGGCGAGGCGCTCGGAGAATCTGCTCACAGGAATCCTGCTGGGTTGGAGGGGACCCTGTACATAAGCCACTTCGCTCTGCGCGCGCTAGATTGGGCGCATGCGATCGATCCGCACTATCCTCCTCCTCGCCCTGGTGTTGTCGACCACCGCTACGGCGCAGAGCCTCCGGACTCGACCCGAGCGGACGGCGTACCGGGAGACCAGCTCGTACGCCGACGTCATGGAGTTCGTTCGGCGCTCGAGCGCCATGGCCCCGCGCCTGCTGCATCCGACCACCTTCGGCTACACGATGGAAGGACGGGCGCTGCCCCTGGTCGTCGTCGGGAGGGTACGGGACGCCAGCCCAGCGGCCGTGCGCGCCAGCGGCAAGGTCCGGGTCTTTATTCAGGCGAACATCCACGCCGGCGAAGTGGAGGGGAAAGAGGCCACCCAGATGCTGCTCCGAGCCCTGGCGCGGGGGGAGCACGCGGCCTGGTTCGACTCGCTGGTGCTGCTGATCGCGCCGATCTACAACGCCGACGGCAACGAGCGGGTGAAGCTGACGAATCGGGGGCCTCAGAACGGGCCTGTCGGGGGGACGGGCCAACGGGCCAACGCCCAGGGGCTCGACCTGAACCGCGATCACATGAAGCTCGAGTCGCCCGAAGCGCGGTCCCTGGTAGGCTTGTTCCGGGACTACGACCCCCAGGTGGCGATCGACCTGCACACGACCGACGGCTCGTTCCACGGCTACCACCTGACCTACGCCCCGCCCCTCCACCCCAATACCGACAGCGCCATCGTGCGTCTCGAGCGGAACGACTGGCTCCCCGCCGTCACCCGGGCGATCAAACGCCGCGACGGTTGGGATTTCTACTACTACGGCGATTTCCCGGGCCCCCGGGAGCAGGGGGTCGAGCGGGGGTGGTACAGCTTCGACGCCCGGCCGCGCTTCAACAACAACTACGTGGGGCTCCGGAACCGCTTCGCGATCCTGTCCGAGGCCTACTCGTACGCCACCTTCGAGGAGCGCATCCGGGCTACGTACCGGTTCCTGGAGGAGATCCTGGGCTACGCGCGGGGGCACGCGTCGACGCTGCGGCATGTCGTTGCGGCCGCCGACTCGGCCGACGTGACGGGCCAGACCCTGTCGCTGCGGGAAGATTTCCAGCGCACCGACTCGGTAGCGATCCTCGTGGGGGAGGTCGCCGAGGATCGGAACCCCTACACCGGGGAGCGGCTCCTCAGGCGCCTCGAGGTACGGCGACCGGAGCGGATGCCCGAGTTCCAGACCTTCCGGCCCGCCGAGACGACTGTGGCCCCGGCGGCCTACTACATCCCGGCCGAGCTGAAGAAGTTGACTGCCCTGCTGGAAGCCCACGGAGTCCGGCTCGAGCGCCTCACCCGGGCCGAGACGCGGACTGTCGAGCGGTTCACGATCGATTCCCAGACGACCGCCACCACGGAATTCCAGGGGCACAAGGAGCGCACCCTCTTTGGCCGGTGGGAGGACGCCCAAGTCACGTTGCCGGAGAGCACGGTTGTGGTGCGAGTACACCAACCCCTGGGCCGGCTGGCGTTTACGCTGCTCGAGCCGCGCTCGGACGACGGGGTGGTCGATTGGAATGTGCTGGACGATGTACTGGCGGGTGCGAAGAACTATCCGATCACTCGCGATCGGCCCACTCCCAGGTGATCGAGCCGTCTTCGCGGATGTGGTAGTTGTAGTGCGCCGTCGCGATCAGCTCGGGCCTCCGGGGACGGCGCGCCAGGACGAGGAAGACGTCGCTGTCCTGCGGCACGTCATCGACCAGGACCGTGTGCCACCCGCCCACCGCACTATCGCCAACGGCAAGATTCAAGAGGGCGCGATGCATGGGGTGCTTGTCCTGGATCGTTCGCCCGTCGGCGGACACCAGATAACGGACGTCGGCCCCGTGGGGAAACTCTCTTTGGTCGACCTGCGCGGGGAGGAAGTAGATCCAGAACGCGCCATCGGCACGCGGGAGCACGTAGTTGTTGTAAGGTCGTTCGGGCGTGCCGAAGTCTTCATCGGCGGTGTGCAGCGCCAGAGCGGCAGCGCGTTCGGCGCCCGTGAAAGGGATCGGCGGAAAATGTGTGCGCATCGCGAAGCTGTCGGGGCGCGCGGTCGGCAGGGCTTCGTACATCACGTAGAGAGTGTCGGCTGCCGTATTCAGCCGCCCGAACAGCACCCTGACCCGCGGCGCGCCAGCATCGTGTTCCCCCCGGCGGGGTCCGGGTGCAACAACAGCAACGCGTCGGTGCCGAACCATGCCGCTTGATCGTACGCCGCGAGGAACCGGCCCCGTTCGGTGATTCCCGCGATGAGTGTGTCCGACGGAACACTGAGTGGAGCTTGAGCCGCTAACACGGCCGGAGCGAAGACGAACACCGCGAGTAGCGGGCGCATGGCTTCTAGAGAGACGCTCGGGGAGTCAGATGGGACACAGCGCTATGGCGCCGTCAACGAG
>DASYRD010000009.1:0-49373 GCA_036004745.1 Gemmatimonadales bacterium | reverse complement strand
CCTGGAAGAAGGCGATCGTCACCCTCAAAGAGGGCGACGCCATCGAGGTGTTCGAGGGCTGATATGGGCATCCGACAGTTCCGGCCGATGACACCGGCCACGCGCTTTCGCTCGGTCTCCGACTTCGCCGACATCACGAAGACGGAGCCCGAGAAATCGCTGCTCGAGCCGCTCAAGCGGACGGGCGGGCGCAACAACAAGGGCCACATCACGAGCCGGTATATGAGCGGCGGGCACAAGCGCCAATACCGGCGCATCGACTTCCGCCGCGAGAAGTTCACGATCCCGGCGAAGGTCGCGTCCGTGGAGTACGACCCGAACCGGACGGCCCGCATCGCGCTGCTGCACTACGCCGACGGCGAGAAGCGCTACATCCTTGCGCCAAAGGGGCTGAACGTGGGCGACAGCGTCGTCTCGGGGCCGGGGGCGGACATCCGCATCGGCAACGCGATGCCGCTGTTCGAGATCCCGCTCGGCACCGCGGTGCACAATGTGGAGCTGAAGATCGGGAAGGGCGGGCAGATGTGCCGCGGCGCCGGGACGAGCGCTCAGGTCGTCGCGAAGGAAGGCAACTTCGTCACCCTGCGGCTCCGTTCGACGGAGATGCGGATGGTGCGCGGCGAGTGCCTCGCCACCGTCGGCGAGGTCGGGAACGCGGAGCACGAGCTGCTGTCGATCGGTAAGGCGGGCAAGACCCGCTGGCTGGGCCGGAGCCCGCGCGTGCGCGGCGTCGCCATGAACCCGGTGGATCACCCGCTGGGCGGCGGCGAAGGCAAGAGCTCCGGCGGACGCCCTCCGACGAACCCCTGGGGCAAGGTCGAGGGCAAGAAGACGCGGCACAAGAAGAAACGCTCCACGAAACTCATCGTGCGCGGCCGGAAGCGCGGGAAGGCGACGCAGTAATGGGACGCAGCGTCAAGAAAGGTCCGTACGTCGAGGAGTCCCTCCTCGTCAAAGTGCGAACCCTGAACGAAAAGAACGAGAAGAAGGTCTTCAAGACCTGGTCTCGGCGCAGCACGATCACGCCCGAGTTCATCGGCCACACCCTCGCGGTGCACAACGGGAACAAGTTCATCCCGGTGTACATCACCGAGAACATGGTGGGCCACAAGCTGGGCGAGTTCGCGGCGACGCGCCTGTTCCGCGGTCACAGCGCCAAGGGCTCGGCGGCCGAGCGTGAGGCCGAGGCGGCGCCGGAGGGCGGCGCCCCGCCGAGCGCGGGCGGCACGACCGGCGACAAGGAGAAGAAGTAAATGGAAGCCCGGGCGATTCAACGCACGGTGCGGCAGTCGGCGCGCAAGATGCGCCTCGTGATCGATTTGATCCGGGGGCGCGCGGTGCCTGAGGCCGACGCCATTCTGCGGTTCTCGAAGAAGCGCGCCGCCAAGCAGATCCATAAGGTGCTGAAGTCGGCGGTGGCGAACGCACAGCAGGCGGCGCAGCGACAGAACGAAGCGTTCGACGCCGATCGCCTGCGGGTCAAGTACGCCGTGGTGAACGAAGGCGCGACGCTGAAACGCTTCACCGCCGCGGCGATGGGCCGCGCGACGCCGATCAAAAAGCGGACGAGTCACGTGGAGATTCACGTGGCGAGCGAGACGGCACCCGCTCCGGCGGCCAAGACCCCCCCCGCGGCGGCGGCGACGGCAGAGCCCAAGGCGAAGCCGAAGAAGCAGGCCGCGGCGGGCAAGACGAAGACTCAGAAGAAGACGAAGGCCAAGAAAGCGAGCAAGTAAGTGGGCCAGAAAACACATCCCTACGGGTTCCGCCTCGGGATCGTCAAGCAGTGGCGCTCCCGCTACTTCGCGCGCCGCAACTTCCCGGAGCTGCTCAAGGAAGACGAGCTGATCCGGAAGTACCTGAAGACGCGGCTCAGCCACGCGGCGATCGCCGACGTCCACATCGAGCGGAAGCCGGGCAAGGTGACCGTGACGGTGCACACCGGTCGTCCCGGCGTGGTCATCGGGAAGCGCGGCGCCGAGGTCGACAAGCTGCGCGACGAGCTGGCTCAGCTCACGGGCAAGGAAGTGGGGATCAACGTCGAGGAGATCAAGCGTCCCGAGCTGGACGCCCAGCTGGTCGGTGACAGCGTGGCGCACCAGCTCACGCAGCGTATCTCGTTCCGTCGCGCCATGAAGCGCGCGGTGCAGAGCGCCATGCGCATGGGCGCGCAGGGGATCAAGATCAAGACCGCGGGCCGTCTGGGCGGGGCCGAAATCGCGCGGACCGAGGGTTACCACGAAGGGCGCGTGCCGCTGCACACCCTGCGGGCCGATATCGATTACGCGACCTCGACCGCCAAGACGACGTTCGGCACGATCGGCGTGAAGGTGTGGATCTTCAAGGGTGAGCGGACCGAAGATCTGCACGGCCGCACCTATTCCACGGGCGTGTAACGATGCTGGCACCGAAGCGAGTCAAGTTCCGCAAGCGGTTCAAGGGCCGCACCAACGGGATGGCCACGCGCGGCAACACCGTCGCGTTCGGCCACTACGGGCTGATGTCGCTCGATCCGGGCTGGGTCACGAACCGGCAGATCGAAGCGGCGCGCGTGGCGGTGACGCGGGAAATGAAGCGGGGCGGCAAGGTGTGGATTCGCCTCTTCCCCGACAAGCCGATTACGAAGAAGCCCGCCGAGACGCGGATGGGTAAAGGCAAGGGCAACCCGGAGGGCTGGGTGGCCGTGGTGAAGCCGGGACGGATCATGTTCGAGCTCGAGGGCATCGAGGAGCACCTGGCGCGCGAGGCGTTGGCGCTCGCGGCGGCCAAGCTGCCCGTGCGGTCGAAGTTCGTGAAGCGGGAGGAGCGCTAAGATGGCGGCCAAGAATCGGCCTGAGGAGCTGCGCGAGCTCAAGTCCGAAGAGCTGACGCAGAAGCTCGAGATCCTGAGCGAGGAGCGGTTCCGGCTCGAATTCCGCCGGGCCACCGAGGCGCTCAGCAATCCGCTCCAATTGCGCACCATCCGCCGGGATATTGCGCGCATACAGACGATTTTGAAGGAGAGAGCTTCAGTATGACCGAGCGCAGCCGGAGGAAGGTTCGTACGGGCACCGTCGTAAGCGACAAGATGCAAAAGACGGTGACAGTCTCGATGTCGCGGCGCTTCGCGCACGGTTTCTACGGCAAGCAAATCAACCGCACCAAGACGGTCGCCGCGCACGACGAGCACGGCGCCAAGACGGGTGATACGGTGCGCATCGTGGAGACGCGGCCCCTGTCCAAGCGGAAACGCTGGCGCGTGGTCGAGATCGTCGAAAGGGCGAAGTAGCCATGGTGCAGCAGGAGACGCAGCTCAAGATCGCGGACAACTCGGGCGCGCGCCGCGCCCTGGTGATCCGCGTGCTCGGCGGGTCCAAGCGCCGCTACGCGGGGTTGGGCGACGTCGTGGTCGTCACGATCAAGGACGCTATCCCCACCGGCCAGGTGAAGAAGGGCGAGGTGGCCAAGGCCGTGATCGTGCGGACGGCCAAGGAGACGCGGCGCAAGGACGGCTCGTACATCCGCTTCGACGAGAACGCCGCCGTCCTCATCAACGACGAGGGGGAGCCACGGGCCACCCGCATTTTCGGCCCGGTGGGCCGCGAGCTGCGCGACAAGAAGTTCATGAAGATCGTGTCGCTCGCGCCGGAGGTCATCTGAGATGAAGCCGCTCGTCTACAAGAAGTCGCGCAAGGTCCGGGGCATGGAGCCCGCGCGCCACAAGCTCCACGTCGCCAAGGGCGACACGGTGCGCGTGATCCGTGGGGAGAGCCGCGGCAAGGAAGGGAAGATCCTCCACGTCTACCCGAAGCAGTTCCGGGTCGTGGTGGAGGGCGTGAACATCGTGAAGAAACACAAGCGCGCCACGACGCCCCAGGGTGAGAGCGGGATCATCGAGTTCCCGGCGCCGATCGCGGCGTCGAACGTGATGCTGCTCGATCCCAAGTCGGGCCACCCCACGCGGGTGCGGCGTCGCAAGGACAAGGACGGAACGGTGGAACGGATCGCGATCAAGTCCGGCCAGCCGATTCCGCGAGTGAGGTAGGTATGGACGACGCCAAGACGCCAGAGACGCCGGAGACGCCACAGGCGCCAAGTACGCCCGAGGCCATGCCGCGGGGGGAAAAGAAGGCCAAGCAGCCCAAGGGCGAGAAGGGCGAAAAGGGCGGCAAGGGTGGGAAGGGCGGGAAGGCCCCCGCGCCGGCGCCGGAGCCCGAAGGACCGCCCGCCGAGCCGGCGCCGCGGGCCCGGCTGCTCGATTTCTACGAGCAGCGCGTGCGCGCCAAGCTGCAGCAGCAGTTCGGCTTCAAGAACGTGCACCAGATTCCGCGGCTCTTGAAGATCGTGCTGAACGTGGGCATGGGCGACGCGTCCAAGAATGCCAAGGGGCTCGACGCCGCGGTCGTCGAGCTGGGCGCGATCACGGGCCAGCACCCGGTCGTGACGCGGGCCAAGAAGTCGATCGCGAACTTCAACCTGCGCGAGGGGCAGCCGATCGGCTGCGCCGTCACGTTGCGCGGGGGCCGCATGTACGAGTTCCTCGACCGCTTCATCTCGGTCGCGGTGCCGCGGATGCGTGACTTCCGCGGGTTGCCGACGAAGAGCTTCGACGGCCGCGGCAACTACACGATCGGCATCAAAGAGCAGATGATTTTCCCGGAGATCGACTACGACAAAGTCGAGCGCATCCACGGGATGGATATCACGTTCGTGACGAGCGCCGGTCGGGATGACTCCGCCCTGGCCCTCCTCCGAGAGCTGGGGATGCCGTTCCGGGGCGAGACCCCCGTGGCGGCGGCCTAGGAGACGACATGGCGAAGAAGGCGTGGATCGAGAAGATCAAACGGGCGCCCAAGTTCAAAGTACGGGGCTACTACCGCTGCCAGCGTTGTGGGCGGAGTCGGGGCACTCTTCGGAAGTTCAAACTGTGCCGCATCTGTTTCCGTGATCTGGCGCTGCGCGGGGAGATTCCCGGCGTGCGCAAAGCCAGCTGGTAAAGGACAGGCGAGATGAGCGTTACTGATCCGGTCGCCGATATGCTGACCCGCGTGCGGAACGCCTGTGCGGCGGGCCACCGTCGGGTCGACATGCCGGTGTCGAAACTGAAGGTCGAGATCGGGCGGCTGCTGCGCGACAACCATTACATCCAGGACTACAAGGTCCTGGACGATGGACGTCACGGGCTGCTGCGGCTCTACCTGAAGTACCACAACGACGCGCCCGTCATTCGCGCGCTGCAACGCGTCTCCACGCCCGGACTCCGGCGCTACGTGAAGGCGCGGGAGATTCCGCGAGTGAAGAACGGCCTGGGGATGGCGATCCTCAGCACGCCGCAGGGCCTGATGACCGACCGCGAAGCGCGCACCGCCCGTATCGGCGGCGAGCTGCTCGCGGTGGTCTGGTAGGGAGGAGGGGACCATGTCGCGTATCGGAAGAAAGCCGGTCCCGCTCCCCAAGGGCGTCACGGCGCAGATCGACGGGCACAAGATCACGGTGAAGGGCCCCAAGGGCGAAATCAGCCGGTCGCTGCACGTCGACATGGCGCTCGCCCTCGAGGACGACGCCGTGGTCGTGCGGCGCCCCTCCGACGAGACGCGGCACAAGGCGCTGCACGGCCTGACGCGGACGCTCGTCGCGAACATGGTCGAAGGCGTCACCAAGGGCTACGCCAAGACGCTCGAGATCCAGGGCGTCGGCTACAAGGCGGAGCCGAAGCCGTTCGGCGTGCAGCTGGTGGTGGGGTTCTCGCATACGGTCCCCTACCACGCGCCCAAGGGCATCAAGATTTCGGTGGACAACAACGTCCTCGTGAGGATCGAGGGCATCGACAAGGAGCTGGTGGGCCAGGTCGCCGCGGAGATCCGCAACGTGCGCCCGCCCGAGCCCTACAAGGGCAAGGGCATCCGGTATCAGGGCGAACAGGTGCGGCGCAAGGCGGGCAAGACGGCTCAGGCGGCGAAATAACTCATGCGATCCATTCATAAGATCAAAACGTCGGCGCACGAGCGCTATCGCCGCCATCTGCGCGTCCGCAAGAAGGTCCAGGGGACGCTCGAGCGGCCGCGCCTCGTCGTGTTCCGCTCCTCGAAGCACATCTACGCCCAGCTCGTGGACGATCAGGCGCGGCGCACGCTCGCGGGCGTCGCCGATACGTCCGAGGGCATCGCGGTCGAGGGTAAGGGCAAGGTCGCGCGCAGCTTCGCGCTCGGGAAGCTCATTGCCGCGAAGGCCAAGGAAAAAGGCATCAAGAAGGTCGTGTTCGATCGCGGTGGTTACCAGTATCACGGGCGCGTGAAGGCCGTGGCCGACGGCGCCCGCAAAGGCGGATTGGAGTTCTGATGGACAACGAACAAACGGCACCCGAAACGGCGCCTGCGGCGGCACCTCCGGCACCTCCCCCACCCCCGTCCGAGCACCGGACGTCGCGCGGTGGTCGTGGCGGCGGCGGCGGCGGCGGTGGCGGCGGTCGCGGTGGGCGTGGACGTGGTCGTGGCGGCGATCGCCAGGGTGGCGACCGGCAGCGCGAAGGCGACGGGTTCGTCGAGAACGTCATCGCCATCAATCGCGTCGCCAAGGTCGTGAAGGGCGGCCGCCGTTTCTCGTTCAACGCGCTGGTGGCCGTCGGCGACGGCAAGGGTCAAGTCGGCATCGCGACGGGTAAGGCCAACGAGGTGAGTGAAGCCGTGCGCAAGGCCGTCGAGGCGGCGCGCCGCAAGCTCAAGGACGTGCCGCTCACGGGCAGCACGATTCCGCACGAGATCGTCGGCAAGCACGGCGCGGGTCGCGTGTTGCTCAAGCCCGCGGCGACGGGAACCGGCGTCATCGCCGGTGGTCCGGTGCGCGCGGTGCTCGAGTGCGCCGGCGTCCGCGACATCCTGACGAAGAGCCTGGGCTCGACCAACCCGCACAACATGGTGCGCGCCACGATGGATGGGTTGGCGCGGCTGACCACGGCGCGGCGCGTCGCCAAGGAGCGGGGCGTGGAGCTCGAGGCGATTCACTACCGGGCTCGCCAGGAGGCGGGGGTGACGCATGGGTAGGCTTCCCCCCACACGGAAATACCGCAAGCGGAAATCGGGCCGTGACCCGGTGTTGCCGCCGGCGGGCAAGGGCAAACTGCGGATCAAGCAGGTGCGCTCGGGCAGCGGCCATGCGGCGCGCCTCAAGCGCACGCTCGAAGCCCTTGGATTCAAGCACCATCAGGAGGTGCTCATCAAGCAGGATCACCCCGCGCTGCGCGGGATGCTCCATAAGGTGCGCCACCTCGTCGAAGTGACGACCGAGAAGGAAGGGAAGTAGCGATGGCGGGCACGACCAAACCCAGGACGAAGCGCGCGCCGAAGGCCAAGGCCGACGCCCCGGTGCAGCGGCTGGCCCTGCATGACTTGAAGCCTCCGAAGGGCTCGCACCGCGCCCGCATCCGCAAGGGACGCGGGCCCGGCTCCGGTATCGGCAAGACCGCGGGACGGGGCGGCAAGGGACAGACGGCGCGGACCGGCAAGAAGATCCGCCCGGGCTTTGAAGGCGGGCAGATGCCGCTCATTCGCCGCATCCCGAAGCGTGGCTTCACGAACCCGTTCAAGCAGGACGCGCAGGTGGTGAACGTGCGCCACTTGAGCCTCATCGCCGAGGGCGTCGAGATTACTCCCGACACCCTGTTCGGCGCGGGACTCGTGCGCCGGCCCGATCAGCCGATCAAGCTGCTCGGCATGGGTGACGTGCAGCGCAAGTTTCAGGTGAAGGGCGTCGCCGTCTCGGCGAGCGCCAAGACGAAAATCGAGCAAGCCGGCGGAACGATCGAGTGACCTCGCCGATCCCCAATCTGTTCAAGGTTCCGGAGCTGAAGGAGAAGTTGCTCTTCACGCTCCTCTGCCTCGTCGTCTACCGCATCGGTGCGCACATCGCGACGCCGGGCGTCAACGTCGACGCGCTCGCCGACTTTCTGGCGAACGCGGGGCAGGGCACCTTGTTCAGCCTGTACGACCTGTTCGCGGGCGGCGGCTTCTCGCGCGCCACGGTCTTCGCGCTGGGGATCATGCCGTACATCTCGGCCAGCATCGTGTTCCAGCTGGCGGGGCCCGTGTTCCCGATCATCGAGAAGATGCAGCGCGATGAAGAGGGCAAGAAGCGCCTCACGCAGTGGACGCGCTATCTCACCGTCGTGTTGTGTCTGTTCCAGGCATACGGCTTCGCGATTTTCACCGAACAACTCCCCAATGCGGTGGCGTCTCCCGGCTGGGCGTTCCGCATGACGACGGTGCTGACGCTCACCACCGGCGGCGTCTTCGTGATGTGGCTGGGCGAGCAGATCACCGAGCGGGGCATCGGGAACGGGATGAGCTTGCTCATCTTCTTCTCGATCATCGAGCGTATCCTGCCCGAGTCGCTGCGCACGGTCGAGGCGCTCCGGTCGCGCACGCTGAGCCTGCCGATCCTGCTGGTGGTGCTGGCGATGATGGTCCTCGTGGTCGCCGGCACGGTGGCCGTGACGGTCGCGGCGCGCCGCATCCCGATCCAGATCCCGCGCAAGGTGATGGGCCGAGGACGAATCCGTGAGGGGCAGAAGACGTTCATCCCGCTGCGCATCAACAGCGCCGGCGTGATGCCGATCATATTCGCGCAGTCGCTGATCATCGTGCCGGGCACGTTGGCCAAGTTCAGCGGCATCGCGTGGCTGAACCGTTTTGCCGAGTACTTCAACACCACGTCGATCTGGTATGTGCTGACGAGCGCCGTGTTGATCGTCTTTTTCGCATACTTCTACACGTCGATCATCTTCAATCCGGTCGACCTGGCGGAGAACCTGAAGAAGCAAGGTGGCTTCATTCCGGGCGTCAAACCGGGCGCGGCCACGGCCGACTACATCGACGAAGTGCTGTCCCGCATCACGCTGCCGGGCGCGATCTTCCTCACGTTCGTCGCGATGCTGCCGATCGTCGTGTCCAACACTCTGAGCATGCCGTTCGGGTTCGGCGGCACCGCGCTGCTCATCGTCGTGGGCGTCGCGCTCGACACCGTGCAACAGGTGCAGCAGCACCTGCTGCTGCGCCAGTACGACGGGTTCATGAAGGGCCCCGGCGGGGGCAGTGGTTCGTCGCGGGTCAGCTTCCGGCGCTAGTTCATGTTCATTCTCATCCTGGGGGCGCCGGGCTCAGGCAAGGGGACCCAGGGCAAGATCCTGGCAGAGCGCCTCGGCCTCCCCAAGATCACGACCGGCGACATCCTGCGCGCCGCGATGAAAGACGGCACCCCCCTCGGCAAGCAAGCCAAGCAGTACTACGACAAGGGACAGCTCGTCCCCGATTCCGTCATCCTCGACCTGATCAAGGGTGAGCTGTCCAAGCCCGAGGCGAAGGATGGCGCGATTCTCGATGGATTCCCGCGCACGGCCGCTCAGGCCGAAATGGTGGATCGCACGCTGGCCGGCAGCGGCCGGCGCCTGAACCACATCCTGCTGCTCGACGTGGACGAGGACGTGCTGGTGCAGCGCATGTCGGCGCGGGCCATGCAAGAAGGCCGCAGCGACGACACGCCCGACGCCATCAAGACGCGCCTCGACGTCTACCGGCGCGACACGGCGCCCCTCATCGCGCACTACAGTCAACGCGGGATCGTGCATCGGGTGCCGGGTGGCGGCACCGTCGAGCAGATCACGGAGGAGATCAAGCGGATCATCGGACGATGATCACGATCAAGTCTCCCCGCGAAATCGACACGATGGCGGCGGCCGGCCGGATCGTCGCCCAGACCCTCGCCCTCG
The DNA here is from genome assembly GCA_036004745.1 of Gemmatimonadales bacterium. Classification (GTDB taxonomy): domain Bacteria; phylum Gemmatimonadota; class Gemmatimonadetes; order Gemmatimonadales; family GWC2-71-9; genus 20CM-2-65-7. The sequence goes on along the minus strand of DASYRD010000009.1, from coordinate 39,634 downwards.
TCGAGCGCCACGTGCGCCCCGGCATCTCGACCGAAGCCCTGGACAAACTCGCCGAAGAGTTCATCCGCAGTCATCCGGGCGCCAAGCCCTCGTTCAAGGGACTCTACGATTTTCCCGCCACGCTCTGCACGTCGATCAACAATGAGATCGTCCACGGCATTCCATCGCCCACGCGCGTTCTGAAGGACGGAGACCTGTTGAGCGTCGACGTGGGCGCCTGGCTCGAAGGCCTGCACGCCGACTCCGCCGCCACCTTCCCGGTCGGCCACGTCTCGGCGGAGGCCGCGCGGTTGCTCCAGGTGACGAAGGACGCGTTGGTCGCCGGTGTCGCCCAGGCGCGGGCGGGGAATCACGTGGGGGACATCGGCCACGCGGTGCAGCAGGTGGCGGAAAAGGCCGGGTTCTCGGTGGTGCGGGAGCTCGTGGGGCACGGCATCGGGGCCGCGTTCCACGAGGAGCCCCAGGTCCCGAACTACGGCAAACCGAAGCGGGGCGCTCGCCTCGTCGCGGGCATGACGATCGCCATCGAGCCGATGATCAACGTCGGGGAGCCGGAGATTCGCACGCTCGCGGACAAGTGGACGGTCGTGACGCAAGACGGGTCCCTCTCGGCCCACTTCGAGCATACGGTGGCCATCGGGGAAAATGGGAGCGCGGCGCGGGTTCTGACGACTGCCGGCTAACCGATCCCGGAGGCCTTCGTCCTCGCCTGATCCGACATTCCCGCCAGGTTCACGTTCACGTTTTCCGTCGCACCATCGATCGCCGCCTTGGCCAGCATTCCCGCCACGCGCACGTCGCTCACGGCGTTCTTGTTGCCGATCTGCTCCATGGTTTGCGTGAGCGCGAGGAGGCGGCGGGCGCGCTTGACGACTTCCGCGGGAGGCCGCGTGGCGGCTAACAACGCGTCGTCAATCGCCTGCGCGCGCCGCGGGTCGCTCTTCGGGATCTGGTAGGCGCGACTGACGCCTTCGTACGACGCCGCGTCCTCATCCACGAGGCGCCGCAGCTCGCCGCGCAGCTGCTCGGCGTCGACGAGCACGGCTTGGGCCTCGGCCTCGACGGCCGCGTACGCCTTGCGGCCGATGGTCAGGCGCGCCACCATCGCCACGAGCGCCGCGGCGAGTGTCCCGGCGAGCGCTGCCGCGCTGCCGCCCCCCGGGGTCGGGGAAGCACCCGCCAGCGCATCGATCCACGCATCCATGGTCGGCTCGGCCGACGACATCCCACCCCGGATCTTCGTTTCCAGGACGTGGGCGCCGGCGTCGGACAGCCGCAGCGAGGACTCCGCCGCGCCGATCAAGGCGCGCTCCGGAATGAGACCCACGATCTCGCTCATTTGCACCGCGACGCCGCGCTTTTCCGCGCGGATCTTGATGGCGTTGTAGACTACGGCAGGCGAGGTGATGTCGATGTCCAACAGGTTCATCGACACCTGCGCGAGACCGTCGACGATGAAGCCACTCGCCTGCACGCCGGGTAACCCGCCGCTCGAGGTGCGGATCTCTTTCGCGATCTCCTTCGCGACCGCGATCTCCTGCGTGTTCAGATACACGTTGAACGCCACGAGGAAGGGCCGGGCGCCGATCGCCGTCGCGCCGGCGGTGGGATGCACGCTGGTAGGCCCGAAGTCGGCCTCCAAGACCCGCTCCTTGAGCCCCTCGAACTCGCCTTTGCGGATGTCCGGGAGACGCTCGCGCTCGGGGCGCGTGGCGGCCTTGGCGTAGAGAAAGACCGGGATCTGTAACTCGCGACCGACGCGCTCGCCGAGGCCTCGGGCGAGCGCGACGCACTCCTCCATCGTGACGTCGCGCACGGGCACGAACGGCACGACGTCCGTCGCCCCTATACGCGGGTGCTCCCCCGTGTGCTTCGTCAGGTCGATGCGTTCCATGGCGACCCGCATCGCCCGGAACGCCGCCTCGGCGGCTGCCGCCGGCGGTGCGACGAACGTGAACACCGCGCGGTTGTGTGACTTGTCGGCCTGGACGTCGAGCAGCTGCACCCCCGGCACCGCCACGACGGCGGCGCGCAGGGCGTCGAGCACCGCGGCGTCTCGCCCTTCGGAGAAATTCGGAACGCATTCGACGAGTGGTGACGGCATCAGACCTTCCTCAAGAGTTCGATCAGCCACGCATGCAGGGTCGGATTCCCCGCGACGATCGCGCCGTGGCCCAACACGTCTTCAGATCCATCGAGCCGGGTGACGCGGCCCCCCGCCTCTCGGACGAGCACGACGCCGGCCGCGATGTCCCACGGCGCGAGGGACAGCTCCCAGAAGACGTCGAACCGTCCCGCCGCGACGTCGGCGAGGTCGAGGGCCGCGGCGCCCGCACGGCGAATCCCGCTCGTGCTCTCCATCACCGCTGCAAACTGCCGCACGTAGGGCTCGATCAGGCCCTCTTGCTTGAACGGGAATCCCGTGCCGACGAGCGCCCGCTTCGGCTCCACGATCGTCGAGACCGCGAGTCGTTGGTCCCCGACCCACGCGCCTTCGCCCGTCGCCGCGCGATAGACAACATCGCGCGCCACGTCGTGAACCACACCCGCGCACAGGTCACCGCGCACCGCGCACCCGATACTCACCGCGTACTGCGGGTACCCGTGCAGGAAATTCGTTGTGCCGTCGAGGGGGTCAACGATCCACACCACGTCGCCCGTCGCCAACTGCGGTGTGAACTCCTCACCGACGACCTGCGAGCCGGGCACGCCGCGCGTGAGCGCGTCAGCGATCATGGTCTCGCACGCGCGATCCACCTCCGTCACGAAGTCGTGGCGGCCCTTCTCCGTCCAGTCCTCGGCGCGCGGCGGCCGCGCGCTGCGAATGTACTCGGCCGCGCGCGCCGCCGCGCCCTCGGCGACCTTGACTAAGTCGTTGTAATTTCGCACCTTGTGACCCCTATGACGCGCGTCTTCAGCGGCATCCAACCCTCCGGCGAGCTGCATATCGGCAACTACCTGGGGGCCGTCCAGAACTGGGTGCAGCTGCAGCACCAGCACGACTGCCTCTTCTGTATCGTGGACCTGCACGCCATCACGCAGCCTTACGATATCGCGACCTTGCCGCAGCGCACCATCGACATGGCCGTGGGGCTCTTCGCGTCCGGCCTCGATCCCGAACAATGCATCGTGTTCGTGCAGTCGCACGTGCCCGAGCACTCCGAGCTGAACTGGCTGCTCATGGTCGTCACGCCGCTCGGCGAGCTTGAGCGGCAGACGCAGTTCAAGGAAAAGTCGCAGCGCCAGGAAAGCATCGCGGCCGGCCTGCTCAACTATCCGGTCCTTCAGTCCGCCGACGTGCTCCTCTACAAGGGCCGGCTCGTCCCGGTCGGCGAGGACCAGGTGCAGCATCTCGAGCTGATGCGCGAGATCGCCCGACGCTGGAACGCGCGCTTCGGCGAGGGCTACTTTCCCGAGCCGCAGCCGCTGCTCACGAAGAGCAAGCGCGTGCTCGGCCTCGACGGCCAGGCCAAGATGTCGAAGAGTCTGGGCAATACGATCGGCCTCTTCGACTCCCCGGAAACGATCTGGGAGAAACTGCGGCCCGCGGCCACCGATCCGGCTCGTAAGACGCGCAAGGATTCCGGCAATCCCGACATCTGCAACATTTTCACGATCCACCAGGGCTTTTCGCCACCGGCGACGCTGGTGGAAGTCGCGCAGAAATGCCGCACGGCGGGGTGGGGCTGTCTCGACTGCAAGCGCGTGCTGGCGGACAATATGATAGCGGCGCTCACTCCCATCCGCGAGCGGGCCGACGCGCTCAAGCGCGATCCCCGTGGACTCATGGACCGCCTGCGCGCGGGCGCGGCGAAGGCGAGCGCCCTCGCGCGGGTGACGATCGCCGAAGTGCGGGAGCGGATGGGATTCCTGAAGCTTGGACAAGGAGCGCCCTGATGCTTCAGAACCTCGTCGACATCTTCAAGCTCGACCTGATGCTGCAGCTCGGCCTCGCCACGCTCTTGGGCGGTGCGATCGGCCTCGAGCGCGAGCTGGGCGGCAAGCCCGCGGGCCTGCGGACCAACATTCTGATCTGCATGGGCTCCGTGCTGTACACCAAGCTCTCCATCACGATGGCGGGCACGGGTTACGATCCCACTCGCGTGGCGGCGCAGATCGTGACGGGCGTCGGCTTCATCGGGGCGGGGACGATCCTGCACGCCCGCGGCGCCGTCGTGGGACTCACGAGCGCGGCGACGATCTGGGTCGTCGCGGCGATCGGCGTGGCGCTGGGGGGCGGCTACTACCTCGAGGCGCTCGGCACCACGCTGTTCGTCCTCGTCGTGCTGCAGGGCTTGGGTCGCATCGAGCTCGTGGTCGAGCGGCACTCGACGAAGAGCCACCTCACGGTGCATGCGCGTCCCGATGCGGCGCCGCTCGAGGAGCTGGAGACGGTGATCCGTCGCACCGGCTTGACGATCGTCCGTCACGAGAGCCGGCGCGAGAACGTCGACCTCGTCGTCGATTTCGATCTCAGCGGACCCAAGCGCCTGCACGACCAGGTGATGATCGCCCTGTTGCACCATCCCGCCGTCCGGACCGTCTCGACCGGAGAGTAGGCCACGCCCACGCGTCGCCTGGTCGTCGATCTCGCCTCACCGCGCGCCGTCTGGAGAATCACCGAGCCGACCGTGGCCGCGATTCGCGCCGCACTGGGGAACGGGTGGGAAGTGGTGGAGGTGCAGGTCCCTGCGGCCTCCGATGGCGACGGCGGTTCCGGATCTCTCGAGTCGATCGCTGCCACGCGCGGCGCCGAGATCTACCTCGGGTACGGCGTGCCCTCCGGAGTCGTGGATGCCGGCCGACCGACCCTCCGTTGGGTGCATACGGGGACTGCCGGCGTGGGCTCGAGCCTCCCGCAGTTGCGCGGCACCGAGATCGTCCTCACCAACTCAGCTGGGATCCACGCAGAACCAATAGCCGACTGGGTGATCGCGGCGATCGCCTACTTCGCGCGCGGACTCGACCACATGCTCGATGCGCAGGCCCTGGGTCGATGGGCCAAGGACGAGTTCACCGATCTCTCGCTGCCCGTGCGCGAGCTCCGGGATCTGCGGGTCGGCATCCTCGGCTTGGGGGGGATCGGCGGCGCGGTGGCTCGGCGCGCGCTCGCCCTGGGGATGTCGGTCGCCAGCGTGCGGCGCCACGCCACGCGTGGCGGCGGAGAACCGGGGATCCGCTGGGTCGGCCCCCTCGACGAGCTGCCGCGCCTGGCCGCGGAGAGCGATTGCCTGGTGATCGCGGCCCCGCACACGGGCGCGACGGCGGGTGTGGTGAGCCGGCGCGTGCTCGAGCGGCTGCCGCGCCACGCGATCGTGGTGAACGTGTCGCGCGGGTCGCTGCTGGACGAAGCGGCGCTGCTCGAACTGATCGACGCCGGGCAGCTGCGGGGCGCCGCGCTCGACGTGTTCGGCATGGAGCCATTGCCTGCGGATCACCCGTTCTGGGGCCATCCGCGCGTCCTCGTGAGCCCGCACGTGAGCGCCGTCACACACCGCTTCTGGGAGCGGGAAACCGCCCTCATTCTGGAGAACATCAAGCGCTATCTTGCAGGGGCGCGCCTAGTGAACGTCGTGGACCTGGAAGCCGGGTACTGACAGCATGGAAAAGATCATCAAAGCCGCTGTCGATCGCGGGGCCTCCGACCTGCACATCAAGGCCGGGGACGTCTTCCGGGCGCGCATCAACGGCAAGCTCGTGCCGCTCACCAAACAGCGCCTCACGCCCGACCAGACCAAGGCCATCGCCCTCCGGCTCATTTCGAGCGAGGAAGACCGGGCGCGGATCGACAAGATTCGGGATTACGACTGCTCCTGGGGCATGCCGGGGATCGGGCGCTTCCGCGTCAACATCCTGCGGCAGCGCTCGTCGTTCATGATCGTGATGCGCGTCATCCCGTTCGATGTGCCCACCTTCGACTCGCTCAAGCTCCCCGCCGTGCTGGGGCAGGTGGCAGCGGCGGAGCGGGGGATGATCCTGGTCACCGGCGTCACGGGCTCCGGCAAGAGCTCCACGATGGCGGCGATCATCAATCACATCAATCAGAATCAGCAGCGCCACATCCTCACGCTCGAAAACCCCATCGAGTTCCTGCACCGCGACATCAACTGCTCGGTGACGCAGCGCGAGATCGGGACCGATACCGACGACTTCCGGATGGGCCTGCGTGCCGCGCTGCGCCAGGACCCCGACGTCGTGCTGATCGGCGAAATGCGCGACGCCGAGACGATCGACACGGCGATGAAGGCTGCCGAGACCGGGCATCTGCTCGTCTCGACGCTGCACACGCCGGACGCGGTGACCACGGTCAGCCGCATTGTGTCGATGTTTCCTCCCGAAGAGCAGGACATCGCTCGGCTGCGCCTCGCCGAGTCGCTGCACGCCGTAGTGTCGCAGCGGCTGTTGCCGCGGGCCGACGGCCATGGCCGTGCGGCGGCGCTCGAGGTGATGCTGTGCACGGGGACGGCGCGCGACATGATCAAGGACCAGAGCCGCACGCCAGAGCTGCACGACTACATCAAGGAGTCGCGCGAGCAGTACGGCATGCAGACCTTCGACCAGCATCTGATGGATCTCGTGGCCGACGGCATCGTGACCTACGAGACGGCGGTGGCGGCGTCGTCCAACCCGGCAGACTTCGAGCTGCAAATGCGCACCCTGCGGCGCCGGTCCCGCGTCGTCACGCCCGCCGAGGCCCCGGACGCAGACAAGCCCGCCGGGTTCACTGACGACCTGTCGAGCATGCTGCCGCCGTCGTGAACGCGTCTGACCTCGGGGGCGTCTTCGCCCCGATCACCACACCCTTCGACGTCGCCACCGGCGACATCGCCCCGCAACACCTGAAGGACAACGTCGCGCGCCATTTCGCCGATGGATTGGACGGCGTGGTGGTGGCGGGCTCGACCGGCGAGGCGCCGCTCCTCGATACGGACGAGCACCGCCGGGCCGTCGCCTGGACGCGCGAAGCCACGCCCAAGGGCAAGTGGCTGATCGCCGGCACGGGCGCCGAGTCGACGCGGCACGCGATCGCGCTGACGCGCGGCGCCGCTGCCGAAGGCGCGGATGCGGTGCTGGTCCGGCCGCCCAGCTACTTCCCGGCGGTCGCGGCGCGGGCCCTCGCGAACTACTACCGCGCCGTCGCCGATGCGAGTCCGATCCCGATCCTCGTCTACAACATCCCCAAGTACACGCATGTCCAACTTCCGCCGGAGCTGCTCGAGGAGTTGTCGACGCACACGCGCGTCGTTGGCGTGAAGGATTCCTCCGGCGACTTGAAGAACCTGGCCGCCTATCGCGAGGCGGCACCCGACTGGGCTGTGTTCGTCGGGTCGGGTTCACTCCTCTTGGAGGCGCTGGAGCTCGAGTGCGACGGCGGGATCGTGGCGGCTGCCTGCTTCGCGGCGCGCATGTGTGCGGACCTCGTGGCGGCCTATCGCGCGGGCGACCGCGCCGCGGCGCTCGCGTTGCAGGATCGGATCGGCCCGCTCGACAAGGCGATCGTGGGCAAGTTGGGCCCGGCGGGCGTGAAAGCCGCGATGGACGCCGTCGGACTCTACGGCGGACCGGCGCGCCCACCGCTCGCGCCCCTGAGCGAGGCGGATCGCGAACGCGTGGCGCTGCTCGTGCGCGGTGACTGACTCTCGGTCTGATGCCGGGGCTCTGTTGCGCGCCCTCGCCGTCCCCCGCCTCGTCGGTACGCCGAATCACGCACAAGTCCGGGAAAGACTGAAGGCCGAGCTCACCGCGCGCGGGTTTGTCGTGGAGGAGCATGTCTTCGCCGGTCGGCCGTCGTGGATGCTGTTCGGAACCCCCACCGTCGTTCGCGGCGTCAATTTGATCGGACGCCGCCCAACCGCCCAACCGCCTAACCGCCCAACCGTCTGGCTCGCCGCGCATTACGATTCGAAGGGCCAGCCCATATCGATGGCGACGCGAATCCTCGGTGCCGCCGCGCTCGTGACCGGTGCGTTGGCCACGGTCGCCGCGATCGTCCCCGCGCTCGTGCTATGGGCGGTAGGTCTCGCGATTCTTGCAGCGAATCGCGTCACCGATCGCTCGGCGGGGGCGCTCGACAATGCCACGGGGCTCGTCGCGATTCTCGCGATCCTCGATTCGTTGCCGAAGGGCGCCGATGTCGGGGTCCTCTTCCTCGATGCCGAGGAATACGGCCTCGTGGGTGCACGCGCCCTCGTCACCGAGCGGCCAGACCTGCTGCGGGACGGAGCCGTGATCAACTTCGATTCCCTCGACGATCGCGGTGGGTGCCTCACGTTCTTGCACCGGCCTGGCCCACTCGGACAGGCGGTGGCGGCCGAGCTCGGCGGGATTCGGGGGCGTTGGCTCCCGGTCGTGGTGGACGGGATCGCGCTCGCGCGGGGGCCGGTGCGCGAATGCGTCACGATCATGAAAGGCGGTTGGGGGACCGCGCGCGTCGTGCACACGCCGCGGGACACGGCGGACCGACTGACACTCGACGCGGTGCGACAGGTCGCGGCGGGAGTGGCGCGGGCGCTGTCCGCCCGGTAGCTTCCTTCAGAGGATACCTCCGCCCCGACCCCCGGGGCGTTTTTGCTGAAAGGAACCTGTGTTCGGGCCAAAGACGCACTGCGTGGTGGTGGTCGGCGCCCAGTGGGGCGACGAGGGGAAGGGCAAGGTCGTCGACGTGCTCGCCGAGCGCGCCGATCTCGTGGTGCGCTATCAGGGGGGCGCGAATGCCGGCCACACCGTCGACACGGGCGAAGGGGGCGGGGAGTTCGTGCTGCACCAGATCCCGTCCGGGATCCTGCAGGGCGCCGTGTGCGTCGTCGGGAACGGCGTCGTCCTCGATCCGGAGCAGCTTTTTGCCGAGCTGGATGCGCTCACGGCGCGCGGGGTCCGCACCGAGCACAAGCTGCACGTGTCCGACCGGGCCCATTTGACGCTGCCGTACCACAAACTTCTCGACCGGGCGCGTGAAAAAAAAGAGAAGATCGGCACGACAGGGCGGGGCATCGGGCCGACTTACGAGGACAAGTACGGACGGCGCGGCATCCGCGTCGGCGACCTGCGCAATCTCGTTCGCGCCCAGGAACTGGTGCGCGTGCGGGTGGAGGCGGCGAACGAGATGCTCGAGCTCCTCGAGCGCACGCGCGGGAGCGGCGAACGCGCGAGCGCCGAGGAGCACGTCCACCTGCTCGAGCGGCTGGCGCCGCGGCTCTTGCCGCTCGCCGTCGATTCAGGCCGTGTCGTGTGGGAGGCGCTCGAGCGCGGGGAATCGGTGCTCCTCGAAGGGGCGCAGGGAGCGCTCCTCGACGTCGATCACGGGACCTATCCGTACGTCACCTCTTCCAACACGACGGCGGGCGGGGCAGCCGTGGGAGTCGGGATCGGACCGACGGCGATCGATGCCGTGCTGGGCGTCGTGAAGGCGTATACGACGCGGGTCGGGAATGGGCCGTTGCCCACGGAGGCCGAGCCCAAGGTCGCCGAGCGGATTCGCGAGCTGGGCGGCGAATTCGGGGCGACGACGGGACGGCCGCGGCGCTGTGGATGGTTCGACGCAGTCGTCGTCCGTTACGCGGTTCGCGTCAATGGTCTGACCGGATTGGCCGTCACGAAGTTGGATGTCCTGGATACGTTTGCCGAAATACCGGTGGGAGTCGGATACAAGCTCGATGGGGAGACAATCGACAGCATGCCGGCGGACGTCGAGACCATAGGGCGGGTGCAGCCGATCTATGAGATGCTGCCAGGATGGAAGAAGGAGTTGACGGAGGCGCGGAGACTGGCGGACTTGCCGGCGGCGGCACGAGCCTACGTCGACCGCCTCCAGGACCTCGCCGGCGCCCCGGTGAGATATGTCAGTGTCGGGACACGGCGCGACCAAATAATCGAGGTTGCCTAGCTAACCCCGGGCGATAGCCCGGGGTGGAAAAGAGAAACCCCCTGGGTTTCCCCAGGGGGTTGATCGCCTGCCGCACATTGTGCGCCCTAGAACCCAATGTGAGCGAAGCGAACTCCATCTCTCGCTCAAGGGCCATGGGCTGACTTCCACCTCTGGCGGCCTGGCTGTCTCGATCATTTCCGAGACCCTTGGCTTTGCGCCCCGCCGTCACCGGTCGGTTTGCCCTGAGCAGAGAATCCGGGCGCATTTGAGGCAAGATCGATGCCCTGACGTAACTTGTGACACGTCAATGCCGTTTTCTGGGCACAAGTACGAAATCGCATAGCTTTTTGCAATATTCCTTGCAGTATGCGGCACTCTGGTGCGTCCGCGGTCCGAATCGCAACTTGCCGTCGTGGCTCCGCTCGTGCTGGTCGCCCCCGCCGCGTTCAAAGGCACGCTCGGTCCCCGGGCGGTCGCCGAAGCCATCGCGGCCGGCGTCCGCCGAGCCCTCCCCGAAGCCCAAGTGCTGGAGTGCCCCGTGGCCGACGGCGGCAACGGTCTCCTCGACGCCGTGCTCGGGCCGGGATCGCTGCGCGAGCGCCTCGAAGTCACGGGTCCCATCGGCGACCGCGTCAGCGCGGAGCTCGGGTGGATCGATGACGAGACGGCGATCTTCGAAAGCTCGAGCGCGTGCGGGCTCGCACTGCTCGAACCCGAGGAGCGCGATCCCCTCCGCACCACCACGCGCGGTGTCGGTGAGCTGATCTGGGAGGCCGCGGATCGCGGCGCGAAGACGGTCGTCGTCGGCCTGGGCGGCAGCGCGACAGTCGATGGTGGCACCGGCGCCGCGCGCGGACTCGGCTGGACGTTCCAGGATGCCGCGGGCCAGGCGCTTCCCGAAGGGGGCGGGTCACTCGCAAATCTGGATTCGTTTGGGCCGGGGTGGGCGCTGCACGCGCGCGTCGTGGGCCTCGCCGATGTGACGACGCCGCTGCTCGGCGATGACGGCGCGGCCCCGATCTTCGGACCGCAGAAGGGCGCGCGACCCGAGGAAATCGTTCGGCTCGAGCAGGGACTGGCGCGGCTGGCGGTGTTGTGGTCCAAAGCCGGTCGCGCGGAGCTGGGGACGATGCCGATGGGAGGCGCGGCCGGCGGGCTCGGCGCCGGCCTCGCGTTCTTCGCGCGCGCGGGGCTCACCGCCGGCGCGAATTGGGTGCTCGCCCGCGTGGGGTTCGACGCCGCCCTCGCCAAAGCCGACCTCGTGATCACCGCCGAGGGCGTCTTCGACCGGACGTCGTTCGTGGGGAAAGTGCCGGGCGAGGTAGTGCGGCGCGCTCAGGTCGCCCGGAAGAAGGTGGCCGTCATCGCCGGTCGCGTGGAGGAGATGATCGGCGTGCATGCCGTGGGCGCCGAGGGGCGCATCCTGGATGCGGCCGCGCTCACCGGGTTGGCGGCGCAGGTCGCGCGCGAGGCCCTGGGATTGTAACTTCCGCGTCCCTATGCCACCTGTCGACAAAACGATGGAGAAGCTCGTGTCGCTCGCCAAGCGACGCGGGTTCGTATTTCAGTCTTCCGAGATCTACGGCGGCCTCGGCTCCGTGTGGGATTACGGGCCCCTGGGCGTCGAGCTCAAGAAGAATATCAAGGAGCGCTGGTGGCGCTCCATGGTACACGAGCGCGAGGACATCGAGGGGCTCGACGCGGCGATCCTGATGCATCCCCGGGTGTGGGAGGCGTCCGGGCATGTGGCCGGGTTCACCGATCCGCTGGTTGATTGCAAGCACTGCAAGAACCGTTTCCGCGCCGACGACCCCAAGATCAAGGGGACGCCGGGCCAGCCCGACGCCCAGTGTCCCACCTGCGGCATGAAGGGGACGCTCACCGCGCCGCGGATGTTCAATCTGATGTTCAAGACGTTCATGGGGCCCGTCGAAGAAGACGCGGCCGTGATCTTCATGCGCCCCGAGACGGCGCAGGGGATCTACGTCAATTACCTGAACGTCTTGCAGTCATCGCGGCAGAAAGTCCCCTTCGGCATCGCCCAGATCGGCAAGGCGTTCCGCAACGAGATCACGCCGGGGAACTTCGTGTTCCGGACGCGTGAGTTCGAGCAGATGGAGATGCAGTTCTTCGTGAAGCCCGGCTCGGACGGCGAGTGGTTCGAGTTCTGGCGCGGCGAGCGGATGACGTGGATCCAGGGCCTCGGCATTCGGCAGGAGAAACTGCGCTGGCACCAGCACGGCAAGACTGAGCTGGCGCACTACGCCAAGGACGCGTACGACATCGAGTATGAGTTCCCGTTCGGGTGGAACGAGTTCGAGGGGATTCACAACCGCGGCGACTTCGATCTATCGCGTCACCAGGAATACTCGGGCAAAAAGCTCGACTACCTCGACACCACGACGAACACGCGCTTCGTCCCCAACGTGGTCGAGACCTCGGCGGGCGCCGATCGCACCACGCTCGTCGTGTTGTGCGACGCGTACCGGGAAGAGGCCGTCAAGAATGAGGACGGCGCCGACAAGGAAGAGCTGCGGGTCGTGCTCAAGCTCAAGCCCGACCTGGCGCCGATCAAGGCGGCGGTGTTCCCCCTCGTGAACAAAGACGGGATGCCCGACGTGGCGCGGCGGATCTACGACGACCTGCGCAAGCGGTTCAACGTGTTCTACGACGACGGCGGGTCGATCGGCCGTCGCTATCGCCGCCAGGACGAGGCGGGGACGCCGTTCGGGATCACGATCGATGGCCAGACGTCGCAGGATCAGACGGTGACGGTCCGCGACCGGGATACGCTCAAGCAGATTCGCGTCGCCAGCGCCAAGCTCGTCGACTATCTGAAGGAACAGCTCACGGGGTGAGCCGTGCGGTTCGATGACTTCCGGTCCCTCGTAGAGCGTTTGCAGGGCGACATTCCGCAAGAGTTTCAAGGCGGTGTCGTCGCCATTGAAGTCAGTCCCAAGACGGTTCCCCATCCCATTCGCGGCGGCGTCTACACCCTCGGCGAGTGCATTCCCCTCGAGTGGAGCGGCTCCGGCGCCGATCTCCAGTCGCGCGTCGTGCTCTATCACGGATCCTTCGAGGCGCTCGCGCGCCTCGGCGAGTTCGACTGGCGGGCGGAGACGTGGGAGACGCTGACGCACGAGCTGCGGCATCATCTCGAGTGGCGGGCGAACGTGGCCGCGTTGGAAGCGTACGACTGGGCCGCCGAGGAGAACTTCAAGCGCCACGAAGGGGAGCCGTTCGATCCCGCGTTCTATCGCTCGGGGGAGCGGATCGCCGAGGGGGTGTGGAAGGTCGACGACGACGTGTTCCTGGAAGCGGGCCGGGATCTCATGGGGCTCACGTGGCACGGCGCGCGGTACGATGTGCAGATCTCGGACGCAGCGCGCCCGCTCTACCTGATCCTCGATGGCCTCGCCGAGCCGCCGCCGGGGGAGGCGGTGCTCGTGCAGCCCCGGCGGCCCTCGCTTTTCAACTTCTGGCGCCGCGTCCGGGCGACTGAGACATTCGTTCGGGTGAAGGCCAAATCCTGAAGGGAGGATCCATGGTACTCGGTCTCCGTACAGTCATCTACCACGTCCCCGACCTCGCCAAGGCAAAAGATTGGTACAGCCGCGCCTTCGGCGTGAAGCCGTACTTCGACGAGCCGTTCTACGTCGGGTTCGACATCGGCGGCTTCGAGCTGGGGCTCGATCCCAATACGAAGGGCGTCCCCGCGGGCCCCGGCGGCAGCGTGGCCTATTGGAAGGTGCCGAAGATCGACGCCGCCGTTCAGGAATTCACCAAGGCCGGCGCAACGGTGAAGGCGCCCGTCCAGGATGTCGGAGAGGACATCAAGGTCGCGACGGTGGCCGACCCATTTGGGAACCTGATCGGGTTGATCGAGAACCCACACGACCGCATACCATAGATGGTGACGGACGATCTCGACGGAGACCTTGGTTGACGCCCGCACAAGCGTACAAAGCACTCGCGGCCTTCTTCGGAACCCTCGCCGCCCTCGCGGCCTTCTTCTTTCTGCGTCTCGAGTGGTCCCACGGAACGGACATGGACGTCACGGGCTTCGTGTGGCTCATCGCCAACATTGGTCGCTTGACTTTGCTGGTGGCGTTCGTGTGCTGCGCCGGAACAGCGCTGTCGTATTGGTTTCGGTCGTCTCGAGTGCGATGAGGGGACCTCGGTTTGTGAGACCAGGGCTGTTTGTCATCGGCCTGCTCGCCGCCTGTGCGCCGGCGATCCAATCGCCCGGCCTCGAACCAGCCGTCAGCGAGCGCCTCTACTTCGGCCGCAACATCGGCGACACGCTCGGCGTCAGCGACTCGGCGTGGGCGGTTTTCGTGACGGACGTCGTCAGTGCGCGCCTCCCGCGGGGATTCACGTTTTGGAAGGCCGAAGGCCAGTGGCGCGGCGCCGATGGACGACCGCGGCGCGAGCCGAGCTTCGTGCTCGAGGTCGTGCATCCGGCGCGGTCGGCGGAATTCGAGTCTGCCGTGCTGGCGATTATCACGGAGTACAAGAAACAGTTTCACCAGCAGGCGGTGCTGCGCGTGGTCACGCCAGGACGAGCGGGTTCCCGATGACGTGGAGCCGAAGCAGCGTAGATTAGGAAAGGCCTAAACGAAGGGACTCACATGGAACCCGGCGTATTCCTGGCCGCACTCTTGATATTCGTAGGGATCCCGGCGTTCACCGTGCTCCGGATCGCGCGCCTGCGCGCCGAGCGTCGTGACCTCCCGGCCGACGTCACGGCGCGCCTCGAGGCGCTCGAAACCAGTATGCAGGACCTGCAACAGCAGCTTGGCGAAACGCAGGAGCGACTCGATTTCACCGAGCGGATGCTCAGCCAGGCGCGCGAGGATCGGCGGATCGGCGGCTAGCCAAAGTCGCCATACTTATTCATGTCCAAAGTTAAAGTCGGTATCGTCGGCTCGCGCTTCCAGGCGGACTGCATCGCGAGCGCCGTCAAAGCCGTGCCGGAGGACGCCGAAGTCGTGGCGGTCGCGTCGCCGACCAAATCGCACGCGGCGGACTTTGCCAAGCGGCACGGCGTCCCGCGCTCCTACACCGACTACCACGAGCTGCTGCGCGACCCCCAGGTCGAAATGATTTCCGTGACGGCCCCCAACCGGCTGCACGCCCAGATCACCATCGATGCGGCCAAAGCGGGCAAGCACGTCGTGTGCGAAAAGCCGCTCTGCCTCACCCTCGAAGAAGCCGACGCGATGATCGACGCCTGCCGCACAGCGGGCGTCCTACTGCTCTACGCCGAAGAACTGTTCTTCGCGCCCAAGTACGTCAAGGCCAAACAGATGGCGGACGAAGGCGCGTTCGGCCGCGTCCACCTCGTCAAACAGGGCGAGAAGCATTCGGGCCCACACGCCGATTGGTTCTGGGACGTGGCGCAGTCCGGCGGCGGCGCGGTCATGGACCTCGGCTGCCACGGGATCGCCTTCTGCTGGTGGTTCCTCGGCAGACCCAAGGTCAAGAGCGTCTACGCGCACATGGCGACGCACGTGCACGGTGACCGCACCAAGGGGGAGGACGAAGCGGTGACGATCATCGAATTCGAGAACGGCGCCGTCGGTCTCGTCGAGAGCAGCTGGAATCGGCCCGGCGGGATGGATGACTGCATCGAAGTCTTCGGCGACAAGGGACAGACGTACGCCGACATGCTCATGGGCAACGCGCTGCCGACCTACTCGGAAGTCGGATTCGGTTACGCGGTCGAGAAAGCCGCATCGACCAAGGGGTGGACGTACCCGGTCTTCGACGAACATTGGAACTACGGCTTCCCGCAGGAGATGCGACACTTCGCACGCTGTGTGCGCGGCAAAGAGACGCCGATCTCCGACGGCGAAACGGGCCGCGTGGTCCAGGAGGTGCTCTACGCGGCGTACGCCTCGGCGGGGCAGGGACGAAAGATCGCGCTGCCCTTCCGGCCCGCCGGGATTGCGAAGCCGATCGACCTGTGGAGGCACGCGGGGGATGGTGTGCGCTAGGAGCCGCGGCTATCATTTCCGCGCCCTTTATCCTCCGGAGTCGTATCGTGCGCCGTAGCCTTTTCGCCGCCCTCTTGCTCTTCGCTGCACCGCCACTCGCGGCGCAAACGCTGCGCGAACAGATCCGCACCGACCTCTTCACCTTTGGGAACTGCGGCGAGCCGCTGTGCCTCGCGGGCGCGCTCACCGGCCACGGCGCGCACTTCATTCCGGCGACGCAATCCGCCGCGGGCGACATCCTCGATCTCCTGGGGAACGCCCTCGCGGCCAGCGTCTCGAATACGCCGGTCGGGTCGACCTCGAGCGGCGTGACGTATCAGTTCGTCGGGGGGCTTC
Source organism: Gemmatimonadales bacterium (assembly GCA_036004745.1). Lineage (GTDB taxonomy): Bacteria > Gemmatimonadota > Gemmatimonadetes > Gemmatimonadales > GWC2-71-9 > 20CM-2-65-7. Next base: position 23,434 of record DASYRD010000009.1, on the reverse strand, counting down.
CGGTGAAAACGGCGACGTCAGGCGGGCCGATCTTCGGGGAGCGGGCGCAGACGCTCGGCAAGGGACGCTTCTTCGTCGGGGTCAACGTGACCGCGATGCACTTCGAGCGGTTGCGCGGCGTCCGCATGGACGACATTCTCTTCAACTTCACGCACGAAGACGTCCCGCCCCTCGATACGCTCGGCAGCCCCGGGTACGAGAACGACGTGATCGGGGTGCGCGTGGCGATGAACGTCAATCTGATCGTCACGACCTTCGTGGCGAGCTACGGCTTGGTGGACGGCGTCGACGTTTCGGTGGCGGTGCCCGTCGTGCACGCCTCGGTGCAGGGCACCAGCGTGGCAACCATCATGCCCGCCGAGTTTCCGTCGCCGCACCGCTTTGGCGGCTCCGATTCCGCCCCCGTCATGACGGCGGTGGCCGGGATGGACGGGTCGGCGAGCGGGCTCGGCGACGTCGCGGCGCGCCTCAAGGTCAACGTGACGCAGAGCAGCGGCTTCGGCGCCGCCATCCTCCTCGATGGCCGCTTTCCGACCGGCAACGCAGACAATTTGCTCGGCTCCGGCAAGTTCTCGGGCCGCGGGCTCGCCATCGTCTCGGCGAAGTTCGGGACCCTCGCGCCGCACCTGAACTTCGGGTACGTGTTCCGCGGGGCCAAGCAGGAAACGAATTCGATTCTGGCGACGCTGGGGTTCGACAACGCGGTGGCGACCTGGGCGACGATGGCCTTCGATCTGCTTTCGGAGTGGCAGGTGGGCGACAGCAAACTGCTCATCCCTGGGCCGGTCCAGTACCAGCAGCCGTTCGCGCACACCGTGTTACCCACCAACATCCCCAATCAGCGCGACGACTTCTTGAGTGCCTCGGTGGGCTTCAAGTTCCAGACGCCGCGCGGGATCCTGATTACAACCAACGCCCTGTTCCCACTGCGTAACGCCGGCATGCAGCCGAGCGCGGTGTGGACGGGAGGGTTGGAGTACAACTTCTAGAATTCCTAGGCGCCTAGACGTCTAGGCGCCTAGTTATTAAGCGCCCCGTTGTTGATCCAGGCCCGGATGATCTTGAGGTTCGCGGCGCTGCTGCCCCCGGGCGGGGGCATCGGGTTTCCGCCGCAGGCCGCCGTGCCGAGCATCTTCGTGTAGATGTAGCTCGAGCCTGCGGCACCGGACGCGACGTAGTTCCATCCCGCGCACGACGACGCGACGCCCACGATGTTGTTGGGGTTGCGGTTCCAGGCGTGACAGCCGCTGCAGGTCGACGCCGACGGTCCGATCACCGCGGCGGCATTCCCTGACCACGTGTAGATGCCGTAGTCGGTCGCCGTGCCCGAAGAGCCGTTCGCGGTCACGCTCACCGAGTTCGCCATTCTCCCGAAGGCATCATCACCGTTGCTCCCCGACATCGTCCAGCTCGTCAACGTGACCTGACCGCTGCCATTAGTGGTGCCGGGCCCACTGAAGGCACCGCTGAAGCTCGATGAATAACTGACGGGGTAACTCGGCACGAGGTTCGAGAACGCGTCGCGCACCGTGTACGTCGGCAGCGTCCCAACGCCCGTACCCACACCAGCCGAGAAGCCCGAGTTCGTCACTGTGACCGAGGCAGGCGCGGCGGCGTTGATCGTCGCCGACGTGTTTTCGCCGATCACCGCGCCGCTGGTGATCGACGCCGAGAGGCTCTTGAGCTGCGCGGTCCCCGAATTGAACGTCGCGCTGTACGTCCCGGCCCCGGCCGAGGTGCCGCTGACGGAGCTCTGCAGTACCGCGTTGAAGTAGTTGTTCGTGCCGTTCGATTGGAGCGTGACCGACGCGCCGTTGATGATGTTGTTGAAGGTGTCGCGCACTGTCGCCGTGAGCGTCAAGGCCGTGCTGCCGAGGACGCACGACGTCTGGCACGCCGTGATCGGGCTCGTAGATGCCGCGACGGACGAGAAGGTGGTCGACGCCGCCGTGGGATTGACGGTGACCGCCGCGGTCTGCGTGATCCCTCCACCGCCGAGGCCCGTGGTCGCGGTCGCCGAGATCGTCTTGGCCTGCGCGGTCTGGGAGCTGAGCTTCGTCGCGAATACGCCGTTGACATTGGACGAGCCGCTGGCCGAAGGACTGAACGCGTTGTTCAGGCCGGTGGAGCTGACCGTCACGGTGGCGCCGCTGATCAGATTGTTGAACTGATCGCGCACCGTCACCGTGATGCTGTCGGCGAGCGTGCCCGCCACCGTACAGCTCGCCGAGCACGCAGTGATCGACGGGAAGTTGTCGACCACATTCGACTGACTCGCGCTGGGTGCGTCCGGCGTCCCGGTTGCCGAGAAAGTGGCACCCGGAGTGCCGCTCGAGGTGACCGAGATGCTGTTCGCGCCGGCGCCGGTACCGAGCGTCCAGGACGTCAGCTGCGCGAAGCCACTCCCGTTCGTGCTCAATCCCGCGGGCGATCCCGGAGACGTCGTGCCGCCACCACCCGCCACCGAGAACGTGACGCTCGCCCCGGAGATCGGATTCGACGCGCGGTCGGTGATCTGGATCTGAGGCGCCGTGGCGACGTTCGTGTTTACGGTCGCGCTCTGGGCATCGCCTGCGGTCTTGACGATCAGCGATGGGTTGCCGTGCAGGGCGGTCGCGCCGAAGGGGCGCGGCGAGCCGATGAGGCCGCCGACCGACGCAGTCGCCGAATCCACGCCGGCGGCGGTGCCCAGGACGCGCGTGGCGGAGGCGAAGCCGCCCGCGTCGGTCGTGGGGGCCGACGGCGTAACCGAGCCCCCGCCGGCGGTCACGAGCCAGCTGACCGTTACGCCTTGCACGCCGTTGCCGAGGCTGTCGGTCACGCGAACCTGGTACGCCGCGAGGGTCGCGCCGATCGTGTCGGTCTGCACATCGCCGCTCACGTAGACGAGGTTCTTTGCCGCGCCCGAGAGGCCCGAGGCCCGGAAGAGCACGGACGGCAGCCCCGCGGCGCTCGCGCTCAAGGAGTCGTTGTTCGTTCCCGCGAAGGGCCCGAGGGTCCAGGACGTGACGGCGGCTTTGCCCGCCGTATCGGTCGCGATCGCGCTCGTCGGCGAAACGGTCCCGCCGCCCCCCGTCACCGCAAAGGTCACGTTGACGCCCGATACGACGTTGCCGAACTGGTCGACCAGCCTGACCGTCGGCGCGATGGCGACGTTCGAGCCCGCGGTGGCGCTCTGGTTGTCACCGGCGAACTTTTGGATCGTCGTGGCGGCGCCATGATTGGCTGTCGCGCTGAACGTTACCGGAGAGCCGGTCAGCCCGCCGACGGTGGCCGTCGCGCCCTGCGGTCCCGCGACGGCGCCGAGGACGCGCGTCGCGCTCGCGATGCCGGAGCCGTTGCTGATCGATGACGGCGTGATCGATCCACCGCCCGACGCCCCCCACGTGACCGTCGTGCCGGACACCGCGTTGCCGTACTGATCCGCGACGCGCACCGCGTAGGTGGCGAGCGTCGCGCCCACGGTGTCGGTCTGGTTGTTGCCGGCGTTCAACGTGAGGCTGTCGGCCGCGGCGGCAGTCCCGGTCGCCGAGAACGTCGCGGCCGGGAGGCCCGTGGGCGTCGCCGTCAGCGTGTTCTGCCCGGCCTGCGTCCCCAGCGTCCAGCTGCCGGCCGCGGCGTGGCCCGTGCTGCCGGTCTTCCGTGTCCCGCCCGTCAGGCCGCCGCCCCCCGATGCCACGTTGAACGTGACCGTCACGCTCTCCACCGGGTTGCCGAACTGGTCCGTGACGCGCACGGTGGGCGCGACGGGCACCGCACTGTTCACCGTGATGGACTGGCTGTCGCCCGCCGTCTTCGTGACCGTGGCCGGCGCGCCGGCGATGCCGGTCGCGGTGAAGTTCACGGCCGTAACCCCCGACGCGGTCGCCTGCAACGCATTCGGACCGGCGCCGGTGCCGAGGGTCCAATTGGTGACACGCGCGCGTCCGCTGCCGTCGGTCGAAACGGGGGTCGCCGGCGCGACGCTCCCGCCGCCACCCGTCACCGCGAACGTCACGCCCACCGAGGGCACGGGATTGCCGTACGCGTCGCGGATCAAGACCGTCGGCTTCACCGTCACGTTCGTGTTCACCGTGGCGGTCTGCGCGTTGCCAGAGTCGATCACCATGGTCGAGGGCGATCCGACGGTGACGTCGAGCGTCACGTGGATTGTCTTGCCGCTCGCTTTGGGCGCGCCGAGGTACACGGTCGCCGTATACGTGTTGACCGTCAGCCCCGCTGTGGTCGCGGTGAGCGTGAGCGTGTCGGGACCGCCGGTGGCGATCGCCCCCTGCAGCCAGCCGGCGGCACCCGCGCCATAACGAATGGAATCGACGCTCGGCGCGAGGGTCCCGCCGCCCGCGTTCGTGATCGTCACCGTTTCGGCCGCGGGATCGGGGCCGCTAGCGATGCCGCTGAACGGCACGCTGTCACGCGAGGTCGCGATGATCGGCTTGGGCGTGACCGTCAGGTCTGCCGTCGCGTCCTTGCCGCCGGCAGTGGCGTGCACGATGGCGGTCCCAACGGTCATACCCACGACGACGCCGGTGGGCGACAGGTTGATGGCCGCGTCACTGGTGGTCCAGGTGACCCGCGTGTGCGCGAAACGCCGTCCCGTGCTGTCGATCCCGATGGCGGTCAGGCGCAGCGTGTCGTCGAGCACGACGGAGGCACTATCGGGCTCGATGTACAGCGAGTCGAGCGCCACGTCGGGTCCGATGGCCGTGTCGGTGGTGCAGGCGAAGACGATGGCGGCGCCGAAAGCGACGCCGGCCAAGACAAACGAACGAGTTTTCACCTGGTCACCTGCTCATCGGATGGAAGCGATACGCCACGCGCCGCTCGTGCGGTCGAGCGTCGCGTGGAAGCTGACGGGTTGGCGCTGCGGCCGGCGGCCCTGGACGAATTGATTGAACCCTTCCACCTGCGCTTCGGCGACGTCTCCGGTGATCTGCAGCTGCTTGATGGCGAGATCGACCTTCATGTCGCTCACCATGCCGAAGAAGTCACGCCACACCTGCGCCTGCTGCGGCGTCAGGCCGGCGTAGGCGCGGCGCACCTGTTGCACGTCGCGCGATTCGAGCGCCCGGGCGTACGCTTGAACCGCCGCCTCGATGAGGGGCCTCGGGTTCTCCGGTGCGGGCGCGACGGGGGGCGGCGCCGTCGTGACGGGAGGCGGCTGCTGTTGGACCGGCGGCGTCACGGTCGCGGCCTGCTGCGCTCGCGTCCGCGCCGCCTGCTCCGCGCCCGCCCACAGCGCGATCGCCTGGCTCAGATGCGCGATGACTTCCGGCTGGCGGTCGCGGCCCACGAGCACCTCGGCGGCGCGCCGCTCCGCGTCCCCCGGCGCCAGGTCGGCTGCCGTGGCGCCGGCGCTTACGGCGCGCTCGCGCGTGGCGCGGATGTTGGCGCGCAGCTCGCGGATCGTGCTGTCGGAGCGGAGTGCAGCGAGCGCGGCGCGACGATCGTCTCCGCGGGGGCGTGTCGGTGTTTCACTAGGCGTCGACGTTTGGGGCGGCGTCGCGGCAGCCGTCGAGTCCACTGGACGCGGCGGCGCCGTCACCACCGAGACCGGTTGGTCGTTCCCCGGCGGTGGCGCCGCGGGTTTGGCGCGCCAGGGTCCGAGAATCCACGCGCCGGCGGCGAGTGCTCCGACCGCCGCCAGGCCCCCGACGTACGCGAGCGCGCGCGACTTCTTGTGACCGGTGACGGTCACGGTGGCCGTCGCGCTCGCGCCTTCGCAGGTGGCCGTCAGGATCGCCTGGCCGCTCTTGATGGCGGTGACGAGGCCGTCTTGGGTCACCGTGGCGACATCGGTGTCGGTCGAGGCCCACGTAATCGCGCGGCCGACGAGCGTCGCGCCACTCGCCCGCTTCGGTCGCGCGGTGAGCTGCAGGGCGCCGCCGACCGCCACCGTGACCTGGGCGGGGCTGAGCACGAGCCCAACGACGCCGGTGGTCTGACCGGCGGCCGTGCGTCCGGGCTGGCTGCGTCCCGCGGGGGTCGGGCTTTGCGGCGTGCTGAGCCCGGCGAGCATCTGCGACGCGCCCCCTTTCATCGCGAGCGTCATCAGCTGCGTGCGCACCGGATCGTCGGGCGCGAGCGGGGCGGCGCCGAACGAGGCGACCGCGGCCTCCACGGTCGGCCAGCGGTTTGCCGGATCCTTCTCCAGCATCTTCATCACCGCGTCGGCGATCGCCGGCGGGCAGTCGGCGCGCGCCGTCATGATCGGCGGTGGCGGCTCGTTGAAGTGCGCGTACATGATCGCCATCACCGACTCCTGCCCGAAGGGCAGGCGGCCCGAGAGCATCTCGTAGGCGACGACGCCCAGCGAGTACTGGTCGGACGCGGGTCCCAGCTCCTTGGTCGCGGCGCACTGTTCGGGGCTCATGTACGACGGCGTCCCGACTGTCGCTCCCGTCATCGTGAGTCCCTGTTTGTCGGCCACCTTCGCGATCCCGAAATCCGTCACCACGGCCCAGCCATCGACGTCGACCATGATGTTGGCGGGCTTGATGTCGCGGTGGATGATGCCGCGGCGGTGCGCCGAGCCGAGCGCCGATCCGACCTGCTGCATGATCGACTGCACCATCGGGAAGGGCAGGGGACCGACCTCGTGGATGATGCTGTCGAGGGGGCGGCCCTCGACAAACTTCATTACGAAGAAGAGGAGCTCGCCGGCTTCTTTCACGGCGTAGATCGGGATGATGTGCGGGTGACTGAGCGACCCAGCGGTCCGGGCTTCGCGCTTGAAGCGCTCCGCCATCCCTTCGCCCTGGAGCAAGTGCGGGCTCATCACCTTGATCGCGACCTTGCGGTCCAGGGCGATGTCGTGGGCGAGGTACACCGTCGCCATGCCGCCCCGGCCGAGGAGGCCCATGATCTCGTACTCGCCGATGGTCGCGTGCCGCAGCGAGTCGATGACGCCGGCATCGCGCGAGGTGGCCTGTGGCGGGCGCGCCTCGATTTTGGCGGTGGCGAACGCGGTCTGCTGGCCGGAGATATCGGAGCCGCAACTTGCGCAGAAGCGGGCGCCGGCCTGCATCGGCTGGCCGCAGTGGGGGCAGTTGGTGGTTTGGGTCGTCACAGAGGGCGTAAATATATCGGTCAGCAACCAGTTACGCAGCGGCGTAAGCGTGGCGTGCCCTGTGCTCCACGTCACGGAGGGAGCCTTCTAGCCAACCGCCGAGACCCAGACTAATGTCGCTATCCACCCGCAGCCGGGAGGTTTTTATGCGCGCCGTTCATGTCTGTGCCGTATTCGCTGTCGCCGCATGTGCCGATGCCACTCCGACGAACATCACCCCCAGCCGTAGGCCTTCACTCGATGTGGCGCTCGGCAGCGACGCCGAGCCGGCCACGGTGTTCAACGTGGAGCTCCGGGCGGAGAACGAGCCGAACGGAGCGAGCACCTCCGACTCGAAGGGGCACGCGCAGGTCAAAGTGTTCGCGGACGGGACGATGGAGTTCACGTTCACGGTCAATAACCGGAGCGGTGAGACGTACACGCGCGCGCACATTCACAAGGCGCCGGCGGGAGTGAACGGACCGATTCACTGGGACTTTTTGGAGGCTGGGAATCCCGTGGCGTCGATCAGCGACCAGCCGTCGCAGCTGCGCGGTGTGGCGCGGCCGCGCGCCGCCGCCGTGCTCGCCGACCTGCTCGCCAATCCGTCCGGATACTACGTGAACGTGCATAGCACCGTGTTCCCGGGCGGTGCGATGCGGGGCCAGCTGCAGTGAGCGGAGGCCTCCTCCTGATCCTTGTCGCGGGCGCGGGGCCGGCTCATGGGCCGGCCCCGCGTCCGCGTACGTACGCCAATCCGATCGACATCGACTACCGCTACAACTTCGAGCAGAAGAATCAGGCGATCTCGTATCGCTCGGGCGCCGACCCCGTCATCGTCGTCCAGGGTGGTGACTACTACCTGTTCGAGACGATCGGCGACGGGTTTTGGCGCTCGCACGATCTCGGCACCTGGGAGCACATCACACCGTCGAAATGGCCCCTGACCGACGTCGTCGCGCCCGCGGTGCTGTCGGTGCGCGACACGATCTATCTCATGCCGAGTACGACGAGCCCGCTCCCCATTTTGATGCTGACCGAGCCGGCGACGGGCCGGGTGGAGTTCTACAATCGCCTCATGCCGTGGCTGCCGCTGGCGCGCTATCGCGAGACCGAGACGCTCGCCAAGCCAGACTCCGTGCAGCCGGGTCCCTGGGATCCGCAGTTCTTCCACGATGAGGGCACCGAGCGCTGGTTCCTCTATTGGAACTCGTCGAATGCCTATCCACTGAACGTCATCGAGCTCGACAAGACCAAACAGCTCGGCTACCGGGAGGGGGCGACACCCAAGTGGCTCTTTGGTCTCGAGCCGGCGAAGCACGGGTGGGAGCGCTTCGGCCGAGACCACCGTGACACGTCGATTACGCCCTTCATTGAAGGTGCCTGGATGACGAAGTACGCGGGGCGCTACTACCTGCAGTACGGCGCGCCGGGCACGGAATACAACGTCTACGCGACCGGCGTCTACACCGCCGCGGACCCACTCGGCCCCTTCACGTACGCGCCGTACAACCCGGTGGCGTACAAGCCGGGCGGGTTCGTGCAGGGCGCGGGACATGGCAACACGTTCCAGGACGTGTACGGGAACTGGTGGAGTACCGGCACGCCGTGGATCGGCGTCAACTGGAACTTCGAGCGCCGCATCGGCCTCCATCCGGCGGGCTTCGACTCCAGCGGCCAGATGTTCGTCGACACGCGCTTCGGCGACTTCCCGCACTGGCTGCCGACCAAGGCCCGACAGTCGAGCGACGAGCTATTTACGGGATGGATGCTCCTGTCGTACCGGAAGGCCGCCACGGCGTCGTCGACCCTCGACACGTTTCCGGCCAGCAACGTCACCGACGAGAACCCCCGCACCTTCTGGGTCGCGGGACAGAATCGGCCCGGCGAGTGGCTCACGCTCGATTTGGGCGGCGTGTTCGACGTGAAAGCGATGCAGGTGAACTACGCCGATTACAGGTCGGGGTTGTACGGCACCGACTCCAACGTGGTCACGCGCTTTCGGCTGCAGGCGTCGCTCGACGGGCGCGAGTGGGCGGTGGTGGGCGATCTCTCTCGGGAGCAGCGCGATCGCCCCAACGCCTACGTCGAGATGGAAACCCCGGTGCGCGCGCGCTTTGTGCGCTACGAGCACATTCACGTCGGCGCCGCGACGCTCGCGATCAGCGACATCCGCGTCTTCGGCTACCGCTGGGGGAGGGGGACGCGGTCCCGTCCGGCGCCGCCGGCGGGACTGACGGCACGTCGCGACCGCGACGCGCGCAATGCCGTCATCACGTGGCGGCCGGTGCCCGGGGCCGTGGGCTACAACGTCCGTTGGGGAATTGCGCCATCGAAGTTGTACGAGACCTACCAGCGATTCGCGGACCAGGGGACGACGCTCGAGCTGCGGGCGCTGACAGTGGGGCAGCCCTACTGGGCGGCGATCGAGAGCTTCGACGAGAACGGCGTGTCGATGCTCAGTGCGGCAGTGGCCATTCGATAAGCACTAGATTACGAAATGCCTCGTTCCCAACTTCAGATCTCGTTCGTTCTCGGGTGTGTGTCCCTGGCCGGTTGCGGCGGACCACGCCAGCCCGCCGGCGAACGCCTCGCCGCCGCGTACTGCGCTTCCTGTCACGCGTTTCCCGACCCGCAGCTCTTGGACAAAGCGTCCTGGCGGTCGGGCGTCCTTCCTCAAATGGCCCGTCGACTGGGTGTGAGTACGGCGTCGTCGTTCAACGAGGCGCTGCGCAATCCCCAGATGAGGGTGTTGCCGCAGGCGGTGTCGCAAGCCGACTGGGAAAGCATCGTCAGCTACTACCTGGAGCACAGCCCCGACACCATGCCCGCGCAGGTATTGCCGGCGGAGCCGCAGCTCGACCCCGCGGCCTTCCGGGTCGAGCCCTTCGTGCCGCGGCTACAAAGCAGCTCGATCATCACGTTGCTCAAGACCGATTCGGTGCAGCAACGAATCTTTGTGGGCGAGGCGGGCTCGAACTATCTGCGAACCTTCGACTGGAACCGCCGCCTCGTGTCGACGGTAACGCTGCCGAGCCCACCGACCGACCTGATTGTCGGGCAAGACCACATCCTGGTCCTCGAGTCCGGGATTCTCGATCCCAATGACGAGCCCAAGGGACGGCTCGTGGAGCTGGAAACCGGGAAAGTGCTGATCGATTCCCTGTTCCGGCCCGTCTTTGTCGCGCAATACGATTTCGACGGGGACGGGCGGGATGACTTTCTCATCTGCGAGTTCGGCGACAATCGTGGGCGCCTCGCGCTGTATCACGCGACCGGGTCGACGTACGAACGGCGAGTGCTGGACGCCAATCCCGGCGCCATCCGGTTCGAGATTCGCGACGTCACGGGCGATGGGCATCCCGACATCGTGGCGCTGCTGGCGCAGGGCGACGAGCGCATCGCGCTGTTCGAGAACGACGGGAAGGGCAACTTCACCGCGCCGCCTCGCATCCTCGCGCGCTTCCCCCCGGTGTACGGTTCGATGTACTTCGCGATGCGCGATTTCAATGGCGACGGGCATCCCGACATCGTCTACGTGAACGGCGACAACTTCGACTATTCGCGTGTCTTGAAGCCGTACCATGGCGTCCGGATTCTGGAGAATGACGGGCAGAACCACTTCGTCGAGCGCTTCTTCTTCCCGGTGTACGGCGCGGCGCGCGCGGAAGTGGCGGATTTCGACGGGGACGGCGACCTCGATATTCTGACGACGAGCAACTTCGCCGACTTCGCGCGGCACCCGGAGCGCGGCATCATGTATTTCGAGAACACGGGGAACTACACGTTCCGGCCGTCCGCGTTCAGCATCGCGTCCGGGAATCAATGGAATCTGACGGCCACGGCAGATCTCAACAGGGATGGACGGCTCGATGTCATCGTGGGCGCAATGAATCTCGGCAACATCGCGAGGATGCAGCGCCGCTCGGGTGGTCCGGCGCCCGCGAGTGATCCACTCCTGTTTTTCGAGAATCGCAACCATTGACCTTCGACCTCGACCTGTCGATTCAGGTCCTGCAACGGACCCCCGCCACACTCGGGGCGCTCCTCGGCGGGGTCAGTGAGCCGTGGATTCGCACCACCGAAGGCCCAGACACCTTCAGTCCGTTTGATGTCGTCGGGCATCTCATCGACGGAGAGGAAACCGACTGGATCCCGCGCGCGCGCATCATTCTCGCTCGGGGACCCGATCCCCGCTTCGAGCCCTACGATCGTTTCCGCCACCGTGCCCGCAACGCCGGCGCCCGGCTCGAATCCTTACTCGAGGAGTTCGCGGCGCTGCGCGCCGCGAACCTGGGCCTGCTGCGATCCTGGAAGCTCGGGGCCCGCGAGCTGGATCTTCCCGGCCAGCATCCAGGCCTCGGCCCGGTGACGCTGCGTCAGTTGTTGGCGGCGTGGGTCGTACACGATCTGGGGCACATCGCGCAGGTCGCGCGCGTGATGGCGAAGCAGTACCGCGACGAGGTGGGGCCATGGGTGCCGTTTCTACCGGTGCTCACGGACCACATGACCCCCCGTTCGTAGATCCTCGTCGTTAGCGTTCCTCTGTCTCGGAATGCGGCCGGAATTTCACGGTGACCCGCTCTGTCAGCCGGATGCGTAGGTGTTGGCCTGCGCTAAGGGCGATCTGGTCGCCCTTCGTCGCCACCGCGACGCCGGTACCGATCGCGGCGCCCACGATGGCGCCTTTCGCGCCCCGCAGGACTCCGCCCACGACGGCGCCGCCCCCAATCGCCAGGGCGCTTTCCTTGGCGTCGCTTTTCCCCGTCACACTGAACGCTTCCGTCGAGACCTGGTAGGTCTGGCCGTCGACTTCGAGCTCGGTGAAGCGCAGTGCCAGCTCGGGGGCGCCGGCGATGCGGCCGCCACCCTTCACGTGCGTGACTTCTCCACGGAGGATCACGCCCTCCGGGATGGCGTCCCCGCCGCCCAGCTGGATCGGTTCGACCGTGCGCAGCGCGATGTGGTCACCGACGCTGTTGTGATCGGTCGAGATGGTCTGTTCGAGGGTCCCGACCAGCAGGACGCCGCTCGGGATCGTCGCGGTTTTCTTCTCGCCCGCGCGGCCGAGCATCACCGCCGCGGCGATGCCGACGCCGACGACGGCGACAGGCAGGGCGAGGCGGACAAGCTTCGTGGTGTTCGTCATAAGTGCACGCTCCTTTCACAACCGCGTACCCCCGAGATCCGCGAAGGCCCCGAAGCGCGCGTTGCGCCCGCGCAACAGGTCCGACAGTTTTGGGACATGCCCGTCGAGACGCAGCGGCTCACGCTGATTCCCTGTGCGCCTCAGCACCTGCTCGCGCTGATCGATCAACCGGACACGTTCGAGCGTGTCGCGGGTTTTCCGGTTTCCCAGGAGCTGCACGGTTTTTACGCCTCCGACGCGGTGTCGCCGAAGTGGCTCGCGGCGCTGCGCAAGGACTCCGAGGCCGATCCCTGGCGCCACGGGTTCTTCCTGCTTCATCGGGGCGACGGTCTCGTGATCGGGGCGGCGGGCTACAAGGGCGCGCCTGACGCCGATGGGAGCGCCGAAATCGCCTACGGCGTGGTGCCGAAGTATCAGGGCCAGGGATACGCGACCGAAGCCGCGGCGGCGCTGGTAACCTACGCATTCGCGCACGGCGCCCTCCGCCTCCGGGCGCACACGATGCCGGAGGCGAACGCGTCGACGCACGTGCTCAAGAAGTGCGGCTTTGAGCACATCGGTCCCGTGGTCGACCCGGAGGACGGACCCGTATGGCGCTGGGAGCGGGACCGGTGAGGCGCCGGGCGTCGGTCTGCGTGGCCCTGCTGAGCGTCGCGCTCGGCTGCGCGCACGGTGCGCGGTCGGGCGTCGAACCCGGCTGGGTGCAGGTGTGGAGCGACGAGTTCGAGGGCGCCGCCGGTGCCCCCGTCGACACCACGAAGTGGCGCTACGACACCGCCGACGGCTGTGCTTCAGGGAATTGCGGGTGGGGAAACAACGAGAAGGAGTACTACTCCACCGCGCCCGAAAACATCGCCCTCAACGGGCAAGGGCAACTGATGATTGTGGGGCGAGTCGCCCGTGCCGGCCTGACGTGCTACTACGGTCCCTGCCGCTACACCTCGGCCAAGATCACGACGCGGGGCAAAGTGGAGGTTGCGCCTGGTCGCGTCGAGGCGCGCATCAAGCTCGCGGCGGGGCAGGGGCTCTGGCCCGCGTTCTGGCTGCTGGGCCAGAACATCGGGACCGTCGGGTGGCCCACCAGCGGCGAGCTGGACATCATGGAGAACAAGGGCAGCGCGCCGACCGCGACCAGCTCGGCGGTGCACGGGCCCGGGTACTCCGGCAACACGCCGTTCGCGCACGTCCGGGCGGTTCAACACGGCACGTTCACCGACGCCTTCCACACGTTCGCGGTCGAATGGGACTCGCTCACCATACGGTTCTTCGTCGACGACACGTTGCACTTCCGCGTCACCCGCCTGGGCGTCGAGACCTTCGGACACTGGGTCTTCGACCAGCACTTTTTCATCATTGTGAACATGGCCATCGGCGGCCATTTCGACGGCGATCCGGCATCGGATGCGATTCTCCCGGCGACGATGCTCGTGGACTACGTGCGGGTCTATCGACGTGGGCCGCGGGGCGTACATTAGAGCCCACTATGAAACGACGCGCTTTCATTCATGATTTGGGGCACACGTTGGGCGCGGCTGCTGCGGGTGGGCTCCTCGCCCGGTTTCCCCAAAACTCCAAGAAACTCGACCGCATCGGACTCGAGCTGTACGCGGTGCGACACGCGATGGCGCAAGATCCTGAACGTACCCTCGCCGCCATCCGCGCCATCGGCTACACCGACGTCGAGCTCCTCTGGTCCTTCAACAACTTCAATCGCACGCCCGCGCAGGTCGCCGCGACACTCAAGAATGAGGGTCTGCGCGCGCCGTCGTGCCACATGTCGGCCGACACGATCTTCGTGGGCTGGCAGCGCAGTCTCGACATCGCGAAGCAGATCGGGCACGAATACCTCTTTGTTCCCGACTTCGAGGACTGGACGAAGCGCACGATCGACGATTGGCTCGAGTGGGCCGACAAGTTCAACGCCGCGGGCGCGGTGGCGCGCCGCTCCGGCATCTGGCTCGGCTTCCACAACGAGCCCTACCACCAGAAGCCGATCGACGGCAAGGTGCCCTACGACGCGTTCATCGGGCGGCTCGATCCGTCGGTCACGCGGCTGCAGCTCGACGTCGGCAACATGCTGATGGGCGGCGGCGACCCGATGGCGTACCTGCAGAAGTATCCGGACCGGTTCTGGAGCTTCCATCTCAAGGACACCGTCGCGGATCGCTCGAGCGACACCCGCTTGGGCACCGGCATCTTCGACTTCAAACACTTCCTGGCTGCCGTGCCGTCGCTGAACGGCAAGCCCGCCTACGTCGAAGACGAGAGTCCCGCCGATGAGCTGGCTGCGGCGCGGAGCAACTTCCAGTATTTGCAGGGGCTCGAGTTCTAGAGAATGACCCTCGTGCGCGTAGCCCTGGCTCAGGAGCGGGAGGTCGACCTCTCCATTACCTATGACGCCGTCGTCGTGGGCTCGGGCGCCGCGGGCGGGATGGCGGCGCACGTGTTGACCTCCCAGGGAATGAAGGTGTTGCTGCTCGAGGCGGGGAAGAAGATCCCGATCGAGCAGGAGCTGCGCTCGATGGAATGGCCCTACGAGCATCCGCGCCGCGGCGAGTGGCCCCCGGGAAACCACGCGATCCGTCATAACGAGTACACGATCCGGCAGCCGCCTTACGCCAAGAAGACCGCGTTCAAGCACGTGTACTCCTACGTGGGCGGGTGGGGCGGCTCCGACTACGTCAAGAACATCCTGGTGGACGAGAAGGACCATCCCTATACGGGGACGCGCTACGCCTGGGTGCGGGCCCGGTTGCTGGGCGGCAAGACGAACATCTGGGGCCGGCTGGCGCTGCGCCTGTCGGACTACGACTTCAAGGGAAAGACGCACGACGGCTACGGCGAGGATTGGCCGATCTCCTACGCCGACATCCAGCCCTACTACGACAAGGTCGATACCTACCTCGGCATCTCCGGCTACAAGGAGAATCTTCCGCACCTCCCCGACAGCCTGTTCCAGCGGCACAACAAGCTCACCGCGTCGGAGCTGATGCTGCGCAAAGGTGTGGCCAAGATGGGACGGACGGTGACGCCGTATCGCGCCGGCGTGACGACCGATGGCGTGAAGAACAAATACCGCAGCAAGTGCTTCGGGCGGGGCGCGTGCGGCCGCCGTCCGGGGGGCTGCGACATCCACGCGGCGTTCGATTCGCCCACGGGGCTCATCTACCCCGCGATGGACACCGGCAATCTGACGTTGCGGACCAACTCGATCGCCCACGAGATCCTGGTCGATCCGAATACCGGCAAGGCGCGGGGCGTGTCGTTCGTCGACTCGCAGAACCACCGCACCTACGAAGCGAAGGCGAAGGTCGTCATCGTCGGGGCGTCGACGTTGGAAAGCGCGCGCCTGCTGCTGCTGTCGAAGTCACGGCAACACCCCAACGGCATCGGCAACTCGAGCAATCACGTCGGTCACAACTTCTGCGAGCACGTCATGGGTCCCGGCGCCACGGGGCTGGTGAAGGACCTGGTCGGTCGTGCGCCGACGCTCGATGACGGCCGGCCGGGCGGCTTCTATCTCCCCCGCTTCCGGAATCTCGAGGACAAGCAGCCGGGCTTCATCCGCGGCTACGGGTTCGAAGGGGGCGGCGGCTTCGGGATCTTCCCCGACGGAGCGTTTGACGCACCCGGATTCGGCGGGCAATTCAAGAAAACGGTGCGCGAGCATGCGGGCGCCTTCATTAGTATGGGCGGCTTCGGCGAAGTACTGGCGCGCTACGAGAACTACATGGATTTGGACCCCATCGTGAAAGACCGCTGGGGGATCCCCGTACTGCGTTTCCATTATCAGTTCAGCGACAACGAAAAGAAGATGTGCGAAGACATGGCGGCGACGGCCCGCGAGATGTTCGAACAGGCAGGAGTCGAGGTCATCGGCGTGGACAAGGAGATGCTCACCGAGGGTTGGTCGATCCACGAGCTGGGCACGGCGCGCATGGGCAACGATCCGAAGACGTCGGTGCTGAATCAATTCCAGCAGTCGCACGACGTGAAGAACCTCTTCGTCGTGGACGGGTCGAGCCACGTCAGCGCGTCGTGTCAGAATCCGACGTGGACGATCATGGCGCTGGCGTGGCGCTCGTGCGAGCACCTCGCCGACGAGTTCAAGCGGGGGAACCTATGAAACTCACGCGACGCGAAATGATCCAGGCGACCGCCGCGGCGGCCGCGGCGAGCGCACTCCCGGCGGTGCCGGCCCCGGCGGCGCAGAGCACGCCCCGCTTCTTCACGGCCGCCGAGTTCGCGCTGGTCGACGAGCTGAGCGACATGATCATTCCGACGGACGCGCAGTCGGGTGGGGCACGGGCGGCGGGGGTGGCGGCCTACATCGACGCGCGGCTCGCCGAGTCGTTCGAGAAGGAGCCGCCGGCCCGGTGGCGCGCGGGTCTCGTGGCGGTGGAGGCGCTGTCGCGGGAGATGAGCGGCAAGACGTTCATGGCCTCCACGCCCGAGCAGCGCCTGGCGGTGCTGACGCGGATGGCCGCCGGCGAACAGGAGCCCAAGGCGCCCGCCGAGCAATTCTTCCGGGAAATCAAGGGTTTCACGGTCCGCGCCTACTACACGTCCAAGGTCGGCATTCACGACGACCAGCAGTACAAGGGCAACGTCTACCAGACGGGCGAATTCGCGGGGTTCGACCCCGCCTAGCATATTCTCCGGGGCCACTTTCGAGGGGGCGAGACATGAGGGAATCTGGCGTTCGAGAGCACCTCGCGGATCTGCATGTCGTTTCGGCGCGCACGGCGTGGCATGGCGTGGGGCAGGGGGTGTTCGGCCCCGCGGAGTGGCGGTCGCTCGCGGCCGCGCTCGGGTTGTCGCCGCGCGAGGCCGGCATCGTCCGATCGGTCTTCGATGGCGCATCCGAAAAAGACACGGCCGCACATTTGGGACTCTCTCCGCATACAGTTCACACCTATCTCTGGCGCATCTACCGCAAACTCCAAGTACAAAGTCGTGAAGAATTGTTGGTCCGCGTGTTCGCGGAGTTTCGCTCGCTACCGAAGCGCGTAGCGCGCGGGCGAAAACCGTAGCTCGCGCGCGACGTCAGCCCATTGATGTCACCTGAACAGGTGACCCGCAGTGGGGGTCTTGTCGCGTGCTATGGTGAGTCCAAGATTGGCCTTGGGAGACAGCCTCGTTGATCATTCACGCGACGACCCGTAACGGGCGCCGGAGGGGAACTATGCTAAGCGTGCTACAGCGTGGTGGTGTGATTCGCGCGGCAGGGATCAGCGTGTTGTTCGTACTGGCGATGGCCGGTACGGCGCTCGCTCAGGAGGCGGCGCAGGTATCGGGCACCGTGACCTCGGCCACCACGCACGAGAAGTTGTGGGGCGTGACGGTGCGGGTGAAGGGCACCCCGACGCAAACCGTCACCGATCAGCAAGGTCGGTTCGCCCTGGTCGCGCCGACCGACGCCACGCTGCAATTCGCGATCATCGGATTCCGCGGCAGCGAGCAGGCGATCGGTGGGCGGTCGACGATCGACGTCGCGATGGAGGCGGCGCCGACGATGCTGTCGGAAGTGGTCGTCACCGGGTACTCGAGTCAGCGCCGCGCCGACATCACCGGCGCCGTCACCAGCGTGAATCTCGAGAGCGTCGGCAAGCAGACCTCCGCGAGCGTGCTGTCGCGGCTCGACGGGAAGGTCCCCGGCGTGACGGTCGAGAACAGCGGCTCGCCCGGTGCGCGCACCACGGTGCGCATCCGCGGCGTCAGCTCGTTCCACGACAACGATCCCCTCTACATCATCGACGGCACGCCGGTGCAGGACTCGTACATCAATTGGCTGAATCCCAACGACATCGGTGAAATCCAGGTGCTGAAAGACGCGTCGTCCGCGTCGATCTACGGGTCGCGCGCCAACAACGGCGTCGTCATCATCGAAACGCGCAAGGGCAAGCCGGGCGGCCGCCAGGCGCGCCTCGACGTCCGCACCGGCGTCGCCTCGCCGACGCGCGGCATGGACGACATGCTGATGCTGAGCACGGCGGACTATTACCAGGTCATCAAGCGCAGTTACAACAATGCCGGCCAGCCGCTGCCACCCGAAGTTCTGGCGCTCTACGGCGACACCGCGAACCCGTTTCAGGTGCCGCGCTACACATACGTGGATGACGATGGCATCGACTCGGTGGATGCGTTTGGGCATCCGGTCCTGGTCAATGAGGCCGCCTACGCCTATCCGGACCATCTGATCATGCCGGGCAGCGCGGGCACCAACTGGTGGAAGGCGGTCTTCAGTCCGGCGCAGTTCAGCGACGCCAACCTCGGCATTTCGGGCGGCGGTCCCGATAACTCGTACAACGTGTCGTTCAACTACCTGAAGCAGGACGGCACCGGCGCGTACAGCCAGTTCCAGCGCGGCACGCTGCGCATCAACACCGCGTTTTCGCTGAACAGCCGGCTGACGATCGGCGAGAACCTCGCGCTCGCCCGCGAGCAGAGCTACGGCGGCATCGACGACGGCAACCTGGGTGAGCAAAACATCGTCGGGGCGAACATCATGATGCAGCCGGTGGTGCCCGTATACGACATCGGCGGGCACTTCGCCTCCGGCAAGTTCTCGGGCGGCGGCAACCAGAGCAACCCGCTCAAGTATGCCTGGGCGCGGCGCTTCGACCGCAACATCAACGATCGGGTCATCGGCAACGTGTTCGGGAACCTCGATCTGCGCCGCAACTTGGCGTTCAAGACGCGGTTCTCGTTCAACGTGTTTCAGGGGAACTTCAAGGGTTTCACGCCGACCACGTGGGAGAATTCGGAACCCGTGCGCGTCACCGGGCTCAATCAGAACGAGAACCGGGGGACCGACTGGACGTTCACGAACACCCTTAACTACACGTGGACGACGCAGAGCCACAATCTGGCCGTGCTCGTGGGCCAGGAAGCGAACCAGAGCACCGGCCGCTTCATGTCGGGCAGCATTTCCGGGTTGATCAACGAGGATCCCTCGAGCCGCTACATCGACGACGCGCTGGGCTCGGCGTCCACCAAGAATGTCACCAGCTCGGGGACCTACGACCGTCTGTTGTCGCTGTTCGCGAAGGCCGACTACAACTATCAGCAGCGCTACTACATCAGCGCGACGGTGCGGCGCGACGGGTCGTCCAAGTTCGCCCCCGGCAACCAGTGGGGCACGTTCCCCGGGTTCAACGTCGGCTGGCGCGCCTCGCGCGAGTCGTTCTTCCCGCAGAATGGCTTCTTCACGAACGTGATGGTGCGGTTCGGCTGGGGCATCACGGGCAACCAGCAGGTGCCGGGCGGCCGCATCGTGGCCCAGTACGGCGGCGGCCGCGCCGACGCGTTCTACGACATCGGCGGCACGGGCAGCAACATCCTCCCCGGATACCGCCAGGTCGCCCAGGGTAATGCCAGCATGGCGTGGGAGACGAACAAGTCGACCAACGTCGGGCTCGACCTCGAGTTCCTCCAGGGCCGCGGCAACTTCACGCTCGATGTCTACAAGCGGATTACGGGCGCCACTGATGGGCACGGGTTGTTGTTCGACCCGCGGGCGCCTGCCGCCGCCGGGCTCGCGAATCCCTCGATTCAGAACATCGGCAAGATGCAGAACACCGGCTTCGACTTCGCCATCGCCTACAGCGGCACGATGGGGACCAACAAGGTGTGGAGCGTGTCGTTCAACGGCTCCCATTACAAGAACGAGATTCTCGTCATCGACGGGATCTCGACGCAGTTCTTCGGGCCGGTGGGCACCCGCATCGGGACGGCGACGGTCAATCAGGTCGGCGAGCCGATCGGCGCGTTCTACGGCCTCAAGGCGAACGGCTACTTCCCCGACTCGGCGGACGCGTTCGCGCACAACATCGACACCACGGGGACCTGTCCGGCGGCGGCGGCGTGTCAGAACGCCGCGCAGGTGGGCCGCCTCCGGTTCGTGGACATCAACGGCGACGGGTTCATCACGGGGGCCGACCGCACGATCATCGGCAGCCCGCACCCCGACTTCACTGCCGGACTGGACCTGGGCTTCCGCGCGGGGGGCTGGGACTTCAGCGCCACGGTCTTCGGGTCGTTCGGGAACGACATCTTCGACGCCCAGAAGGACTACTACGTCTTCCGCGACTTCTCGGCCAACGTCGTGAAGGACCGGTTGACCGACTCCTTCTGCTTGCCGGCGGATGCGGGCTGCACCAACCCGTACAACCAGAACGCCAAGTATCCGCGGCTCGATCAGTTCGATGCCCAGAGCCCGGTGATCAGCAGTTATTATGTCGAGGACGGCTCGTACGTCCGGCTGCGCACCTTGCAGATCGGCTATACGATTCCGCCCACGCTGTTCCGGTGGCTGCCGCAGGGACGCGTGTACATCCAGGCGGAGAATCTGATCACGATCACGGGCTACGAAGGTCTCGATCCGTCACTCCCGGCGCAGTCGGCGTTCGGCGCGTCGGGCGACATCCGCGACCAGGCGCGCGGCCTCGATCGAGGCACGTATCCGACGAACAAAACGATCACAATCGGCATCAGCACCACATTCTAGGGGATCGTCTTCTCTTACAAGGACATGAGACGATGCACACACTTCTAAAGTCGAGACTGATCCTCGGGACGACCTGCCTCATGCTCCTGGGCGCGGTGACCTACGCGTGCAAAGATTTCTTGAACACGCCCACGCAGGGGACCTTGGATCAAAACGCTTTGCTGACCAAGGTGGGTGTGGAAGGCAGTCTCATCGCCACATATCGGGTGCTCGATTGCACGCCGCTCGTCGGCGCGTGGGGATGCGCCGCCAGCAACTGGCCCTTCGGCGACATCACGAGCGATGACGCGTACAAGGGCTCCGAGGCCACCGACCAGCCGCAGGCCACGCAGGTCGAGCTGTACGCGTGGAACACGGACCAGGCGGGCGAATACATCGAGGAGAAGTGGCAGGCGATGTACGAAGGCGTCGTGCGCGCCAACTCGACGATCCGCCTGGTGGACCAGATCGTCCTCGCGAAGCCCGGGGAGTTGACCGCCGCCGACGCGGACGGCATCAAGGGTGAGGCGCTCTTCCTCCGCGCGCACTATCACTTTGAGGCGTGGCGGATGTGGGGCAAGATTCCCTACTACTACGAATCCGACACGGACTTCCGCAAGCCCAACAACCTCAGCCCCGACTCGGTCGCGAAGCTGATCATCGCGGATCTTGACTCGGCGATTGCGCTGCTGCCCGACGCACCCCGCAACGGCGAAGTCGGCCGGGCGACGGCGTGGACGGCCAAGGCGTACAAGGGCCGGGTGCAGGTCTACACCGGCCAGTTCGCCGCCGCGATCACGACGCTGAACGACGTGATCAACAACGGCCCCTACGACCTCGAGACGAGCTACGATCATGTGTGGACCGGCTTCCAGCCGCTGAAGAACGGGCCGGAGACGATCTTTGCGTTCGAAGCGTCGTCCAACGACGGTGAGCCCTCCGGCTGGAACGCGAACTGGGGCGAGACGCTCAACTTCCCGCACTCGGGAAGCCCGTTCGGGTGCTGCGGCTTCCATCAGCCCTCACAGAACCTGGCGAACTTCTTCGCCGTGGACGCGGTGACGGGTTTGCCGAAGGCCTACACCGACTCGCTCAACTGGAACAACCGCGATGCCACGTGGGTCGCGTCGGTGGCCGACACCGTCGATCCGCGGCTCGACTGGACGATCGGGCGCGACAACGTTCCCTATAAGGATTGGGGCCTGCACCAGCCCAACTGGATTCGGGCGCCGGGGTACGGCGGTCCGTATAGCCCGAAGAAAAACGTGCAGGAGCAAAAGAGCAACTCGCAGAGTCAGGTGGGTTGGAACGCCATCCAGTTGAACTCCGTGCACTATCACCTGTTCCGATATGCGGACCTGTTGCTCCTCAAGGCCGAGGCCGAAGTCGAGGCCGGCACCATCGCGAACGCGCAGGCGATCGTGAATCAGATCCGCGCCCGGGCTGCCGTCAGGGTCCAGGGCTGTGGCTCGGCCGACAGCGCGTTGGTGGCGACCTATCCGATTTGCGCCGGCGACACCCGTCTGGCCGTGCCGATCAACGATTCCTCGATCGCGTGGGCCACGTACAAGGTCGGGCAGTACGTCACCCCGTGGCCCGATCAAGCGACCGCCCGCAAGCTGGTGCGGTACGAGCGGCGGCTCGAGCTGGGCATGGAAGGCCAGCGCTTCTTCGATCTGCGCCGCTATGGCGAAGCCACGGCGACCTCGGTCATCAACACGTACCTGACCGAGGAAAAGACGCGGCGGTCGTACAAGACGGCGCAGCTGCCGTTCGCCACGCGCAACATGTACTTCCCGATCCCGCAGATCGAAATCGATCTGGCCCGGGTGGGCGGAGTAGACCGGTTGGTGCAGAACACGGGCTGGTAGCCTCAGGGCGCGAGTGAACTCGCGGCTCGAGTCGCGAGTGAACTCGCGGCTCGGCGCCTGCCCGTAAACGGGCGTGGCGCCCCGCTTCAGCGGAAGGGGCCGAGCCGCGGCTTTTTAGCCGCGGCTAGCGGGGTGGACGACGGATCGTAAAGGCCGACAGGGAATCGCCGTTGTTCGCTACGAACACGGCGTTCCCTGTCGGCATTTTCACGAGCGCCAGGCCGCGCACGTTGCGCGGGGCGAGGAATCCGCTGGCGACCGGAGGTACCGGGGTGAAGTGGCCCTGGCCATCGCCCTTGAGCCACAGGCCGTTCCCCGCATCGGCCCGCGGCGTGTTGGGCTCCGTATCGAAGAGATTCCCCGCCACGATCAGGTCGAGCTTGCCGTCGCCATCCACGTCGTGCACGACGATGCCGCGGATCGGCGCGATCTGCGCCAGATTCGGCAGCGGCGCCGCGCTGAAGGTGCCGTGGCCGCTGTTCTGGAGATACAGGCTGGCGAAGGTGTCGATCTCGTAGTGCAACGCCCGCTGGAGCTGGGTGCGATCGAACATCTGGTCCAACGAGGCTGACGAGAAGGTCGTGAAATCCCGGAAGCGCAGGCCCACGGTGTAGATCTTACTGGCCATCCCGACGAAGCTGCCAATCGGGTAGGTGCGCCCGTTCTCCGTCTGCGTGTACACGATGTCGGTCGTCTGATTCCCCGTGAAGTTCGAGGCATAGATCCCGAACCGGCGTTCCGGCGACGTCGTGTAGGTGTCGTTCAGGCCCAGGTTGCCGGCGACGAGATCGGGGCGGCCGTCGTGGTTGAAGTCGCCGGTGGCGAGAGAGTACCAGCGTCCCCGCGTCGGGCCGAGGCCCATCGACGCCGTCACGTCCCGA
>DASYRD010000008.1:0-33194 GCA_036004745.1 Gemmatimonadales bacterium | reverse complement strand
AGTAACGGAGCCTGTGTGCGGTCACATACTCGAGCGGGAGGGCAGGGTTCGCGCCGCCGCCAACTTCGCAGATGCTCCTGCAGTTGTTACTCTCGATCAGCCCCTTGAGCGTGGTGTCGTAGCTGGTGTAAGCATCGATCTGGTAGCCGAACCGAACTCGGGTCGCGCCAGCCGTCACCGTCTCACCACAACGCACGTTTCATTCATGTCCATGCATCCTCGGAGCAGGATTCGGGCTGCAATCTACGCTCCGCCTCGCCTAACACGCAAAAGAGGCGCGGCAGAGGCTCATCCTACCGCGCCTTGGCTTTCACGCCGCCTTCGGCGTCGTTGCACCGCCGCCCTTGGTCTTCACCGGACCGGCCACGTTGCGGGCGCTGTGCCACGCTCCCATCAGCTCGGCATCGTCACCGAACCGATACTGCACCACCCCATCCAGCAACCGCACCTGCTCGGCAATCTCCGAACAGATCGCCTCCAGCTCGGCGCTCGCGCCGACATGCTCGCGCCGGCGACCGAGGGCCCGAAGGGCCCAAGGAAGTCCTTTAGGGCCCGCCCGCGTCGCTTCGAGCGTCTGGTCGAACCCGGCCAGCGCCGCGGACAGATCCTCGAGCACCTGCGGCGACATCCCGAGGGTCACCAGCACGTCCTTCTCCGCGGTCGCCTTCTCCAACGTCGCCCGCGCCGCCGTGAGCAACGCCTGCTGCGACGCGTTTCCGGGCGGCAGCGGGAACTGGTTGGCCAGCTCGCCCTTTTGCTTCGCCGCCACCTTGCCCACCACACGCACGTACCGCAGGATCTTGCCCTGCAACGCGCGCCGTACTTCCTCCCGCTGCTTGGTGGCCTGCCGCGTCATCGCCACCCCCACCCGCTGCTGCCCGGCCAGCACCTGCGCCCGCTGCAGCAACTCCTCGAGCTTCGCCAGCCCAAGGCCTTGACCCACACCATCCGTCTGATGCGCCCGCAAGAAATCGCGGACTCGCTCGGCCATCTCTAGCCGCCTACGCAACTGCGCCCGCATAAAGACCTCCCTTTCTTCCTTCCCCTCGTTCCCCCTCTCCCGAAGGGAGAGGGGGTCAGGGGGTGAGGACCCCTTCGTCCCCGTGGAGAGGGGGTCAGGGGGTGAGGACGGCACGGCGTCGGACTCCGTGCCTGAATGGGAAATCTCCCGACGCCTCGGCGCCTAATGCGTAAATCATTCCACGCGGACTCGCGCTCAATCGGCCGACCCGGTGTCCTGAGATGAGGACGCGATTCCGCCATCGGGCATGCCGGTCGCCGGAAACCCCGACTCGGCGCGTCGAACGCTGTCCACACGTTTCGACACGGCATCCACGGATTCCTGATCGGCCTACGGTGATTCTCGATCGGAGTGGAACGATTCCTCAGCGCAGCCCGCGGCCGCTCGATCGAAGCTTCCGGATGGCCCGTGGCAGGAAGCGGAAAGTCGTCGCAATCCGCTGATCGTCGGTCGAGGTGTCTGGATTATTGTTGGGTGGAAGCGGAATGGCGCGCGAGATGCCCGGTTTCCCAAGTTGAGGCTCTAGCCGTCGCTCTGGGCTGGCGCGTTTTTGCTCCGCTACGCAATGTTCGCATGACGCTGTTCGCGAGCAAACACCACATTCTGGAGCGTGGGCTTGAGCTTTATCCAGGGCACCGTTCGCGGTCCGAGCGGCGACGAAGCGACGGTGCGCTTTCTGATCGACAGCGGCGCGATCTACTCGCTGTTGCCGGAGCCCGTCTGGCGAGCCATCGGCCTCACGCCCCAGGACGATATGGACTTCGCGCTCGCCGACGGAACGACCATCCGACGGTCGGTCTCGGAATGCTGGCTTTCGCTCCCCCATGGTGCGCGCCACACCCCGGTGATCCTGGGCGAGTCGGGAGACGAGCAAGCCCTGCTCGGCGTCGTGACACTCGAGATCCTCGGCCTCGTCTTCGACCCGTTCCGCCGTACGCTCCACCCGATGCGCGCCCTGATGGTCTGACCCCCGTTCCCCCTCTCCCCGACGGGGAGAGGGTCAGGGGGTGAGGGCTCACGGCTTCCTTACCACCACAATAATCGCAATCCTGCGTGCCCAGGGGCGCGCGCCAATCTGTACCGCCTCGCGCGAAAACGATGACGTGACACACACTCGTGCTCCCCACATTGACTCGGCCCTTTCGCCGAGCCGATATTGTGCCCATGGTCCTGCCTTTGCTCAAAGGCCCGTTCACCCTCGACGCCTACCACCGGCTGGGCGAGCTCGGCGTCTTGGACGAGGACGACCGCGTGGAACTGCTCAACGGGCAGATCGTCGAGATGACGCCGATCGGCGCCGCCCACGCGGCCTGCGTGAATCGCCTGGCCGCCTTGCTCGCCCGCCGCACGGGTGCGGATACCTGCGTGAGCGTGCAAAACCCGGTCCCGTTGGCCGAGCGCTGGGAGCCGCAGCCCGACCTTGCCGTCGTGCGGCGCCCCGGGGGCTTCTCGGGCGCGTGGCTGCCGAGCCCACCCGACGTCCTGCTGGTCATCGAGGTCGCCGACTCCTCCCTGGAACGCGACCGCGATATCAAGGTCCCCCGCTACGCCGCCGCCGGAATCCCGGAGGCTTGGCTGGTCGATCTGGGCGCCGATGCCATCACCGTGTACCGCGGGCCGCAGCCGGATGGGTATCGCGACGTCGTCACCGTCACCCGACGCGCAACCCTCCAACCGCTCCTCCTGCCCGGGGTCGCCATCGCCTCCGCGGAGATCCTCGACTAAGTGGTCCGCGCCCTGATGGTCTGAGCGCCTACCGCCTCACCACCACGATGATCGCAATCGTGCTCGCCAGGATCTGCGCGATCGCCCCGAACAGCGACACGTAGTCCGTCTTCTTCGCGTTCGGGTCCTCGAATGGCACGGACACTTCAGATCCAGGCCCCGGCGTCGGATCGCTCCCGAACAAACCGCCCCGCCGCGTACGGACCTCGCCGTTCGCGAACCGCACGCTCACTTGACCCTTTTGCGCTTGCTGCATGTACCCGCCCGCGGCACTCACGTAGTACGACAGGTTCGCCCCCTGCCGCCACAACACGCTCCCCGGCGAGTTCACCGCGCCCGTCACCTTCACACTCGGCGTGTACTCGGGGATGTGCATCGAATCCCCCGGCTGCAGCACGATGTTGAAGCGCGACCCCGTATCGGCGAGCGCTCGGCGCACGTCCACGTTGATCCGCCCGACGCCGTTCACGCTCCGATAAAACCGAATCCCCTCGGGGTACGCCTGCGGCGTGAGCCCACCGCCACGAGCAAAGAGACTCGACAGGCGATCGCTCTTGGTGCGCAGCGAATAGGTCCCCGGGAAGCGCACCTCCCCCGAAATCGCGACCGTGCGCTGAAAATCGAAATCGGGCTGCCGCAGAATCAGCGCGTTGTCATACGGCTCGAGCACCACCTCGGCGGCGCCGCTGGCTGGGAAGGCGAGCCCGGGCGGCCCGACGTACCGGCCCGCCGAGTCGCGCTCGAACAGGTACGTCGAGTCGAGCGGCACCCGCAACGTCGTCGCCAGCTGGCCCTGCGAGCGATCCACCGGCATCCGCGCGATTTCCGCCTCGCGCAGGTCGGCCCCGACCACCGGACCGCGCGCCAGGAGCACGAGATCGCGCAGCGTCATCCCCTGACGCCAGGGATACACGCCCGGTTTCTTCACCATCCCCGCGATCGCGACGTAGTACTGCCCGCCGAGCGCCGCAACGGAGTCCACAACAATCGAGTCCCCGTCGAGCAGGGACAGCGGCGGTATCGTGACGCCACTCGACCCCTCACGTGGACGTACGTCTCCCATCTCCCTTCTCCCAGGCAGTAGCGCCACATCGATCGCCGCGCGCGCTGGACTCCCGGGGCCACGTTCGGCCGCCGGCAAGAGACGATGCACGGTGATCCGTTTGAACTGAGCGTTCGGTCGGAACCCTCCCGCTGCTCCCAAGAGATCCGCCAGCGTCTCGCCCACGCGCAGCTCATAGATCGCCGGCCGAGTCACGGCCCCGCTGATCTCGGCGCGAATCCCGTGTACCGGCACGAACACGACGTCGCCCGTCTGCAACCGGACATCGTCGTGCACGTCGCCGCGCAGCAGGTAGTCGTACAGATCGAGCGTCGCCACCGGCTTGTCGCCGCGCCGCACCTCGACCGTCCGCAAATTGGCCCGATCGGTGACGCCCCCGGCGGCGTACAGCGCCGTGAGCACCGTGCCGAGCGAGCTGATCTGATAGGCCCCGGGCTGCGACACCTCGCCCACGACGTAGATCTGGTTGGCGCGCACGTTGGCGACCGAGATGTCGAACCGCGTCGTCGGATTGCTGCGCCGCACCCCCGAATAGACCCGCCCCAGTCTGTCATATAAAACATTTCTCAGCTGCTCGAGCGTCAGGTTCGACACGAACACCTGGCCCACCTGCGGGATCAGTATGAACCCCTCGCGCGTGACCGACAGCGTGTGCGCCAGCTCGACGTCGCCCGTCAGGATCAGCACGAGATTGTCGCCCGGGCCGAGCTTGTAGTCGGCGGGCACGGGCCCCGAGAGCAGCGGCAAGAACTGCGTCGTGGTGCGCCGGAACACGTCCACCCCAAAGACTCGGCTCGGCGTGTACCCCGACCGCGACCGCATCAACCCGGTGTCAACGGGAAGGAGCGGCGTTTCAAAGAGCGGCAAACCCAGCGCCGAGATCGCCTGCAGCTCGAGCGCGCCGGGCGCCGTCTGCACCCCCCCGGACGCCGCGCCGCCCAGGTAGGCGTCGAGCAGGGTGGGGGAGTACCCGCTCGCCGAGAGCCGCGCGCGAATCTGATCGGGGGTGAGGCCGGAAGACTGAATGCGTTGGCGTAGCTGATCGGCGATGCCGGGCTGCTGCAGGGCTTGCTGCACTTGCGCCTGTGTAGGCTGCTGCGAACCAGCCACCCGCGGCGCCGACAACACGATTAGCCCGCCGACAAGAAGCGGGAGAAGGGAGATGGGAGATGGACGCGTCGGTGCATCGACCTTCATTGAGCCGACTTTCTCCAAGGGCAACAGAAAGTAGGCGCAAAAGATGGCCCCTAACTAACGGCGGGTCAAGTTCTTACCGGGGTTTTGCGAATCAAACCGTGCAGGGCCGCCATGGCACGCTCCAGAAGCCTTTCCAGCTCATCGGTTGTTTCAGGCGGCAAGTATCTCACTTCCGCTGCCAGCCGCGTCAGACATTCAGCCTCAGCAGCGGAGCCCATCGCAATTCGCAGGTGACGCCGGAACTGGAGGGGAGTGCTCAGAGCATAGCCCTCGACGATGTTCGCCTCCACCGAGATCGTGGCTCGTCGTAATTGGTCGAACAGCGCCCGAGAGCGCGGATGATAACAAGCGTCACATTTGGTGAGGGTGAGAACGGCAGCCTGGTGAGCCTGTTGCCACGCGAACAACGACCGGTACTTGTCCATGATGGCGAAGTTACGTTGGGTGGGTGCAGCAACCGTACCAATTCGATGCACACCGCATCGAACTTCTCCCATCTCCCTTCTCCCTTAGAGGAAGGTTTTGTAGACCTCCGCAGTTTGAGTCGCAGTGCGTTGCCAAGTGAATTGCCGGGCTCTCGCCCACCCCTTGTCGATCATTTCCTCTCGATGATCCGCATCCTCCGAGAGCGCTTCGAGCGCCGCAACATAGGCCGCGGGATCCCGTCCCTCCACGACCATCGCCGCATCGCCCCCGACTTCCTTCAGCCCACCCGCGCCAGACGTGACGACCGGCAGGCCCGTCGCAAACGCCTCGAGGACGGGGAAGCCAAAGCCTTCATAGAGCGACGGGAACAGCAGCACGTCGGCCGCGCGATAGGCGCGCCGCAGCGTCGTCTCATCGGCCGCGTTGACGCTGCGCACCGCGCGCCGCAGGTCGAGCCGGTCGATCAGCTGCTCCTGCTCGCCGGTGAATCGTCCCCCCACCTGCAACAGATAGACGTCGGCGTGCTGGCGCAGTCGCGCGACGGTGTTGATGACGAGCGGGACATTCTTGCGATCGACGGTGCTGCCGACGTGCAGCACGACGAACGCCTCGTCGGGAATGCGCCAGTCGCGCCGGCCGCGCTCGCGCGCGCTCTGGGACTCGCCGAAGAACGCCCGATCGACGCCAAACGGGATCACCCGGATCCGTTTGTCGTCGCCGAGCCACGTCGCCAGCTCGCGCTTCAACCACTCGGTGCCCACGATGTACGCGTCGGCCTGACGGAGGGCCTTGAGCGCCGTGCGCAAAAACCGATTGCGGACCCCCTCGCGCCACCCGTCGGTGGGGGAGCGCAGCACGATCACCGGCATCAAGTCGTGCACCGTGACGACGACGGGACGCTTGCGCGCGCTCGTCAGCATGTGCGCGTAGCTGTGATCGAGGATGTGGATGAGATCGGCGCGCTTCGCCTCGCGCTTCACGCGCCACGGATAGAAGAAATGGCGCGCGGCGTATTGGTGCGGCCCGTGCAGCGGCCCCGGCAGCACGATGCGTGACGGATCGACGGGCTGCGTCCACCAGCGCACGAAGGCGCCCGAGGTACGCCGGCCCCGCCCGCCGTCCTGGACTTCTTCGGTCAACGCCCCGATGTGCGCCGCGAGGCGAACGTCGAAGCCGGGATTAGAGCTCTCGAGCCAATCGAACAAACGATGGGCGTACTTGTCCATCGAAGGCCAGCGCTCGAGGGGCAAGTCCGGAACCAGGAGAACTCTAGGCACTGACCAGTTGTCTCCAGAACTCCAGGGTTCTCTCCGCGACCGCGTCATCCGAATACAGCTTCATCGCTCTCGCTCGCCCCGCCGCCGCCAGCGGCTTCCGCACGGCGTCCTCCGCCAACCTGAGCAGCTCGGCCGCCATCCCCTGCGGATCCCCCGCGGGCACCACGACGCCCGCATCCCCAATGATCTCGGGAATCACGCCGCTCCCCGAGCCGAGTACCGCCACTTCGTGCGCCATCGCTTCTACGAGCACGTGGCCGTTCGGTTCCTGCCAGTCGGGGAGCGCGCGCGACGGCAGCACCAGCACGTCGAGATCGGTCCACAGCCGCGTCACCTGCTCGGCGGGGAGTCCGCCCACCCAGCGAATCCGCGCGGCGAGGCGCAGCTCGCTCGCCAAGCGTTCCAGCCGTTCGCGGTCGGGTCCGTCGCCCACGATCGTCAGGTGCCACGCCGCGCCGCGGTTGAGCGCGAGCGCCTGCAGCAAGTTATCGAGTCCCTTCCGGGCCACCAAGCGTCCGACGCACGCGATCGCGAGGCCTTCGTGGGGCGCGTGCAACGGGTCGTGCGGCACGCCCGCGCCGAGCTGCGGGATCACCGCGACCGGCAGGGTCGTCACCTCGCGGCGCACCAGCTCGGCCCCGGCCTCGCTCCCCGCGACGAGTCCCTTCAGGCGTCGGAGCGTGCGGCGGCGGCCCCAGCGCTCGAGGATCGGGAGCCGCGGATCGACGTTCTGATGCGTGAACAGCACCACGGGGATCGCCAGGTGGCGCGCCGCCTTGATGACCTGCCGGGCGGCCGCTGAGGTGGGCTCTTCCTCTATTTGGACGATGTCGGGGCGCTTGTCGCGCAGCAGGGCCCCGAGGGCCCGGCGGCCGAAGCGCGAGGAGTGCACGTCGGGACCGCCCTTGGCGGGGATCGGGAAGACCTCGAGCCCGCTCTGCCGCTCCCAGGTGCTCTCGATCTGTTCACCCAGCGCGGGCTCGCGCCAGCGCTGCGGCACGCCGACGGTGACCTCGAGACCGCGGGCCGCGAGCGCGCGCAATTTCCCGCGATGCGCGGGTTGGACGTAGGTGTGGGAGATGACGAGGACGCGACGCATTCAGGCTGGGTAATGGGCGGCACAGGACTCGAACCTGTGACCTCCGGTATGTGAGACCGGCGCTCTAACCAGCTGAGCTAGCCACCCGGAACTGCTAGACGCGTAGACGCCGAGAGGCGCAGACGCCTAGGAAAAAATACAACAACTCCATCGTCTGTCCTAGGCGTCTCGGCGTCGGGGCGTCTAGGCGTATGGGCCCTCCAGGATTTGAACCTGGGACCTACGGATTATGAGTCCGCTGCTCTAACCGCTGAGCTAAGGGCCCGCGCGACGACGTAATGTCATTGCCCGGGGGTGGGGGGGCAAGATCGGGAGGCTCGGCCGCTTCCGGAGGCCCGGTTGCTTCGGGAGGCTCGGTCCACGGTTTTTTGATCCGGTCCGCCGGATTCTGGTTTGAGACCGGAACACGCACTGCCCTTATTAACTCCGGGCTGGCGCCCGGGGTCAGATGGATTCTGGTTTGAGATCGGAACACGCACTTCCCTTATTAACCCCGGGCTGGCGCCCGGGGTCAGAACATCTTGTCGACACACCGAGCATTCCAGATGTACGCGCACATCACCTGGCACACGTGGAATCGCGTGGCGTGCATTGACGCGCGCGCGGCGGGAGAGGTGCGAGTCGCTGTGCTCAGTGCGGGCAAACGCAGCGGGGTGCAATTGATCAAGGGTGAGGTGCTGGCAAATCATGTCCACCTGCTCGTGAGTTTTCGCCCCGATACTCGGATAAGCGATTTCATGCGTTTGGCGAAATCGGTTTCGGCGACGCGAGCAAATCGATTGGTATTCGGAGCTGTCAGGTGGGCGCGCGGGTACTACGTGACCACTCTACGCAAGAACGATCTCTCGCGGGTTGTGCAATACATCGAACGCCAGTTTGAGAGGCATCCCGATCTCGTGCCGCGCACCCCAAGGTTTTCTGACCCCGGGCGCAAGCCCGGGGTCACCCAGGGATAGGGCTCGCCATCCCTAGGGGTCACCCAGGGATAGGGCTCGCCATCCCGATCTTGTGCCCCAAGGTTTTCTGACCCCGGGCGAAAGCCCGGGGTTACAGCAATCCGCCGCGCCTGAGCTTCCCGATCTGATCGTAGTACGCCTCGTGCATCCCGAGCACCTCGGCGGGCGTCACGGTCGCCACACCGGCTTTGCCTACCTCGATCCCCGCCGCAAAATTGGCGACGTCCGCGGCCTCGCGCACGCTGGCCCCGGCGGCCAGCGCCGTCCCCACCCAGGCCGTGACGGTGTCCCCGGCGCCGGAGACGTCGTACACTTCGCGCGCCATCGTGGGAATCCGCGCGATCTCGCCGCCCTTCGTCACCAGAATCATCCCCTCGGCGCCGAGTGTGAGCAGCAGGTTGTCCACCGCCAGCTTGCCCAGGGCGCTCGGCAGCGCGTCGGGGTGGGCGAGGTCGAGCGCCGCCCCCATCGCCTGCTCCAGCTCCTTGCGGTTCGGCTTGAACACCGTCGCCCCACGGAAGGCGAAGAAGTTCTTGAACTTGGGGTCGACGACCACGGGCACGCCACGCTTCTTGGCGAGCGCGAGCCCCCGCTCGATCACCTGCGGGACGACGGTCCCCTTGTTGTAATCCTCTATAAGGAGGGCGTCGGCGTCCTGCAGCGCGCGCTCCAGCTCCCCCGCGACGATCTCCATCGTGCGGGCGGGGATCGGCTCGTCGACCTCTTCGTCGATTCGCAGCATCTGCTGGCCCCGCGCCACGACGCGCGTCTTGGAGGTCGTGGGCCGCGCGGCGGCCACCGTGAGATAGCTGTCCGCGAGCCGCGCCTGGGCCAGCTCGGCGCGCACCGAGTCGCCCCGTGCGTCGTCGCCGATCACCGCGACGAGACGGCACTCGGCGCCGATCGCCGCGACGTTCGCCGCCACGTTCGCGGCACCGCCGAGGGCATGACGCCGGCCGTGCACCGTCACGACGGGGACGGGCGCCTCGGGGGAGATGCGATCGACTTCGCCCGCGAGATAGACGTCGAGCATCGCATCGCCGAGTACGACGATGCGCGCGCCAGCCATCTTCTTGAGGAGCTTCTCGATTTGCTCTCGCGTCAGGGCAGCAAGCTCTCTTTCCGGTAGCGATACGTAAGGGCGATCGTGCCCACCCAGCGCGTCTTGTTCGCGCCCGTCACGTGAGCGGCGTTCGAAATCAGGTGCACGCCTCCGTCGCCTGCCAAGCTCAAGGAGCCTACGGACAGCTGATAGCGGACCGCGACTCTCACCGTTCTCTCCACCACACCAGAGAGGAACGCGGGCGTCGAATCGTATGCTGTGACGGGCGGATGAGCTAGGTGAAGGTCGCCTTCGCCCTGGCGGAGCAGGGTGACTTCGGGGGTAAGCAGTGCGCGGTGCGCGGGGAGCAGGGAAACCCGCGCGGTGAGCTGATCATAGTCCGAGAAATTTCGGCCCGTCCCCAACCCGAAATAGAGCGGTGCCTGAAAGGCGTCTTCGTTGCGATAGGCGAGGTTCGAGATGCGCGTGTAGAAAAGCGTCCATGCGCCACTCACCGGTGCCAAGTTCCCCTGCGCGCCGACGGTGAGGCCGTAGCTGGCGGGTTTCCGGTCGGTCGCCGACGCGCGGTCGATCTGGATGTCGTCGAGCATGCCCTGCGCGAATACCGTCACGCTGCCGCGGCGCTGCACGTCGAATCCGACGAAGCTGTTGACGTCCGTGTTGGTGTTGACCTGCGCCAGGACGCCGAGGCTCATGAGGTTCAGGTACCAGGGCTCGAGCTGCCGGCCGACGCCTTCGAGCACGGAGCCTTCCCACAGCGCCACCGTCCACCGTCCGGGGGGACGGAGCCACAGTCGGTGCTGCACCATGTAGCGATTGTGGATCGCGCCGGTCGTGTCGGGGAGGCTGTTCAATTGCGCGGCGATCCCTTCCACGCGAACGCCATTGGTGCCGAGGGACAGGCTCGCGTGCTCCAGCCCGTACGGCGAGTCCGACAGCAGGATCCCCTCGACCGCACTCGGCCCCCAAGTGCGGTCGAGCGTGCCGAAGAACAGCTCGGCGTAACGCAGCTGCGCGCTGACGTAGGCTTCCGCGCTGCGGCCGGCGATGACGCGGTCCTTCTTGCCGTACCAATCGGGATCGTACTTGAGGCGCGTGTCGAAGTACGGGTGCGCTACGGCCACGACGGGACCGAAGAGCAGCGTCAGGGCCGCGCCACCCGACGCCGTGCCGTGCCCCGCGCCCGCCTCGCGCAACGCGTCGCGGCGCGCGTGCGAGCTGGCGGCGATGCCGGCATGCAGGTCGAGCCGCGCCGTGGGTCCACGCTCGCGGCGCCGCAGCTCGTTCTTGAGCTCTCCGACGACGCGCCACTCGGCGCCCGACAGGCGCGCGCTGTCGGCTTCCTCTAGCGCCCGCAGCAGGTCGGCTTCGCGGAAGGGACGCGTGAGCGGAGTGGGATCGACGAGCCGGCCGCGCGCGATCAGGTGCTCGACGTACGCGGTTCCCCACCACTGGAGCGGTGCGTAGGGGGAGGCGTCCTGAGCGGACGCCAGCGTCGGAACAAGAAGAAGGAAGAGGGCGGTGCGCATGCAGCGAGCAATTTAGGTGGAGTGACCCCGGGCGACAGGCCGGGAGTGGGACTTTAGGTTGACCGACCCCGGGCGTCCTTATCCGCCAGCGCGGCTCAAGCCGCGGCTCGGCTCTGCCGCCGAGGCGGCACGAACGAGCCCGCTCGCGGGCAGCGCCGAGCCGCGAGTTTACTCGCGCATCCCACGAACGGCGAGTCCCACTCTCCGCTAGGGCGCCCGGGGGTCGGTCAACCTCAAACCCGCCGGTGTTAACTTGTTCGGCCCATGTCACCTCTTCTCGTCCTGATCCTCGCGGTCCTCGCCACTACCTACGCCGGCCCGATTGTGCGCCTGGCGGCGGCTCCGGCGCTGGCGATCGCGTTCTGGAGACTGACGCTGGTGCTTCCGGTGACGGGCGGCCTGGCAGCCCGAGAGCGAGCCTCGCTGCGCCGTCCCGAAGTCCTGCTCATGATCGCATCGGGCCTCCTTCTCGCCGCCCACTTCTGGACCTGGATTGCCTCCCTCCGTTTCACGACTGTGGCGAGCTCGGTAGTCTTGGTGTCGCTCAAGCCTATCTTCGTGTGGGCGCTCGCCGCCGTGTGGCTGCACGAGCATCCGAGCAAACGCGAGGGATGGGGGATCGGGGTCGCGGTCGTCGGCGCCATCCTCATCGGCATCGGCGACGCGCGCCTCTCCCTCGGCGCCCTCGGCGGCGACGCCCTGGCGCTCGCGGGGGCGCTCACGGCCGCGGGTTACTATGTCATCGGCCGGCGCGTGCGCGCGACTGTCGGCGTGTGGACCTACGCGACCGTCGTGTATGCCGTCGCGGCCGGAACCCTGCTCGTGGTCGCCTGGGCGCGCAGCATCCCGCTCATCGGGTTCGCGGGGCGGGACTGGGCGGTGTTCGGCGCGCTCGCGGCGGGTCCGATGCTCGTGGGGCACACGGGCATGAACTACGCCTTGAAGCACTATCGCGCGACGACCGTCAACGTTGCGGCCCTGGGCGAGCCGGTGGGCGCGACGCTGATCGCGTGGCTGGGCCTGCACGAGACGCCACCGCTCCTGGCGTTGATCGGAGGGGCGATCGTGGTCGCAGGAATCGGCGTCACGCTCACCGCACGGAGCGCGGAGCAATGATCGTCGAGTTGGTGCGGGGCAATGTCGTCGAATCGCGCCACCGCGTGCACGTGGCGGTCGTGGGTGAGAACAGTACCCTCGTCGCCCATGCCGGCGATCCCCAGCTCGTCACGTTTTGGCGTTCCGCGGCGAAGCCATTCCAGGCCATGCCGATCGTGGAGGACGGGGCCGCCGAGCACTTCCAGCTCACGAGCGAAGACCTGGCGCTCAGCTGTGCGTCGCATTCGAGCGAGCCGGGCCAGGTCGCGAAAGTGCGCGAGATGCTCCAGAAGATCGGCTGCGCGGAACGCGACCTCCTCTGCGGCCCGCACCGGCCGCTCTCCGAGCCCGTGGCCAAGGACTATGAGACGCGCGGCGTGCGACTGACGGCCGTGTATTCGAACTGCTCGGGCAAACACACGGGAATGCTGGCCCTCGCGAAACATCACGGCTGGCCGACCGAGTTCTACACGCGCCTCGAGCATCCCGTGCAACAGCGCTGTCTCGCCGAGGTGAGCAGCTGGACGGGAATGCCCGCCGAGGAGATCGGCGTGGCGGTAGACGGTTGCGGCGTGGCGTGCTTTGCGATGCCGCTCGTCAGTATGGCGCTCGCGTATGCGCGACTGGAGGGTCCGATCCGCGACGCGATGCTGAAGCATCCCGAGCTGATCGCCGGCGAGGGACGCCCCTGCACGGACATGATGCGCGCGCATCCCGGACGGGTCATCACGAAGGTCGGCGCGGAGGGCGTGTACAGTGCGTTGCTCATTCGCGAGCGCTTGGGAGTCGCGCTCAAGGTCGAAGACGGCCACAGCGTGGCCTCGGCGCTCGCGATGGCCACCGTGCTCGCGGAGCTGGGCCTGCGCCCGCAGCCGTTTCTGGCCGCGCGGCCGACGCAGAATTCGCGGGGCGAGACGGTCGGCGAGATGCGTGTAAATGGGGGATTGGTGAAATGAAAAGATGGGGGCGTAGGGCGTGGGGCGTGGTACTGTGAGCGGCCTCGACGCACCGACACTCGCCTTGGTCCGGATTGCGACCGCAACCGCGACTGGGGACGAAGCCAAACTGCGCGAGCGGATGATCGCCGCGCGCGCCGCCGACGTGCCCCCGGCGTGGGTCGAGGAGCTGCTGCTGCAGGGCTTCCTGAACGTCGGCTATCCGCTCACGCTCGTCGCGTTCGCGGTGTGGCGCGAGGTGGCGGGGCCCGTGAAGGATGCGGGGGAGCCGATCGCGCATCCCGAGTGGGACCAGTGGACCGAGCGGGGCGTGAAGGCGTGCGCCGAGGTGTATGGGCGGACCTATCACAAGCTGTTGGTGAATCTGCGGGCGCTGCATCCGGCGATCGAGCCGCTCGTCGTCGTGGACGCGTACGGCAAGATCCTCAGTCGCCCGGGGCTCGATACCAAACGGCGGGAGCTGTGTACGCTGGCGGCGATCGCGATGCTCAACGCGCCGAGGCAGCTGCATGCGCATTTGCGCGGCGCGCTGAATACCGGGTCGACGCGCGAAGAGGTGGACGGAGTGCTGGCGGTGGTCGAGATCGATTTGACGAAGGAGCGCGCGTTGAAGCTTTGGGAAATGTGGGCCGACGTGAGAGAGCGGAAACTCTAGTGTTCATAGATCGAGTCGTCGTCAATGTTGCCGCGGGGACGGGTGGGTCGGGGGCGAGCTCGTTTCGTCGGGAGAAGTTCGTTCCGAAGGGCGGCCCCGACGGTGGAGATGGGGGCCACGGCGGGAGTGTTTACGTCCGTGCGGATCCCAATCTCGCCACGCTCCTTGATTATAGGTATCACACGAAGTGGAAAGCCGAGCGCGGTGAGCACGGCAAGGGAAAGAACATGACGGGCAAGTCTGCCGAGGACATCTATCTCCCTGTGCCTCCCGGCACCGAGCTACGCGATGCGGACACCGGCGACTTCCTCGGCGAGCTGATCGAGCCGGGCCAAACGCTGCTCGTCGCGAAGGGCGGCCACGGCGGCCGCGGCAATCAGCACTTCGCCACGCCGACGCACCAGTCGCCGCGCGAATGGGAGCCCGGCGAGGAAGGCGTCGAGCGCAACATCGAGCTGCTCTTGAAGCTCATCGCCGATGTTGGACTCCTCGGCGAGCCAAACGCGGGGAAGAGCACGTTGCTGACGGTGATCTCCGCCGCGCGCCCCAAGGTCGCCGACTATCCGTTCACGACGCTCGAGCCGCATCTGGGCGTCGTCGCGCTCTCGGGACATCGCACCTTCGTCGTCGCGGACATCCCGGGCATTATCGAAGGCGCGCACGCCGGGAAGGGCCTCGGCTTGAAGTTCCTGCAGCACGTCGAGCGCACGCGCATGCTCGCGGTGCTGGTGCCGTGCGACAGCCACGATCCGCAGGCGACCTACGATCTCCTCCGCCGCGAAGCGAAGCTCTACTCGCCCGATCTTGCAGCCAAACCCCACGTCGTAGTGCTCACGAAAAACGACTTGACCACGCCCCACGCCCCACGCCCCACGATCCGCACCGACGCGGGCGCTCCGGTTATTGAGATATCTGCCGTCACGAAGCAGGGTGTACCGCAACTCCTCGAGCTTCTATGGCGGACCCTGAAGTCGTAGCAACCGTCGCGCTCGCGCTGGTCCCGGGGATCGGTTCGCAACGTCTACGGCTCCTGCTGGGTGCGTTCGGGAGCGCGGAGGCAGTGCTGCAGGCGACCCACGCGCAGCTCGTCGCCGTGCGCGGCATCAGCAGGGCCGCGGCGACCGCCATCCGCGCGGCGTCGCCCCAGGATGGCGAGCGCGTGCTCGCGCAGCTCGCCGAGATTGGGGCCCGCGCGATTCTTCCCGCCGACGCCGAGTATCCCGCGCAGCTCGTCGACATCCACGATCCGCCGACCGTGCTTTACGCCTGGGGCGATGTCTCGCTCCTGGCGCGACCGGCGGTCGCAATCGTCGGGAGCCGCAATCACACCCCCTACGGCGCCGACGCGGTGCGGCTCCTGGCGGGCGCCGTCGCGCGCCGCGCGGTAGTGGTGAGCGGGATGGCGCGCGGCATCGACGCGCTGGCGCACAGTGCCGCCCTCGACGCCGGCGGCAGCAGCGTCGGCGTCCTCGGCAATGGCTTTGGTGTGATCTATCCGGCGGCGAACGTCGCCCTGTACGAACGGATGGTGAAGTACGGCTGTCTCATCACCGAGCACCCGCCGGGGGAGCGGCCGCACGCCGGGTCGTTCTCCCGTCGCAATCGCCTGATTTCGGGACTCGCCCGCGCCGTGCTCGTGATCGAGGCCGCCGCGCAGTCGGGCGCGATCGTCACCGCCGACAAGGGGCTCGAGCAGGGCCGCGCGATTCTCGCCGTGCCCGGCCCCATCACGAGCCCGACGTCGGTCGGGTGCAACAAGCTGATCCAGCAAGGCGCGAAGCCCGCGCTCTGCGCCGGCGACATCCTCGAGGAGCTGGGCCTCCCCACGAGCCTCGGCGACACCGCCGTGGCGCTCTCCACGCCCGCGCCTCGCGTGCCGCCACCCGACCTGTCGGGCCTGCAGTTGACGCTGTGGACTCGCCTCACCGACGAGCCGCAGCACGTGGATGCACTCGTCGCGGCGGTGCGAACGGGGGCGGCGGATGTGCTGGGCGCTTTGACGGAACTGGAGCTGAGGGGCTTGGTGAGACAGGTGCCCGGGATGGTCTTTGGACTGACCTGAGTTGCAAGCGACCAGAGGCACGTCGCCAGAGAAGTTGCAAGACGGCGAAGTTGCCAAGTGGCTTCAAGCTCCGAGCTACAAGCTGACCTGGCGTCTTGCGAGTGGCATCTTGAGACCACTTCGCAACTTCGCCGTCTTGCAACTTGTCTCGCGTCTTGAGACCTTCCTCTTGTGACTCACGTGTATGTACACGTTCCGTTCTGCGTCCGTCGTTGCTCCTACTGCGACTTTTCGATCGCGGTCCGCAAGCACATCCCGGCAGCGGAGTATGTCGACACCGTGGGGCGCGAGCTCGAGTCGGCACACCTGGACGCGAAACTCGAGACGATCTACCTGGGCGGTGGGACGCCATCGCTGCTTCCCGCGGAAGCGATACAGGCATTGCTGTTCCGCATTCCGCATTCCGACCTCGACACTGAGATCACCCTCGAAGCAAATCCCGAAGATGTCACCGATGCTGCGGTGCGAAGCTGGCGCTCTGCGGGCGTAAACCGGATCTCCCTCGGCGCCCAGTCGTTCGACGACGGGGTGCTGAAGTGGATGCACCGCTCGCACGACGCGGCGCGCATCGGCGACGCGGTGCGCACGCTGCGCGACGCGGGGATCGAGAACATTTCGCTGGACCTGATCTTCGCATTGCCCGACGAACTGCAGCGCGACTGGAACCGGGATCTAGACAGCGCCATCACCCTACGCCCCACTCACGTGTCTTTGTACGGATTGACGGTGGAAGAGCGTACGCCCCTCGACCGGTGGATCTCTCGTGGGGCCACGAAGCTCCCCGCCGACGATCGCTACGCCGAGGAGTATTTGGCGGCGCACACCCGACTGAACGCTGACGGCTATCAGTTCTACGAAGTCTCCAACGCGTCACGCGATGGCTTTCGATCGCGTCACAACTCGGCCTATTGGTCGGGGCGTCCGTACGTCGGTCTCGGTCCCGCAGCGCACTCCTTCGACGGCCTGGCTCGACGCTGGAACCTGCGCGCCTGGGAGGCCTATCGCCGCGCGATTGCCGCAGGACGCTCCGTCGTCGAGTCCGAGGAGGTGCTGACGCCCGAGCAGCAGGAGCTGGAGCGGATCTATTTGGCGTTGCGCACCAGTGATGGCCTGGCGCTTACCGCCCGTTACCGCCCCTTACCGCCCCTTACCGCCGACTGGTTGGAGCAGGGCTGGCTGGTGGAGCAGGGAGACCGCCTCCGCTGCACAGCCGAGGGCTGGTTGCGGCTCGATGCGCTCGTCGCTAAATTGTTTGCAGCAAAGGAGTTGGCATCGTGACCGCGTCGCTTACCGACCGCGAGCGTCAAGTGCTCGAGGCCGTCATCGAGACCTACGTACAAACCGCTGAACCGGCGGGGAGCCGCACTATCGCCAAGCGGCACCAGCTGGGGCTCTCGCCTGCGACTATCCGCAATACGATGAGCGACCTGGAGGAGAAGGGCTTCCTCTACCACCCACACACCTCCGCGGGCCGGATTCCCACCGACCAGGCGTACCGCGTGTACGTCGACTTGTTGATGAAGCCGCCCCGCGTCGGCGCGGCGCAGGCCGAGCAGCTCCGCGAGGAATTGACGGGGGAGCGGGCCGCGATCGAGCAGATCCTCGCGCGCGCCGCGCAGGTGCTCGGCGTGCTGACGAACGAGCTGGGTGTCGCGGTGAGTCCCTCACTCGAAGAAGCGATCCTCGAGCGCCTCGACCTGCTCCAGGTCTCCACCGAACGGCTGCTCCTCGTGCTCGCGCTGAAGAGCGGTGTCGTGCGGACGATCTTCGTGGAAGTGCCGTCCCACATGGCCGCCG
Source organism: Gemmatimonadales bacterium (assembly GCA_036004745.1). Classification (GTDB taxonomy): domain Bacteria; phylum Gemmatimonadota; class Gemmatimonadetes; order Gemmatimonadales; family GWC2-71-9; genus 20CM-2-65-7. Next base: position 15,273 of record DASYRD010000008.1, on the reverse strand, counting down.
ACGCGGTGGCGCACGTGGCCGTCGTCCTGAACGAGCGCCTCGCGGGCTTGAGCCTCAAGGAGATTCGGACGACGCTGGCCGATCGCCTGCGCGACGTGGGCGCCGATGCGGGCGCCACCGACCTGCTCAACATCTTCGTGCAAGAGGCCGAGGAGCTCTTCGACGTGCCCGCGCCCCTCGGCGTCGTGCTCGGCAGCACGCAGCCCCTCACCGTCCAGCCCGAGTTCGCGACCAAGGAACGGCTTCAGGGCCTGATGGAGGTCACGGAGCGGCGCGATCTACTGCGCGAAGCGCTCGCGGCGCGCGGCGGCGAAGGGCTCACGATCACGATCGGACAGGAACACGTCGATCCGCGGCTCGCGCCCTTTACGTTGGTGACGTCGTCATACCGGTTCGGGCCCCTGTCCGGCGTGATCGGCGTGATGGGCCCAACGCGCATGCCCTACGACAAGATCGCCGCCCTCGTCGAACACACGTCGCGGCTCGTCGGCGAGCTCCTCGAGTAAATGGCGCACAGCACCGATTTCTACGCCGTGCTTGGCGTCAACCGCGAAGCCGACGAAGCGGAGATCAAGAAGGCCTACCGCAAGCTCGCCATGGAGCATCACCCCGACCGCAACAACGGCGACAAGGCGGCCGAGGAAAAGTTCAAGGAGATCACGGAGGCCTACGAAGTCTTGCGCGACCCCGACAAGCGCGCCGCCTACGATCGCTATGGGATCGCCGGCGTGCGTGGCCGCGGCCAGGGTGCCGAGTCGATGCACTTCGATCTGTCCGAGGCCCTCAGCGTGTTCATGCGGGACTTCGGCGGGATGGGTGGCTTCGACGCGTTCTTTGGCGGCGGGGGCGGCGGGCAGCGCAGCCAACACGACCGGCGCCGGGGGCAGGACCTGAAGGTCGCCCTGAAGCTCACGCTCGCCGAAGTGGCGACGGGCGCGCAGAAGTCGGTGCGCGTGCGCACGTTCGATCGCTGTCCCGTGTGCAGCGGCAGCGGCGCGAAGCCCGGCACCCACGCCATCACCTGCGGCACCTGTCGCGGCACCGGTGAAGTGCGGCGCAACGCGCAGTCGATCTTCGGGCAATTCCTCACCGTCTCGCCCTGTCCCACGTGCGCGGGGGAGGGGACGATCATCGAGAAGCCCTGCGAGAAGTGCGATGGCGACGGCCGCGTGAAGGCCGAGAAGACGGTCCAGATCGACGTCCCCGCGGGCGTCGCCGATCATCACTACCTCACGTTGCGCGGTCACGGCGTTCCCGGGCCCCGCGGCGGGCCTCCCGGCGATCTCATCGCGGTCCTCGACATCAAGGACGATCCGCGCTTCGAGCGCCGCGGCGACGACCTGGTCTACGATCTCCCGGTCTCGTTCACGCAGGCAGCCCTCGGCGCCGAGGTGACGGTGCCGACGCCCTACGGTCAGGCGACGCTGCGGGTCGCCGCGGGCACCCAGACGGGCAGTGTGCATCGGCTGCGTGGGAAGGGCTTGCCGCACATCGGCGAAGGGGGACACGGCGACCTGCACGTGCGCGTCCACGTGTGGACGCCCACCAAGCTGTCGGCCGAGCAGCGCCACGCGCTCGAAGCGCTCGCGAAGATCGAGGGCGAGCCTCCCACGGAGAACGCGGGCCGCCAGATCTGGGAAGATCTGAAGCGAGCGCTCGGCATATGAGCGGGTGCGTCTTCTGCAAGATCGCGGGGGGCGAGATCCCCGCGACGATCGTCAAGAAGGGGAATGGCATCATCGCCTTCACGGACATGAATCCGCAGGCGCCGACGCACCTGCTGATTATCCCGACGATTCACATCGGCTCACTCAACGACGCGAAGGATCCCGGCCTCCTTGGCAATCTGCTCGGCTTCGCGCGCGAGCTCGCCAAGGAGCAGAAGCTCGACACGCGCGGCTATCGCGTCGTGGTCAACACCAATCCCGACGGCGGCCAGACGGTGTTTCACCTGCACCTGCATTTGCTCGGCGGTCGCGTGATGAACTGGCCGCCGGGTTGACCGCAACCCCGGTCACGGGCTAAGTTTTGGAACCCACAACAGTTAAGGCACCTGCGAGCCATGTCGGAAGTCATCATCCACGATGACGAGAATTTCGAACGGGCGTTAAAGCGCTTCAAGAAGAAGTGCGAGAAGGCGGGTATCCTGGCAGACCTCCGCAAGCATCGCCACTACGAGAAGCCGAGCGAGCGCCGCAAGCGGAAGCTCGCGGCGGCGCGGCGCAAGAACCGTCGCCCCAACCGCCCGCCCCGCCCCCCGCGTTACGCCTGAATCGTGGCGAGTCTGCTTGAGCGGCTCCGAGCCGCGATGAACGAAGCCCGAAAACAACGCGATCAGGCGCGCACCACGCTGCTTTCGACGATCCTCTCCGACATCCAGAACCGCGAAATCGAGCTCAAGCACCCCGCTGCGGACGACGAAGCGGCGGAGGTGCTGCGCCGCGGCGTGAAAAAACGGCGCGAGTCGGTCGAGGCGTACGAAAAGGGCCAGCGCGAAGACCTGGCGGCGCGGGAGCGGGCCGAAGTGAAGATGCTGGAGGAGTTCCTGCCGGCCACCGTCTCCAACGACGAGATCCGGGCCGCCGTGCGGGTCGCGATCACCGCGGGCGCGACAGAGATGGGGCCGCTGATGGCGAAGATCATGCCGCAGTTCAAGGGACGAGCGGACGGCAAAGTCGTGAACCAGATCGTGCGCGAGGAGTTGGCGGGATCGCCTCCTTAGTCTCCGTTCTCGACACTCTCGAGTTTCCGGCCGCGCTCGCGCGGGTGGCGGCGCACGCCGCCGGGCCCCTCGGCGCGGCACGCGTGCAGAGCCGCACTCCCAACTTTGATCGACAGGACGCCGCTACGATTCGCGCCGCGCTCGCGCAGGTCGCCGAGCTCGCCGCCCTGCTGATCACCGATGAGGGCATTCGCGCCGAGCCCGTCGCCGACATCGCGCCCACCCTCGAGCTGCTCGGCGTCCCCGGGAGCGCGCTCGAGGGGACGGCGCTTTCGGAGCTGATGGTGGCGCTCGCGGCGGCGCGTGTGACCGCCGGCGACCTGAAGCGACTCGCCGATGCCGCGCCCCGCACTGCTGCCCTGCGCGTCGAGCCGCCCCCCAAAGACCTCGAGGTACGGCTCGGCAAGGCGATCGGGCCCGACGGGGCCGTGCTCGACGGCGCGTCGAAGGAGTTGGCGCGCGCCCGCGCGCACGTGCGCGAGGCGCGCCAGAAGCTCGTCAAGAAACTCGAATCGATGCTCGGCGGTCTCGATCCCACCGAACGCGCTCCCGACGCCGCCGTCACCGTGCGGGGCGGTCGCTACGTGATCCCGATCCGGAGCACGGCGCGGGGGCACGTCGGTGGGATCGTGCACGACGAGTCGGCCACGCGCGCCACGCTGTTCGTCGAGCCTCCCGAGGCGATCGAGCTGGGCAACGAGCTGCGCGCCGCCGAGTCGGCGGAGCAGCGCGAAGTGCTGCGGGTGTTGCGCGAGCTGACGGATCTGCTGCGCCCGCATGCGGCCGCCATCGCGGCGGCGTGGGAAATGTGTATCGCCTTCGACGATCTCTGCGCCCGGGCGCGCTACGCGGTCGAGGCGAACGGGTTCGTCCCGGCGATCGCCGAGGGGCCCCTCGTAATCAGGGCGGGGCGTCACCCGCTCCTCGGCACCGACGCTGTACCGTTCAATCTCGAGCTGGCTCCCGACGAGTTCACCGTCCTCGTCTCCGGTCCCAACACCGGAGGCAAGACCGTCCTCATCAAGGCCGTCGGGCTCCTCTGCCTGCTGACGCAGAGCGGGGTCATCCCGCCGATCGGCCCGCAGTCGTCGCTCCCGGTCTTCACCGAGGTCTTCGCCGACATCGGGGACCGGCAGTCGATCGCCGCGAGCCTCTCGACGTTCTCCGCCCATGTCGCCGTGCTGCGCTCGATCCTCGAGCGCGCGGGGAACGGGTCGCTCGTGCTGCTCGACGAAATCGGCAGCGGCACCGATCCGGCCGAAGGCGCCGCCCTCGCGTCGGCGTCGCTCAAGGCGCTCACGCGCCGCCACGCCGTGACGCTGGCCACGACGCACCTGGGCGCCCTGAAGCAGCTCGCAGCCGAAACCGTCGGCGTCGTGAATGCCTCGCTGCAGTTCGATGCGGAGACTCTCACGCCGACCTACCGCTTGCTCAAGGGTGTGCCGGGCCGCTCCTACGGCTTGGCGATCGCGCGGCGCCTCGGCGTGCCCGCGGACGTCCTCGCCGAAGCGGAGCGCGCCGTCCCCGACGCGGAGCGCACGCTCGACCGGCTCCTCGCGGCCGTCGAAGCCCGCGGGCGCGATCTCGAGACGCGCGCCCAGGAGCTCGACACGCGTGCGGCTGAGCTCGATCTGGCGCGACAGGCCGTGTCCGATCTGGAAGTGCGCGCCGCCGATCTGCTGGCTCGCGAGAAGCGGCTCGATGCGGACGCGCGCGAACGCGCCCGTGGCTATCTGCTCGAGGCTCGCAAGACCGTCGAGGCCGCGCTGGCGCAGGCTCGGGCGGCGGTCGACGAAGCCACGGCGAAAGAAGCGCGACGGATCGTGGAGGAAGCGATTGAAAAGACGGGCGGACGGACGGATGGGCGGATGGGCGGAGCGACCGATCTAAAGGTGGGTGAGCGCGTCCGCACGGGCCAGGGAAAAGTCGGGGTAGTGGCGGAGCTTCGGTCCGACGGTCGGGTGGTCGTTGAAGTGGGTGCCGTGCGCTTGGTGATAGCAGCTGGGCTGCTCGAGCGCCAATGATCCCCGACGACGTCATCGAGCAAGTCCGCGAAGCCTCGGATCTCGTCGCCATCATCGGCGAGCACGTCGAGCTCAAGCGCACCGGCTCGGACTACCGCGGCCCCTGTCCCTTCCACGGCGGTACGCATCGCAACTTCGCCGTCATTCCCAAGAAGGGGATGTTCTACTGCTTCGTGTGCCACGAGGCGGGGAACGTCTTTTCCTTCTTTATGAAGAAGCTGGGGATGGATTACCCCACCGCGGTGCGCGAGGCGGCCCGCCGGGCGGGGATCACGATCCCCGAGCGCGGGACCATCGGGCCCGATCCGCGGGAGCCCCTCTTCCAGGCCGTCGCCACCGCCGCCGACTGGTTCGCGCGGCAGCTGCGCGAGGCGCCGGAGGCGAACATCGCCCGCCACTACCTCGTGTCGCGCGATGTCAGCATGGAGACCGCCGAAGTGCAGGGACTCGGCTACGCGCCGCGCGGCACCGCATTCCTCGAGGCGATGAAAGGATTGGGCCTGCGGCAGGAAGTGTTGCTCGAGGCGGGGCTCCTCGTTAAACGGGACGATGGCACGTTGGTGCCGCGATTCCGCGGCCGCTTGCTCTTCCCGATTCACGACCTGCGGGGGCGCGTCGTCGCCTTCAGCGGCCGCATCCTCGGCGAAGGAGAGCCGAAGTACTTGAACTCCCCGGAGACACCGGTCTTCCACAAGGGACAGCTGCTCTACAACCTGCACGCGGCGAAACACGCCATGCGCAAGACCGAGCGGGCGATTCTGGTCGAGGGCCAATTCGACGTGCTGCGCGTCTCGCTCGCTGGCGTCGAAGAAGTGGTGGCCCCGCTCGGGACCGGCCTCACCGACGATCAGGCCGTCCTGCTGCAGCGCCACGCCCCGCACGTGATTCTGTTGTACGACTCGGACGACGCCGGCCTGCGCGCCACGTTCCGCGCCGGCGATGTGCTGCTCCGGCACAAGCTCCGCGTCAGCGTCGCCACGATGCCGGAAGGCGAGGACCCCGACACGCTGGTCCGCCGCGGCGGCGCCGCGACGCTCGAAGGAATCCTGAAGCAGGGGATCGACGTCCTCGAGCGGAAGATCCAGATCCTCGAGCGCAAAGGCTTCTTCGGGACGCTCCCCGGACGCCGGCGTGCGCTGGATCGCCTGTTGCCGACGATTCGTGCCGCCGGCGACCCGATCACGCGCGACTTGTATATGTCGCGTGTCGCCGAAGTCACCGGGGTGCGCAAGGATGTTCTGGAACGTGAAGTTGACCCCAAGATCAAGTCTACCGCCCCATACCGCCCGTTACCGCCCTTCCTTCGAGCGCGGAAAAATCTCTCCTCCTCGTGATGCTGGCCGGCGAGCCATGGAAGACGCGAGTGGCGGAAGCTGTGGACAGTGAGGAATTCGAATTCGGGCCGTATCGGTTGGTCTTCGAGGCCCTAGTGGAAAACGCACCCGACCGGCTCGACGAGACCGCGGCGCGGGCGTACGAAGCACTGCAGGCCGAGGGCGTGGGGCTGAGCACCCCCGACGCGATGTTCGACCAGGCCGTCAACTGGCTCGAGGCCCGCCGTCTGGATCGGGCCATCGAGCGCATCAATCGAGAAATCCCCCTCGCCACCGAAGATGAGAAAGCGCGACTGGCCAATGAAAAGAAGCGACTCGCCGCCGAGCGTAACGCCAAGCGACCCACTTATGGAATCATTGAGACAGCAAGGAGGAAGGGTGCACCCGGAACTTGAATCGTTGTTGGCACTGCAGGACAAGGACGTCGCCGTCGCTCAGTGTGACGCGCAGCTCGCCGCGCTGACGCCCGAGATGCAGGTATTGGAAGACCGGCTCGCCGTCGCCGAACGCGCGCTCGAGCAAGCCCGCGGCGCGATCCGCGCCGCGCTGGGCAAGAAGGGCGAGCTCGAAGGCAAGATCGCGAGCTACCGGACGATGCAGGAGCAGCGACGGCAGAAGCTCGAATGGGTGCGCGGCGCCAAGGAGGCGTCGACGCTGATGGCCGAGCTGGACCTCGCCCGCTCCGTCCTCGCGAAAGAAGAAGCCGAGTTCATGCGCTCGGGCGACGCTGTCGGCGAAGCCGAGCGCAAGGCGGCCGAAGCGGAGCGCGCCCTCGAGCAGGTCCGCGAGTCGCAGGCCGCCGAGCGGGAGGGGCTCGCCGGGCGGCGCGACGCGATCGTCTCCGAACGCGAGAAGGCGGTGCGCGCGCGGGAAACGGCTGCCGCGGCCGTGAGCGCGGCGATGCTGGCGCGCTACGAACGCATCCGCCGCGGCAAAGCGCCGCTCCCCCTGTTCGCGCTGCACGGCGGCTCGTGCGGCAACTGCTTCACCGCCGTCCCGACGCAGCGGCGTGCGCTGATCCAGCGCGGCGCCACGATCGAGGCCTGTGAAGCTTGCGGAGTGTTACTGTACGTGAAGGAATGATCCCCGCTCGCTGGGCCGTCACCGCTCCCGCTGATCCGGCCGCGACCCGCTCGCTGGCTGCCGAGCTGCACATCCCCGAAGCCCTCGCCGCGATTCTGGTGCAACGCGGACTCGCGTCTCCCGAGCTCGCCAAGGCGTTCCTCCGGCCCGAGCTCGAGCGCCTGTCGGATCCCCTCCTCTGGGCCGACATGAAAGTCGCGGTCGAGATTCTCGCCCGCGCGGTGCGCGACAAGCGCGCCATTCTGGTGCACGGCGACTACGACGTGGACGGCCAGTGCGCCGCGGCCCTGCTGACGCGCGTGCTGCGCGAAGCCGGCGCAACGGTGCATGCCTTCGTGCCGCACCGTCTGAAGGACGGCTACGACTTCGGGCCCGCGGGGCTCGCGGAAGCGCAACGGGTCAACGCCGGCGTGATTGTGACCTGCGACTGCGGAATCACGGCCGTCGATGCGGTCGCGGCGGCGCGCGCGGCCGGCATCGAGGTGATCGTCACCGATCACCACTTGCCCGGCGATGCGTTGCCGCCCGCCAACGCCGTGCTCGATCCGCGCCGCCCCGATTGTCCGTCGGAGGACAAAGACCTCTGCGGCACCGGCGTCGCCTTCAAGCTGGCGCAGGCCTTAGTGCGCACGCTCGGTCTATCGGAGAACCTGCCGCTGCACTTCCTCGACTACGTCGCGCTCGCGACGGTGGCCGACGTCGTCCCCCTGACTGGGGAGAACCGCATTCTCGTCCGCCACGGCCTCAAGATGCTCGCGGACTCCCGCTGGACGGGGCTGCGCGCGCTGGTCGAGACGGCGGGGCTCGGCGGCAAACCGCTGCGCGCGGGGCACGTCGGCTTCATCCTGGCGCCGCGGCTCAATGCCGCCGGGCGTATCGCCGATGCCAAGGATGGCCTGCGCCTGTTGCTCACCGAGGACGCCGCCGAGGCGGCGAAGTTGGCGCGCGAGCTCGAGACCCTCAACGCGCGTCGCCAAGAGCTCGATCAGAAGATCCTCGATGAGGCGATCGAACTGGCCGAGAAGACGCTGCGACCGGAAGACCACGCCCTCGTGCTCGCGGCCGACGAGTGGCACCCGGGCGTCATCGGCATCGTCGCCTCGCGGCTCGTGGAGCGCTACGGCCGGCCGACGTTCCTGATTGCCTGGGATGGAGACGTGGGGCGGGGCTCGGGGCGCAGCATCGCGGGATTCGATCTGCACGACGCGCTGCATCGCACGGGGTCGCACCTCGAGAAGTACGGCGGCCACACGATGGCCGCGGGGCTCACGATCCGGCGCGACCGTTTCGACGATTTCCGTGTTGCGTTTCTCGGCGTCGCGGGCCAGCTTCTCAGCCCCGATGACCTGGCGCCGAGCCAGCGCGTCGATCTCGAGCTGCCGCTCGGCCTCGTGAACGGCGAGCTGGAACGGCTGATGCGGCACCTCGAGCCCTGCGGCGCCGGCAATCCCGCGCCGGTCTTCGGCGTGCGTGGGGCGCGCGCGGTCGGCGCCCGGCGCGTCGGGACGAATCACCTGCGCTTCACGCTCGACGACGGCTCGGGGGTCCTGCCGGCGATCGGCTTCCGCTGGGCCGACGACGTACCCGACAGCTGGCTCGCGGCGCCGCTCGACGTGGCGTTCAAGCTGGAGCGGGACGAGTGGCAGGGACGCACGACGTTGCAGGCGCGGGTGGCGGCGTTGGCGCCGAGTACGTGAGGGGATATCGCGTCGGGGGGCGCGAGTGAACTCGCGGCTCGGCGCTGCCCGTAAACGGGCTCCGGCCGCTTCAGCGGCGGGTGCCGAGCCGCGGCTTGAGCCGCGTCATGGGGGGGCCGGTTTGGGTCTTATCCGCATCATCGCCGGCGAATTCAAGGGTCGTCGTCTCAAGACACCCACCGGGCGCACCGTTCGCCCCACGGCCGATCGTGTGCGCGAGGCATGGTTCAGCATCGTGCAGGGATCGATCCCGGGAGCAAAAGTCCTCGATCTCTATGCGGGCTCCGGCGCCCTCGGGTTCGAAGCGCTGTCGCGGGGCGCGGTGTCGGTTGCGTTTGTGGAAACACACGCGGCGTCGCTCGCGGTCATTCGCGACAACGCGGCCACCCTCAACGTGGCAGGCCAGGTGACGATCCATCGCACTGACGCAATTCGCTTCGCGGAACGGTTGCAGCCGGGCGCGTACGATGTCGCCTTCGCCGATCCGCCGTACGCGACCGACGACGTGACGCGCTTGGTGGCAGTGTTCCGGACAATGCCCTTTGCCCGTGTGTTCTCGATCGAACACTCCAGTGATCGGGCCATCGAGGGTGGCGACACCCGCCGGTATGGCGACACGGCGCTCACGATTCTCGAATCGCCGTTACCGCCCGCTACCGCCCCCTACCGCCCTCTACCGCCCTCCCCGTGAACCGCACCGCCGTCTATCCGGGCTCCTTCGACCCGATCACCAAGGGCCATGAAGATCTCATCCACCGGTCGCTCGGCTTCGTCGACCGGATGGTCGTCGCGGTCGCGGTGAACGTGGCCAAGCAGCCGCTGTTCACGTTCGATGAGCGCGTCGCCCTGATCCGGGAGTGCGTGCCCGACAAGCGTGTCGAGGTGCAGTCGTTCGACGGCTTGCTCGTGGATTTCGCCAAGCAGGTCGGCGCGACGGTGATCGTGCGCGGGCTGCGCGCCGTGAGCGACTTCGAGTACGAGTTCCAGATGGCCCTGATGAACCGCAACCTGGGACCCCACATCGAGACCGTGTTTCTCGTCCCCGCGTTCGATCTCACCTACTTGAGCTCGAGCCTGGTGCGTGAGGTGGCGCGGTTCGGCGGCGACGTCTCGGCGCTCGTTCACCCGGCGGTACAGCAGGCTCTGAAGCGCAAATTCAAAAAGTGACGTACGAGTGAACAGCAGCCGAGCCGCGGCTTCAGCCGCGGACCACAGGTTTTTGGCCCGCGTGTACGAGCGGGCGCGGCGCGCGCAACGCCGGATCGTGCTCCCCGAGGGCGACGACCCACGGGTGCGAGAGGCCGCCGCGAAGATCGAGCGGGAGGGCCTCGGCAAGGTCGAGCTGCTCGATCGCACCTCGCCCCACGCCCCACGCCCCGACCTCGTTCGCCTCCTCCGATCCCGCAAGCCCGACAAGTTTCCCACCGACGCCGCCGCTCTTGAAGCCCTGCGGCATCCGCTCACCTTCGGAGCGTGCCTCGTCGGCGTGGGTCAGGCCGACGTGATGGTCGGAGGCGCCGATTATCCCACCGCCGACACGATTCGCGCCGCGCTCTGGGCCGTGGGCACGGCGCCGGGAATCGCGACGGTGAGCGGCGCCTTCTACATGATCGATCCCACGGGCGAGCGCGTGCTGACCTTTGCGGACTGCGCCGTCGTCCCCGAGCCGACGCCCGCGCAGCTGGCCGACATCGCCGTCGCTACCGCGCGCGACCGGCGCCGCATTGTGGGCGACGAGCCCGTGGTCGCGTTGTTGTCGTACAGCACGAAGGGGAGCGCGGCGGGTCCGCGCATCGAGCGCATTCAGGCGGCGCTCGCCGACCTGCGCCGGCGTTCGCCGTCCTGCGATTTCGTTTTTGACGGCGAGCTGCAGAGCGATGCCGCGCTCGTCGTGGATGTCGCGACGCGCAAGGCGCCTGGCTCGCCGGTCGGGGGTCGCGCCAACGTCCTCATCTTTCCCGATCTCGACAGCGGCAACATCGCCTACAAGCTGGTGCAGCGCCTGGGCGGCTGGACCGCCCTCGGCCCCATTTTGCAAGGCGTGGCGAGACCCATTTCCGACCTGTCGCGGGGGGCCACCGTTCACGATATTGTGGACACGGCGGCCATCGCCGTCTCGCAGTCGGAGTCGTCCTTCCCAGGCTGAAGCCTGGGCTCGGCCGACACTGTCCTTAAGGACAGCGCTGTGCCGAGCCCACCCTTGAGGGTGGGGACACGAGGCCAGGAGGCCCAATGAGTTTTAGTGTCAAGAAGGACAAAAGCGGCGTGGTCGTGGTCGGCGTCGACGGGCAGTTGATCGTCGGCAACCGTCAGGAGCTCAAGCAGAAGGTGCTCGACACCCTGGACGGAGGCGGCCGCAAGTTCGTCATCGACTTCGCCAAGACCGGGTACATCGATTCCTCCGGCCTCGGCGTGCTCGTGTCGCTCTCCAAGAAGATCCGGGAGCAGGGCGGGGAGCTGCGCCTCGCCGGCCTCAACGAGGACCTGCAGACCCTGTTCGAGCTGACCAAGCTCGACACGCTGTTCGCCATCACCAAGACGGCCGAGGGGGCGCTGGCCGCGTTCTGATGTCCTTGCGCCTGCACGTCACCGCGCTCGAAATGCGGCTCGATGTCCCGGGCGATCTCGCGGTCGTCGGCGATGCCGTCGAGCTGGTGGCGAGCCGCCTCCCCGCCGGCACCCTCTCGCCGCGCCGCCTCAACTTCAACTTCCGCACCGCGCTCGCCGAAGCCCTCGGCAACGCGATCCGCTACGGCGCCGGCGAAGACCCGACCCAGGTCGTGCACGTCCGGGTCGAGCTGGGCTCGGACGCCGTGCGGATTCACGTCACCGACGATGGGCGTGGGTTCGACCACGCGCACCCGCCGGACCCCACGCGTCCCGAGAACCTCGAGCGCGAGGACGGGCGCGGGCTGTTCGTGATCCGCCACCTCGTCGACGACGTGGCGTTCAACGCCCAGGGGAATGGCATTTGCCTGACGCTCCGAGCGGGGTGACGCGCCTCGAGCGCCTGCTGCCGGCGCTCGCCGCACTGTCGGGCAAGACCCTCCGGGTCTGGCGGTACGACGGCAGCGTGCTGCGGCCGCTCATCGACGAGCCGGTTCCTCCTGCCACGCCCTCGATCGACACGCTCGAGCCGATTCCTGAGCTCCAAGGGACGTTTCTGCAGGTGAGCGGCAAAGGCAAGAAGAACGGCACGGGGACGAAGGCGCTCGCCGAGGTGATCGGGTCCGTGCTCGCCGCCGAGAAGGAGGCCGTTGAGGTCGCCGCCGAGCTGTCGGAGCGCTACGAAGAAATCGACCTCATCTATACGATCAGCGAGATCCTCGGCCACACGATCCGGCTCGACGAAGCGGCGCATCGCATCCTGCGCGAGGTGGCGACCGTCGTCCGTGCTCGGCGCGCGACGCTCCTCGTGCACGACCCGCAGGCCGACGTGCTGCGTCTCGTGGCGTCCCGCGGCGTCGAGCTGGGCGACGTCGATCCCGTCGAGGTGGACGATCCCTGCTCGATCGCGGCGCGCGTGTTTCGCGAGATGCGGATCTTCAGCTACGACCCGTCCGAGCCCGGCGGTACCGATCTCGGCTGCGCGGAAGACCGGGGCTATCGCGGCCGCGCGTTCCTCTCGGTCCCGGTCGTGTATGCGGCGCCCGGCGGCACCCCCAAGCCGATCGGCGTCATCAATCTCACGGACCGGCTCGGCGCCGATGCCTTCACGGCCGGCGACCGCAAGCTGGTCGCGGCGATCGCGAACCAGATCGGCGCGGCGGTCGAGAACGCGCGGCTCGTCGAGCGCGATCAAGGCCAGCAGCGGGTACGCCGCGAGATGGAGCTGGCGCACGACCTGCAGCTCAAGCTCCTGCCGTCGCCCCTGGTGGTCGCCGCCAAGGCCGACGTGGCGGCGCGGTGCCGCTCGGCCGACTCGGTGGGTGGCGACTTCTACAACCTGCTGAGCCTTCACGGCGACCGCATCGGCGTGATGATCGGCGACGTGTCGAGCCACGGGTTCGGCGCCGCGTTGATCATGGCGCTGGCGATGGCGGCGTCGGGGATCCACGCGGAGACGGCGGAGTCGCCCAGTGAAGCGCTGCGCCAGATGGAAAGCTCGCTCGCGGAGGAACTGGCGCACACCGAGATGTTCCTGAGCCTGTTCTACGCCGTGATCGATCCGGCCGCCGGCCGGATCGCCTACGCCAACGCCGGCCACCCCCACGCATTTCTGGTCGACGGCGCCACGGGCGACGCGGTGCGGCTCGAGGCCACGCGGCCGCCGCTCGGCCTCGGCGTGGGCGGCGAGGAGCACAGCAAGCCGTGGCGCCGCCGCGAGGCGATTCTCGCGCTGTTCACCGACGGCCTGGTCGATGCCCGCAACGAGATCGGCGAGCGCTTCGGCGAGGAGCGCGTCCTGAGTCACGTGAAGAATCTCCGGGCCCGGCCGGCGCGCGAGATTCTCGAGGCCGTCTTCACCGACATCGCCGCCTTCACCGGCGGCGGTCCCGCCAGCGACGACCGCACCCTCGTTCTGCTCAAGGCTTGACTGCTCGCCGGCTGGGCCAGCATTTCCTCAGTGATCCGACGATTCTCGCCCGCATTGCCGATGCCCTCGATCCACGACCGGGTGAGTCGGTAATCGAGATCGGGCCGGGCCACGGCGCTCTCACACGGGAATTGCTCGCTCGTGGGTTGCGAGTGATTGCGATTGAAAGGGATCGTGGACTGGCCGCGGCGCTCGATACGCATGACAACCTGACGGTCGTCACCGGTGACGCACTCGAGCTTGACTGGCATAGCTATGGCGCAGATCAGGTGATTGGAAACATTCCTTATTACATCACCTCTCCGTTGATTGATAAGGCTCTAGCGCCACCGATTCCCAGGCGCGTGATCTTCCTGGTCCAGGACGAAGTCGCCGATCGTATCGCAGCCAAGCCCGGTGGGAAGATTTACGGTGCGTTGTCGGTGGGCGTCCAAGCAGTGTGTCGTGTCGAAAAGCTCTTCACGGTGGCGCCTGGAGCCTTCCGGCCCGCGCCGAAAGTCCGCAGCGCGTTGCTGCGGCTCACGCCGCTGGCGCCGCCGCTCGTGACCCCTGAGGAGGTGGGGCCGCTGCGCGCGTTCGTGACGGCGTGCTTCAGCCGCCGCCGCAAGCAGCTGCACAACGCCGTCCCCGGGGCGACCGCGGAGGCCCTGAGGGCGTTGGGGTTCGATCCCAGGGCCCGCCCCGAGACGCTGGCCCCCGCCGATTTCGTCCGCCTCTTGCGTTGGAGTCGGGAAAATGTGAAATAATTCACATGCGGAAGATTTCGGACAGCACGGTGCGCCGGCTCTCCCTGTACCTGCGATTCCTCGAGCAGTCATCGGCCCAGGGGCGCACCACCATCTCGTCGGGGGAGCTGGCCCGCCTCGGCGGGACCACCTCGGCCCAGGTCCGCAAAGACCTCTCGTTCTTCGGGTCGTTCGGCAAGCGCGGCCTCGGCTACGCCGTGCCCGAGCTCGCCGCCAAGATCCTCGGCATCCTCGGTCTCGAGCGCGCCTACCGCGTCGTCCTCGTGGGGGCGGGGAAGATGGGCGGCGCGCTCGTGCAGTATCAGGGATTCCGGCAGCGCGGCTTTCACATCGCCGCGATCTACGACCAGGACGCCCGCAAGATCGGATCCAAATGGAACGGGCTGGTGGTGCGCGACGTGAAGCACCTCGAGGCCGATCTGAAAAAAGAGCCGAGCGACATCGCCATCGTCGTGACCCCCGGCGCCGCCGCGCAAGAGGTGGTGGACCGACTGGTGCGCTGCGGCGTGAAGGCCATCCTCAACTTCGCCCCCGTCCCGCTCACGGTGCCCGCCGATGTCGAGGTGAAGACCGTGAACATGGCCCTGGAACTCGAGACGCTGAGCTACGCTTTGGCCAATCGTTAGATTGGGAGCCATGCCTCGCGTCCACGTCACGTCCGAAATCGGCCCCCTGCGGGCCGTTCTGGTCCATACCCCCGGCAACGAGCTCGTCGCGGTGACGCCGGGCAATCGCGAGGATTACCTGTACGACGACATCATCGACCTGGAGAGCGCCCAACGGGAGCACCGGCGCCTCGTGGCGGTGCTGGAGCGGTTCGCCGAGGTGCACGAGGTCCGCGACCTGCTCACCGAGCTGGCCGCGCGCCCCGATGTCCGCGAGTTCCTGACCACCCGCGCGCTCGAGGTGGTGCCGTCCGACCTGCTGGCGAAGCAGTTCGCGGCGCTCCGTCCCGAGGATCTCGTCAAGCTGATGGTGGAAGGCGCCGTGGAAGAGGCGGGGCCGATCGCGCGCGCGCTGAACGAAGTCGGCTACGCCCTGCCGCCGCTCCCCAACCTGTTCTTCACGCGCGACGTCGGGATTGTGATCGGCGAGCATTCGATCATCGGCTCGATGCGGTACGGCGTCCG
>DASYRD010000007.1:0-18996 GCA_036004745.1 Gemmatimonadales bacterium | reverse complement strand
GGTGAGCTCCACCCAGATCACGGGAACGACACCGGCCGCATCCAGCCCCGGGGCAAAGGACGTGGTCGTCACCTCGTCAAGCCAGGGCAGCGGTACCTGCAGCGGCTGTTTCGGCTACGTCGCAACAGACGGCCAGATCGCTTTCACGACCTACCGGGACGGGAGCTGGGAGATCTTCGTCATGAACGCAGACGGCTCTGGCCAGGTAAACCTCACCAACAACCCGGGCTATGACGCCTTCCCCGTTTGGTCGCCCGACGGCTCGAAGATCGCCTTCACAAGAGATAGCAGCACTGACTACTGCAATACGCACGCGCACATCTACGTGATGAACGCCGACGGCTCGGGCGTCACGCAGCTCACCAACGGCGCGGCCAACGACATCTACCCCGTCTGGTCGCCCGACAGCACGAAGCTTGCCTTCGACAGACAGCGCGACTCCGACCACAAGTGGGAACTCTACGTGATCAACGCCGACGGCTCGGGCCAGATGAACCTCAGCAACAGCCCGGCCGACAACTTCGTCCACTTCACGTGGTCGCCCGACGGCACGCGAATCGCCTTCGAGTGCCACGGGGAGATCTACGAGGAGATCTGCCTGCTGAATGCGGACGGTTCGGGCCGGCTCAACCTCACTAACCATCCGGATCCGGACCTCACCCCTGTCTGGAGGCCAAAGTAGGGAGGAAGTCGCATGCCCGCAGTGGTCGCTCTCAAGGACGGCGGCTATTCCGACCGGTCGAACGAGGCCACGATTTACGGGCAATGAATACGAACGGGGGATTTATGACACCTGCATTCCGCATTCTTTCACCACTCTGTGCAATCGCGCTCCCGCTGTCGGCATGTGGCTCAGAATCGGACCATGTTGTGTTCCAGATGCAGGCGCAATCCTTCGCCGCGTCCGAGTGGTCCGAGCCGGTGAACCTCGGCCCGACGATCAACACGTCGTTCAACGATCAGCAGGCGGCGCTCTCGAAGGACGGACTCAGTCTGTACTTCGCGTCCAACCGCCCAGGAACTCCGGGACCCGGCCCCAACGACATCTGGGTGTCCCGCCGCGACTGTCGGCAGTGTCCATGGGGAGCCCCGTCGAACCTCGGTGCACCCGTCAACACGCCTCAGAATGACGCCTCCCCCGCGCTGTCGCGCGACGGCCACTGGCTGTTCCTGCTGTCGAATCGTCCCGGCTCCGCTTCGACTGACATCTGGGTGGCTTGGCGCGACGACGTCCACGACGACTTCGCCTGGGAAATACCGGTCAACCTCGGCTCGGGAGTAAACGCCGCCGGATTCGAGGGCGGCCCAAGCTACTTCGAGAACGATGACCTCGGCGTCCCCCAGCTGTACTTCAACAGCAATCCCGCACCTGTCGGGACCGGCGGCGACATCTATGTCAGCGAGCAAGGAGCTGATGGCTCTTTCGGTCCAGCGTCACTCGTCACGGCGCTCTCCAGCCCCGCAAGCGATCAGCGACCCTCGGTCGCTCACAATGGGGTGGACATCTACTTCCACTCCGACCGGCCTGGTTCGAGCGCCAATGACATCTGGATCTCAACGCGAGAGAACGTGCTTGCGTCCTGGTCGATGCCGACGAACGTCGGCCCGCCCATCAATACAGCCGCTGGTGAGCAATTCCCGCTGATCGTCTCCCACGGCGGGACCGAATGGCTCTACTTCACGCGCAACGTCGCGACCCCGCCGGCCGTTGACTTCGACCTCTTCGTGAGTACGCGGGCGCGAGGGCGACGAGTGCCGATCGGCTTTGCGGGCACCGGCACGCTGACACAACTCGTCGGTTCGCTGCGACCCTAGAGGGAGGGCTGCATGCCTGCGTTGCGCCGCGGCTGTCTGGGGAGTTCACTGATACTCCTGTTCGTTGTCGGGTGCGATGAGCCGCTTCAGCCCTTCGCACCAAGCTTGAAAACCGCAGCACCACCGTCGAACACCACGGCCGTCGCCATCTCCCAGGGCCGCATCGATGTCTCGTGGCAGGACAACTCGAACAACGAGACCGGATTCGAGGTGCAGCGCTCGACCGCCGGGGCGGTCTTCGTCGTGTTGGCCTTGACGGGGGCCGGTGTCATCAATTACAGCGATGCAGGACTCACCTCAGCGACGCAGTATTGCTACAAAGTCCGGGCGTTCCAGACGAACGGACGCAGGACCACGTATTCGTCCTTTTCCGCTACCGCGTGCGCGACAACGCCTCCCCCGCCGCAGCCCGGGAGCATCGAGGTCACGACCACAACGACAGGATCCCACTTGGATTCCGACGGCTATTCCGTGCGCGTGGACGGTGGGCCGGACCAGCCCACCGGCGTGAACGCCACAGTCACGATCGCAGGGGTTTCGGGGGGCGAGCACACGGTCCAACTCAGCGGTGTGGCGCCGAACTGTTCGGTAGACGGTGCCAACCCACGATCCATCAGCGTGGACGGCGGCACAACGGAAGTTGTCTTCGTGGTCACCTGCGGGCCCGGGAACACCATCCAGGTGACCGCTGTGACGACGGGTGTGGACTTAGACCCGGACGGTTACGTCGTGGACCTCTGGGTCTGGTGGAGTTGGAGCCGACTTTACGCCGGGTCCGCCAGGGTGACGGCGAACGGGACCGTGACGTTCTACGGGTTGAACCCCGGCGAATACGAGCTGGAATTCAGTGGTGTAGCCGCGAACTGCAGCCCCATCGGTACGAATTCCCAGTGGGTCGACCTCAGCAACGGGGGCGCGGCGGCGGTAGGGTTCGATGTCACGTGTACGGCGGTGACACAGATCGCGTTCGCGGACGTCGCCGACGGGAACGCCGACATCTACCTCATCAACTCGAACGGTACCGGGCGCACACGCCTCACCATGGACCCGGGGGGCGACACGGAGCCCGCGTGGTCACCCGACGGCAGCAAGATCGCGTTCGTGAGCGACCGCGACGGCAACGCCGAGATCTACGTGATGAACGCGGACGGGTCGAGTCCGCTCCGGCTCACAAACGCTGCGGCGGGAGATCATGGGCCCGCCTGGTCGCCCGACGGCGCCAGGATCGCGTTCTGGAGCGAGCGCGACGGGAACGCCGAGGTCTACGTGATGAACGCCGATGGGACGAACCCCGTGAACCTCACGAACAACCCCGACGTCGACACGGACCCCGCCTGGTCACCCGATGGAGCGAAGATCGCGTTCGGAAGCCGCGGAGGTATCTACCTCATGAGTGCGGACGGGTCGGGCAGGATCCTGATCAGCAGCCCCGATCCCAACGTCCTTTCTCCCGACGCCCAGCCGGCTTGGTCGCCCGACGGCCAATGGCTCGCGTTCATCCGCCTCGAGTTCGAAATCGGGCAAAACATCTGGGTTATGGGCGCCGATGGTTCGGGCCCTGGGCGGTTGACGGCAGGCTGGTGTCAGTGTGAAGCGCCGTCCAATCCCGTCTGGGCTCCCGACGGCAGTTTCTTGATCGCATTCGCGAGTAACGGATTCACCGGCTCAGGAGACGTGGTGAACATTTTCTTCACGAGCGGGGGGTTCCAGACGTCCGAGCCCCTTACAGTTGGCTTCGATCCATCCTGGCGGCGCTAAGGCAAGGGGGAGGAGATCATCATGAGAACCGGTTCAACACATAGTATCTGCTCCTCGGCGCACGGTGGGCAAGGGAACGGCATGCCTGAACATCAGCCGAGGCGCTGCGGCCCACGTCATCGGTTTGTCGTCCCGGCCGGGCCCGAAAACCGCAGCAGCCCTCACACCCACGCCACCGGCACCCGATACGGCTCGAATGCGCGGTCTGAGGTGAGGATCGTAAGCCCTTCGTCCAACGCTTGCACAATGAGCAGCCGGTCGAATGCATCGGGGTGATGCAGCGGTAGATCGCGCAACAAATCACCGTGTCGCACCGTTGCCGGCAGGGGGAGAAACCCGTAGCGCGCGACGATCTGTTCTACGGTGTCCTTGAAGTTCAACTTGCCCAGCGCGCGCTTGACCGCGATCTCCCACGCACTCACCGCGCTCACCACCACAAGTTCGGCCCGCTGCACGGTGCGAACCGCAGCGGGCCGAAGCTTTTTGAGATGCCACCGGACCAGCGCATTGGTATCGAGCAGCAACTTCACCCGGATTCCCCGGTGAATAAACGCAGGATCTCGGGTGGCAGTGGCGCGTCGAAGTCGTCGGCGATCCAACCCCTGCCCTTCCCCAGTCCATATTTGCGCAGATGGCGCGTGTCCTTCGGCGCCAGCGGGACCAGCCGAGCCTTGGGCTTTCCGGACTTGGCGATAACGATCTCCCTCCCTTGGGCGGCCTGCTCGACCAGCTCGGAGAGATGGGTCTTCGCGTCGTACAGGCTCACGGCTTCGCGCACCGGACGGGGTTTCTTGTGACGGGCCATGCACCACAATAGCTAACTTGACCAAATTGGTCAAGTTTCATCAGTAGCGCGGCAGCGTCGGATCCACCTCCGCCTGCCACCGCAGGATCCCGCCGGTCAGATTCGTGACGCGCGGGAATCCCGCGTCGGCCAGATGCGTCGCGGCCGCTCGGCTGCGACTGCCGCCCTTGCAGTAGACGACAACCTCCCGGTCGCGATCGAACGTCTCGACAACGTCAGGCAGCGTCGCCAACGGCACCAGCCGCGCGCCGGCAATGTGGGCGATATCCCACTCGAATTGCTCCCGCACGTCGATCAACTGCAACTCCTCGCCGTGTGACAGCCGGCTCTGCAGCTCGCGCGGCGTGACCTCAACGAAGCCGGATACCGCACGCGGCTCCGCCTCCCCAGCCCGAACACCGCAGAACTGTTCGTAATCGATGAGTGCGCGGATCTCACGCGTGCCGCACGCCGGGCACGTCGGATCCTTCCGTATGTTGACCGTGCGGAACTGCATCCCCAGCGTGTCGATGAGCAGCAGCCGGCCCGCGAGTGCCTCGCCCACGCCGACGATCAGCTTGATGGCCTCCGTCGCCTGAATCGTCCCGACCAATCCTGGCAGCACGCCCAGCACACCGCCTTCGGCGCAGCTCGGCACGAGTCCCGGCGGCGGCGGTTCCGGGAAAAGGCAGCGATAGCACGGTCCGTCGGGCAACGCGAAGACCGACGCCTGCCCTTCAAAGCGGAAAATGCTCCCGTACACGTTGGGCTTGCCCTGCAACACGCAGGCATCATTCACGAGATAGCGCGTCGCGAAGTTGTCGGTGCCGTCGACGACGATGTCGTACCCACTGAAGATGTCGAGCGCGTTCTTCGACGTCAGCGCCGTCTCGTAGGTCTCCAGCCGAACGTGCGGGTTCACGTCGGCGATCCGCTCACGCGCCGACACGAGCTTGGGCCGGCCGACGTCTTTGGTGCCGTGCAGGATCTGCCGTTGCAGGTTCGTGACGTCGACGTTGTCGAAGTCCACGAGACCGAGCGTGCCGACGCCGGCCGCGGCCAGATAGAGCGCCGCGGGCGATCCCAGCCCGCCGGCGCCGATGAGCAGGACGCGAGCGGCCTTGAGCTTTTCCTGGCCAGGAACGCCGACGTCGGGCAGGATCAGGTGCCGGCTGTAACGCAACAGCTCGGCCTGAGCGAGAGTCGTCACGGCTCAACCTCCCGCGATCGCCGGGACGATGATGATCTCATCGCCGTCGCGCACGCTCGCGGCAAACCCACCCTGCAGTCTGGCATCGTCGTCGTTCACGTAAAACGTCACGAAGGGATAGGGCTTGCCGGCGGCGTCCCGCAGACGCGGGGCAAGTCCGGGGAACCGGGCCGCGACGTCGGCGACGACATCGCCCAACGTCGATCCTTGTGCTTCGAGGGAACGCCGGCCGTCGGCGAGTTTCGCGAGCACGGCGGGCAATTGCAGGGTGACGCTCATAGTAGCTCCTTAATCACAGGTGAATCGTGCGTCGCACTTCCGTGCGTCGTGCGTCGTACGTCGTGCGTGGCAGGGGGGGAGGCGGTCACCGTTGCTCCCGCGACGGTACCGGAGCATTTGATCAGTTCGGCCTCAATGCCGATTGCGCGCCACGCGGCGAGCATTGCAGCACCGACCGCAGCGGACCGCTCGCGCGGCGCGATCGCGAGGATGGCGGAACCGGCGCCCGACAACGTCGCCCCAAACGCCCCAGCCTTTTGCGCTGCGAGTACGACAGCGTAGTAGCCGGGAATACGCGCGCGCCGGAACGGCACATGCAGCACATCATCGAGGGCGGCGCCGAGCAACGCGCCGTCGCCCGTCGATAACCCCTGCACCAGCGCCGCCGCTCGGCTGGCCGCCACGACGGCCTCGGCGTGGGGCAACGTCCTCGGCAATGCGGCGCGCGCGGCCTTTGTATCAGAAGGAAATGGCGGCACCGCGAGCAGCAGCTCGATGCCCGCTGCGACAGTAAGTGGCGCCGTGACGAGTCCTGCGGACGTCCGCACGCTCAGCACAGCGCCGCCATAGACCGCCGGTGCGACGTTGTCGGGATGGCCCTCGAGCGCCGTGGCGATCTCCACGACCTGCTGGCGCGTCAGGTTCAGCTCGAGCGCGGCATCAGCGAGCAGCACACCTGCCACGATTGCTGCAGCAGACGAGCCGAGTCCGCAGCCGACCGGGATGTCCGAGGTCGCGTCGATCATCCCACCCCTGCCGCCCGCCGCGCGGAACCCGCGAGCGAGCAAGTCTTCGTCGACCGCAACCGAGACGGCGGTCAGCCGACCACCGCGCCGGATCGAGATCGCGCTCCCCGCGAC
The DNA here is from genome assembly GCA_036004745.1 of Gemmatimonadales bacterium. Classification (GTDB taxonomy): domain Bacteria; phylum Gemmatimonadota; class Gemmatimonadetes; order Gemmatimonadales; family GWC2-71-9; genus 20CM-2-65-7. The sequence continues at coordinate 12,290 of DASYRD010000007.1, read as the reverse complement.
GGGCGTGACCGACGCGACGAGCCAACGGTCCACCGCCACGCCGATGCAGTCGAAGCCCGCGCCCAGGTTGCTCGAGCTCGCGGGCACGCGAACGCGCGCCGTCATGATGCGTCGCCTTTCACCAATGCGCGTACTTCGGCAACCCGTGGCGCGATGAGGGGCGCCTGGGGCAACACTGGCGCCACGGCGTCGACCGTCTTCAGGCCGTTTCCCGTAATGCACAGCACGACCTCATCATCCGGGGAGAACCGGCCTTCGGCCGCCAGTGCCAGCGCCGCGGCGACCGTGACGCCGCCCGCCGTCTCGGTGAAGATCCCGGCTTCCTCCGCCAGCAGCCGGATCGCGGCGACGAGCTCGGCATCCGACACGGCGGCTGCCCAGCCGCCCGATTCGAGAATGGCGCGCTTGGCGAACAGGCCATCGGCGGGATTCCCGATCGCGATCGATCGGGCGATCGTCTGCGGGATCACCGGCGTCACGGCGTCGGCGTTTTCGCGCACCAGCCGGACGATCGGCGCGCACCCCGACGCCTGGGCGCCGAAGATGCGGGGCGCGCCTCCGGTCACCAGCCCTGCCGCGCTGAACTCCCGGAAACCTTTCCGCAGCTTCGTCACCAGCGAGCCGCCCGCCATCGGCGCAACCACCGCCGTCGGCAAGCGCCACCCCAGCTGCTCGGCGATCTCGAAAGCGAGGGTCTTGGATCCTTCGCCGTAATAGCCGCGCAGGTTGACGTTCACAATTCCCCACCCGAACAGATCTGCGACCTGCGCGCACAGCCGATTGACGTCGTCGTAGTGACCACGCACCCGGACCAGCCGCGCGCCATACACCGCGGTCCCGACGATCTTGGCGATCTCGAGGTCTTCCGGAATGAAGATCCACGCCTTGAGACCGGCGCGCGCCGCCTGCGCCGCAACGGCATTTGCCAAATTGCCGGTCGAGGCGCAGCCGATCGTGTCGAGCCCGAACGCGACAGCCGCGTTGATGGCCGTCGCGACCACGCGATCCTTGAAGGACAGAGACGGATGCGACACCGCGTCATTCTTCACCCAGACGCGCGCCACACCCAGTCGCGCGGCGAGCCGTGGCGCCTCGACGAGCGGTGTCCCGCCGGTATCGAGCGACAGCACGGGCTCACCGTCGAACGGCAGCCACTCGCGGTAGCGCCACAGCGACCAGGGGCGCGCCGCAATCACGTCGCGCGTCGGCAGCACACGCGCGGGATCGAGGACGGGATCGAGCGGGCCGAGGCACTGCTCGCAGATCGCGATGGGGGCCGGCTCGTGCAATGCTCCACACGCGCGGCACACCTGCGGCCGCGGCCGAAGCGCCCCCCCCGCCCCCACGCGCGGGGCAACGGTCGTCACGGCCTCGCCTCCACTGCCGGAGCCTTCTCCGCTCGCGGTGCCGGCCGGGGTTTGCGGTTTTGGCGGGCGGCGCGGATCAGCGCCTCGTCGGCGGGGTCGATCTGATAGCAGTGCTCGGGACCTGGGAACACACCGGCACGCACGTCGCGCGCGTAGTCGCGGAACGCACCCTCGACAGCGGTGCCGACTTCCGCATACCGCTTCACAAAACGCGGGGAGATGTCGCCGACGAAGTTGCCGAGCAGGTCGTGCGAGATGACGAGCTGCCCGTCCACCTGCGGACCGGCGCCAATGCCGTAGACGAGCACGCCGATGCGCTCCCGGACAAACGCCGCCGTCTCAGCGGGGACGGCCTCGAGCAGAATCGAGAACACGCCCGCCCGCTCCAGTGCCTCCGCGTCACGCAGCAGTTGCTCCGCCGCCGCCAACGATTTCCCCTGAACCCGATAGCCGCCGAGCTGGCCCATGTTTTGTGGCGTGAGGCCGAGGTGCCCCATCACCGCAATACCGGCGTCCACCATCGCCCGCACGCGGGGGGCGACGCGCGCGCCTCCTTCGCATTTCACCGCGTCACACCCCTTAGCCAGGAATGCCCCGGCGCTGCGGATCGCGGTTTCGTCGGATGGTTGGTAGGACAGGAACGGCAGGTCTCCGATCACGAACGCCCGCTTCGCCGCGCGCGTCACGGCCCCGATGAACACCAGCATTTCGTCCAGTCCGATTTGGAGCGTGCTCGGGAGTCCGAGCATCGTCATGGCCGCGGAATCGCCCACGAGAATCATGTCGACACCGGCGCGATCGGCGAATGTCGCGGTGGGATAGTCATAGGCGGTGACGAACACTGCCTTTTCGCTGCGGGCCTTCAGCCCCGCCAGCGTGGCGACCGTGACTTTGCGAGTGGGCATAAGACCCCCGGACTCCCTGAGACGAAAACGGCCGCTCAGCTGAGCGGCCGCGGGAAGCGACTCCCTGAAAAGATCATCGCCCGGACCAATAAAGCCGCGGGCGAGTCGCTTTTTAGCACCTTGTTTAACGTGGCGGCAATACGCGGCAAATGACCACGGTGGTCTTCAGTTGTACGGGTAGTCTAGCCCTCCGGTTCCTACGGCGTCAAGGGTCGTTTGGGCCACACGTTGACCGGTCCCATCTAGAGGGCTATATCGGCTGCGTCGTGCGGTTGGAGGGACTATGGCCGAGCCATGGATCGCTCCGCTGGAAACGGGCGATCCCGAGCGCGCCTGGGACCTTTTCATCGAGCGCTATCGGCGCCTGATCTTTGGCGCGATCCGCCGTTACACCGCCGAATCTGACGATGTCATGGACGTCTTCGCACGCGTGTGCGAAGTGCTGCGCGAAAACGACTTCGCCCGGCTGCGGCGCTGCGCCGCCCGCTGGGAGTCTGACCGGCCACTCTCGACCTTCCTCTATACTGTCGTTCACAACATCACGGTCGACTGGTTCCGCCATCGCGACGGCCGTCCCCGCCTTTCAACGGTCGCCGCCGCGTTGCCTCCCCTCCAGCAACGCATCTTCGAATACGTCTTCGTCGATGGACGATCGCATGTCGAAGCGTACGAGCTGCTGCGCTCCCGTGACGCGCCCGACCTCGCATTCGGGGAGTTTCTCGGCGAGCTGAGCGGCACCTACCGCGCGGTGCGCCGTGGCCCCCGGAGCCACATCGTCGCCCAACTCGGGGAGCCCCCGCCCCCTGCTCCCGACACTCCCCCCGATCCGGCCGTTGCCTCCGAGCAGCGCGTCGTGCTCGCTCGCGCGCTCGAGGCGCTCCCGGCCGATGATCGGCTCGCAGTCCAGTTGTACGTCGTGGATGAGATGCCCGCTGATCAGGTGGCGCGCGTCCTCGGATACCACAACGCGAAGACAGTCTATAACCGCGTGTATCGGGCGCTGGGCGCGATCCGGACTCATCTGGCTCAGGCTGGCATCCGGGGAAGCGAGCTATGAATCGCCGGCGAGCAGATTCGCACCGCGTGTCCGTAACACGTCCGCGATGCTTGAATCCATTCTGCGAAGGCACCGCATGACGGCCGCCCACCCTACCCCAGAAACCCTGGTGCCGTACGCCCTCGGCGCGGACGATCCGGCGACCGCCCGTCACGTCGCGGACTGCGCCACCTGCCGGACCGAAATCGAAGCGCTCCAGGAGGCCGCTGGGTTGCTGCGCGGCCCCGCTGTACTCGAACGCCGAATCGAAACGCCCGACTGTCCCGATGAGCTGGCCATTGCCGACTTCGCAGACGGGCGGCTTACGCCGCACAGCCGCGAACCTGTGGTCGCCCACTTGCTGACGTGTGCACGCTGTCGCGCGCTCGTCAAAGCGACGAGCGACCTCGCGACCAACGAGGCCGGACTGACACCGCCCGCAGCGCGTCGCTGGCGTCGCTGGTCATTCCCCGTCGGCCTCGCCGCGGCCGCTGCGCTAGTGTTGCTGCTCGTGCCGCGTCGCGTCGACGACGGATCGACGGGAAGCCTCCGAGAGCCGGCGCTCACGAGCAGCGTCGCCCCCGCGCCGATCGCCCCGCGCGCGACGGTCACGCGCCTAGACCGGTTCGTTTGGTCGAGCGTCCCCCATGCGGAGCGCTATCGGCTGCGGCTCTACGACAGCGAAGGAACCGTCGTATGGCGCAGCGAGACGACGGACACCTTCACGGTCCTCCCGGATTTGGTCGTCCTGTCGCCCGGCGTCGCGTATTTCTGGCGCGTGGAAGCCGAAACGGAGTGGCGACGCTGGGCCGCGTCTGAGCTCATCGAGTTTCGCCTAGTTGATCCGCAGCGATGAGCGCCCTGCTCGTGGCGCTGTCAGTCCTCCTGCAATCGCCGCACGGCGCGGATACGGTCCGCATGCTTGCGCGAGATGGGGCGGACTCGGCACTCATCCGGCGGACGCTAAGCCACCCCGACGACGCGCGGGACGCGCTGCGACGCTTGCTCGCTGATGCCGGCGGCGAGGCGCCGCTCGCTCCGGCTGAGCGGTTGGCTGACGCCTACGCCATCGCCTGGGGCGACTCGTTCTTTGTGCGGCAGGTCAGCCGGTTTCGTGCGCTTTCGCCGAGCGACCGGCGGGCGAAGATCGTGGCGGACAGCCTTCGTCTTGCCGGGAACGCTGCGCTCGGTAGCTCCGGAATCGACGCCGCGATGCGGATCTGGCGTGAGAGCCTGGGACGGTTCGAGCGGCTGGCCGACACCGCCGGCATGGGAGCCGCACTCGGCAACCTGGGCGTCGGCTTTTACCGCGCCGAGCTATACGACAGCGCGGACGTGTATCTCGCGCGGTCGCGCGACCTCGCCGAGGCGATCGGCGACTACCGCACGTTGGGCAACGCCGTCGGAACGCTCGGGAGCGTAAGTAAGGACCGCGGCGACCTGCGCCGCGCTACGGAACTCTACACACGCGCGAGCGAGCTACGGGAGCGAACCGGGGACACCCGAGGCCTCGCGGCCGACCGAAACAATCTCGGCCTCATCGCCGAGGAGCTCGGCGACCTGGCAGCGGCCCGCGCGGCGTACGAGGCGGCGCTGGCGGCGAACCGCAGCGCGGGGCGCATGGCCCCTGCCGCGCCGAATCTGGAGAACCTCGGCAACCTGGGGAGTCTCGAAGGTGATTACGCCGGCGCGACCGCGCGCTATCGCGAGGCACTCGCGATCTACCGGGAGTTGGGAAACCGGCTTGACGCAGCGCAGGTGCTGCACAACCTGGGGCTGCTCGCCATGCGGCGGGGCGACTATCGCGCGGCGATCACCACGCTGCGCGAAGCGGTCGCCATCTATCGGCGGACGGGTCCCGTTGCGGACGAAATCGTTGTACGGCGGAGTCTCGCGAACGCCCGCGCCGCCGTCGGCGATCTGCAGGGCGCTCGGGCCGAGCTGCAACGCGGCGACGCGCTGGCCGGTGCCGAGTCGAGCGCGGACCTCGCGCTGGCTCGCGGGGACCTCGCGGTCCAATTCAACCGCCTCGTCGAGGCCGAGCGCCACTATGCGCGGGCGCAGCGGCTCGCGCGGGGCGACGACGAAACACGAGCAGCGGCACAGCAGGGGTTGGGTCTTGTGTTGCTGATTCGTGAGAGCTACAAGCGCGCCGTGGCCGTTCTCGAGCTGGCGCTTCGAGCGCAGCAGGCGTCGGGTGACAGCCGGGCAGCGGCCCTGACGCGCCTGCTGATCGGCTTCGCCCATCGCGAGAGCAGCGATACGGCGGCCGCGCGACGGGTGCTCATGCAAGCGCTCGACACGCTGCATCGGCTCGACGACGCCGCCGGCGAAGCTGCCGCGCTCGGTGCGCTGGCCGATCTCGACCGCGAGGCGGGCCTGCCGCTGACAGCCGAGTCGCTCTACCGGCGCGGCCTTGCCCGCCTCGTCGCACGACCGGCGCCCAATATCGCTTGGCAGCTCCATGCCGGTTGGGCTCGGGCGCTGCGCAGCCGCAGTGCACTGGATGACGCCGCGGCGCAGCTGCGAGCGGGCGTTGCCGAGATCGAACGCGTGTCCGCCGGACTCACCGGCGAAGAGCGGCGAGCGGCGTTCCTGGCGGACAAATGGGACGTGTACGTCGAACTGTCGCTGGTCGAGCGGACGCGCGGGAGGGCGCAGGCGGCGTTCGAGGTGAGCGAACAACTCCGGGCCCGACAGTTGCTGGATCTGCTTGCGCGCGGCCGCGTGGCCGCCCCGGGGGATGCCCGCGATCCGACGGCGCGCGAACAGGATCTCCGCCGGCGTATTGATGAGCTCACCCGGCAGATCGAGACCGCCGACGGCGAGCGTGAATTGCGCGGACCCGGGCTCAGCGAGGGGGCGATTGCGGCGCGCGAGGCGCTCGCGCGGGCGCAGGGCGCCTACAGCGACCTGCTGGTCGAGTTGCGCGAGGCGCACCCGGCGTACGCCGCGCTCGTGCGCGGCGACATCGCGCCCGCGTCAGACGTGATGCGAGCCCTTGCGCCCGATGAAGCGCTGCTCGAGTACCTGGTGGGAGACTCGACCACGGTCGTCTTCGTCGTCACGACCGACACACTGGTTGCGCTCGATCTCAACGTCGGTCGGCCGACGCTCGCGGCGCTCATCGATTTCGCGCGTGGCACGCTGGCGAGTCCGATCGAGGGAGCGACGCAGCGTGCCTGGCGTGCGCCGATGCGGCGTCTGTTCCAGTACCTGGTCGCGCCTGTCGAGGCGACCGGGCTACTCGGTGGCAAGCGTCGCCTGCTGATCGCGCCGCACGCCGAGCTGCACTATCTGCCGTTCGCCGCGCTCCTCGCGCCCGGCACAGCGGGGCAGCCGCTGGTCACGCGCTACACGCTCGAGTATGTGCCATCGGCGTCGGTGTGGCTGCGGTTGCGTAGTCGACCCGCGCCACCGGCCGACGCCGGCGTGCTCGCCCTCGCGCCCCGCGCCACCGCGTTGCCCGGGTCGCAAGCCGAGGTGGCCGCCATCGGGAGGATTCACGGTGCCGAGGCCCGTGTGCTCATTGGACCCCAGGCGTCCGAGCGCGCGTTCCGCACACTCGCGCCCGGGCGCGACATCGTGCATCTCGCGACATACGGTGTCCTCAATAAGCACAACCCGCTCTTTTCGTTCGTCGAGCTGGGGGCAGGCGGTGGGGAGGACGGCCGGCTCGAGGTGCACGAGGTGTTCGGGCTGACGCTCAACGCACGCCTGCTTGTGCTGAGCGCCTGTCAGACGGGGCTCGCGGCGGGGGCGCTGGCCGACGTGCCGCCGGGGGACGACTGGGTGGGGCTGGTGCACGCGTTTCTGTTCGCGGGCGCGTCGAACGTGGTCGCGACGCTGTGGCCGGTGCAGGATCTGGCCACCGCCCGGTTCATGGAGCGGTTCTATCAGGAGCTCGCGGCGGGACGGCGGGAGGCGGAGGCGCTCGCCTTGGCGCAGCGGGCGGCGGCGCGCGACCGGGGAACAGCGCATCCGTTCTTCTGGGCTGGGTTCGCCCTGGTGGCGGGCCGATGAGACGCGAGCCGTCCGGCGTGTGGCGTCCGTACCACGGAGCCGTGAGGCGTCACACGAGGCGGTTCGTGCGAACTGGAATATTGCTCGCCGTTTCGGTGATGCTGACCTGGTTCGGCGGCTGCTCGGACAGTCCTGGTGGCCCTGCATGCTGCGACACTCTGCCGCCCGCCCTGATTGTTACAGACCCGGTTGCAGCAACTGGGCTATCCGGCGCCGCCAGCAATGCGGTCGCCATGGCGAGCGGCGGCGCCGACACCTTGGTGTATGTATCGCTCCGGCCGGGCACGATCCCAGGGGGGAGCAGCGCCGTCGTACGTCGGGTGGGAGAAGCGGCGACCCTCACCACCACAATCCGTGACGGCGGGTTCGATCCCGTCCCCATCGGCGCTGAGGTCGGCGACTCCGTCGAGGTCATCGTCAGAAACGCCGGGGGCGCCAGCGTCTTCGAGTCGCACCTCGCGGTGGCCGCCCGCCGGCCACCCGTCGTCGTACGCACCTACCCGCCCCGCAAGAAGACGGACGTGCCGCTAAACAGCGCCATCGTGGTCGTCTTCAGCGAGCCGGTCGCCGACGGCAGTCTCACGCCGGCGTCCGTGCGGTTGTTACACGGCACCACCTTGGTTGCAGGCACGACGCGACTGCTCCAGGGAAGTGCGGCAGCCGTGGTGTTCATCCCGGATCGTCAGCTCGACCCGAACAGCGACTACCGGTTGGTTGTGACGGACGCGGTGCGGGACCTAGACGGCGACGCCCTTGCACCGACGGCGACCGTGGAGTTCTCCACTGGAACGATTGCGTTGGGGGCCGTTGCGTCCGTCCAGGTGCAGCTTGACTCGGCCGACGTTCTTATCGGATCACAGCTGCAGCTCTCCGTTACAGCGAGGGATGCGCAGGGGCTGGTCGTCACGGGCAGACCGGTCGTTTGGACCACCGGGAATGCATCCGTGGCTGCCGTTTCGGCAACAGGCCTCGTGGCTGCCTTGGTCGAGGGATCTACGTTCATCACAGCCGACGTCGACGGGGTAGCCAGCAGCGCGATGATCTTCGTCCTGGCGGAGTTGGTTCCAGCAGCGTCGGTGACCGTGTGGCCCGAGTCAACGAGGATAGCAGTCGACAGCACCTTGCAGCTCTGGGCATGGGTGAGAGATGCGGCTGGCAACACGCTCAGTCGGCGTTCCGTGACATGGTCAAGCAGCGACACGGCGGTCGCGACGGTGGCTGCGACTGCTTCGGGCGGAGCACTCATCGCGGGTGTGGCGGCAGGCATTGCGGAGATTTCGGCGACGGTCGAAGGCAAGAGCGATACTGCTGTGGTAGCCGTGGGTCCTCCCGGGTCGATCCTGCAGCTCATTCTGTCGTCCGACCGCCTCACGCTGGTGCCACAGGCGACGCAACAGCTCTCGGTGGTCGGAAGGGACGACCAGGGCTTCTTGAACCCGATCGACGTAGCTCAGATCGTCTGGACCAGCTCTGACATATCGGTGGCGCCCGTTTCAGCAACCGGGCTGGTGAGCGGTGTGCGAGAGGGCGCCGCAACGATCACCGCTGCGTGGCGTGGCCATGAGGCGACCGCGAGCGTGACCGTTCTCGAACTGTCGTTCGATGGGATCAGCGTCGCTGGGTGGACGACTTGCGGGGTGACGGCCAACGGCACGGCGTTCTGCTGGGGGGAAAATGGCAACGGTCGCCTCGGCTCCGGCATCGCACTGGACGTCTCTCCGTATCCCATGGCGGTCGCGGGCGGACATACGTTTACGGAGGTCCGCGTCGGCACCTACAGCACGTGCGGCCTCGCGGACGCGGGCCGCGCCTTCTGCTGGGGCTTCGGTGTCGGCGGATTCAACGTCGACACGCCGGCCGTCGTGCCAGGTGACCTTACGTTTGGCCGTGTGGCCGTGGGCGGTGACGGAGACTTCGCCTGCGCGCTAGCCGCCGACGGCGCGGCACACTGTTGGGGGTACTTCGTTCCCGGATTCGAAAATGGGGACACCCGCATTGAGAGCCCCCGCGCCGTCCCGGGCGGGCGCTCATTCATCGCGATCAGCGCGGGTTTTGCGCACGTGTGCGCCCTTGCCGCGGACAGCGTAGCGTACTGCTGGGGAGGAAATCGTCACGGGCAGCTCGGCACGGGTGACAGGGTTTACAGCAACATCCCACGAGCGGTCGGGGGCGGCCTCATGAGATTCGCGGCATTGAGTACTGGTGAATACCATACTTGCGGTGTGGACGTGAACGGAGCCGCGTTCTGCTGGGGTTCGTTCACAGGCGTACTAGACCGATATCCCAGCTCGGCGACACCCACGCGGTTCGCGGCTGGGGTCACGTTCGTGACGGTCAGTGGCAACGGGCAGCACAGTTGCGGTCTCGATTCGGGTGGCACGGTCCACTGCTGGTACGAGTACGACGCCGGGACGTGGACAGACCCTAGCGGGCTCGCGTTCGCGAAGCTGAGCGTGGGTCGTAGCCACGCGTGCGCAGTAACGCCGAGTGGCGTTGGTTATTGCTCGGGGAGGAACAACGCGGGCCAACTGGGCGACGGCTCCTTTACAGATCCCTTCGGGTGGGTCAAGATCGCGGGCCAGCCGTAGCCGTCTCTCTCGCAACCGTGCCTCTGAGGAGCACGTGTAGTGACCCACGATTCATGAGACACTGAGGGGTCTGACGTTCGCCATTTGTTCGCGGTACCGCGTCGGTGGGACATAGCCCAGCGCTGAGTGCGGCCGCGCGCAGGATGCTCCGCACCTGGGCGATGACCACGGGATCGGTGGCCTTCGCGTGCCGGCAAAAGTGGCAGGCCAACCCTGACGTAGCAGCTCGCAGCCGTTGTCGTAATTCCACTGAGCAAGCGATTTCTCCTCGTCCGTATCACGTGGCTGTCCTTCATGGAGGTCACGCTGATGACACGGATGTTGACGAATACGACCTGGGGTGCTCTCACCGCTGCGTTCCTCGTGGGGTGCTCGAACGAGTCATCCGCTCCACCCGCAGCAGTCGCATCCATTCTTGTCAGTCCTCCTGGCGCCACGATCTCGATCGATCAAACCGTGCAGCTCAGCGCAGTCCTGCGGGACGCGAGCGGTACTCTGCTCACGGATCGAACCATTTCCTGGTTGTCTGGCAATGCCGCAATTGCAGGCGTGGATGACAGTGGAAGAGTCACTGGTGTGAGCGCCGGAACGGCGAACGTCATCGCAACAAGCGAAGGAATCAGCGATACCGCGGTAATTACAGTGCAGCCAGCCCCGGAGCCTACGCACGAGATCGTGTTTGCCAGTAGCCGCGACGGAGACGTCGACATTTACGTCATGAATGCCGACGGCACCGGCATCCAGCAACTCATCAATCATCCGGCAATCGATAATGCGCCGTCCTGGTCACCGGACGGCACAAGGATCGCCTTCGTGAGCCGCCGCGATGGCAATTACGAGGCCTATGTGATCAATGCCGACGGCTCGGGCCTTGCTCGGGTCACGAACAATCCAGCCAACGATTTTGCGCCGTTCGCATGGTCGCCCGACGGAACCAAGATCGCCTTCGCGAGTGACCGCGCCGGAGTCGTGGAGATCTACGTCATGAACGCCGATGGCTCAAACGTTACACCACTCACTGATCAAGCGGGCGGAGACGTCTATCCCTCGTGGTCGCCGGATGGGTCGAAGATCACGTTTGCCAGCGGTCGGGATGGAAACGCCGAGATCTACGTGGTAAACGCCGACGGCTCTGGGCTCACTCGGCTCACCGATAATCCCGCGTATGACTCGCAAGCCGGGTGGTCACCAGACGGTTCTAAGATCGTCTTTGTAAGCGACCGCGACGGCAACTGGGAGATCTACGTGATGAACGCCGACGGTTCAGGCGTCACACGCCTCACTGACAATCCAGCGCTCGATGAAATCCCGTCGTGGTCCCCTGATGGCACGTCCATCATCTTCGACGGCCTGCGCGACGGTTCTGCGGCGGAGATCTACGTCATGAATTCCGACGGCACGGGCGTGCGGCGGCTCACGAATAACCCAGCCGGCGACTTTAGCGCCCGTTGGCGGGCTCCCCGGGAGCTGGGCGTCATCCTGGGCGAATGGAGTTACGCGAGCGTTCTCCCACCCCCAGAGCCACCGTCTCTCAACACCGGCCTCCGCGTCACGATCGTCATCGATCACATCGACGGCACGGCGCTGCACGGCCGAGTGGCGTTGTGGTTCGCCGGTGACGTCGGAATCCCCCCACCGCGTTTGGACCGGTGACGGGCACTATTGACGATGCCGGCATGGTCTCCCTTCACATCCCCCGCACCGCTGTGGACGCCGCGCCGATCACGATTGCCGGGACGGTCGACGGCCGGCATCTGACGATTCGCGAGTCCCGGCTCGGCGAGGCTGTCCCGGGGCCGTTCCCCAGTGGCGGATGTTTCGAGCGTTCCCCTTGATGGAACGACCGCAGCGTGGATTCGAATTCCGGACGCTCTCAGTAACGCGGCAGCGCCGGATCCACCTCGAGCAACCGCGAATCGCTCGTCCGTATAACGGGGCGTCGTGTTGGAAGCGTGTCCTCGGCCGAACCGGAGGTCATATGCTCGCGCTGCGCCGTTCCTGCCGGTGGATTGCAGTGTGCTTCGCTGCCTTTGGGTGCGATGGCGACTCGCCGCTCGCACCGGGCTCGGCTGTCAACGGCTCGGTCGGTGCTGGATCTTCGCCCGCTGCGCCGTCGAACACCAATGCCGCCACGGCATCTCACACTCAAGTCAACATCTCGTGGCAAGACAACTCGGCGAATGAATCCGGATTCGAGGTACACCGCTCGACAACTGGGGCGAGCGGCGCGTTCTCGCTCTTGGTCTCGACTGGCGCGAACGCAACCAGCTACAACGATGGGGGGCTCACAGCCGCTTCGCAGTACTGCTACAAGGTCTTAGCCTTCCGCATTCTCGGTGGCAAGGGCCGGTCGTCCGGCTTCTCCAACACC
>DASYRD010000006.1:0-34526 GCA_036004745.1 Gemmatimonadales bacterium | reverse complement strand
CGCGGGCGTCGGCGCTTGATCGCCGTTTTCGAGCGCGTTGATCTGACCCACGAGGTTGCCGTTCACGCTCACGAACGTGGGCGCTGCGGCCGCGCCTCCTCCAAATCCACCGCCGCCCCCAAATCCACGCCGCTCGGGGTTGCCCCCCACCGCCGCCAGTGTCGAGTCGAGTGTCTTCGCAGCGCGCGCGACGGGCTCGGGCAGTCCCGACGCGGTATCGGCCGCCACGGCGGCACGCAACGCGGCGACGTGCTGGTACGCGTCCCACGAGGCGCGCATACCGGCGACGATCTTCATCTGGAGGGCGTACTGCGTCCGCACGTCGACCGTGGTCGCCGGCGAGCGCGGATCGTTCACCACCGTAAGGGGCTGCGTGTAGCTCTTGCCGTCCACCGTGAGCCGCAGCGTGTATGTGCCCGGCGGCACCAGCGGCCCCAGGGGCGAGGCCGGCGTCAGGCCGGGGTTCGCGTTGATCCCGAAGCTGTGCGTCATCGCGGGTGGCGCGTCGGCCCGCAGGTCCCAGTTCGTCCGGTTGCCGCCGGCTTCTGCCGGCAGCCGGAACGGCGGCGCAATCCAGAAGTTGGGCTCGGGCGGCCGCGCCGCTTCTTTCACCGGCTCCACAGGACCGCTCGTCATGTGCCGCACGGCCGTCCCCGTGGCATCGAGCACCTCAAGAGTGATCGGACCCGCAGGCTTCGTCGCCAGTGAGTAATAGATGATGGCGCCGTCCGGCGGATTCAGGGCGTGCGGCACCTCGGGCGGGAACGGCGTGTCGTTGCCAACATTGCGGCGCACGCGGACCGCTTCGCCGGGGGCGAAGAGATGCACCGGCGCGCTCGCCTCGGCCGTCATCATCTGCCGCAACGGCGAGATGTCGTCCAGCACCCAGATGCCTCGGCCGTAGGTGCCGACGACCAGATCGTTGCCGTGAATCACGATGTCGCGGTAGGACGTGTTCGGCAGATTGAGCTGTAACGACTGCCAGTGGTCGCCGTCGTCGAACGAGACGTACATGCCGCTCTCGGTGCCGGCGAACAACAGCCCGCGCGTCTTCGGATCCTCGCGCACCACCCGCCCAAACGAACCACTCGGCTGCCCGGTGGCGAGGCCGTCGGTGATCTTCGTCCACGTCTTGCCGTAGTCGCGCGTGCGGTAGAAGTACGGCGTGTAATCTCCGGCGCTGTAGAACGCGAACACGACGTACGCCTCGGCCGCGTCGACGTGCGACGCCTCGATGGCCAGGATGTCGCCCGGCTGGTTGGGGATGCTCACGTCCTGCCACGTCTTGCCCTCGTCCTGGGTCAGCTTGATGAGGCTCGTGTTCGTGCCGACCCAGATCTCGCCGCGCTTCACGGGCGACAGTGCCATCGACTGGATCGTGCCGCCGACGAGCAGTCCGGGCTTGCCGCGCAAACTGTCCGGCGTGGGCACCGTGTCCTTGGGATAGCCCAGGTCTGGCGAGATCTTGGTCCAGTGCGCGCCGCCGTCGAGCGACGTCATCACGAACTGCCAGGCCGCGACGAGCTCGCGCGGGTTCCACGGCGCGAATGCGATCGGCTGCGTAAGTGATTGCCGCGCGTGCAGCGCGGGATCGAGCTGTGGGCTGACGTCGATCCACTGCTCGCTCGGGTAGCTGATCTTGAAGATCCCCACACCGCTCGCGTAGACGACGTTCGGGTGCAGCGGATCGGGCGCTTCGCTGCCCCATTCCCACCCCGGCACGGGGTTCCAGTCGAGCGGCGTGATGGCGCCCTGGTTGCCGCGCAGGCGCGTGCGGATCGCGCCCGCGTCCTGCTGCGACGCGTAGACCCAGGCGGGATAGGAGTTGTCGACCGCAATGTGATAGACCTGCTCGGTGGACTGGTTGTACCACGACGACCACGTCTGGCCGCCGTCGAGCGTCACGATAGCGCCCTGATCGTAGCCGAACAGCATGCGCTCCCCGTTGGTGGGATCGATCCACAGCTGCTGCGGATCGTCGCCGCCGGGAGCGCCCTTGAAGCCCGTGAAGGTGTTGCCGCCGTCGGCGGACTTGTAGCTCGCGGTGTTGACCGTGTAGACGATGTCGGGGTTTTTCGGATCGACGTAGACGCCGCAGTTGTAGCCGCCCTGGCCGTTGCGGATGCGCGTGTCGGTCGAGTCCATTTGTCGCCACGTGCCGCCGCCGTCGTCGGAGCGCCACAGGCCGGAGTTCTGAATCAGAAACATCCGCTGCGCGTTCGTGTTCATCGCGACGGCGACCGACGTGCGGCCGTTGAGCCTCGGCAGTCCCCCGCCGGTGATTTCTTTCCACGTGAGACCTTCATCTGTCGACTTGAACAGGTGGGTCTGTGTGGGAGCGTTCGGGCCCCCACCCCCCCCGGGGATTCCGGGGGCGCCGAAGCGCGGCAGGCCCGTGGGCGGCCGGTTGTAGTGGCGTACCGTCGTCGCGAGTAGGACGCCGGGCTGGTCGTCGGCCCAAGCGATCTTTTGCGCACCGGTCGAGTCGTCCACGTAGAGCGTTTTGGTCCACGTGCGGCCGCCGTCGGTCGAGCGATAGACGCCGCGGGTGTCGCTCTTCTTGTGCACGTCGCCTTGGGCGGCGATCAGCACGAGGTCGGGGTTCTTGGGGTCCACCAGGATGGAGGGGATCTGTTTCGTCTCGTCGAGTCCGAGGTGTTGCCATGTGTGGCCCGCGTCGGTGGACTTGTAAACGCCGTTGCCCTCGCTGATGCCGCCGCCCGCGATGAGGTCACCCATGCCGACGTAGACGACGTCGGGGTTCGACGGTGCCACGGCGACGGCGCCGACGGATGAGGCTTCTTTGACCGAGTCGAAGACGGGGTACCAGGTCTCGCCCGCGCTCGTCGTTTTCCAGACTCCGCCCATGGGCAGGCCCATGTAGAAGACGCCGAGCTGGCTAGGTCCGATCGCGCCCGAGACGGCGGCGACGCGGCCGGCGCGAAACGGGCCGAGGTTACGCCAGCGAAGGCCGGCGAGGAGATCGGGCGCGACGGGCGTCTGGGTTGCGACGACACCGGTGGCCAGCAGGACGAGCGAGAGCGTGGAGAACCGCATGATCGAAGGGCCTCGAAGCGAAAGGACGTCGGGAATGTCACGCGTCTTGATTAAGTAGACAAGGCGCTGTCGCGCTGGTACCTTCGCCGCTCCATGTCACCGTTCCTTGCTGAACTGCTCGGCACCATGCTGCTCATCATCTTGGGCGACGGTGTGGTCGCGAATGTCGTGCTCAACAAGACCAAAGGGCAGAACTCCGGCTGGATCGTGATCACCGCGGGGTGGGCGTTCGCGGTGACCGTCGCGGTCTACGCCGTGGGCACGTTCAGTGGCGCGCACCTGAACCCCGCGGTGACGATCGGCCTCGCCGCGATCGGCAAGTTCGCGTGGGCTTCGGTGCCGACCTACATCGCCGGCCAAATGATCGGCGCGTTCCTCGGCGCCACGATCGTGTGGCTCGCCTACCTGCCTCACTGGGCCGTGACGGGCGCCCAGGACGCGAAGCTCGCCGTCTTCTGCACGGGCCCCGCGATCCGCAACACGTACTCAAATCTCCTCACGGAGATCATCGGCACGGCGGTGCTGGTGCTCGGGGTCCTGACGATTCTCACCCCCAAGAACCTGAATCCCGAGCACGGCTGGAACGTGGGATTCGGGCCCGCGCTCGTCGGGGTCATCGTGTGGGCGATCGGCCTGTCGCTCGGTGGCCCGACCGGTTACGCCATCAACCCTGCCCGGGATTTGGGCCCCAGGCTCGCGCATGCGGTCCTGCCGGTCGCTGGCAAGGGAGGCTCGGACTGGGGCTATGCATGCATCCCCGTCGCCGGACCGATCATCGGCGGCGTGGTCGCGGCCCTCCTTTATAAGGCGCTGTGGCCGGCATGAAGCACATCCTGGCCCTCGACCAGGGGACCACGAGCTCGCGCAGCATCGTGTTCGATCACGGCGGCAACGTCGTGGCCTCGTCCCAGAAGGAATTCCGCCAGATTTTTCCGAAACCCGGCTGGGTGGAGCACGACGCCAACGAGATCTGGGCCACGCAGGTCCACACCGCAAAGGACGCGATCGCCAAGGCCGGCCTCTCGGCGACCGACATCGCCGCCATCGGCATCACCAATCAGCGCGAAACGACCGTCGTGTGGGATCGCGACACGGGCGCGCCGATCCACAATGCCATCGTCTGGCAGGATCGCCGCACGGCCGGGCGCTGCGATCAGCTCAAGGCGCGCGGCCTCGCGCCCCTGATCAAGCGCAAGACCGGCCTCGTCGTCGACGCCTATTTCTCCGGCACGAAGCTCGAGTGGCTCCTCAAGAACGTCCCGGGCGCGCTCGCCAAGGCCAAGGCGGGGAAACTCGCGTTCGGAACGATCGACAGCTGGCTCGTGTGGCACCTGACCGGTGGCCGAGTGCACGTGACCGATCCGAGCAACGCGTCGCGCACGATGCTGTTCAACCTGAAGGGCGATTGGGATGACCAACTGCTGAAAATGCTCGGCGTGCCGCGCGCCGTGCTGCCGGAGGTGCGGTCGTCGAGTGAGGTGTACGGCCCGACCACGCTGCTCGGCGGATCCATTCCGATCGCGGGGATCGCAGGCGACCAACAGGCGGCCCTCTTCGGCCAGGCCTGCACCGAGCCCGGCATGGTGAAGAACACGTATGGCACCGGATGCTTCATGCTGATGAACACCGGCACGAAGCCGATCGCCTCCAAGAACAATCTCCTGACGACTGTCGCGTGGCGCATCGGAAAGCGTACCGAGTACGCGCTGGAGGGCAGCATCTTCATCGCGGGCGCGGTGGTGCAATGGCTGCGCGACGGGCTGGGGATCATCGAGTCATCCTCGGAGGTCGAAGCACTTGCCTCGCAGGTGACCGATCCGCAGGGCGTCTACGTGGTCCCCGCATTCGCCGGACTGGGCGCTCCGCATTGGGACCAGTACGCGCGCGGCCTCATCGCGGGACTGACGCGCGGCACGACGGCGGCCCACATCGCGCGCGCGGCGCTCGAGGGGATCGCCTTTCAGGTCGCGGATGTGCTGCACGCGATGGAAGCCGACGCCAAGATCAGGTTGAAAGAGCTGCGCGTGGACGGCGGCGCGTCCGCGAACAACCTGCTGATGCAATTCCAATCGCATCTGCTGAACGTGCCGGTGGTCCGCCCCAAGGTCACGGAGACGACGGCCCTCGGCGCGGCGTACCTCGCCGGACTCGCCGTCGGCTATTGGAAGGATCAAAAGCAAATCGCCGCGCAGTGGCAGGTGGATCGCCGCTTTACTCCCGCGATGAAAGCTCCCCAACGCCAGCAGCTCGTCGCCGGCTGGCGTAAGGCCCTGGAACGCGCCAAGCGATGGGAGGAGTCGCGCTGAAGGTTGCGGCGGCTCCTCGCGTTGTTTAGTCTGTCAAGAATCGGAGGATCGCCATGGCCATGAATTACCAGCGCCTCACCGAGCCCCTGGTGCGTGACCGGAGCGGCACGCTCCGCCCCGCCACCTGGGAGGCCGCGCTCGACCGCGCCGCCGAGGGATTCCAACGCATCAAAGAGAAGCACGGCGGCGATGCGCTCGGCATCTTCAGCTGCTCCAAGGCCAGCAACGAAATGAATTTCCTGGCCTCGAAGCTGGCGCGCATTGCGTTCGGGACGCACAACATCGACAGCTGCAACCGAACGTGACACGCTCCTAGCGTCGTCGGTCTGGCGACAGTGTTTGGGGCTGGTGGAGGCACCAGCTCGTATCGCGAGGTGGAAGAGACGGATGTGCTCTTCCTCTGGGGCGCGAACGCCCGGGAGGCGCACCCGATCTTTTTCCATCACGTGCTCAAGGGCGTGCATCGCGGGGCTCGGCTCTTCGTGGTCGATCCGCGTCGCACCGCGTCCGCCCAATGGGCCGATGATTGGCTCGGTCTCAATGTCGGCTCCGACATCGCCCTCGCGAACGCCATGGCCCGCGAGATCATCCACGCCGGTCTCGCGAATGACGCCTTCATCAACCATGCCACGAGCGACTTCGACGCCTATCGCACCTGCGTGGAGAAGTACACGCTGGAATTCGCCGAGCAGGAGACCGGCGTACCGGCGGAGGTCATCCGCCGCGCCGCCCATACGTACGCCCGCGCCGATCGCGCCATCATCTGCTGGACCCTCGGCATCACCGAGCATCACAACGCCGTCGACAACGTGCTGTCGCTGATCAACCTGGCGCTCTTGACGGGCCACGTCGGGAAATACGGCTCGGGCGTGAATCCGCTGCGCGGCCAGAACAATGTCCAGGGCGGCGGTGACATGGGCGCGATCCCCAACCGCCTCGTGGGTTTCCAGGACTGGACCACCGACGAAGCAATCCGCAAGAAGTTCGAGAAGGCCTGGGGCGTCTCCTTGAAGCCCAAGTACGGGAAGAACCTGACGGACATGTTCCATGCGATGGAGCACGGCGAGCTGCACGGCATCTACGCGATCGGCGAGAATCCCGCGCAGGCCGAAGCCGACCAGCACCGCGCGCAACGCCTGCTCGAAGGACTCGATACGCTGGTCGTACAGGACATCTTCCTCACGCGCACCGCGGAGCTGGCGCACGTCGTGCTGCCCGCGTCCGTCAGCTGGTGCGAGTCCGAAGGGACCGTCACGAACAGCGAGCGTCGCGTGCAGCGCATGCGCAAGGCCCTCGACCCACCGGAGGGGGCGCGCGACGACATGTGGATCATCAGCGAGATCGCGCGACGCCTGGGTTGCGATTGGGGCCAGCCCACGGCGGAGGCCGTCTGGAACGAGGTGCGGTCGCTCGGGCCGATCTTCAAGGGCATGACGTACGCGCGGCTCGAGGCGAGCGGCGGCCTGCAGTGGCCCTGCTATGACGAACAGCATCCGGGAGAGCTGTTCCTGCATTCGCGGCTCTGGCAGGAGCCGCGCGGTGGACGCGCGGCGCCGTTCTCAGTGGTCGAGCACGATCCGCCCCTCGAGCGCCCCGACGCCGAGTACCCGTTCCAGCTCACCACGGGCCGGCGCCTCGATTCGTACAACACGGGCGTGCAGACAGGCGGGTACACCTCGCCGCTCCGCCGACCCGAAACACTCGACATGTCGCCCGCGGATGCCTCGCGGCTCGGCCTCGACGATGGCGACCCGGTGCGGATCACGTCGCGGCGCGGCAGTGTGGTCGCGCCCGTGCACATCGACGAGAGTCTGCGCGCCGGCCTCGTGTTCATGACGCTGCATTTCCAAGATGAAGTCCGGACCAACGTTTTGACGGTCGACTACACCGACCCCAAGTCCGGGACCGCCGAGTTCAAGGCGTGTGCCGTGCGGGTGGAGCGCGAGATGGCGGAGGCCCGAGTCTAGCGCGTGGACCTGCATCTCTCCAAGGTCGAACCGAGCGCGGAAGAGCGTGCAGCGGTAGACGCCCTCCTCGGCGCGTCGCAGGAGCGCCACGAGCATACGGCGGCGGGCGGGCACGCGGCTCGCTCGCACCGCCACCTTCTCCTTCCCGTTCTGCAGGCAGTTCAGTCTCGCGTCGGATGGATCAGCGAAGGCGCACTCAGTTACGTCTGCCTGCGGCTCTCGGTGCCCCCCGCCGAGGCGTATGGCGTCGCGACATTCTACGCCTTGCTCTCCACGACGCCTCGACCCAAACGTGTCGTGCACGTGTGTGACGACATCGCATGTCGCTGCAAGGGTGCGGCGGAGCTGTGTGCGGCATTGGAGAAGACTGAGGGATGGCACCGCAGTCCTTGCCTCGGTTTGTGCGACCAGGCGCCCGCCGCCCTGCTCACCGTCGCGGGCACCGCGCCCGCCGAGCGACTCGTCGGCAACGTGACGGCAGCGAGGGTCAAGGATTTGCTCCAGGGCGACGTGGCGCGGGACGGGAAGCGCCTCCCGTTACCCCAAAAGGGCGACGCCGGCCTGCGATTGCTGACGCGCGTCGGCGTCGTGGACCCCACGAGCCTCGACGACTATCGCGCACACGGTGGATACGTCGCCTTGCGGCGCGCGCTCGAAATCGGGCCTGAGGCGGTGATCCGCGAGGTGACCGACGCGAAGCTGATGGGGCGCGGCGGCGCCGCGTTCCCGACGGGCCGCAAATGGGACGCCGTTGCGAAACAGACGGTGCGCCCGCATTACCTCGTCTGCAACGCTGACGAATCGGAGCCGGGCACGTTCAAGGATCGCGTGCTCATGGAGGAAGATCCGTTCGGGTTGGTGGAGGCGATGACGGTCGCGGCCTTCGCCACGGGGTGCGAGCGCGGGTTCATCTATCTGCGCGGCGAGTATCCCCTGGCCTACGAGCGGCTGTCGCACGCGATCGAGGCGGCTCGCGCCCGCGGGTTCTTGGGCGAGCGGATCCTGGGGCGGGATTTCACGTTCGACATCGAGATCCGCCGCGGCGGTGGCGCGTACATCTGCGGCGAAGAGACGGCCGTTTTCAACTCGATTGAAGGCTTCCGCGGCGAGCCGCGCAACAAGCCGCCCTTCCCCGTCGAGTCGGGGCTCTTCGGCAAGCCCACGGTGATCAACAACGTCGAGACCCTCGTCAACGTCCTCGAGATTCTGCGCATCGGCGGGCCCGCGTACGCCGCCATCGGTACGGCGGGATCGACGGGGCCGAGACTCTTCTGTCTCTCGGGATGCGTCGCGAAACCGGGCGTGTACGAGGTGCCCTTCGGCGCCTCGCTACGGCAACTGCTCGACCTCGCCGGCGGCGTGGCCGACGGCAGGCCCCTCCGCGCGATTCTTCTGGGCGGCGCCGCCGGTGTCTTTGTCCGCCCTGATGAACTCGACATGCCGCTTACGTTCGAAGGCGTGCAGGCCGCCAAGGCCACGCTCGGCTCCGGCGTCATCATGGTCTTCGACGATCGCGTCGACATGACCGACATCCTGCGCCGCATCGCCGCATTCTTCCGCGACGAGTCGTGCGGGCAGTGCGTGCCGTGTCGAGTGGGGACGGTGCGCCAGGAAGAGGCGCTGCACCGCATTCAGGCCCGAAAGACGATTGGGACCGTGAAAGACGAGATGGCGCTACTCGAGGAGGTCGGGCAGGCCATGAAGGACGCGTCGATCTGCGGCTTGGGCCAGACGGCCTACAGCGCGATCCAGTCTGCCGTGACGCGCCTGCGACTCTTTGAGGGAGCCACGACATGACGGCCTTCGTGCAGCTCCAGCCGAAGAAACGCATGGTCGAGATCCAGATCGACGGCAAGAAGGTCCAAGCCGCCGAAGGGACGACGATCCTCGACGCGTGCCGGCAGCTGGGTGAAGAGATCCCGACGCTCTGCTTCCTCGACACCCTGCACCCCGTCAACGTGTGCCGCGTATGCGTGGTCGAGCTCGAAGGGTCGCGGGTGTTGGTGCCCTCGTGCTCGCGCAAAGTCGCGGCCGGGATGGTGATCAAGACCAACTCCGAGCGGGTGCGCCTCAGCCGCAAACTGGTGCTCGAGTTCCTCGCCTCTTCGGTGGACCTGTCCACCACTCCCGACGTCGCCGCTTGGCTCACCGACTACGGCGCGAAGCCGGAGCGCTTCGGGCCCGCGGCGCCTCCGGCCAAGGACGGAGCGCGCGACGCGGCGGTCGCCGGACATCACGCGCCCCCCGATCCGCGCTACGCCGCGACCGTGGCCCAGCCGCCCAAGATCGACAACGACCTGTACCTGCGGGACTACAAGAAGTGCATCCTCTGCTACAAGTGCGTCGAGGCGTGCGGCACCGATCACCAGAACACGTTTGCGATCGCGGTGGCGGGACGGGGCTTCGACGCGCGCATCGCGACCGAATTCGCGGCGCCGCTCCCCGACTCGGCGTGCGTCTACTGCGGCAACTGCATCGCGGTGTGCCCCACGGGAGCGCTGATGTTCAAGTCGGAGTACGACCACCGCCAGGCGGGCACCTGGGACGAAGCCCGGCAGACGGTGACCCGGACGGTGTGTCCCTACTGCGGCGTGGGGTGCAACCTCGACCTACACGTGCAGGACAACGAGATCGTGAAAGTGTCGTCGCCCCTCGATCACGATGTGACGCAGGGAAATCTTTGCATCAAGGGTCGGTTCGGTTGGAAGTACGTCCAGAACCGGAAGCCGCGACCCGATTAAGCCGCGACGCGTTGCGGGTGCGTGTAGACCGTCATCCGTCCGCGGCGCGCGAATCCCACCAAAGTCAGTCCCGCCTGCTGGGCCACCCGTACCGCCAGGCCCGTCGGTCCCGAGATCGCCGCTAACAGCCGCGCCCCGAACACGGTGGCTTTTTGGGCCATCTCGAAGCTCGCCCGGCTCGTGACCACCATGAATCCCTCTTCCGGCTTCACACCCGTCCGGAGCAGGGCGCCGATGAGCTTGTCGAGGGCGTTGTGGCGCCCCACGTCCTCGCGCGCGAGCACGATCGACCCGTCGAGCGACGCCCACCCGGCCGCGTGCACTGCGCCCGCCGCGGCGTTCAGGTCTTGGTGATCAACCAGAGACTGCAGCGCGCGCTCGATGGCGGGCGCGGGAACGACGACCCCCGCGGGGACCGCGTGCAAGGTCTTGAGCACGCCTTCGATGCTGTCGGAGCCGCAGATGCCGCACCCGGTGCGCCCCGTGAGGCGGCGTGTGCGCGTCGCAATAACGGCCTCGCACTCCGCGGCGACGGCCGTCTGTAGCTCGATCCCCTGGCTGTACTTCACGACATCGATGCGCTCGATGTCGGCCGGCGCTCGCACCAGCTCTTCGGTGACGCTGAACCCCACCGCGAAGTCTTCGAGGTCGCGCGGCGTGGCCATCATGACGACGTGGGGGATGTTGTTGTAGACGATGACCACCGGCGTCTCTTCGACGACCTGTTCGGTGCGCTCTTCGAACTCACCATCGTGCCAGTGGCGTGCCGCGATGGAAAGGAGCGAGTCCGCGTAGCCGAGGCGCAGGAGCCCCAAGGGGTCCTGCATCTGTTTGAGGTCCTCGTCCATGGGTAGAATATACCGGGCTCTGACCAAAGGGAGACGGGATGGAAGTCGTCATCAAGCGCGATTACGACCAAATGAGCAAAGCAGCGGCGCAGATCGTCATCGACGTGCTCAACACCAAGCCGAACGCGGTGCTCGGCATGGCGACGGGCTCCACGCCGCTCGGCCTCTACCAGGAGCTGGTCCGCCTCTTCAAGGCCGGTCAGGTCGACTTCTCGCGCGTGACGACGTTCAACCTCGACGAATACGTCGGGCTGAATGCGAACCACCCGCAGAGCTACCACCATTTCATGCACGAGCACTTCTTCCAGCACGTGAACATCCCGCGGCACAACATCAACATCCCGTCGGGCACGACCAGCAACTATCCCGCCTTCTGCCAGTGGTACGAGGGGCGCATCGCCGAATGCGGCGGGATCGATCTACAGATTCTGGGCATCGGCTCGGACGGCCACATCGCGTTCAACGAGCCGGGGAGCTCGCTCAGCTCGCGCACGCGGCTCAAGACGCTCTCCAAGCAGACGATCGACGACAACGCCCGCTTCTTCGAGCGCCGAGATGATGTGCCGGTCTATGCGATCACGATGGGGGTCGGCACGATCCTCGATGCGCGCAGCTTGATCCTCGTGGCGAGCGGCAAGGGCAAATCCAAGGCGATCGCGCAGGCCGTCGAGGGGCCGGTCACGAGCATGGTGACCGCGAGCGCGATTCAGATGCACCGCGAAGCGGTCGTCATCGTGGACGACGCGGCGGCTGCCGGCCTCGAGATGCGCGACTACTACGAGTTCATCTACGCGGCGAAGCCGTCCGCGCCCAAATCATAAAGGCATCATGAGCGTACAGTCCATCATCCGCGTCCAGCACGTCGTGAAGTCGTTCGGAACCGTCACCGCGGTCAACGACGTCTCCTTCGACGTGCAAACCGGCGAGATCTTCGCGTTCCTCGGCCCCAACGGCGCCGGGAAGACGACGACGATCAAGATGCTCACGACGCTGCTGCGTCCCACGAGCGGCTCGCTCGAGCTCGACGGGCTCGATCCTGCCACGCATCAGCGTGAGGTGCGGCAGCGCTTCGGCGTCGTGTTCCAGGACCCGAGCCTCGACAACGAGCTGACGGCGTGGGAGAACATGGACATCCACGGCGTCCTGTACCACGTGCCGCGCCAGATCCGACGGGAGCGGTGTGAGGCCCTCCTCAAGATGTTCGAGCTCTGGGACCGGCGCGCCGACCTCGTGAAGACCTTCTCGGGCGGCATGAAACGCCGTCTCGAGATCGCCCGGGGACTGCTGCACACCCCGAAGGTGCTCTTTCTCGACGAGCCGACGCTCGGCCTCGATCCGCAGAGCCGCAACCAGATGTGGACGCACGTCCAGAATCTCAACAAGACCGAGGGCGTCACCGTGTTTCTCACGACGCATTACATGGACGAAGCGGACCGCGTGGCGGGGCGGATTGCGGTGATCGACCATGGGCGCATCGTCGCCATCGGCTCGTCGGCGGCGCTCAAGGAGCAGACCAAGACCGACTCGCTCGAAGCGGCCTTCCTCGCGCTTACCGGCACGACGATTCGAGACGAGAGCGCCACGGCCGCCGACGGCGTGCGCGCATTCGCCAAGGTCTGGGGGAGGCGATAGCGCATGGGCGTCATCTACATTCTGTGGCTGCGCGAGGTAAAAAAGTACCTGCGCTCGCGCGTGCAGATCATCGCGTCGCTCGGCGGCCCGCTCATGTACCTGGGCGTGCTCGGCTTCGGCCTCGGCCCCGTGTTCCAGCGCGCCGGCGAGGGCAACTACATCCAGTTCATGGCGCCGGGCGTGATCGGCATGACGGTCCTGTTCACCGCCATGTTCTCGGGGATCGCGATGCTGTGGGACCGGCAATTCGGATTCCTGAAGGAGACCCTCGTCGCGCCGGTGCCGCGCCTCTCGATCATGATCGGCCGGACCCTGGGCGGCGCTACGGTGGCCGTGCTGCAGGGCGCGCTGATCTTCGTCGTGGCGCTGATCGCGGGGTTTCGGCCCACAAGTCTCCTCGCGGTGCCCCTCGCGTTCCTCGTGATCGCGCTCATCGCCGTGGTGTTCGCGGCGCTGGCGACGGCGATCGGGTCGGGCCTCAAAGAGATGCAGGGGTTCCAGATGGTGATGAATTTCCTCGTGATGCCGCTCTTTTTTCTGTCCGGCGCCATCTACCCGCTCGAGGGCCTCCCCCGGGTCCTCGCGGCGCTCACGCGCGTCGATCCCCTCACCTACGGCGTGGACGGCATGCGCACGCTGCTGATCGGGCGGACGCACTTCGGTCTCCCGGTCGATCTCGCCGTGCTCTTTGGTGTGGCGGTCCTGTTCGTGATGCTGGGGGCTTGGCGGTTCTCGAAGATCGAAGCTTAGAGGACCGGCAGGACGTCTTCGCCGTCGAGCTGTCCTTCTCCGTCGATTGTCGTTTCCGTGCCGTCGTGGCGGTAGACGCGAGCTAGACGTCGCTCGGGATCGATGACCCACACGAGGGGCGTCCCTGCTTCGCGCCAATCCGCAACCTTGGCCAGCGTCTCGCCTGGACCGTCACCGGACGACAACACCTCGACGGCGACGTCGGGCGCGAACTCTCCGAATCCGATCGGTTCAGGGCTGGGAATCCGATCCCGCCTCACAAACGCGACGTCGGGCGCGCGAACAGTGTCGGGGTGCCGGGCGAGCGTGAAGCCAGTCTCCGCGGCGTAGGCCGCTCCCAAAGCGTGTACGTGCACGTGATTGCTGATTACGCGGAACAGCTCCCCTGCCACGCGTCCATGCCTGTGCCCGGCCGGTTCGCGGACCACGAGAACGCCCTTCACGAGCTCGGCGCGCTTGTCCGGAATATTGGCGCGGAGCAGCTCCTCCGCGGTCATGAGGGCCGGCATTTCGGGAACGTAGGCGGGCTCGGCGGGCATGGCAAGCAGCGTAGCAGCAAACGATCACCGGCGGCTCAACGGCGTCTAGAATCGAGAGCTAGTCGTACACCGGGAAATCGCGCACCGCGCGCACCTCGACACATCCCGTCTCGACCCAGGGGAACTCCGCAGCGATCCTGACCGCGTCGTCCAAACTCTCGGCCTCGATGATGTTGAAGCCGGCGAGCAGCTCCTTCGTCTCCGTAAACGGACCGTCCACGACGGCCCGCTTGCCGCCGCGGACGCGGATCGACTTGGCGGTCGGCGCGGCCTCGAGCATCTGAGAATCCAGTAACGACCCCTGTTCGCGCAGCTCGGCGGCGTGCTCGAGACAATAACGCATCTTCACGTCGTACTCCCCTGCCGGGAGCTTCTCCACCAACTTGGGATCGGTATAGATCAGGATCGCGTATTTCATGGCTTTAATTTAGAGCAATCGATTGACGACTGCGGCTCGTCGCCGTACGTTGGCCGCCCCCGCTCTCCCGGAGAACGCTTCGTGTGCACGCGCCTGTCCCGAGTCCTGCTCGCGTCGTTGCTCGTCACGCCGCTCCTGACGGCCCAGAGTCCCGCACCAGACAAGCGCGTCGGCCTGCGCGCCGGCTGGTGGGATGCCGCCCAGGCGTCCTGGAACCTGCGCCTCATCTCGACCGCGGCGCCGACGAAGGACTTCATCCCCGCCGAGCCGGGCAATTTCGACTACATGAACTCGGACATCGCGTTCCGCGGAACCTACGTCTTTCAGGGTAACTTCCACGGCTATCAGGTGTGGGACGTCGCCGATCCCGCGAAGCCCCGTCTCGTACATGCCGAGCTGTGTCCGGAGCAACAGAACGACGTGTCGGTGTATCGCAACCTGCTGTTTCTCTCGGGTGAGTCGCAGAACGGGCGCGTCGACTGCGGCGTGCAGGGCGTCAACGAGCCGGTCAGCTCGCAGCGCATGCGCGGCGTGCGCGTCGTGGACATCAGCGACATCACGCACCCGCGCATCCTCGCGAACGTGCAGACGTGCCGCGGGTCGCACACGCACACGCTGCTGACCGATCCCAAAGACACGAACAACGTCTACATCTACGTGTCGGGCCAGGCGCCGGTGCGTCCCGCCGAGGAGCTGGCGGGGTGCTCGAGCGCGCTGCCGCACGAGGACACGGCTTCCGCCCGCTTCCGGATTGAAGTCATCCGCGTCCCGCTCGCGCATCCCGAGCAGGCGAGCATCGTCAGCCATCCGCGCATCTTCCAGGCGTTGGCCGACCCCGCGTCCCACGGGGCGACACCCGCCGACATGGCGCAAGCCGAGCGTGACGCCGCGGCCGCGCAGGCCGCCGGCGCATTCGTCGTCAAGTTCCAGGGGCTTCCGGTCCCTCTACCCGCGGCCTTCACCGCCCCGATGCTCGACAGCATCATGCGGAGTCGTGGCGGCAGCGGCGTGCCGTCGGGAGCCGACAGCGCCGCCCTGCGCGGCGCGATCCAGGGGATCATCGACAGCGAGTTCCTGCCGCCGATGGGTCCGGGGGGCGTGCGCTACGGCCCCGATCAGTGTCACGATATCACGGTCTATCCGGCGGTCGGCATCGCCGGGGGCGCCTGCGCGGGCTACGGCTTCCTCCTCGATATCCGCGATCCGGTGCATCCCGTGCGCATCGCCGCCGTGGCCGATTCGAACTTTGCGTACTGGCACTCGGCGACGTTCAACAACGACGCGAGCAAGGTGCTGTTCACCGACGAGTGGGGCGGCGGAGTCGGGCCGCGCTGCCGCGCGACCGACAAGCCGCAGTGGGGGGCAGACGCGATCTTCACCCGGTCGGACGCCACGCTCACGTTCGAGGGCTATTACAAGTTGCCCGCGCCGCAGACCTCCGCGGAGAACTGCGTCGCGCACAATGGCAACCTGATTCCCGTCCCCGGCCGCGACATCATGGTGCAAGGCTGGTATCAGGGCGGCATTTCCGTTTTCGATTGGACCGATCCCGTGCATCCCACCGAGATCGCGTACTTCGACCGCGGCCCGATGGACTCGACCAAGCTGGAGATGGCGGGAAGCTGGTCGGCGTACTGGTACAACGGCTACATCTACAGCTCAGAGATCTCGCGCGGGCTCGACGTGCTCGAGCTGCAGCCGAGCGCGATGCTCACGCAGAATGAGATCGACGCCGCGAAGACCGTGAAGCTGGCGTATCTGAATGTCCAGGATCAGCAGCGCATCACCTGGCCCGCGAGCTTCGCGGCCGCGCGGGCGTACGTCGATCAGCTCGAGCGTTCGCGCGGCCTCACGGCCGCCCAGGTCAGCGCGGTGCGGTCCGGGCTGACGAACGCCGAGCGAGCGAGGGGCGCGGCGCGGCGGACCGCGCTGAACTCGCTCGCCGGGCAGCTCGAGCGCGACGCGGCGGCCTCGACGGACGCCGCCCGCGTGAAAGCGTTGCAGCGCGCCGTGACGGACCTGGCGAAGTAGCTCAGCGCGCTCGCGCCACCTCGTACAGGTACTCGACGTACGACCGCGTCGCGCCGTCGATGCCGTTGACCTTCGGGTTCGTCGACTCGATCACGTAGTACTCATCGGGGGCGTGCGCGCCGCTCCCGTGTCCGAGCCCGAAGTGTCCGGCGGCGAGGCGCAACGGATCGCCGGTGAAGACATAGCCGGGCCACGAGCCGGCGTTGCGCGGCAGAATCAACGGCTCGATGCGCGAGCGGCGGTAGACGTTCTCCTGCGCGCGAATCACGAGCGCGTCGCGCGCCGTGCTCGTGGGATCGTAGCCGCCCGTCATGTTCACCTCGATGTCGCCGAAACCGCGCTTGGCAAGGTGCGCCTTGAGGGCGGCCAGCGCCTCGGCGCCCGTCATGTCCGGCACGAGGCGCAGGTCCAGCTTCGCCGCCGCGCGGTGCGGCAGAATGGTCTTCCCGCCGGGGCCCGTGTAGCCGCCCACCAGCCCTTCGATGTTGACCGTCGGCCGAGACATCAGCATCTCCAGCGCCTCGGTGAAGCTCACGTCGCGCATCCAGTGCTCGACGCCGAGTCCCCGCTTGGCGGCGGCCTCGTCCATCCGGGCCGTTGCGGCGGCGATCATCGCCTTCTCGGCGGCGGAAATCGGCCGGGCCTTGTCGGCGAACCCGTCGATCGCCGGCTCGTTGCCGTCGGGCGACACGAGCGTCGCGAGCGCCTGCACGAGGTGCCACGCCGGGCTGTCGAGCCGCGCCTTGTTGCTCGAGTGCACGTCCTGGCGCGGGCCGCGGCCCCAGCGCTCGCCGCTCGAGACCAGCTCGACTTCGATGACGCCCTTGGCGCCGAGCGTGATGGTGACCTGACCGTCGAGCCCCTGCGCGGCGGACGGCATGAAGATCCCGAGGCAGGGCTTGAGCGCCGCGAGCACCTCGGGGCGCCGGACGACCTGCGGGAAATGCGGCGAGCCGATTTCCTCTTCGCCTTCGGCGACGAGGACGAGATTGACGGGAAGCTTGCGTCCGGCGCCGCGGATCGCGTGCAGCGCGGCCAGGAACGTCGCCTCCGGTCCCTTTTGGTTCACTGCCCCCCGTCCCATCACCACCTTGCCGAGACCGGCTTTGTCCACGATCGCGGCGTCCCAGGGAGGCGACGACCACTCGGCGGGGTCCACCTGTTTCACGTCGTACATGAAGTAGAGGCCGAGGGTGCGCGGCGCACCGGCATCGAGCGTGGCGAAGATGCCGGGTTGGCCGTCGCTCGGAATCTTCGTGACCTGCTGGAAACCCGCGTCGCGCAGCATCCGCATCGTCAGGTCGCACCCTTCATTCATGCCCCGGTTCTCCGCGGCGATCGAGGGCTGGCGCATCCATTCCTGGAGGCGCTGCACCGACTCGTCGTGGCGCTTCGTGATCTCCGCGACGATGGGGGCGAGGTCGGATTGCTGGGTCCAGACGCGAGACGGCAGGGCCAGGGCAGCGGCGGCGGCAGTGGTTTCTTGCAGGAACGCGCGACGATCGAGTCGTTTGGCCATGGCAACCTCACGGCGCAGGTTTGCGGGTCGAAGGGGCCCGGTATTCTGCACCCCGATTTTGACTGAAACAACCCTTTTGGGGGTTTCGTCATCCAACCAGGAAACCACCTACAAGGGTTCTCATGGTCCTCGGACTACCGCTCCTCGCCGCCGCAGTGGTCATGCAGGGTGCCGCCGCTCGACCTGCCGGTCCCCCGCCGGCCCCGACGAGCGTCACCGCCACCCGGGCAGCTCAGCCCCCCACGATCGACGGCCGTGACGATGATCCCGTGTGGCGCGAGGCGCGACCGATCACCGAGTTCCAAGAGTGGCGCCCCACGGAAGGGGCGGCCGCCAAGCTTCCCACGGAGGCGAAGATCGCCTACGACGCCGGCAACCTCTATGTGTTCGTTCGCTCGTTCGACCCGCACCCCGACAGCATCATCACCGTCCTCACGCGCCGCGATTACTTCACCCCTTCCGACATGGTCTGGCTGTTCATCGACTCCTACCACGACCGGCGCACGGGCTTCGAATTCGGGGTCAACCCTTCGGGCGTAAAGCTGGACGCGCAGATCTACAACGACGGCAACGAGGACTTCGCCTGGGACGCCGTATGGGACGTCGCGACGCGCATCGACTCGCTCGGCTGGACCGCGGAGTTCCAGATCCCGTTGTCGCAGCTGCCCTACGGTCACCAGCGCAGCAATACCTTCGGCTTCACGGTGGACCGCGATGTGTACCGCTACGCCCAGCGCGTCAGCTGGCCCCTGTTCCGTCAATCGGTGGCGGGGTTCGTGTCGCAGTTCGGCGAGGTGAACGGCCTCGACGACCTCGAGACGCCGCGGCGGCTCGAGGCCGCGCCCTATTTCGTCACCAAGAACGTGTCCCAAATCAGCAGCAACACGCTCGGGCGCACGCAGGACGTCACCGCCGGGGGCGACTTCAAGTACCGCGTCGCCTCGAACCTGAAGCTCGACGCCACGATCAATCCCGACTTCGGGCAGGTCGAGGCCGACCCGGGCGTGCTGAATCTCTCGGCGTTCGAGACGTTCTTCCGCGAGCAGCGGCCCTTCTTCGTGCAGGGGGCGGGGCAATTCCAGTGGAACGTCAACTGTACGGCCGTCAACGACTGTTCAACGGGTGAAGGCCTCGTGTATTCGCGGCGCATCGGCCGCGCGCCCGAGTTGGCGGGAGCCTACGCGGATACGACCTCGCCGGCCTTTACGACCATCCTCGGCGCCGCGAAGCTCACCGGCCGCTTGCCCGGCGGCTTCACCATTGGCGCGCTCGACGCGGTGACCGCCCACGTGAGAGGGGCGGGCGGCGCGACGATCGAGCCGTCGACCAACTATGGCGTCGTGCGGTTGCGTCAGGATCTGCGCGGTGGCGAGTCGAGCATCGGAGGGATCATCACGACCGTGAATCGCGACAACGATTCCTTTACGTCACCGTACCTGCATCACAGCGCGTATGTCGGCGCCGCGGATTTCCGGCATCGCTTCACAGGCGGCAAGTACGAGCTGTCCGGGTCGGTGGATTTCAGCCGGGTCGCCGGGAGCGCTCAAGCGATCGCCGGCACCCAGCAGAACGCCACGCACTACTACCAGCGTCCCGATGGCGGCCTCACGTTCGACTCGACGCGCACGTCGCTCTCGGGCGATGCCGAGGCACTCCAATTCGCCAAGGTGGGCGGGAGCCATCTGAATTTCCAGACGAACATCGAGCGTCGCTCTCCCGGTTTCGAGGTCAACGACCTCGGCTATTTGCGGCGTGCGGATCAGCTGGCGTGGAGCACCTGGGCCGCATACGCCGACCGTCACGCGCGCCGGCTGTACACCCAGTTCCGGTGGAATTTCAACTGGTGGCAGTACTGGACCACTGACGGTCTGCCCGAGGAGCGGGCGTTCAATACCAACACGCACACCACGTTCCACAACACCTGGTCGCTGCACTTTGGCGGCACCATCGGCCAGCTCGGCACGACGTACTGCTACGACTGCGCGCGCGGGGGCCCGGCGGTGCGCCAGGATTCCTACGTCGCTCCGTGGCTGGGGATCATCGGCGACGACCGCAAGGCGATCGTGCCGTTCCTCTGGATGAACTATTGGCGCGCGGACGGCGGCCGGTCACATAATCTCAGCGTCTCGCCGGAGCTCGATTTCAAGGTGGCGTCGCGCGTGACCGCGGCGATCTCACCGAGCTACTCGTGGTCCCGGAACGACATCCAGCCCCTGGGGCCGAGGACCGACACGAGCAGCGTGACGCATTACCTGTTCGCACACCTCAACCAGAAGCAGTTGGCCCTGACGATGCGCTTCACGTATCCATTCACGGCGACGATGTCGCTCCAGGTGTACGCGCAGCCGTTCATCGCGAAAGGGACGTTCAGCAACGTGCGGGAGCTGTCGGCGACGCCGCGCGCCGCGAACTACGACGGCCGCTATCAGGCATACGGCGACACGGCGTTCACGAACAACATCGGCGGCTTCAACTTCAAGCAGTTCCGCTCGAACGTGGTGTTCCGCTGGGAGTACCGGCCCGGCTCGACGCTGTTCCTGGTGTGGAGCCAGGGGCGGAGCGGATTCCAGGGCGTGGAGGGCACGCAGGGCTTCGGCGGCGACATCGGCGATCTGTTCAATCTGCGACCCGACAACAGCTTCCTGATGAAGGTGTCGTACTGGATCAATCGCTAGTCAGACGCGCGTGGCACAGTTAAAATCAGCGCATGAGCGGCGTACGGGTACTCGTCGGCACACGCAAGGGCGCGTTCATCCTGACCGCGGACGGCAAGCGTAAGAGCTGGAACGTCAGTGGTCCACATTTCGCGGGCTGGGAGATCTATCACCTGAAAGGATCTCCCGCCGACCCGAATCGGCTGTTCGCGTCGCAGACGAGCGGCTGGTTCGGGCAGGTCATCCAACGATCGTCTGACGGCGGGAAGACCTGGGAAGCGCCGGGCGGCGGCGTGACGATGGTGCCCGGCGAGGGACCCAAGGGCGAAAGCAACAAGTTCGTGTACGACGTCTCGCCCGAGACCGGCAAGCCCCTCACGACACACCAGTGGTACGACGGGACCCAGCATCCCTGGGAGTTCAAGCGCGTCTGGCATCTCGAGCCGTCGATCACCGATCCCGACACGGTGTACGCCGGCGTGGAGGACGCCGCGCTGTTTCGTTCGAGCGACGCCGGCACGACGTGGCAGGAGCTGGCCGGGCTGCGCGGCCACGGCACGGGGCCCCAGTGGCAACCGGGAGCCGGCGGGATGTGTCTGCATACCGTTCTCATCGATCCGAGCAATCCGAAGCGCCTTTACGTCGCCATCTCGGCGGCGGGGGCCTTCCGCAGCGACGACGGCGGCAAGTCCTGGAAACCGATCAACCGCGGCCTGCGCTCCGAGTTCATCCCCGACCCCAACGCCGACGTGGGCCACTGCGTGCATCACGTCGCGCTGCATCGCTCGCGGCCCGACGTGCTGTTCATGCAGAAGCATTGGGACGTGATGCGCTCGGACGACGCGGGCGACTCCTGGCGGGAGGTGAGCGGGAACCTGCCCACCGACTTCGGGTTCGTGATCGACGTGCACGCTCACGAACCGGAGACCGTGTACGTCGTCCCCATCAAGAGCGATTCCGAGCACTATCCGCCCGAGGGGAAGCTGCGCGTCTACCGCAGCCGCAAGGGCGGCAATGAGTGGGAGCCACTGACCAAGGGCCTGCCGCAGCGCGACTGTTATGTGAACGTGTTGCGCGACGCGATGTGCGTCGACTCGCTCGATCCCTGCGGCGTGTACTTCGGGACCACGGGGGGCCAGGTGTACGCCTCCCCGGACGCGGGCGACAGCTGGGCGCCGATCGTGCGCGATCTGCCGGCGGTGCTCTCGGTCGAGGTGCAGGCGCTGCCATGATTCGCGTGGTGCTGCCGGCGCACCTGCGGACGCTGGCGCGAGTCGTCGACGAGGTGTCGCTCGACATCCCGGGAGAGGCGGCGCCGACGCGCGCGGTGGTGCTCGATGCGCTCGAGGCGCGCTATCCGATGTTACGCGGCACGATTCGCGATCACGTGACCGCCCAGCGGCGGCCCTTCCTGCGGTTCTTCGCCTGCTCCAAAGACCTCACGCACGAGCCGCCCGACGCGCCCCTCCCCGCCGCGGTGGCCTCGGGGGACGAGCCGTTTCTCGTCGTCGGGGCTATCGCGGGAGGATGATCGTCGCGCCGACGAGTCCCGCGATGGCCGCGAGCGTTGTTTGCGCCGCGTTCAGGCCGAGCCGGAAATCCCTGTCGCTATAGGTCGAGTACAGGTCGGTGGGCTGATGCCAGTTCGGGTCCCACC
Source organism: Gemmatimonadales bacterium (assembly GCA_036004745.1). Lineage (GTDB taxonomy): Bacteria > Gemmatimonadota > Gemmatimonadetes > Gemmatimonadales > GWC2-71-9 > 20CM-2-65-7. The sequence goes on along the minus strand of DASYRD010000006.1, from coordinate 12,407 downwards.
CCGCCCCGATGTGTGTGCCCCGCTCGTTCTCGCGCAAGCTGATCGCCGCCACCAGGTCCTGGAAGGGCGCCGAGTCGGTGTTCGTCATATGCGCGCCAACGGTGGCCGGGTAGTCGGTCGCATACTTCTCGTTGGCCACCTGAAACGCAAACGCCAGATCGCGAGCCTGCAGCGCGAACTTCGCGCTCGATTGGAACTCGATGTTCACGTCGGCCTCGGGGCGCTGCTCGGGGCTCAGCGTGCCGTCGGCGCGGGGCATGCCGTGATCGAAGAGCATCATGTCGTGCTGGATCATGCCGAGCCAGGTGGGCTCGGGATACTTCCCCGACCCCGGCGGGTCTTCCTTCCCCTGTAGGGCCTGACGCTGCTCCACGTAGGCGCGGGCGCCGTTGAGACCCGTCTCTTCGTTGTTCCAGAGCACAAAGCGGATCGAGCGGTCGGTGTGGACGTCGGGCGCGGAGAAAATGCGGGCGAGCTGCATGACGAGCGCCGTCCCTGAGCCGTCGTCGTTGGCCGCCTCGCCCCAGCCGTGGCCGTCCATGTGTCCGCCCACGATGTACATCTCGTTCGGATGACCGCCGCCGACCTTGGTGCAGTACACCTCTTCGCGGGCGCCCGGCGTGGTGGGCTGCATGTTGATGGCGCGCACGCGCGCGTCGGGCTGCTTGAGCGAATCGGTGTTGACGCCGGTGCGAGCGCGGAGGCCGCGATAGCGGCCGCCGCCCGAGGCTCGGGTGGTGTCGCGGGCCGGTGGAGTCGCGGACCGATCAGACGGGGCGCGTGGCGCAGGAGGTTGGTAGTCGTACTTGATGCGGCCGATGTCGGTGCAGCCGTAGCTGCGCAGCTGCGCTTCGATCCAGTTCACCGCGTTGCGGTTGCGGTCGGTCCCCTGGCGGCGGTCGCCGAACTGCGTGAGGCCCTTGATCGTCGCCTTGTATTGCTCGAGGTCGAGCCTGGCGACGAGCTGGGCGACGGGATCGGCCTCTTGCGCGCGAGCGAGGGCGGGGAGGGATACAGCGGCGAGCAGCCAGAATACGGGTCGGCGGAGGAATGGGATCATGCAACAAGATTATCGGCACCGCGAGCATTCCCGCTAGCCGACCCGAATTCGGCTCCTCTTGCCGACCTCGGCCCCTGGGGATAAATCTGGCTCGTCCGTCACCTTCCGAGTGGAACCCCGTGCACGATTCACGATCGACACACACGTCGCCACGCCCACTGATGGCTGGCGTGGCCATCATCCTGTTGGCAACCATGCTGCTGGCCGGTGCTGCTGTGGCGCAACAGCGAACGATCACCGGGACCGTCACGAACGAGCTGGGCGCACCGCTACCCGGCGTCCGGGTGGGCGTCAGGCGGACCCCGACGACGGTCCAGAGCGACGCCGGAGGCCGCTACGCGATTGTCGCCGAAGCGGGCCAGGTCCTGCAGTTCCGGTTCATCGGGACCGGGCTGGTCGAGCGGACCGTCGGCACAGAAGACGTCATCGACGTGGTGCTGCGGCGCGTCGCGATGGATCTCGACGCCGTGGTGGTGACGGCGTTGGGCGAGACGGCCGCGGCGCGATCGCTGGGCACGGCCCAGCAGAGCATCCGGGGCACCGAGATCGCCCAGACGCAGCGGGACAATTTCATCAATGCGTTATCGGGGCGCATCGCGGGCGTCGATGTGACGAGCACCTCGGGCGTGCCGGGGGCGTCCTCCTCGATCATCATCCGGGGCGTCAGCTCGATCAGCAGCAGCAATCAGCCGTTGATCATCGTCGACGGCCTGCCGATCGACAACAAGACGCTCACCACGACCACCCTGGCGTCGGACGCGAATGCGACGACGGCGTTCAGCAATCGCGGCGTGGACTTCACGAACCGCGCCGCCGACATGAACCCGGAAGACATCGAGACGCTGACCGTCTTGAAGGGGCCCGAGGCCGCCGCGCTGTACGGCATCGATGCGGCGAATGGCGCGATCGTCATCAAGACCAAGCGGGGCCGCGCCGGCGGCGGCATGCAATACACGAACAGCGTCAGCATCCAATCGACGCGCGCGAGGCCGCAGCTGCAACGCGTCTACGGTCCGACGACGCTCACGGGGAGCAACCTCGGCTCGTTTCAGTACTTCGGTGCCCCCTACGCCCCCGGCACCCAGTTCTACGACAACGTCGATGGCTTCCTCCAGACGGCCATGACGCAGAAGCACAATATCTCCTTCAGCGGCGCCACGGCCGACAACACGATCAATTACCGGCTGGGCACGTCGATCGACAAGGAAGACGGCGTCGTCCGGAACTCGGGATACGATCGCGTCAACGTGACCGGGGCGTCTCAGGCCCGCATCAACAATTGGCTCACGACCGATCTGTCGATGGCCTACACCTATTCGAACAACGATCAGGTGTACAAAGGCGACATCGGCCCCTTGATCGGTCTGATGCTATGGCCGCAGACCGATGACGCGCGCGACTTCCTCACGCCCGCGGGCACTCGGCGCCGGCTGACCACGCTGACGCCCGCGGGCGAGGCCGACAACCCGTACTTCAACGTCGTCAAGAACCGCGTCAACTCCAGGGTCAACCGCCTGATCGCCAACGTCGGCCTCGTGGTGACCCCGTTTTCGTGGGGGAACATCAAGACCAACATCGGGACCGACAACTACGCCAATCAGAACTTGATCCTGCGGCATCCGGAGAGCGCGGTGGGCAATACGTTCGGGGGCCTCCTCGACCAGGCCGATGTCATCACGCGGAACATCAACAGCGTGACGATCCTCAACGCGAACCCGTATTCCTTCACGCCCAACCTCTCGGTCAGTGGCTTGATCGGAAACCAGGTGAGCGACTTCAAGTCGACCACCGATGCCGCCACTGGCATCGGGTTCCTGGATCCGAACTTCGTCTCCATGAACAACACGACCACGCGGTCGACCAAGACCACGGTCGAGCAGCGGCGCCTCGTGAGTCTGTTCGGGCAGGTGGTCTTCGACTACAAGGACTTCCTGTACCTGACCTTCACCGGCCGCAACGATTGGACCTCGACGATCCCGCGGGGACAGAACTCGTTCTTCTATCCCTCCGTGGCGACGAGCTTCGTCTTCTCCGATGCGTTTCCCAGCGTGCGCCGGTTTGTGACCGGCAAGGTCCGGGTCGGCTACGCCGAGGTCGGCAAGGATGCCAGGCCCTACGCGGACCGGCCTTCGTTGGAATACAAGACGACCTCGTTCGGTGGATACGGCTACGGCTTCACGGGTCCGAACCCCGCCCTGAAGCCCGAGTTCAAGCGGTCCGTCGAGGGCGGCGTGGAGTTGGGCTTCCTGGATGGTCGCCTGGCGCTCGATGCGACCGTGTATCACGCGACGACCAAGGACCAGATCGTCAACGACATCCGCGGCAGCTACGCGACGGGTTTCATTCTCTTCAACCTGAACGGCGCCTCGACGGCGAGCCACGGGTTGGAACTCACCGTCCGCGGCACGCCGATCCAGAAACCCGCGTTCGGGTGGGATGTGACCCTGAACTGGACGAGCTCGGGCGCCTGGGTGACGGGCCTGCCGAACGGCATCCCCGAATCCTACGTCTCAGACACGTGGCTGTACGGCAACGTGCGCAACGGGGTCCAGCTGCACAATTCCACGATGTCGCTGACCGGTCTCTACTACCTGAGAAACAATCAGGGCAAGCTGTTGATCGATCCCTCCACCGGCCTGCCGGTCCGATCGACGGCCTTCATCGACGCCGGCTACGATCGTCAGCCGGACTTTACGATCGGCGTCGGGAACACCTTCAGGTTCAAGCGGTTCTCGTTGGATTTCCTCCTCGATATCCGCAAGGGGGGAGACGTCTTCAACGCGACCGAGCATTACCTCACGGCCCGCGGCCTCAGTATGCGCACCCTGGACCGGGACCAGCCGCGCATCATCGACGGCGTGCTGCGCGACGGCCGGGAGAACACCGCGAATCCGACGGTCAACAACATCGTCATCATCCCCCGCCTGCAGACGGGCTACTACGTGAACATGAGCGAGGAGTTGTTCATCGAGAAGGACATCAACTGGCTGCGGCTCCGCGACCTGACGGTGCGCTATGAGCTGCCGGGCCGCCTGCTCGGCGCCCGCACGGCCAGTGTGTACCTGACCGGCACGGACCTCTTCGTCATCACGAACTACTCGGGCTTGGACCCGATCGTGAACGGGAATACCGCCGCGGTGGGAGGGTCGGGAGCCGTGGGGATCGACTTCGGTAACTTCCCGATGCCGCGCGGCTTCAATTTCGGCGTCAGCGTGGGGTTCTAGCCATGAACACTCGACACGCATCGCTCGTCGCCGCCCTCGTGCTCCTGTCCGGGTGCCGCGAATTCCTCGACGTCAATACGAATCCCAACGGCCCGCAGTCGGTGTCGGCGAATCTCTACCTGCCGCCGATGCTGCACTGGCTGGTCTCGTCTCCGCAGTTCGACGGCCGGTTCGTGGGGCACTACGCGCAGGAGTGGGTCTCGACCTCGACGGCGGTCAGCCCGGCATCGACCTGGGGCCGGATGGGCTATGACCCGTCCAGCGACAATGGCGCGCAGCAGTGGCGCGACGTGTATTGGACGCTGGGGCAGAACCTGGTCGACATGAACGCCAAGGCGACGGCCGAGCAGCGCTGGGATCTCCTGGGCGTGGGCCTGATCCTGAAAGCGTGGGGCTGGCAGGTGCTCACCGATCTGCACGGCGAGATCATCGTGCAGGAGGCCATCGACCAAACGCGGACCGCCTTCGACTACGACACGCAGCAGTACGCGTATCAAGAGGTCAAGCGGCTGCTGGACAGCGCGATCGTGCTGCTGCAGCGGACCGATGGCGCCGTCGATCAGACGTATCTCGCCGTAGGGGACAAGATCTACAACGGTGACCGCAGCAAGTGGTTGAAGGTGGCGCACGGCTTGCTGGCGTTGCACCTCAATCACTACTCCAACAAGGCCTCGTACGACCCCGCCGCCGTCATCGCCGAGGTGGATCAGTCGTTTGTGGGGAACGTCGACGACGCGCTGCTCACCTATCCGAACACCAGCACCGATTTCGCGGACTACAACTTCTGGGGCCGGAGCCGCAACAACATCACGCTGTACCGGCAGACACAGTTCATCGTGAACCTGATGAACGGCACGCAATTCGGCGGCGTGGTCGACCCGCGGATGAGCCGCATGCTGGCGATCGACTCCGCGAACACGACGTACCGCGGGCTCGACATCAATGTGCTGGGCTTCGGGGCGCTCACCACGGCGCAGCAGCCGCGCAATTTCTTCGGGTACACGGGCAGCAATGGAGTGGGGCTGCCCGCCCGCTATCTGTTCGCCGACCGGTCGAAGATCCCGTTCATGACCTACGCGCAGTTGCAGTTCATCAAGGCCGAAGCGGCGCTGCGGATGGGCAACCCGGGCCTCGCCCGCACGACCTACATCAACGCCGTGGGAGCTCACATCGACTGGGTCAATGCCCGGAATCTCGATGCCGGCCAGACCCCGACGCAGATCACGGCGACCGAGAAGTCCACTTTCCTCGCCGACACGAATATCGTGCCCGCCACCATCACGCTGTCGCACATCATGTCCCAGAAGTACATCGCGCAGTGGGCCTGGGGGCACAACGAATTGTGGATGGACATGCGCCGCTATCACTACACCGACGCCGATCCGGTCAGCGGCGTGGAAGTCTTCCGGGGATTCGCGCCGCCGATTGTGCTGTACGGCGACAACGGCGGCAAGATCGTGCAACGCATCAGGCCACGGTTCAATTCCGAGTATGTCTGGAACCTCAACGCATTGAAGGTGATCGGCGCGGATGCGGTGGATTATCACACCAAGCCACTCTGGATCACGGAGCCGTGAGCCCACTATGACCCGATACCGGATTCGCGCCGCGCTGGTCTGCGCCGCCCTGCTGGCGGCCTGCGAGAAGAATGCGGTCCAGGTGCTCCCCACCGCGGAAACGATTCCCGGTGGGCGCGTCAAGTTCTTCAACTTTGGCGTCAATGCCCCCGGCGTGAATTTCTACGCCAACAACATGAAGATGACGGCGATTCTCTCGGGGACGGGGCAGGAAGCCACCACGGGCGTCGCGTACGGCGGCGCCGGGAATGGCGGCGTATACCTGGCCATCGTGCCAGGCGCATACACGCTGACCGGACGCATCGCTGCGACGGTCGACAAAGACCTGCCGGTCGCGACGATCGCCACGACGCTCGATGACGGGAAATACTATTCGTACTACATGAGCGGCTTTTACAACACCACGACCAAGACCGTGGACGCCTTCGTCTTGGAGGATCCCTTGTCGGTCCAATCCCAGCCGATCAACTATGGACTCGCGTACGTGAGATTCGTCCACGCGATTTCCAATGCGAGTCCGCTCACGCTGTATGCGCGCAATACCGTGCTGCTCGACACGACGGCCGTGGGCGCCGCCGTGACCTATAAGGGGGCCGGCACGTTCACGGCGCTGCCGGCCGGCGTGTACGATCTGTTCGCCCGGTACACCGACTCGACGACGAACAAGATCGCCAGAACGGGCGTGTCGTTCCTGGGAGGCCGGATGTACACGGTCGGGGCGCGCGGCGATATCACGATCGTGTCCACCACCGCCACGAATCGACCGTTCCTGGATAATACGGCCAATCGGTAGTGTAGTCCTCCGCCTGACAGGGCCCTTCCGCGGGCGCTGATGCCTCCATCGAGGGTCGATCGCTAACGTGCTCCCCAGTTGGCGATCGACCCTTTCTCACGATGGAGTGCACTATGAAACCGACGATCTACGCTCCCTTCCTGGCACTGCTGATTGCCGGTGGGTGCAGCGACTACACCGCCCCGAATCCTCCGCCGCCGCCTCCCCCGCCCCCGCCGGCGTTCACCACGTTCGAAACGCTGGGCGACAGCGTGTCGATCGGCGCGAAGCTGACGGAGTTCCGCACCGCGCTCGGCGGCGTGCTGAACGCGCCCAACTCACCCCCCGCTGACAGCGGCCGGCGTGAGATCAACTGGGACGGCGTCCCCGCGGCGTTGACCGATGTCGACACGTTCCCGGCGAACTTCTTCAACAACAACTCCAAGCGGGGCGCCGTGTACTCGACCCCCGGAACGGGCCTGCGCGTCGACAGCACCAACTTCGCGGCCGTGAACCCCGGCCTCGCCGCACAGTTCACGTTCTTCTCGCCCAAGAAGCTGTTCATGCCGGTGGGGAGCAACCAGGTCGACGTGACGTTCAAAGTGGTGGGCACCGCCACGCCCGGCCTCGTGAAGGGGTTCGGCGCCGTGTTTGTGGACGTCGACAGCCCGGGCTCCACCAAGATCGAGTTCTTCGACGTGGACGGCGGGTCGCTCGGCGTCGTGACGGCCCCCAATCATGGCGGCACCCAGCTCTTGTCGTTCGTCGGAGCCGTGTTCGAGGCGCCGATCGTGGCGCGCGTGCGAATCACGAGCGGCGCGGCGGCGTTGACGCCGACGATCGCCGACGTCAGCGACGGCGGCGCACAGGATCTCGTCGTCATGGATGACTTCGTCTTTGGCGAGCCGCGCGCGGCGGGGCCCGACATTCAGGTTACCGTGGGCAATACGTTCTTCCGCAGCGTGCAGAACAACAGTCAGAATCCCGCCGTGGACACGATCGCGGCTGGCGCCCGGGTGACGTGGACGTGGAATGCCGCGGGCTCGCACAGCATTCAGTCGACTGGCATCCCGCCGGAGGTGTTCCGCAACAGTGTGGTGATGAACCGCGCGGGCGACACGTATTCCGTGCGCCTCTTCCATCCCGGAACGTATGAGTACGATTGCGCGGTCCACGGGGCCGCGATGACCGGCCGGATCGTAGTCAAGTAGCTATTATCCGGCATCGACCAAACCATGCAGTTCAACACCCCAGCCCTCCTGGAAGCGTTCTTTGAGCGCTCCCAGGATGGCTTTTTTTTCATGATGCTCGATCAGCCGATCGAGTGGGGTGAGGGCGTCGATAAAGACGCCGTGCTCGATTATGTCTTTGCTCATCAGCGCATGACCAAGGTCAATCCCGCGATGGCGCAGCAGTTCCGGGCCACGCCGGAGGCGCTGATCGGCATGACGCCGGCCGAGTTCTTCCGGCACGACGTGGCGGCGGGGCGCCGAGGCTGGCGCGCGCTGTTCGATGCCGGTCATACGCACAGCATCACCAATGAGCGTCGGATGGACGGCTCGACGATGTGGGTCGAAGGCGACTACATGTGTTTCTACGACGCCGAGGGTCGGATCACCGGACACTTCGGGATCCAGCGGGACGTCACCGACCGCACGCGGGCTGCGGAGGAGCTGGGCCAGTCGCGCGAAGAGCTGCGGGCGCTCGCGGCGCGGTTGCAGGCGATTCGTGAAGAGGAGCGGACCCGCATTGCGCGTGAGATCCACGACGAGCTGGGCCAGGCGCTGACGGCCCTGAAACTCGATCTGGCGTGGCTCGGTAAGCAGCCGCCGAAGAGCAGCAGCACGTCCGGAGAGTTTCGCGCCGTCGATCAGTCGATCACCAAGCGCATTGACGAGACGATGCAGATCGTGCGCCGCATCGCCAGCGAGCTCCGCCCCAGCGTCCTCGACCAGCTCGGCCTCGAGGCCGCGATCGAGTATCTGGTCCAGGACGCGACGCGCCGCACCGGCATTGCGGTCACCCTGGACGTCGCGCAGGCATTCCCCCGTCTCCCCGACCAGATCGCGAGTCACGCGTTCCGGATCATTCAGGAGGCGCTCACCAACGTCACGCGCCACGCCAAGGCCACGCGGGTGGATGTGACGCTGCGCCGAGCCGCAAACACCATCATCCTGAGCGTCGCGGACAATGGCATCGGATTCGCGCCCGATTCCCTCAGCGGATTGAGCTCGCTCGGCCTCGTCGGGATGCGGGAGCGCGCGTTGGCCTGTGGCGGGGCGTTGATGGTCCGGGGCAAGCCGGGCGAGGGCACATCGATCGTGGTGACGATCCCGGTGCCCGCGTCGTGATTCGGATCTTCATCGCGGACGATCATCCGATCGTGCGCCAGGGCCTGCGGCGCATCGTGGCGGCCGATCCCGGGCTCGTCGTCGCCGGCGAGGCCGGTGCCGCCGAGGAGCTCCTGGCCGCGCTCGATCGCACCGTGACCGATCTGGTGCTCCTCGACGTCTCGATGCCGGGCGGGCCCTTTCTCGACACGCTGCAGCGGTTGCGAGCCAAACATCCGACGGTGCGCGTCCTCGTCTTGAGCGTACACCCCGAGGATCAGTGGGCCGTGCGGGCGCTGCGCGCGGGCGCGTCGGGCTATCTCACCAAGGACCACTCACCGGAGCAGCTCCTCGAGGCAATCCGGCGCGTCTATCGGGGCGGCAAGTATGTGAGTCCCACGCTGGCCGAGCATATGGCGCAGCAGCTCGATGCCGGAGAGCGCGCCCCGCACGAGCTGCTCTCCGATCGCGAGTTCGAGGTGATGCGCCGCCTGGGCAGCGGGCTCACCGTCTCGCAGATCGCCACTGAGCTCGAGCTTTCGGCAAAGACCGTGAGCACGTATCGAACACGGATACTCGAGAAGATGCACGTCGAGACGAACGCCGAGCTGGTGCGCTATGCGGCGAGGTACGGCCTCATCGGGTGACGCTTCAGAGAATGGCGGCCAGGGAGCAAGAGAACCCCGGCAGGACGTCTTCGCCGTCGAGTTGCTCCTCCGCACTGACCCGCGCTTCAGTTCCGTCGGGTCGGTAGACGCGAGCCAGGCGTCGCTCAGGGTCGACGACCCAGACGAGCCGAGCGCCCCCCTCAAGCCCCGTGCCGGTCGCCGATTGACGACGCGCGCCGGGCGTGAGAGAATCCCACCCACCATGACCCTCGAACGATTCAACACCATCGTCGTAGGGGCCGGTCAGGCGGGCCTCGCGACCGGATATCACCTCGCCCGGCGTGGCGTGCCCTTCGTGATTCTCGACGCGCACGAGCGTGTGGGCGACGCGTGGCGGCGCCGTTGGGAGTCGCTCAGCCTGTTTACGCCGGCCCGCTATGACGGCCTCCCCGGCATGCCGTTCCCCATGGCAGGGCGCGCCTTCCCGACCAAGAACGAAATGGCGGACTCTTTACAGGCGTATGCGGCACGATTTGCGTTGCCTGTGCGCACGGGGGTGCGCGTCGAAAGCCTGGAGCGGCAGGATGACCGCTTCGCGCTGAACGCCGGCGCGCAGCAGTTCACGGCGGACAACGTGGTGGTGGCGATGTCCGTGTGGCAGCGGGCGCGCGTGCCGGCGTTTGCACGCGAGCTCGCGCCGGGTATTGCGCAGCTGAACGCCGGCGAGTATCGGGTGCCCACCCAATTCGGGAAGGGGGCCGTTCTCGTGGTCGGCGCTGGGAACTCCGGCGCCGAGATCGCGCTGGATGCGGCGCGCTCGGGCCACGCCACGTGGTTATCGGGCCGGCACCCAGGACACCTGCCCTTCCAAATCGATGGCTTCGCCGCGCGCCTGGTGCTGCAGCGCATCATTCTCGGATTCGTCTTTCATCATGTCTTGACGATTCGGAATCCGCTGGGCCGTCTCGTGCGGAAGGCGGCGCTGAATCAGGGCATGCCGTGGATCCGCATCAAACCGCGCGACCTGACGGCGGCGGGGATCACGCGCGTGCCGAAGATGGCGGGGGTGCGCGGCGGGCTGCCGTTGCTCGAGGGGGCCGACCGCCCGCTCGAGGTCGGGACGGTCGTCTGGTGCACCGGATTCGATCCGGGATTCTCGTGGATCCGGTTGCCCGTATTCGATGGCGGCCTGCCGCGCGAGAGACGGGGCGTCGTCGCCGAGCAACCGGGGCTCTACTTCGTGGGGCTGCCCTTCATTTACTCGGTGTCGTCGGCGATGGTGCGCGGCGTGGGGCGCGACGCAGAGTACGTGGCGCGGCACATCGCGGCGCGCGCGCGCCACTAGCGGCGCATCCCCATCGGGCGCGCGGGCGCTACCGCGGCGTCTCGAGCGGATGCCGGCTCCGTTCGTAGAACTCATTCTGCAGGCGCAGGCTCTCCGAGTCGGCTTTGACGGCGCGGATCGCCGTCACGACGCCGGTGATCCACGTCTTGGCCTCGAACTCACCCAGCTCGCGCGACGCCACGGACCCGTCTCCGGCGTAGTGATTCGGGAAGCGCGCGTACCACCAGATCCCCGTGTACACACCGTCGGGCAGCTTCACGCGACCCTGATCGGCCCCCGATTCCTGCGTGGCGCGATCGAGGTGCACGAGATCGGGCCGCGCGATCATGCTCACCGACGTTTCGCTTTCGCCGGCATGCATGTCCGTCTCGCGGTTCGATTTGTGTTTTGGCTCTCCCAGCCCGCTGCGCGCGATCCCCACCACATACACGACGTAGTCATGCGGCGCATCGAGCTGCGTCTGCGCGAAGTACGGCAGCAGGCTGTTGTTGCCGCCGTGCCCGTTCACGATCATGACCTTCTTACAGCCGTTGCGGGCCATTTCGTCGGTCGTCTCTTGCAGCAATTCGAGCTGCAGGCGGCGGCTGTAGGCGACTGTGCCAGGCTGCTGCTTCGCTTCGGCGATTTGGCCGAAGTAGTACGGGGGAAACACGACCGCGTATTCCTGTTGCGCTGCATTGAGGGCGACGTAGCGCACGTTGAGCAGATCGTTGCCCAATGGCAGATGTGGCCCGTGCTTCTCCATGATGCCGAAGGGCAGCAGGCAGGTGCCCTGCGACCGGGCGATGGCGTCCTTGAATTCGGCCGCCGACAATTCCTCCCACTGCACGGAGAGCTTGGGTGGGGTCGGTGATTGCGCCGAAACGATCGACGCGCCAAGTACGTTGATGGATAACAGCAACGATTTGTACATGTGTCCTCCCCTGAAGGAGCAAAGACATGATCAAGCGGCTGTCGGTCATCGCACTGCTGATCCTGCCGTCTGGCGACCCGTGCTCGTCGGTCCTCGCGGGCAAGATACCTCCCGCCGCGAGTCACGCGAGGCGGCCCTTGCAATACCATTTCGTGACCGAGTACACGATGGTAGGGCCTCAAGGCGCCGAAGCCGGGACCCACGTGGTCACGGCCGATTTCGTCGCCAGCGGCGATAGTCTCCGCTGGACGAGCGTGACCGTAGGCCCGAGCGCTGGGCATGGCCAACCCGCGACCACCGGGGAACACCAGACGTACATGGAGGGCCTCACGTACGCTCGGGACGCGCACAACCTCACCGCGAATGATTTCTTTCGTGGTTTCCCGGAGGCCGCCACCGATGAGAGGAATCTGGTGTGGGACGAGCTGATGTTTCACGGCTTTGCGACGAACCTCGATCGGTTGCGGCTCAATGAGCCCGTGGTGGCGCCGTCGGGCGACGTCGCGTTGGCGGGCAGCGGGACCTTCACCATCCGGCGTATCGAGCTGACGTTGGTCGGCGTCGGGCGGCGCAACGGA
>DASYRD010000005.1:0-24549 GCA_036004745.1 Gemmatimonadales bacterium | reverse complement strand
GCGACGCTGAATTTCCCGCCCGCGGCGACGGGCGCCGCGCGGCTGCGACCCGCCGTCACCTTGCTCAGCAACACCCTGCCGAAGTTCGATCGCGCAAAGGGGCGCGTGGCGGTGCTGGGCGCAGTCCAGGCGCAGCGGCTGCAGCAGCTCCGCCCCGCGATGAACGAGGCGGCCGCTCAGGGCCGCATCATCCCGGACTCCGTCTACGGCCGCGTGTTCCAGTGGGACACCCTGTCCGACTCGTACGCGTGGCAGGATTCGGTCGTGCCCGGCCTGAACGGCGTGCGGTTCATTCTCTATCAGGTCGATGAGTTCGGGCTCGTGGTCGAGCCCACCGTCGAAGTCGGTACACTCGATCTGATCGACGAGAGCACGCTGTCGACGTTGCAGCTGCATGTCGTCGTGAAGGGACTCGGCGGCACGACGACGTACGTCGACTACACCGCCACGATCTCCGCCACGGTCAGCTCGCTGACCGCCAACGGCACCGGGTTCATTTCGAATGGATTGAGCGTGGGGAACAAGACGCTCACGTTCGATGAAACGTTCATGGTCACGGACACCCGCGTGACGGCGAACGCCACATTCACGCTCAACAACCCGGCGCGCACGTTCACGCTGAGCGAGTCAGTGACGGTGAGCGGCCAGGCCCTGGTGATCACCGGCGACTTCCGCTTCGTCCGCCCGGGCGAGACGGTGCAGTTCTACGCCCGGATTACGTTCGACTCCACGATCGTCATCAACGCGACGGTGCGGGTCAACGGCCGCACGGTGGCGACGTTGAACGGGGAGCTCGGCGATACGGCGACGGTTTGGGTCGATGCGGGTGGCGATCCGCTGACGGCGGACGATGTCGCGGCCCTCGAAGCGCTGGACGCTTCTGCCAGCGGCTTTCAGGAGGCCCTGAACTCCCTGTTCCTGCCCATCGAGAGTTTCTTCGGAGGCTGAGCCGACCCCCCGCTTGGCTCTGGCCAGGCGGGGGGTTTTGCCGTATTAGGTAAGGATGACCACACGACGCGGTTTTCTCCGCTCTCTCGTCGCCGCGAGCGCGGCGATCCCCGCTTTCAAGAACGACGCCCTGGCGCGCATCGCCGGCGCGAACGGCGGGGCGCTCGGCAGGTCCCCCGAAGACGTCGCCCAGGACGAGGACTACTGGCAGACGATCCAGCAAGCGTTCGACATCGATCGCGCGCTCGTCAATCTCAACAACGGCGGCGTGGCGCCGAGCCCACGCGTGGTGCACCAGTCGCTGCTGCACTACCTCACGGTGTCGAATCAGGCTCCCGCGATCACGATGTGGGGCTGGATCGAGCCGGAGATCGAGGCGGTGCGCCGGCGTCTCGCCGCGAATTTCGGGTGCGATCCCGAGGAGATGGCGATCACGCGCAACGCCAGCGAGGCGTTGGAAATCGTGCAGCTGGGCCTGCCGCTCGAGCGCGGTGATGAAGTCCTGACGACCACGCAGGACTACCCACGGATGATCACCACCTGGAAGCAGCGCGAGCGGCGCGACGGCATCGTGCTGAAGCAGATCCCCTTCCCCGTGCCGCCGCCCTCGCAGGACGACCTGGCCAATCGGATCGAGCAGGCGATCACGCCGCGCACCAAGGTCATCCACATCTGCCACATCACGAACCTGACGGGCCAGATCTTCCCCGTGAAGAAGATCTGTCAGATGGCCCGCGCCCGGGGGATCGAAGTCATCGTGGACGGGGCCCACGCCTACGCACACTTCCCGTTCACGCGCGACGAGCTCGACTGCGATTACTACGGCACGAGCCTGCACAAGTGGCTCACCGCGCCCATCGGCACGGGGTTCCTGTACGTGCGCAAGTCGAAGATCGAGAAGATCTGGCCGATGATGGCGGCCCCGCCCGAGATGAACGCCAACATCCGGAAGTTCGAGGAGATCGGGACGCATCCGGCGGCGAATCACAACGCCATCGCGGAAGCGGTGTCGTTCCTCGAGAGCATCGGCGGCGCTCGGAAGGCAGCGCGGCTTCGTTACCTGCGCGACCGTTGGGCCAAGCGGTTGGAGCGCCTTCCTGGCGTCAAGATTCTCACGCCGTACGATCCCGCGCAGTCGTGCGGTCTAGCCTCTTTCACGCCCGGCCAGCTCGACGTCGGCAAGGTGACCGGGTACCTCTACGAGAAGCACCGCATCATCGTCACGGCGATCGCGCATCCCGAGTTCAATTGTTTGCGCATCACGCCCAACGTGTATACGACGGTGGGCGAGATCGATCGCTTTGCGGACGCGATGGAAAACCTGCTTCGCAACGGGATACCCGCATGATCCGTCACCTGCCCGTCGCGCTCCTCCTCGCGACGCTCGCCGCCTGTGGCGGCGACAAACCCGACAAGCAGGCCGTGAACCGCGACACGCTCACGCAGCGGCAGAAGGACAGCATCCTCGCCAAGTCGAGCATTCCGGGCGCGAGCAATGTCGGGCGCGCCATGCGGGCAGCCGACTCGACGAGCGCGGGCGCGCATCGCGCTGATTCGGTGGCCGCCGACACCACCGAGCGGTGAAACCGTACGGCTTCGCCGCGGCGGCCCTCCTCGTCGCTGCGTGCGGGCCTTCCAATCCATGCGCCGGCACGCAATTCCGGCGCCTGGAACGGTTCTCGAGGGGCTACGCGGGCCACTGGGTCGTCACGCGTGGTGACACGCTGACGTTCCCCGATTCCCCACCGATGAGCGATCACTTTCGTCTCGCGAACGTCGTGCTCGACACGGCGACGATCGTGAGCGGAAAGGATTGCCTGTTTCGCGGGCGCATCGTGTTCAGCGTCCCGAAGGCCGAGACACTGGCCGTCACCTGGTTCGGCCAGCCGGAACAAGCGATCGTCAACGGCTGGCCCGCGGACCTCGGACCCTTTGCCGGCCTGTCGCTCTCCTGGTACGGGAGCGATTCGCTGCGCGGCGCGGTGCTGTTCGACTCGCGCCTCGGCGTGCAGGTCCGGCCAGGGGTGACGGCACAATTCACGGCCGGTCGGTTATCTTCCGCTCCATGAAAGGCTTCTTCTTCCGACTGCTGATCACCGCGTTCGGCCTCTGGGCCGCGGACGCGATCCTGCCCGGCGTGGTGATCACCAGCTGGCAGGCGCTGCTCGTGTCCGCGCTGTTACTCGGCATCGTCAATGCCGTGATCCGCCCTGTCATTCTGATCATCACGCTACCGCTCACCGTGCTGACGCTGGGACTCTTCATCCTGGTCGTGAACGGCATCTCCCTCGCCATCGTGGCCTGGCTCGTCCCCGGCTTCCAGCTCGCCGGCTTGTTCGCGGCGACGCTCGCGGCCTGCGTGGTGGGGATCACGAGCTGGTTCGCCTCGACGTTCGTGGGCGGCTCGGGGCGGATCGAGCGGATCCGCCGCGTCGAGGTGAGCGGGCGCCAGGTCGAGCCATGACCGCGACGCTCGTCCTCGCCGCGACCCTGCTCGTGCAGGGGCCCGCGGCCAACCCTCTCACGGTCACACCCACCCGGCCCCTCGGCACGCTGCGCGAGCAGGCCGCACTGCAGCAAGCGTGGGTGCAGTACCGGCTCGACTCCGTGCTGCCGCGGTTGATGCGGCAGTACGGCGTCGCGATGTGGATCGTCGCGATGCGGGAGTACAATGAGGACCCGGTTTTCTGGTCGCTCGTGTCTCCCACCACGTTCTTCGCGCGACGCCGCACGATCTATGTCTTCGTCGACCGCGGGCCGGCGCAGGGTGTCGAGCGGCTCGCGCTCGGCGGCGGCTCGCAGGGCGGTCTGTATCAGCCCTATGTGGCGCGTGACACGATCGATCCCTCCATCGGCCGGCGACCGGAGCTCGTGGGACAGGGGCAATGGGACCTGCTCGCGCGGGTCGTGCGGGAACGCGACCCGAAGACGATCGCGGTCGACATCTCGAGCACGCACGCTTTCTCCGACGGCCTGTCGGCGGGAGAGTGGGAGCAGCTGTCGCGGGCGCTGCCTCAGGGCTACCTGTCGCGCGTCGTCCGGGCGGAGGGGCTGGCGCTCGATTATCAGGCGATCCGCGCCCCGGGGATGCTCCCGGTCTACCAACGGCTGATGGAGGTCGTGTGGGCCGTGATCGACACGGCGTTTTCGAACAAGGTGATCACGCCGGGCCAGACGAGCACGGACGACGTCGTGTGGTGGATGCGCCAGCGCGTGAACGATCTGGGCTTCGGCACCTGGTTCCACACCGACGTGGACGTGCAGCGCCGCGGCGCGGACATGAGCGACTCAGGGACCGTCGTGATTCAGCGCGGAGACGTGCTGCACTGCGATTTCGGGATCACGGCGATGGATCTGAACACCGACACACAGCACATGGGATACGTGCTGCGCGCCGGTGAGCGTGAGGTCCCGCCAGGACTGCAGCGCGCGCTCCAGAACTCCAACCGGCTGCAGGACCTCCTCCTCGCCGAGATGCGACCGGGACGGACGGGGAACGAAGTGCTGGCAGCGACGCTGGCAGCGATGCGCGCCGCGGGGATCACGGGGACGGTGTACACCCACCCCATCGGCGACCGCGGGCACGGCGCCGGGCCGCTGATCGGCCTGTGGGATCACCAGGAGGGCGTCCCCGGTCGCGGCGACGTGCCAGTGCTCGCCAACATGTGGTTCTCGATCGAGCTGCAGGCGACGACACCCGTCGCTGAATGGGGCGGCCAGCCTGTGCGTTCCGCGCAGGAGGAGGACGCGGCCGTGACCGCCGACGGGCAGATGCGCTGGATCTTGCGGCGGCAGACGCAATATCACGTGGTGCGGTAGTCTCGAACTCGTGATCGCCGCCGAAACGCCTGCGCTGCTGCTCCACCTCGACGTGGTGGAGCGGAATCTCGAGTACATGGCCGGAAGAGCTAGGCGTCTCGGCGTCTCGTTGCGGCCTCACATCAAGACACATAAGTGCGTCGAGCTGGCTCGGCGCCAGCTCAACCATGGCGCCACGGGCCTCACCGTCTCGACGCTCTTCGAGGCCGCGGCCTTCGCCCGTGCGGGCTTCAAGGACCTCACGTGGGCCTTTCCGCTCGACCCCACGCACATCCCGCACGTGCGCCGCATCGCCGAGCAGGCGACGTTGCGCGTCATCGTCGATGACCTGGCCACCGCGAAGGCTCTGGCGGGGACGGGCCTGCACGCGTGGCTCAAGGTCGACTGCGGGTATCACCGCGCGGGCGTGGATCCCGCGTCGCAGTACGCGCTCGAGGTGGCCCGCGAGCTCGGCGCCGAGCGGGGCCTGACGTTCGATGGGATCCTGAGCCACTCGGGGCATGCGTACCACACGCGCAACAAGGCGGAGGCGGCCAAGGTGGCCGAGCAGGAGCGCCAGGTGATGGTCTGGTTCGCGGACCTCCTGCGGAAGGACGGACTGCCGGTGCGAGGGATCAGCGTCGGTTCGACGCCCGCGATGGCGGCCGCGGAGAACCTGACGGGCGTCACGGAAGCCCGCCCCGGCAACTACATCTTCTACGACCGCACGATGGTGTTGCTCGGTTGCTGCGCTCCGGACGACGTCGGCGTCACGGTGCTCGCCACGGTGGTGTCGCACCAACCGGGCGCGTCACATTTCGTCGTCGACGCCGGCGCGCTGTCGCTCTCCAAGGATCTGGGTCCCACGCATCTGGACCTCCCTCCCGCGATGGGCGAGGTCCGCGGTGACCCGCACCTGACCTTCGCGTCGGTGTCGCAGGAGCACGGCATCATTCGCGCGGCGGCCCCTGTGGCGATCGAAGGGAAGTTCAAGGTCGGTGAGCAGGTCGAGATCGTCCCCAATCACTCGTGCCTCACGATGGCGCACTTCGACGAGTACGTCGTGATGGAACGCGGGACGATTACGGATCGCTGGAAGATCGAGCGGGGCAGATGAGGACGATTCCCTGGCAGGCGTGGTTCGCGCTCTGCTGGGCCGTGATCGGGCCGCCACTGCTGGTGTTCGCGGCGCTGCGCGTCAGCCGCGGCAAGATCCCGCTGCACGCGGCCCTGATGATCGCGGCCGCCCTGGTGACCGTCGCCGTCCTCGTGTCCTTCGGATTCGTGGTCGAGCCCAGCCCGCGGCGTCCGGCGCTGCGCGCCCTGCCCCTCTTCAAGATCCACCTGGCCTTCGCGTTCACCGCACTGGCGGGAATCGCCTGGCAGCTCACCAGTCGCGGTGTGACCCGGCTGCGCAGCCTGCACCGGCACACCGGCCCGTATATCGTTCTCATCTGGTGCCTCGCCCTGGTCACCGGGATTTACAATTTCATTTTCCTCTACGTCATGGGCGGCCCATGAAAGTCTTCTTCCGGCAGTTCTTCGTTGCGCTGCTGCCTCTCGTGTGCGGCGTCGGGGCGGGTTGGGGCTTCGCGGCTGTGCTCGCCTACACGCACAGCACCTGCGGACGCCTGGTGGGACCCGTATTCGCGCCCAAGTGTCACTGGATCCAGCTCGAATACCAGATCAAGTGGATGATGGCGGGGATGGCGATCGGCTGTGTGGTGGCGGCCATCTTGGGCACCTGGCTGGAACTTCGCCGCCGCCGCGCCGTACAACCCGCGGACCCGAACCAAGGAGGACCATGATGAAACGGATGCTCCCCCTGGCATTGGTGCTGGGGCTCGCGAGCGGCCTCGCGGCCCAGGATACGACCGCAGCGGCCGCCGCACCCGCGGCGCAGAGCACCGCCACCGTCGAAGCCGTCCTGGCCCGGACCGTGATGGACCGGGCACCGCAGGACACCGGCGTCGCGTTCCCGCCCGACGTCGGCACGCTAGTGTTGTGGATGCGTGTGACCGGCGGCGCGGGTCAGACGCTCAATCACGTCTGGTTCCACGGTGATACCGAAGTCGGCAACGTCCCCCTCGCGATTGGCGGATCGCCCTGGCGGAGCTGGAGTCGGAAAACGATCCCGGCCGACGCGACAGGTGCGTGGCACGTGGAGATTCGGGATGCGGCGGGCACTGTGCTGAAGCGAATCGATTTTACGGTCGGACAATAAAGGGCGGATGGTCGGTTGGGCGGATGGTCGGCTAGAGAAGATGCCTAGCCGACCAACCGCCTAACCGGCTAAGTTTTTCCCCACCATGGATCTCCTGCAGCAGGTCGTCGCCAATCTGGAAGTCGAAGAAGGCCAAGCCGAAAAGGGCGTCGGCGCGATTCTGATGGCGCTGCGCATGGTGGTCGACAAGCCGACGTTCGAGAAGGTCAAGTCGGCGGTTCCGAATCACGAGAGCTACATGGGACGCGCGCTGATGAGCACCGCGCGCACGGGGGAGATGATCGGTGTGATGGGCCCCGCGGCGCTCATGGCCGGTCTCTCGGCCGCAGGGTTCAAGAAAGAAGACGTCCCGCGCCTCGGCCGCATCGTGACCGAGTTCCTCCGCCCGTCCCTCGGCAACGACACGATCGACCGCTTCCTCGCAGGCGCGCCCGCCCTCAAGAGTTAGGGCTCGAGCGCCATCCAGGCCGCAAACGCAGCGGCCTTCTCCTCCGCTCGCCAAGGACCCTCGACGCGTTCGCCGAGTGCCGTAACCCGCTGCTTCAGCAGCGCCCGCCTCACCCACAACTCCTTCTCGACCAGCACGCGCACCGGCACGCGGGCCTTGCGAAGCCCCTGCTCGACCACGCTGCGAAACAACCGTCCCTCCTCGGCGTGCGCGCGGATGTGGTCGTTCGCGATGCGCGCGGGATCGATCACGCTGCCCACGACGATGCCGGCGCCTCGCACGCGATACCCCGCGGCACGGTAGTCAGCGAGCAGGCGCGCGACCGAGCGGTGCGCGAATCGCTCGACGAGTTTGACGAGCCGCGGCACCGCCTTGGCACCTCGAGACTCGTGCGTGTCGAGCCCGGCGTGATAGGGTTGGCGTGTTTCAGAGTCGCCCGGGTCGGCGAGTAAGGTGACGCGGCAGTCGACGACGCGCGGTGCCGTGGCGGGACCGGTGAGCAGGACGGTGGTCGCCCAGCCTGACTTGATGCGGAAGCCGAGCCCCGCTAGTTGGATCGCGCCTCCCGATTGAACACGATCACCTTGCCCGTCAGTTGCAGCGCCGTCCCCCCAAACTCCCCGCCTAGGCCCACCTGGGTCAGCGACGCAGTGTCGAGCAGGACCGCCTCGCCCCCGAGCCGCGCGGCTTCTTTCATGAGACGGCGCCGGAGATCCTCGACTCCTGCGTCACCGCCGCTTACCGAGATCATGGCTACGACCGTGTAGGGTTGAGCTGGCTCTTGTCCGAGAAGACGGACCGAGTCCGGTTGAGTGGCGGGTCGCGGTATCGTGTCGAGCCGCAAGACATTCGTGTGATAACAGCCCGCTCCAACGAGTACAGCGGCGAGAGGAACAACGCGGGACAGGAACATGGGAGCCTCCTGGTGACTGGCCAATACGTAACCTAGCGCGTGTCGACCCGCTTGGCGCACCTTATCCTCTGAACGCGGAACGCGAGGCGAGATCCTTCCCACTCCGACTTACGCCCATTGGCCGGACGGCGGTTACCGTCGCCGGGAGCTACCGGAGCGCGTGCTCCAGTTCGGCACTGGCATGCTGCTGCGCGCCCTGTGCGCCGCGTCCGTGGACGCGGCGAACCGCGCAGGCGCATTCACCGGCCGGATCGTGGTCGTGCAAAGCACGCCTCAAGGGAACGCGCGGGCCATCAACGCCCAAGACGGCCTGTTCACGCTGGTGGAACGCGGCTTGCAGAACGGTGCCCACGTTCAGCGAACCCGTCTGATCGGTTCGGTCTCGCGCGCGCTCCTGGCCGACGCCGAGTGGGAAACGGTACGCGCGATCGCCGCGCGCCCGGAACTGCAGGTGATCGTGAGCAACATGACTGAGGCCGGCTTCCGGCGGGAGGGGCCCTTCCCCGCCCGGCTGACCGATGTCCTGCGCGCACGGTTCGAACGGCTCCCCGACGGCCCGCCGCTGTTCGTGATCCCCACGGAGCTGCTGCCCGACAACGGTCCGCAGCTCGCCGCCATGGTGAACGAGGTCGTCAAGAAAAACGGGAATGATGCGTTCCAGTCCTGGCTGTCGACTCACGTCCGATTCCGCTCGTCGCTCGTCGACCGCATCGTCACGGCGCCGCCGCCCGACCAGCATGCCGCGCTCGAGGCGACACTCGGCTACCGCGACGCGCTGCTCACGGTGACCGAACCCTACGCCCTGTGGGCCATCGAGGCCGACCCCGCCGAACTGCGCGCCGTGTTCCCAATTGAAAGCGCGAGCGTCGTGTTCGCCCCCGACATCGCGTTCCACCGCGAGCGCAAGCTGCGTCTCCTCAATGCGCTGCACACAGCAACGGTACCGCTCGCACTCCTCGCCGGGGTCCGCACCGTGCGCGAAGCCGCCACGCATCCACTGCTCGGCCCGTTTCAGAAGCGACTGCTATTCGACGAGATCATCCCCGCGACTCATTTGCCGGCGGACCAGGCACGGGCGTTCGCGCACCAGGTCCTCGAGCGGTTCGCGAACCCGTGGCTCGAGCACGAGTACCGCGTCATCGCCGCGAATCAGGAGGCCAAGTTCCGGATTCGGGTTGTGCCGCTCATCGCGCGTGGCCCTCAGCCGAGCCTCGCCCTCGCCACCGCAGCACACCTCACGTTCACCCGCGCGCCCCTCGAGTCGCTGGGCGAAGCGGTACAGATCCCGGAGTTTGCCGCGGCGACGACGCGTTGGATGGACGTCCTGACTCGCGAGGGCGCCGAGGCGGCGCTGGAGACTCTGCGATGTACATGACGTTCCGCTGGTTCGGCGCCGCCGATCCGATTCCGCTCGCCCATATCCGGCAGATCCCCGGCGTCCAGGGAGTGGTGAGTGCCCTGTACGACGTGCCGGTGGGGGACGCGTGGCCCCGGGCGCGGCTCGAACGTCTCGGCGCGGAGATCGATGCCGCCGGGCTGCGCCTCGCGGTCGTCGAGAGCATCCCCGTGCACGAGGACATCAAGCTGGGTCGGCCGACGCGCGACCGGCTGATCGGGAACTACTGCGACAGCGTGCGGGCGATGGGCGAGCTCGGTGTTTCCATCCTGTGCTACAACTTCATGCCCGTGTTCGACTGGATGCGCACCGATCTCGCGATGCCGCTCCCTGACGGTTCAACGACGCTCGCCTACGATGACGCGGCGCTCGCCCGCTTCGACATCGGGCGCGGGACGACGGATGTACGGGCGCAGCATGCTGCGCCCCTGCCCGGCTGGGCCACGGCCTATTCCGCCGGAGAGCTTCAGGCGCTCCTCGCCGCCTACCGTGAAGTCGATGCCAAGCGCTTGTGGGACCATCTTGCATACTTCCTCGAGCGAGTGGTGCCGGCGGCTGAGGCGGCGGGCGTCCGCATGGCGATCCACCCCGACGATCCGCCCTGGCCCATCTTCGGGCTGCCGCGAATCATCTGCCGCGGCGCCGACCTCGAGCGACTCGTGAAGCTCGTCGACCGCCCCGCGAATGGCGTGACCTTCTGCACCGGGTCGCTCGGCGCGCTCCCCGACAACGACCTCCCGGCCATGGTACGGCAGCTGGGGGACCGCATCCACTTCGCCCACTGCCGCAGCGTGCGCATCACCGGCGAGCGGCAATTCCACGAGACACCACATCCCTCAGCGTTGGGCGGCGTGGACCTGAGAGAGGTGCTGCGCGCCCTGCGCGACACAGGGTTCACCGGTCCGATGCGTCCCGACCACGGGCGCATGATCTGGGGCGAGCGGGGACGGCCGGGTTACGGCTTGTACGATCGCGCCTTGGGCGCGACCTACTTGCAGGGATTGTGGGAAGGCCTCGGCGAGCGATGAAACTCATTCGATTCGGTGAACCGGGACGAGAACGGCCCGGCCTGATTGTGGACGGGGGGCGGCGCATTGATGTCTCGGGTTTCGGCGCCGATTACGACGAGGCTTTTTTCGGTTCAGGGGGCCTCGAGCGTCTCGCGCGCTGGCTTGCGAAGGAGCGCCCACCCTCCGTGCCGGACGGCGTGCGCCTTGGACCGCCGCTCGTGCGGCCGAGCAAGATCGTGTGCGTCGGGCTCAACTATCGCGACCACGCGCGCGAGACGGGCCAGGCGGTCCCCGCCGAGCCTGTGCTGTTCTTCAAAGCGACGACCGCGCTCGCCGGTCCGAACGACGACATCGTGATCCCCAAGGGCAGCACCAAGACCGACTGGGAGGTCGAGCTTGCGGTGGTCATCGGGCGCCGCGCGAGCTACGTCGAGCGGGACGCCGCCCAGGCCCACGTGGCGGGCTACGTGCTGCACAATGACTACTCGGAGCGGTCCTTCCAGCTCGAGCGTGGGGGGCAGTGGGTCAAAGGGAAGAGCTGCGACACGTTCGCGCCACTCGGCCCTTTTCTCGCGACGCCCGACGAGATTCCCGACGTGCACGACTTGCGCCTGTGGCTCAAGGTGAACGGGGAGACCAAGCAGTCCGGCTCGACCAAGGACCTCGTCTTCGACGTGCCCACGCTCGTCAGTTACATCAGCCAGTTCATGACGCTCCTGCCCGGCGACGTCATCTCCACCGGCACTCCCGCCGGCGTCGGGCTGGGGCAGAAGCCGCCGCGCTTTCTCGTCGACGGCGACGTGGTCGAGCTGGGCATCGACGGGCTCGGCTCCGCGCGCCAGCGCCTGCGTGCGCTCACTCGTTAGAGCGTTGAGCCTCTCGCAAATACCCCGCCGCTACGTTCGCATACTGCGCGAACGCCACCTCGGGCTCCTCGATCTCGGCGTGCCAGCGCTTCTCCCACTCGAAGCTGTAGAAGCCGCGGTAACCAATCTTCGCAAGCGCCGCGATCTGGCGCTTCACGGGCACATCACCCGTGCCGGTCAGGACGTAGCGCCGATCGTTGCCGGCGGCGACGGAGTCCTTGAGATGGGTGTGCCGGATGTAGTGTCCCAACTGCCGCACCGTGTCCTCGGGCTGCTCCTTGCCGGCCACGAAGGTGTGGTGCGCGTCCCAGAGCAGCGCAACATTCGGTGAGTCGGCTTTTTGTAGGATTTCCAGCAACGCGGGCGAGTCGGTGAAGTCGCCATGCGACTCGATGAGCACGGTGACTCCCTTGCCCTTCGCGTAGTCGCCGAGCTCGCGCAGCGCCCCGGCGATGTGCGCGAGCATCTGGTCTCGCGGCACGTCTTTCACGTACTCGTTCCCGAACACGCGCACGTACGGCGCGTCGAGCGCGTGGGCCAGATCGATAAAGCGTCTTCCCTCGTCGAGCTGCGCGGCGTGCTTGACCGGGTCCATGTCGTGCATCTGTGCCGACGCGCCGAGGTCGGAGACGACGAGCCCGTGGGCGGCAAGTTGTCGTTTCGCGTCGGCGAGGCGCTCGGGCGCGAGATCGGGCACCTTGGTGAGATCCATGTTCGTGAGGATGCCGCGCAGTTCGATGGAGGCAAACTGATGCTCGGCCGCGAAATCGAGAATCCGCGGCCAGGGCCAGGTCGGACAACCCAGCGTCGAGAAGCCGAGGGGCAGTCGCGCCTGAGGGCCCAGCATCGGGGTGTATCGGGCTGCGACGATGGCGGCCGAAGTCTGCAGGAACTCGCGTCGCGTGATCATTGGCTTCCATATTATCCCTGAGACATGCGCCCCCGCTACCGCTGGACGATCTGCGCCCTGCTGTTCGTGGTCACCACGATCAACTACATGGACCGCCAGGTCCTCAGCATCCTCGCGCCCACGTTGCAGCTCGAGCTCCACTGGTCTGAGTCGCAATACGCCTTCATCGTCTATTCGTTCACGGCTGTCTACGCGTTGGGCTTCCTGATCGCGGGGTGGTGGCTCGACCGCGTCGGCGTGCGCCGCGGCTTTGCCAGAGCGGTCGTCGTGTGGAGCCTGGCGGCGGTCGGTATGGCGCTCGCCCGCACCACCGCCGCCTTCGCCGTCGCGCGCGCGTTCCTCGGCCTCGGCGAGTCGGCCAACTTCCCCGGCGCCATCAAGAGCGTCGGCGAATGGTTCCCCAAGGAGGAGCGCGCCCTCGCCACCGGCATCTTCAACGCCGGCACCAACACCGGCGCGATCCTTACGCCGCTCATCGTTCCGTTGATCGCGCTGAACTGGGGCTGGCGCTGGGCATTCGTCGTGACAGGCTCGCTTGGTTTTCTGTGGCTGCTGCTTTGGTTGGCGCTGTACCGTAGTCCACCCGAGCCCCAAGCTCCGAGCTCCGAGCCCCAAGCCCCTTGGCTGAGTCTCCTCACCCACCGTCAGACCTGGGCCATCGTCGCCGGCAAATTCCTCGCCGACCCCGTGTGGTGGTTCTATCTGTACTGGCTTCCGAAATTCCTCGACAAGACGTACGGCATCAAGCTCGCGCAGGTCGCCCTTCCCCTTATTGCGGTGTATGTAATCGCCGATGTGGGCTCGATCGGCGGCGGGTGGTTGTCGAGCGCGCTGCTCAAGCGCAACTGGACCGTGAACCGCGCGCGCAAGACCGCGATGCTGCTCATGGCTCTCGCGATCGTGCCGACCGCGCTGGCGCCGCGCGCCGGCACCATGTGGACGGCGGTATTCATCATCGCGCTGGCCGCCGCGGCGCATCAGGGCTGGTCGGCGAACGTCTATACGCTCGCGAGCGACATGTTTCCGCCGAGTGCCGTGGCGTCTGTCTCGGGCATCGGCGGCTTCGCCGGGGCGATCGGCGGCGTGCTGTTCCAATTATTCACCGGCTGGATTCTCGACGTGACTGGCAGCAATTACGCGCCGATCTTTGCGATTTGCGCATTTGCATACATCACCGCATGGACGATTATTCACGTTCTAGCGCCGAGACTTGAACCCGTGAGGTTGGGAAGTCCCGAGGCAACGTCATGACGCCTGTCACCGAAAAGCAGATCCCGAGGGACCTGCTTTTGTTGGAGCATCCATGATCACAGCGTTAATAATGATCTCTCTCCTCCAATCTCCTCCCAACACTCTGTCGCCCGCCGAGCGCTCTGCGGGCTGGCGTCTTTTGTTCGATGGAAAGACGTTGGCTGGCTGGCGCGGCGTCGGCTACGACACCGTGCCGACCGGCCACTGGGTCGTCGTGGACGGGGCGATCAAGAAGATTGCGAGCGGTAACGTGCCGCGCGTGGCCGACGGACGGCCCCTCGTCGGCGGCGACCTCATGACGGTGGATTCATTCGCCGATTTCGAGCTGAGCTGGGAGTGGAAGGTCACGCCGGGCGCGAATAGCGGTCTCAAGTACAATGTGTCCGAACCCATGTCGACGGCCCAAGGGGGGGCGGGCACGAACGGAGGCCCCACCCACTCGGCCCTCGGCTTCGAGTATCAGATCCTCGACGACGACCGCCACGAAGACGGCAAGCTCCACTCACACCGCTCGGGCGCCCTGTACGATCTTGTGGCGCCCAGCGACCCGAAGGCGGTGCGGCCCGTGGGCGAATGGAATCGCTCGCGCGTCATCTTCCGCGGCAATCATGGCGAACACTGGTTGAACGGGCGGAAGATCGTCGAGTTCGAGCTGGGCAGCGCCCGCATGGATTCCCTACTCGCCAAGAGCAAGTACCGCTCCATTCCCGGCTTCGGCGACCGCCGCACGGGACACATCGTCTTGCAGGATCACGGTGACGAGGTCTATTTCCGCAACCTCAAAGTGAGGTCCCTATGAAACGCCGCCAGTTCGTAAAAACGGTTTCGGCAACGGGCCTCGGCCTCGCAGCCGCGAACTCGCCGCTGCTCGCGTTGCGCGGCTCTCCGGGCGAGAAAGTCGTCGTCGCCGTCATGGGCCTGAACGGCCGCGGGAGCGTGCTGGCGAAGACATTCGCCAAGACAGCGAACGCCGAGGTCGCAGCCGTGTGCGACGTCGACTCCACGGTGTTGGCCAAGGCTGCGGCAACTCTCGGGGTGAAAGGCATCGCCGACTTCCGCCGCGCGCTCGACGACAAGTCCATCGACGCCCTCGTCATCGCGGCCCCTGACCACTGGCACGCGCCCGCCGCCCTCCTCGCCATGTCGGCCGGTAAGCATGTCTACCTGGAAAAGCCGTGTGGGCACAACGCCCGTGAAGGCGAGCTGCTCGTGGAAGCGCAGCGCAAGCACGGCCGAGTCGTGCAGATGGGCACGCAGCAGCGCTCGGCGCCGCGCTCGATCGAGGTCCTGCAGGCGGTGCGCGAAGGGCTCATCGGAAAGGCCTACCAGGCCCGCGCCTGGTACGCCAACACGCGCGGCACCATCGGGCGGGGCAAGGCCGCGCCGGTGCCCGGGAACTTGGACTACGAGTTATGGCAGGGTCCGGCACCTCACACGCCCTACCACGACAACGTGATCCACTACAACTGGCATTGGTTCCGGCGCTGGGGCACGGGCGAGATCGCCAACAACGGGACGCACGAGATCGACGTGTGCCGCTGGGCGCTGGGCGTGGACCGGTGTACGCGCGTGACCTCGACCGGTGGTCGCTATCATTTCGACGACGACTGGGAATTCCCCGACACGCAGGAAGCCGTGTTCGAGTTCCCCGGCGGAAAGACTATCATCTGGCAAGGGCAGAGCTGCAACGGCCTCAACACGTACGGCCGCTCGCGCGGCAGCTCCATTCTCGGCACGACCGGGAGCGTGGTGATGGACCGCGACGGGTACGTCGTCTACGACCTCAAGAATGAGATCGTCAAGCAGAATCTCGCGACGCAGGCAGGTGATGGACTCAACATCAGCGCCGACGACGACATGACCAACGCGCACATCGCGAATTTCGTGGACGCTATTCGCACCGGCGCAGCACTTCGCCAGCCGATTGAAGAAGGGGCGAAGAGTGTGCTGCTCTGCCACCTCGGTAACATCGCGCAGTGGACGGGCCGCGCGCTCAAGGTCGATCCCGCGACGGGCCACATCCAGGGCGACGAGGCAGCAATGGCTCATTGGTCGCGGGAGTACGCGCCCGGCTGGGCTCCAACAGTCTGAACCCTGATCGGTTTTTCGATTCCGACCCCGCGATACGGCGCGTCGCGCGCGCGCTGTACGAGGAGACGCGGGCGTTGCCCATCGTCTCACCCCACGGTCACGTCGATCCCCGCATTCTTGCGGAAAACGCCCCCTTCCCCGACCCGGCGTCGCTGATCGTCCAACCCGACCACTACATCCTCCGCCTCCTGTATGCCCACGGCGTGCGGCTCGAGGATGTCGGAGTCAGGCGCCGCGATGCAGGGCCCGTCGAGACAGACCCGCGCAAAGTGTGGCAGCGGTTCGCGGACCATTACTACCTGTTTCGCGGGACACCAACCGCCGCGTGGCTCGATTACGAGCTGCACGAAGTCTTCGGTATCCGCGAGCGGGTGTCGACCGACACAGCGCCGCGCATCTACGACGACATCCGCGAGAAGCTTGGCTCACCCGAGTTTCGTCCTCGCGCCCTGTTTGAGCGCTTCAACATCGAAGTGCTCGCCACGACCGATGCCGCGAGCGACATGCTCGACTACCATCGGGCGATTCGCGAGTCGGGGTGGAAGGGGCGTGTCATTCCCACGTTCCGGCCAGACGCCCTGTTCCGGATCGCGTCTTCCAGCTGGCCGAAAGCCCTGGACGCCCTGGGCCGCGTCGACGGCGAGCCGGTGCGCGACTACCTCGGGTTCGTCCGTGCACTGGCGGACCGTCGCGCCTACTTCAAGAGTCTCGGCGCGACGGCGACCGACCACGCCGTGGTCGAGCCATTCACGGCCGCTCTTCCGGGGGAGGAGGCCGAGCGCCTGTTCCACCTGGCGTGCCAGGGCGACGTCACCGCCGCCGATGAGCGGCGCTTCATGGCGCATTTGCTCATGGAGATGGCGCGGCTGTCGCTCGAGGACGGGTTGACGATGCAGATCCACGCGGGCTCGCTGCGAGACCACAATCGCCTGGTATTCGAGCGGTTCGGTCCGGATCGGGGCGGCGACATTCCCGTCGCCACGGAATTCACCCGCAACCTGCGCCCGCTGCTCAACGCGTACGGCAACGACGCGCGCCTCACGCTCGTTCTGTTCACGCTCGACGAGTCCACCTACAGCCGCGAGCTCGCGCCTCTCGCGGGGCATTATCCAGCGGTGCGGCTAGGGCCGCCGTGGTGGTTCTTCGATTCCATGGAAGGGATGCGCAGGTTCCGCGAGCGGACCACCGAGACGGCGGGGGTCTACAAGACGGCGGGGTTCAACGATGACACGCGGGCATTCTGTTCGATCCCGGCGCGGCACGATCTGGCGCGCCGTGTGGACGCCAATTATCTCGCCGGCCTCGTGGTCCGCCACGTGATCGACGAGAACGATGCGCGCCCGATGGCGCGCGCGCTCGCCTACGATCTCGCCAAGCAGACCTACCATCTATGACACGACTGGGGCGGGAGGACTCGAACCTCCAACTTCCCGGTTAACAGCCGGGCGGTCTGCCATTGACCTACACCCCAAAGAGCTAGCCGCCGAGACGCCGAGACGCAGAGACGCCGAGGGAAAACAAAGCAAGCACGACGCGACCCCATTCGCAAGTTAGTTTTAGGTTATGAAGTATTTCGTTACAGGCGCGACGGGTTTCATCGGCGGACGGCTCGTGCGCCAGCTGCGTGCGGTCGGTCACGACGTGGTTGCTCTCGTCCGAACGCCTTCCAAAGCCAAAGACCTGACGGGGCTCGGAGTCACGCTCCATCCGGGCGACATCACCGACAAGGAATCGTTACGCGCCGGGATGCGCGGCGTCGACGGCGTCTTTCACCTCGCCGCCTGGTACCGCATCGGCGCCCGCTCCAGCGATCGCCACCTGGCGGAACAGATCAACGTCGCAGGCACCCGCAACGTGCTCGAGGCGATGCGAGAGGGCGGCGTCCCGAAAGGCGTGTACACCAGCACCCTCAACGTCTTCGGCGACACCGAAGGGTGGGTCGGAGACGAATCCTACCGCCGCACGGGGCCCTGGCTCTCGGAGTACGATCGCAGCAAGTGGGAGGCGCATTACGAGGTCGCCGTCCCGATGATCAAAGCGGGACTGCCGCTGGTGATCGTACAGCCCGGCGCCGTGTACGGACCCGGGGACCCCAGCGTCGTCGGCAACCTGCTGCGCCAGTACTTGAAGCGCACGCTGCCGATTCGCCCGCACGGCGCCGCGCTGTGCTGGGGGCACGTGGACGACACCGCGCACGGCCACATCCTTGCGATGGACAAGGGGCGCGCGGGCGAGAGTTACATCATCGCCGGCCCGCCGCACACGCTGGAGGAAGCGCTGGAGGTCGCGCAGGAGATCACCGGGATCCGGCCGCCCCTGCTGCGCCCACCGGCAGTGATGCTGCGCGTCATGGCGGCGACCGCGCGCGTGGTCGAGCGCGTCGTCACGTTGCCGCAGACCTACTCGAGCGAGACGCTGCGCATCGCCGCCGGGGCCACCTACCTCGGCAGCAGCGAGAAAGCCCAACAGGAGCTCGGGTTCCGTACGCGCACGTTGGAAGACGGCCTGCGGGAGACGCTGCTCGAGGAAATGGCGCTTCTGGGGATGAAGGATTCCCGCAACGGGATCCGCGCCGCGATCCCCCGCGACCTGCCTGCCGTGATCGGCCTGCTCGACAAGAACAAGCTCCCGTTGGCCGGGATCGACCAGCACGTGGCGACCACT
This sequence comes from Gemmatimonadales bacterium, assembly GCA_036004745.1. Taxonomy (GTDB): domain Bacteria; phylum Gemmatimonadota; class Gemmatimonadetes; order Gemmatimonadales; family GWC2-71-9; genus 20CM-2-65-7. The sequence goes on along the minus strand of DASYRD010000005.1, from coordinate 6,030 downwards.
CTGGTGGCCCAACGGAGCGCACGCGTCGTCGGGTGCGCGGCGGTCGAGGTCTTCGGCGCCGCGGGGTTGCTGCGTTCCGTGGCCGTGGCCGACGGACAGCGCGGCAAGGGGTTGGGTCACCAGCTGACACAGGCCGCCCTCGACCTGGCCCGCGCGCGCGGCGTATCGAGCGTCTACCTGCTGACCACGACCGCGGCGCGCTTCTTCCCGCGCTTCGGATTCCACGAGGTGGCGCGGGCCGACGTCGACCGCGCCGTGAAAGGATCCGTCGAGTTCACGACCGCCTGCCCCGCCAGCGCCGTCGCGATGCGCGTGGACCTTCCCTCGTGAAGCAGGTCGTCATCCCGCGTCGCGGAGCCCCCGAAGTCCTCGAGGTCCGCGAAGCACCTGACCCGGCCGTCGTCCCCGGGTCGGTGCGCATCCGCGTGCGCGCCGCGGGGATCAACTTTTCGGATTTGCTCGCCCGGCAGGGACTCTATCCCGACGCGCCAAAACTACCGTGCACAGTGGGTTACGAGGTCGCGGGTGTCGTGGACGTCGTCGGACCGGGAGTGACGACCGTTCGCACCGGCGACCGGGTCGTCGCGACGACGAAGTTCGGCGGGCAGAGCGAGCTCGTCGTAACGCCCGTCGGATCGGTCTTCCCCCTCCCCGCCACGTGGACCTTCGAACAGGGTGCGGCCTTTCCCGTGGTGTACCTGACGGCCCACCACATGCTGGTGCGCGTCGCCGCCGCGCAGCGAGGCGAATCGGTGCTCGTGCACGCCGCCGCGGGTGGTGTGGGGCTCGCGGTCGCGGAGCTGGGCCGCATCCTCGGGTTGAGGGTGCTCGGCTTGTGCTCGAGCACCAAGCACGCGGTCTTGCGTGAGTACGGCGTCGAACCGTTCGACGGCCGCGACCCCCGCTGGTTCGACGCGGTGCGCCGCGCCATGCCTGGCGGCGTCGACATCGTGCTCGACGCCGTGGGAGGCGATTCCTGGCGTCACGGTTACCGCCTCCTCGCGCCGGCAGGCCGGCTCATTTGTTATGGGGCGTCGGGCCTGGCCGATGGACCCAGCCGCAACCTCGTGAAGGTTCTCTGGCGCTTGCTCCGGTTCCCGCGCTTCGGCCCGATCGCCTTGATGAACGACAACCGGAGCGTGGCAGGAGTGAACCTGGGGCATCTGTGGAACGAGGAGAGCTTGATGGCGCCGCAAGTCCAGGCGTTGCTCGCCTACGCGCGGGAGGGCAAAGTCACGCCACGAGTCGATCGCGTCTTCCCGGCCGCCGAGGCGGCGGCCGCGCACCGCTACATCCATGAGCGGCGCAACATCGGGAAAGTCCTGTTGGCGTTCTAGCTAGTACTTGAGGCCCGCCTTCTCGGCGAAGGCCTTGAAGGCTTCCTGCTGCTCCTCGGTCAGGCGCTCGGGAATCTCGACGTGGACTTCGACGTACTGATCGCCCCGCCGTCCGTTCTTTTCGATCCCCTGCCCTGGAATCCGGAATTTCTGTCCGTGCTGCGTGCCGGACGGCAGTTTGAGAACGACCTTCTTGCCGTCGAGCGTCTTCACCTTGATACGCGAGCCGAGCATCGCCTGCGCCAGCGTGATGGGCACCACGCAGATCACGTCGATTCCTTCGCGCCGGAAGAAGCGGTCGGCTTCGACCTGGATCTGGACGATCACGTCGCCGCGTCCTTTGGCACCCTGATCCTTGAGGCGGATCTTCATGCCGTCTTCCGTGCCCGCCGGGATCGTCACGTTGATGTGTTTCTCGACGCGCACCTCGCCGCTGCCCTGGCAGGTACCGCAACGCTGTGAGGGGACCGTGCCCTTCCCGCGACACACGGGGCACGGGCGGTTGACGGCGAAGCCGCCCTGACCGAAGGAGATGGTGCCGCGGCCCTTGCACTCGGGGCACGTCGAGATCGTCGCGCCCGGGGCCGCGCCCTTGCCGCCGCACGTCGGGCACACTTCCGACAGCGTGAGCGTGATCGGCACCTTGCCGCCCAACGCCGCGACGCGGAACGGAATCGCGACGGTGGTCTCGATCTCTTCGACTTCGGGCTCCTTCGCTCCGCGGCGCCCGAAGATCGACGAGAAGATGTCCCCCAGTCCGCCGAACGAGCCCAGATCCGAGATGTCAAAGTCGGCGCCCGAGTCGCCGTCTCCCGGGGCGCGTCGGCCACCAGGCCCGCTGCCACCGGCAAAGGCTCCGTAGCGCCGCAGCTGGTCGTACTTCTTGCGCTTGGCGGCGTCGCTCAGGACGTCGTGCGCTTCGTTGATCTCCTTGAAGCGGTCCGCGGCCTGCGGATTGTTGGGATTCCGGTCGGGGTGATGCAGCTTCGCCAGCTTCCGGAACGCCTTTTTGATCTCATCCGTCGTGGCGGTTTCGGGAACACCCAGGACCTGGTAGTAATCGCGCTGCGGGGCCATCAGGCTTCCTGCCAGGTCAGGACGATGACCCGCGCGGGCCGCAACAATGTCTCGCCGATCTTGTAGCCGGCCTGCAGGACCTGCCCGACCTTGTGATCCTGCTCGGCCGACGGGGCCGCTTGCGTCGTCACGGCCTCGTGGATGTTCGGGTCGAAGGCGACGCCCGTCGCATCGATTCGCGTCACGCCGATCGCGCCGAGCTCCTTCCACACTTTCCGCTCGACGAGATCCACGCCTTCGTGAAAGGTCTTGGGGTCGGTCGTGGCGGGATCGACGTGCGCGAAGCGCGAGAGATCGTCCAGCGCGTCTGCGAGACGCGTCACGAGCTCGGCCTGCGCGCGCACCCAGGCTTCGGCGCGCTCACGCGTCGTGCGCTTCTTGTAGTTCTCGTACTCGGCGGCGAGGCGGAGGTAGCGATCCTTGAGTTGGTCACGTTCGGTTTCGAGCCGCGCGACGCCCTCGTCGGGCGCGGGAGCGGGAGCCTCGACCGGAAGCGGCGTCGCTTCGGGCTCGGGCGTGTCTTCAGCTTTCAACGGCTGGTGCTTCTTATCGGTCATGGTTGGGCACTGGTTTCGGAACTTTCGGTCTGGCAACAAGATAGACGGATCGGTCAGGGGTCTCAAGCTACGACACAACGGAGGAACGTCGCTCCCGGTTCCAGTCGCTAAATGCCGCGACGCCCGAGGAATTCCACCACGTCCCCGACGACGCGTTCGCCCTGCGGGTCGTTCAGCACCTCGTGGTACATCTCGGGATACCAGTGCACCTGCGGGGGCGTCGTGCCCTTGAGGCCGTCGGCGAAGGCACGCCCGAGGTGCGCGTCGACCACCCGGTCCTCGCCGGCCAACAAGAAGAGCAGCGGACAGTCGATGCGGTATCCGTCCGCGGCGACGGCGCGCTGCGCCCATTGGATTTCCGCCCACGCGCCCGGCGTCATCAGATCGTGGCAGGCGGGGTCGGCGGCCCACCCGGCGTTCACGGCCTGGTCGCGCGACAGCTGATCGGGATCGATGCCCGCGCTGATGCGCAGCGTCGGCCAGATGTCGGCGAAGACGCGCGCCGCGAGCCGCTTCCATGCGGGCGGCCGATGCGCGACCCCCAGCCAGGGACTCGACACGACGGCCGCTGCGAGCGGGTCGCCGGGCTGCGTCTCGAGATAGCGCAACACGACGAGTCCGCCGAACGAATGACCCAGCAACACCTGCGGTGCTGCGGTGCGCAAACGCACGGCTCGGCGGAAGGATTTCAAGTCACCGAGCAGCTGGCTGAAGCGCGTCAGGTGCCCCCGGACGCCACCCGAACGTCCGTGCCCGCGCAGGTCCAGGAGATAGGCGCCGAACCCTGCGGCTTGCAGGCGCCGGCCGGTCGCGGCCCAGCGCCCCGCATGGTCGGACCAGCCGTGCAGGAACAGCACCGCCGCCTTCGGTCGCGCAGGCTCGTAGGCGTCGAAAACGAGCGAGGTCCCGTCAGGTGCATTGAGACGGTTCATCGTGGCGCCTCGAGGCATAAGCGGCGCAACAGGTCGAGCGCCGCCTGCGCGGCACGCCCGCGGATTTCGCCGCGGTCGCCGGGGAACACGCGCTTCACGGCGCGCGTAGCGGAGCCGAGCCGCGCGGCGAGCCACACCGTGCCGACGGGCTTCTCCGGCGTGCCGCCACCGGGTCCCGCGATTCCGGTCACGGCGACGCTCGCATCCGCGGCGAAACGACGCTGGACCCCTTGCGCCATCGCCTGCACCGCCTCTTCCGAGACGGCACCGTGAGTCTCGAGCGTAGCGGCCGGGACATCGAGCAGGTCGGTCTTCACGTCGTTCGCGTACGCGACGACGCCACCGACGAACACGTCTGATGCACCGGGCACGGCCGTGATCCGCCCGGCAATCAGCCCTCCCGTACACGACTCGCCCACCGCCAGGCGCTTGCCGCGCAACGCGTCCAATACGACGGCCGCGAGGTCGGCCTCGTTCTCACCGTAGCAGTGGTCCTCGAGCCGGGCGCGGAGACCCGCCCCGGCTTCGGCGAGACGACGCTCCGCCTCGTCGGGGGGGAGCGCCCAGGCGGTCAATCGCAGATCCACGCCGGCGATCGACGGGATGTAGGCGAGCGTGAGCGGCGCGATGTCTTCTTCGACGGGCCCGATGCGCTCCGCCAGGGCCGATTCGGGGACACCGGTGGTCCGCAGCGTGCGGGAGACCACGACGCGTCCCCCCCCCACGCGCTGCGCGATGCGCGGGAGCACTTCTTCGACGAGCAGACCTCGCATCTCGGACGGCACGCCCGGCAGAAGCACCGCGACCCGGCCCCGCGAGTCCTCGAGCCATAACCCCGGTGCCGTGCCCCTGGGGTTCGGCAGCACCGTCGCTCCCTCGGGCACTTCGGCCTGTGTGCGATTGACGGCGGGCATCGGTCGGCCGAGGCGGCGAAACCGCGCCTCGAGACTCTTCAGCACCTCCGCATCGAGTCGCAGCGGTTTTCCGAAGATGGCCGCGACTTCAGTCTTGGTCATGTCGTCGCGCGTGGGGCCGAGGCCGCCCGTCGCGATGACGAAGCCGGTCCGCTCGAGCGCGTCGGCGACGGCGGCGCGGATGTCGGCGGGGCGATCGGGAACGGAGACGTGGCGGACGATCTCGGCGCCCGCGGCGGCGAGGGCGCGGCCCAGGTCCGCGGCATTGGTATCGAGGGTCAGACCCAGCACCAGTTCGGTGCCGATGGTGACGACCTCGAGCTTCATGAGCCGGTCTTGAAGAGCGCCCGGTAGCGGTACAGGTAGACGAAGAGCGAGTACACCGTCAGCACGATGGCGCCCGCCAGCGTCACGGACACGAACCAGCCGTGGAACTGGTCCCACAGGTCACGGAAGGCTCCGGCGAGCTTGAGCTCGGCGATGGCGTCCTTCCAGGCGAACCAGGCAATCGTGGCGCCGATGAAGACGTTCTGGGCCAGCGCCTTGGCCTTCCCCGCGCCCACGGCCGGGATGACGACGCCCCGGCGCATGGCGAAGTGACGAAAGATGGTGATGAAAACCTCGCGGCCCACCAGCAGCAGCGCCACCCACACCGGCAGGCTCCCCCACCAGGGGATGCGATAGTCCACGAGGATCGTGGGATGCCGCGTCATCCAGAAGATGGGGATCAGCGTGGCGAAGAGCAGCAGTTTGTCGGCGATCGGATCGAGCAGTTTGCCGAGATCGCTCACCGTGTTGTAGCGACGGGCCAGCCACCCGTCGAGGACGTCGGAGAACGCGGCGATGAGGAAGATGATGAACGCGATGACCTTGGGCCAATAGCCCTGGATGAACGGGAGCAGGGCGATGACCGGCGTGAGGCAAATGCGGGCCAGCGTGATCATGTTGGGCAGGGTCCAGCGCATCGGACTGCCTTTCAGCTCAGCGTCTTCAGCACCAACTTGCTGACCGCCTTCAGCGTGTCGAAGACGCCGTCGCCTCGCACGGCGACTGCTTCATGATACGGCGCGCGGCCGATCCATTCGCCCCCCACTTTTTCGAGCAGGTTTTCTCCGGGATGCGCGGGATCGGGCGTCACCTTCTGCAGCGCCGCGTCCTCTACGGGCCAGCCGGGGTTGAGCGCCGCCTGGAGGTCCTTGATCGGCGCGGCGTT
>DASYRD010000004.1:0-6601 GCA_036004745.1 Gemmatimonadales bacterium | reverse complement strand
ACTCGGAGGCCCTGTCGCGAGGACCAGAGTCTTCGTCCCCCGTCGGCTTGACGATGGTGGCGTCAGGGTCGACGTTGATCGGCGTCGGCGCGCCACACTTTGAACAGAACAGGTCCTCGGGTTTCAGAGGCCGATTGCACTCGGCACAGCGTGGGGGGGGGGAGGGATCAGGCATGTCACCAAACCTCGGGGCAGTCGGTCCGCCCATCAAGGGCCGAGATCGGTTCGTCTTGCCAATAGGCCAAGAAATGCATCATCGTCCGCTATGAAAGTCTCCATTCTCGACGATTACCATGACACGCTTCGCACGCTCGACTGCTTCAAAAAGCTGGCAGGCCACGAGGTCGTGATCTGGAACGATCACGTCCAGGATGTCGGTGCGCTGGCCGAACGATTGCGCGATACCGAAGCGCTGGTGCTGATCCGCGAGCGGACCGAAATCCGCGCGCCGCTCCTCGAGCGACTGAACAAGCTCAGGCTCATCAGCCAGCGCAGCGTCTATCCGCACATCGACATCGACGCGTGCACGCGGCTCGGCGTCATTGTTTCGTCGAGCCAGCATGCCGGCACTCCGTCGTATGCCGCCGCGGAGCTCACCTGGGCGCTGGTTTTGGCGGCGATGCGCCAGATTCCACAGCAGATGTCCGCGCTCAAGGCGGGAACGTGGCAAGTGGGCGTCGGCAACAGCCTGCGCGGCAGGACGCTGGGCATCTACGGTTACGGCAGGATCGGGAGCGTCGTCGCGGGTTACGGCAAGGCGTTCGGGATGAACGTGCTGGTGTGGGCGCGCGAGGATTCACTCGAGCGGGCGCGCAGCGACGGCTATGCCGTGGCGCCCAGCAAGCAGGCATTCTTTTCGGAGTGCGACGTCATTTCGCTCCACCTGCGCCTGGTCGAAGCAACGCGCGGCATCGTGACCGCGGACGACCTCGCCCGCATGAAACCGACGGCCCTGCTGGTCAACACCAGTCGCGCTCCGCTGATCGAGCCCGGCGCCTTGGTGGCCGCCCTGAAGGCCGGGCACCCGGGCATGGCGGCGGTCGATGTCTATGAGGAAGAGCCGGTGCTCGACACCTACTATCCGTTGTTCGCAATGGATAACGTCGTGTGCACGCCGCACATTGGTTATGTCACCCGCGACGAGTATGAAGTTCAATTCTCGGACATCTTCGACCAGATCGTCGCGTACGCGGCCGGTAAACCAATCAATGTCGTGAATCCAAAGGTGCTGGAAGGGATTACGGTCCACGGGAGGCTACGGTGACAGAAGGCACCCAGCGCCTCGAGGCGTTCAGCGACGGCGTGTTTGCCATCGCGATTACTCTGCTCGTCCTCGAGATCCGCCTGCAGCATGCGGGAGCCCACGGGAGTCTGTGGGCCGGTCTCGTGGCCCTCTGGCCTTACTACCTTGCGTTTGCGTTCAGCTTCTTCGTGATCCTGGTCACGTGGATCGCCCATCACGACCTCATGCAGTTGGTCCGCGCGACCAGTCGCCCGGTCCAGCTCGCCAACGGCTGCGCCCTCGCCTATGTGACGTTCATCCCATTCCCGACCTCGGTGCTGGCGGCCAATCTTGGAGGCTCGGAGATCAGTACGGCAGTGGCCTTCTATTGCGGAACGTTTGTTTTTGGCAGTGGCGCGTTCAACCTGCTGGTGGCGACGCTCACGCGCGGTCGATTGTTTCGCCCGGAGGTCGATGCTCAGACTATTGGGCGAGTTCGCCGAGGCTATCAGATCACCTTTGTGATCTATCTCGCCGCGACGTTCCTCGCGCTGGTGGCGCCGTGGTGGGCACTCGCGATCAATATCGCCGTGCGGCTGCACTTGCTCCGTTTGCGGTATCAGCCGGTGCCGCTCGTGCCCAGTCACCCTCAATAGCCCTGACATTCCCCGGTCAATTGTCTGCGACCGAGAGACCTCGGTTCGCATCAAGGGTGCCGGAGGAACACAATGACCAAAGCCGCCTTGCTGGTACTGAGCCTCACCGCTTGCGCACGTCCGCCGCAGCAGGAGCCGTCGGTCGTGCCTGGCGTCCCGGTGACCTTCGACATGGGCCGTGGAGCCGACACGGTGGTGTTCCGGCGCTCCATCACGCGCGCCGGTCAGGACACGAGTGCCGGAACCCGCACGGTCGTGCTCCAGGTGGTCCCTGGACCCAACCGGGTCGCCCTGCTCGAAGTCGAGCAACGGTTCCCCGGCGGTGGGGGCACCATCGTGGACACGGCGATCGCCGAGCTGCACACGTTGCGGGCGGTCGCGCACCGTTCCCACCAACCGACCCGCACGATGCGCTTCGACTTCACGGCGACAGACGCCGTGGGAGTCGTGACGACAGCGTTTCCGGACTCCACCCCCCGCGTTGATACGGTCCGCCAATCTCTTGGTGGTCGCATCTTCGACTCGAACGTGCTGGATCTCGTCATCGCGGCGCTCCCGCTGCGGCCGGAATTCACGACCGACCTCCCGTTCTTTATTTACGAGCGGGGCGGCCGAGTGCCGATGCCCGTCGCCGTCCGTGAGCGGGCCACGATCGATTTCCCCGTGGTCGGGCCCCGGGCAGCCTGGGTCGTGTCGGTGGGCGTGCCCGGAGCGCCGGCGACGATTTGGGTGGATACCGAGACGCGCGCCGTCCTGAGAACGCGGTACGACATCACCGCACGCAGCCTGAGCTTCACCGACGACCGTATCACGCCCCTCCATGACCCCGGGTAAAGGTCGCGATCCAGTTCGGCTCCCAGGTCTTGCCGCCATCCGGGGAAAACGCCTGCTCGAGCCGGAATGACGTCGGGGTGATGTCCGAGAAAATGAACCGCACGTAGATAGCTCGTCCGTTGAATGTCTCTTGGTCGTAGAACTCGCCGCGGCCGTTCGTGAACTCACCGATCATCGGCGGCCCCAGAGCTCCATCGTTGCTGTTGGCCCAGCTGATGTACCACTGGTGCGATTGCGGGTTGTACAGCCGGAGGCTCAGACCTTCGATGTGGCCGGCCGGACCTTCGACCTCGAGCTCACCCATGTTTGCGCGTCCATTCCACACCTTTCGCACGATGGACGTGCCTTCGTACTGGAGCCAGGTCGCGGAGCCGGTCAGGGGATGTTGCAGCCGCGAGATGTGGCACTTCCATTCACCAAATTCGAAGTCGAAGTCGTGTTGCCCGTCACGCGCCCGGCGATCGCTCGGTGTCGCTGGATTCGCCTGCGCGACCGCCGACGCCGGTGGTACGATGAGGAGACCGCATAACAACAGCTCTCGAATGCGCCTGGCGCCATGCTTCACCGATTCCTCCTCGAGGTTCTCCTCCTCAACTAGTACATGACGCTTCGGGCCCCCGCCAAAGCCACTTTCATCGGCGCAGGCATAGCCACTCCTGTTCTCGCGCGTATCATTTGGCGCAGTGCTTCGAGGCCCAGCTGAGGAGGGATTGGTGAATCTCGCGCTCCTGGTGCCGCTGCTGCTGTTCGGCGTCGCCACCGTCACAATCGGCCACCACGGACTCGCGCCCCAGGCGGGCGAGTCCCCGCTCCCCGAGCACCCACGCCCCGACTTTCAGCGCGCGGAGTGGCTGAACCTGAACGGCCGCTGGCAATTCGCGTTCGACCCGAAAGACGACGGGGAACGCGCGGGCTGGCCGGGCGGCGCCCTGCCCCCAGGTCACGAGATCCTCGTGCCGTTTTCCTGGGGCGCGCCGCTCTCCGGCGTTCCCGACAGTGCAGACATCGGGTGGTACGCCCGCTCCATCACGGTCCCCGACGCGTGGCGGGGGGAAGGCCGGCGCGTCTTCCTCGTCTTCGGGGCGGCCGACTGGCGCACGACGGCGTGGCTCGACGGGAACCGGCTGGGCGAGCACCAGGGCGGCTACACCCCGTTCTCGTTCGAGCTGACGCCGCACCTGCGGCCCGGCGAGCCGCAGCGACTCGTCGTTCGCGTCGACGACACGCCGCACCCGTTCAAGCTCGAAGGCAAGCAGGGGTACGGGAAGGCGCGCGGCATGTGGCAGACGGTGTATCTCGAGGCGCGCGGTGCGGATCCGCTGGAGTTTGTGCACTTCACGCCGCGAACCGATCTCGCGGGTGTGGGCGTGGACGTGGGGCTGCTCGAGCCCGCGCCGCGGGACCTCACGCTGCGCCTCACCTTCACGAACTACCCCGGCGGGCCGGTCGTCACGCGACGCATCGCCCGCGGCGCCCGCACGGCGCATCTCGATGTACCGTTACCCGACGCCCGCCGCTGGTCACCGGACGACCCGTTCCTGCATGACGTCGTCGCAAGCGTGAGCGGCCCCCCCCGCGGCGTCTCCGAGGACCGCGTGCAGACCTATTTCGGGATGCGCACCATCGGGGTCGCCGTTCTGCCCGGAACGACCTTCCCGTACGTCGCGATCAACGGTACCCCGATATTCCTCCAGCTCGCCCTCGACCAGGCCTACCATCCCCAGGGCTACTACACGTTCCCGACCGACAGCGCGCTGCGAGAGGAAATCCTGCGCGCGCGCCAGATCGGGCTCAACGGACTGCGAGAGCACATCAAGATCGAGACGCCGCGCAAACTGTATTGGGCCGACCGATTGGGGATCCTCATCATGGCCGACATCCCGAACTGGTGGGGCCCGCCGGACTCCGCCGCGTTCCGCGAGCACGAATTCGCGCTGCGCGGTGCCGTCGAGCGCGACTACAACCACCCGTCGGTGTTCGCATGGGTGCTGTTCAACGAGACGTGGGGGCTCGTCACCGAAGACAGCGCTCGTCATCGTTCAGACTATCTGCCGGATACGCGCCGCAAAGTGACGAGCGTCTATCACCTGGCGAAATCGCTCGACCCCACGCGGCTGGTCGAAGACAACTCGCCGTGCTGCGGCCGCGGTCACACGGAGACCGATCTCAACACGTGGCACGACTACCTCCCGGGCTGGCGCTGGGAGGAGCGGTTACGGCGCGTCAGCGACAGCACGTTCCCCGGCTCGACCTGGAACTTCGAGACGCCGTGGCGGCAAGCGCGCCAGCCGATGCTCAACTCGGAGTTCGGCAACGTGTGGGGCTATGAAGGAAGCACGGGCGACGTGGATTGGAGCTGGGACTACCACCGCGCGATCGACGCGTTCCGGCGCCACCCCAAGCTCGCCGGCTGGCTCTACACCGAGCACCACGACGTGGTCAACGAATGGAACGGCTACTGGCGCTACGACCGCTCCTGGAAGGAAACGGGGCTCGGCGAGATCGTCGACGGCATGTCGCTGCGAGACCTCCACGCGCCGCTCTACATCGCCGTGGGCGACCCGGAGCTGAGCCGCACCGTGCACCCAGGGGAGCACATCGCCGTCCCGCTCTACGCCTCGTTTCTCACCGACAGCCGGGCGTTCGGCGACTCGCTCACGCTGCGCGCCGAGCTCTCCGGCTGGAATGCGCTCGGCGAACGGAAGCGCTACGGTGCGTCGGTCACCCGCGTGCCGTACCGGCCGTGGCTGTCGGCGCCGCTCCCGCCGCTGCCCGTGACGATGCCGGAGGAGCGCGCGCTCGTCGTGCTCGCCGTGCGTCTCGAGGACGCGACCGGCACCGTGCTGCAGCGCAACTTCACCACGTTCATGGTCGACGCCGAGCCTCCGGAGGTCGCGACGCTCGCCGACGGCCGGCGGGTGCGTGTCGCCCGGGTGCCGGCCACCGCGGTGCAGGACGGGCGCTGGTCGCTCAAGCAGTGGACCGTGCTGGGTGATCGCAAGCTGAACGGGGCGGGCAGCGGATTCTTCGAGTACCGGATCCCCTGGCCCGCGGGGCTCGACGTGCGCGACGTCACCGGGGCAACCTTCCTCGTCGAGGCATCGGCGAAGCGGCTGAACGGCAAGGATCGCGACTCGAGCGCTACGGACGACCAGGACTACATGCGCGGCGGGGGGTTCCACGACCCGAGCCGCAACCCGAACAGCTACCCGATGACGGGGACCACGCCGTTCCGGAGCGCGGTCACTGTGCGCGTGAACGGCTACGTGACCGGGCGATGGGAGCTGGCCGACGACCCCGCCGACTCGCGCGGCATCCTGAGCTGGCAGGCCCAGCCGCATGACGGCCACCTGTTCGAAGCCGGCTCCTATGGCCAGCTTCTGCGCGTGCCGATCCCCGCCGAGGCGATCCGGGACGGCGCGCGGCAGGGCGGGCTGACCGTGCGGCTTGAGGTGAACCAGGCGCTGCCCGGAGGACTCGCGATCTATGGCGCGCGGTTCGGCCGATACCCGGTGGATCCGACGGTGTTGTTCGCGCTGCGCGACAGCACACCGCAGAGTCAGCAGGCCGGCGTAGTGCGCGCGCCGTTCGGTCATTTGCCCGATGGAAGGATGGTGGAGCAGTTCACGCTCACCAATACACACGGTCTGGAAGTCCGGGTGATTACCTACGGGGGAATCATCACCGGCTTGCGCACGCGGGACCGCGCGGGGCGGCTGGACGACATCGTCCTGGGCTACGACAGCCTCGCGGGGTATCTCGCGAGCTCGCCGTATTTCGGCGCCATCGTCTGCCGCTACGCGAATCGCATCGCCAAGGGGCAGTTCGCGATCGACGGCGCCACTTACCACCTCGCCGCCAACAACGGGCCGAACAGTCTGCACGGCGG
>DASYRD010000003.1:0-1905 GCA_036004745.1 Gemmatimonadales bacterium | reverse complement strand
GGAGGCAGCGGTCTACTGAAACGAAGAACGACGAAGCAGACGGTCGTCAGTGTACCCCAGTTCGCACGTGGAGCCCAGGGTGGCGCTGACGTCGTGGCCAGTTAACCCCAATCCGAAAATAACTCATGACGCGAGGGCATGTTCGAGTCGCGCGTAGAGGGCCTGGGTCGCCGGGTTCTGAGCGAGGCGAAGCACGTGGCGGCCTCCGATGCGCGTCACCCGGCCGGCGCGTGTGATCAGGAGGAAGCGCAGCGTGCGCATGCTGCGCACGATATAGGCGTAGGTGCGCTTACGGGAGCGGGGCCGCGGCTCGGCGATGGTATCGAGTTGAAAGCTGCGGGCGACGTTGTAGGCGAGGATGCTCAGTTGCTGCCACGCACAGTTGGCGCCGTAATGGCGCGTGGGGACGACATCGAGGGCGAACTCGCCCTTCAGTTCCGCAATCGTCTTCTCCTGCGCGCCCCGGCCGCCGATGAACGCGTAGAGCGCGGGCAGCGACAGGGCCATGTTGGTGGCGACGGCGTAGTACTCGAAGTGCCCATCGTCCGGCGTGAACAAGTCCAACTGGAAGTTCTTCGGACTCTCATGCCGGACGTGCTTGCGGTAGATCATCACGCGCAGCCGGAGCTTCCATTGCGGGATGACGAGCTGGTGCTCGAAGCCGGTGACGTCCGGCGCGAGGGGCTGCCAGTGACGGCGCTCCGCCGCCAGCTGCTTCAGCGGCAGCCAGCTCCAATAGCCGACCTTGATCGCGTAGGCACAGCCGCGGGCCGCGAGCAGGCGGAGCACGGCGGGCTGGAAAAACGCGGCATCCATGCGGAATTCGAGGGGCACGGCCCGCCCCAAGCGTCCCCGGATGCTGTCGATCACCTCACGCAGGAAGGCCGTCGCCTGTTTGGAGTCGTGCACGTTCCCCGGACGGTTCTTGAGCTGCAGGATGTGACCGGTCTGCGCGATGTGCGCGAGCAGCGGGTAGTAGCTACGGTCCTTGCGATGATGCGGGTTGAAGCCGCGAAAGGCCCAGGCGACCGTGGCCCCCGTGCGGACGACGGTCCCGTCGACATCGAGAGTGAGCCGCGGCACGTCGAGCCGCGCCAGCGTGTCGAGCACGATCTCCCGATTGAGCTGGACCACCGGGCGCAGGGTGTCCTGGGTGAAGCGTCGCAGCCAGTTGCTTACGGTGCGCGCGGTCGGCACGCGCGCCAGCCCCGCGAAGCGGCGCACCAGCGGATCGCCGACGAGATACTGGAGGTGCTCCAGCCGGCGCGCGCCGACATACAGCAGCGCCATGAGCAGCAGCCCCAATCGCGCGCCGCGGTAGTCACCGCCGAGGGCCGCGCACGCCCGATCTAAGCGGCGGGCGATCTCGAGTCGTCGGACGTATCGGCGCAGCAGCTCGAGCCCGCCGTACGACGTGAGCTGCTGGGGCACGAAGGCGATCGGCAAATCCCGCTTGACGGCCTGCCGCAAGCTGCCTACGTTCAAACGCATCAGAGGGGCCTCCACGAATCGAAGAGTGACATGGGCATGTCCACTCCTTTGATCCGTCGGAAAGCCCCTCTGATGCATGTCCGCCGTCTATCGATTCCCGTTTTATTTTCGGATTGGGGTTAGGTGAATGACTTTCCTCGCTGCGGCCGTCGCATGCTGCATTCGACTTCTGCGTTGTACCCGTTCGGGTCTGCTAGAGTGACGCCCGGAGGGTGATGATGGCTGAGCCGCTGATCATCTCGGATCCGAAGGTGATGATGGGGAAGCCGATCGTCTCGGGGACACGCATCACGGTCGACCTGATTCTGGAGAAGCTCGGCAGCGGAGAGTCGATCGAGGCCGTGCTCGAGTCTCATCCCCGCTTGACGCGGGACGGCGTCCTGGCCGCCCTTCGCTTTGCTGCGGAGGCACTGC
>DASYRD010000002.1:0-34795 GCA_036004745.1 Gemmatimonadales bacterium | reverse complement strand
ATCTCGATCTCGGGAATCACCTCGATGTGCCGAGCCGCGGCGTAGCGGAGGATCTCGATGTAGTCGGCGCGGGAGTAGAAGCCGCTGCCGAAGGGCCGGTCGACCGCCGGTCCCGAGCCGAAGGCGGGCGGGAGGTGCGTCACCGAGTCGGGTGGGTGCCCGCGGCGCGCGCCCATCGCGGTGAGCGCCGGGATGCTCGGAATCTCGATGCGCCACCCTTCATCATCGGTCAGGTGGATGTGAAAGACGTTGAGCTTGTAGCGGGCGAGGAGATCGAGTGCGCGCAGGGCCACCGGCTTCGGGCTGAAGTTGCGCGCGACGTCGAGCATGAAGCCGCGGTAGCCGAAGCGGGGAGCGTCGACGACGGATATCGCCGGGAGCGCCAGGCCGGTGCGGGGCGTGGGTGCCGGCAAGAGACTGCGCAGTGACTGGAGGCCATAGAACACGCCGGCCGGTGACGCGCCGACGATGCGAATGCCCTGCGTCCCGTCCACGACGAGCGCATACGCCTCGGCCGACGCCTGCCCTTCGACTGTGCCCACTTCGAGACGCAGCGGCACGCCGCCCTTCCCTGTCCCGCGGAAGAAGGGCCGCAGGTACTCCGCGGCGAACGTCGCCTCGTTCTTGAGCGCGTCGGACGCATCGATCGACGGCATCGCCGTGAGTCGCAAGGTGCCCATGCTCGGCGTCACTTGCACCGGTGTCGGGAAGACCGGGGGCAGGTCGTTCGCGGGAATGGCGCGAATCAGCGTGTCGAGCGCGAACTGCAGCTCGGGGCTCGCCACGCTGGCGCGTTCGAAGGGCGCGGCCACGTAATCGTTCAACCGGACGCCGACGTCCTTCGCGGCGTCGAAGACGATGTACGGCCCCTTCGGAACGAAGCTGGTGTTGAGCAGCGGGTACGTGACGTAGGTGATTCGAAGGCTGGCCCCGGGAGCGAGTCCGGCGAAGCCGGGACCGGGCACGAGGCGGTGCAAGTCACCGACCAGATCTTCGATCGCGAAACCGCCGCTCACGGTCCCCGAGTCGGCCCCGTGCAATGCGCTGTAGTAGATCGCCCAGCCCGCGGGCGCGAGCGCCTTGGTGTCACGGTTGGTGATGGTGAAGGCGGCCCGGGACACGGTCCGATCGCCGGCACTGCTGTCCCCCGTGAGCTCCCAGCGGAGTTGGAGGGCGTTTTGCGCAGCGAGGGGGCTGGCCCCGAGAGCCACAATGGCCAGCAGGAGCACCGGAAGTTTCGGTGAGAATCGCATGCGAGATGTTAGACCCTTATGGGGCGGCGTGTCCAGAGACCGCGCGAGTTGAGTCCTCGAAACCGAAGAAGCGGTCCATGCGCCAACGACCATCCACTGGGACGAGAACCGCGACGTAGCGACCGTACTCGATCGACCGTTTGCCGGTCGCCTCCGTGTACGACTGCTCGAAGGCGCCGAACTCGGTCGCGTGGTTCGGAGCGAAACGCCGCGTCGCGACGATGAGGCGAAGGTCCATGTCCTTCAGTGATGCCCAGTTGTCCTGCGCCATCTGCTCCATGACGCGCGCCCCGCGCACCGTATTGAACGCGGGCCATTCGAAGACCGCGGAGTCGGTGTAGAGCGCACCGTAGGCCTTGGGATCGTGGTTTCGGTAGGCCTGTATGATGCGCGCATTGAGCGAGTCGATGCCCGCTGCGGCGTCCGCGTTGGACTGCGCCGAGGAACATGCGAGGCCGGTGAGACAAAGGGCGGCGAGAGCGGTGCGTATCATCGAGCGGCTTTGGCCTCGGCTGCCCACTGGTGGATCGCGCGGATGAGTGCCTTGTTCGCGGCACGGGGATCGTTCGCCAGCCGCAGCATGGTTGCACGCAGCTCGGCGGCATTCGCCTGGTGCCGCTCAGGCTGCAGCAGCAGGTCGGTTGCGTAGGCCCGCAGCGCGCCAATCTCCTCCGTCATGCTGTGGCCCTTGTGCACGACGGCGTAGCCGACCACGAAGAGAATGGCGTACACGATCCACATACCGACTCCCCCCACTTCTAGAACCCGAAGCGCTGCACCACGGACATTCCGACGGGCCGGCAGTTCTGCGTCGCCGGTTGAAAGTGTTGCCGGAGCAAGTTATCCCGTACCGCCACTTCATAGTCGTGGTCGGACGATTCGAGTACTTCGACGGACGCCGGGAGAATCTCGCCCAACTCCGTCACGTCGTACTTGAACACCGCGCCGCGAGAACCGGAGGGCGGCGTCCCGGGACCGCGCGGTGCCGTGACCGACAGTGGGGCCGACGTCAGCCGCACGGGGGTCTGCTCGGCGGCGAACCGAATGGATCCGTGCGACTCGGGCACGGAGTCGTAGCCGAAGTAGAGCCGCACGACGAGTGAATCGCCGCTCACCGCGGCCGGAAACGCGGGGATGGGCGGCGCGCCGGGCATCGGGTCGTTCGCAATGCTACGGAGTGATCGATCGAAGGCGCGATCGCCGGAGACGGAGTCTGGGTCTGTGGCTCGCAGTTTCCCGTTGCGATAGACCGTGAGGATCAGCTGCGCCCGATGGGGCCCCTCGGGACGCCAATCATCGGCCCAGCGCGGCTCGGGTGGCAAAGTGCGCCGCCGCACGCGGCGCCAGTTGCTGTAGTCGGCTCGTTGCCGACTGGGCACTTGCCAGCGATAGGCCGCCGAGCGGGCGAAGGCCGCGAGATACGCAGAGTCGATGGAGGGGGCGCCCACGGCTGTCACCGCCACCACGTAGCCGCCCTGCGCGCACGGCTCTTGAGGCGATCGTCCCAACCCGAGCAGGAGGAACGGGACCAGCAGTAACCTCACTGGAGGGCCTGCGCGCTGTGCGGGACGGCGTCCTGCACCTGCGCGTACGACATGCCGCCGGGCATCGACGGCAATTCGTCGCCGACGAGAAAAAGCCACGACGCGGCTCCACGCTCCCGAGCGTAGGCGCTCGGATCCTGGACCGGGCCGCGGTTGAAGATCAAATCGGTGGGAAGCTGAAACGTCGCCATCTCGAGACTGGAATTGAGTACACCGAGACCGCCGTGGCAACTCACCCGGACGTTGGACGGCCTCCGAAGGAGACCACGTTGCCATCGGGATCCTCGACGTAGAAGTCCTTGGTCCCCCAGGCGGTTGCGGCCAGCGGTTTGATGATCCGCGCGCCATTCGCCGTGCACCGCGTGTAGTACGCCTCGATGCCGTCAACCCCCGCGGCGGCGTCGAGGTGCTCGTTCTCACGCCGGTGCCGGCGCTCGGTGTCGTTCTTGGGCGCTTCCTTCAGATGGAGCTCCAGCCCGTCGAGCTGCCCGATCGCGTAGAACCCCTCCCACGGCTCGCCGAAGGTGAAGCCGAGCTTCTCCCAGTACGCGATCGAGCGCGCGAGATCGTCGACCAGGAACTGGGGAGCGAAGGAGGTGAGCCGCATGATCAACTCCGTGTCGTTGGGAGCCGATAGCGCAATTGAACCAGACCGTCCTCGAAGCGTTCAACCGATTGCAAATCCAAAGGCACGTGCCGGTGACGTCGCGCGATCAGGGGAATCCCCTCGCCGATGAACACCGGGGCCATGCTGATGACGAACTCGTCGATCGCCTGCGCATCGAGAAAGGAAGCAATGAGGTCACCGCCCCCCATCAACCAGATGTCCTTGCCGGGCTGCGCCCGGAGACGGCTGATGAACGGTCCAATCTCCTGCACGAACTCCACGCCTGCGGGGGCATCGGCGGGCGCCGCGCGACGCGAGAACACGAAGGTCCGGCTCCCTGAGGCGAACTTCGCCCCCATCTGCAGGCTCACCTCGTAGGTCTTCCGGCCCAGCAGCGTCGTGTCGATCGACTTCATGAACGCGTCCATGCCATAGAAGCCCTTTGGCGCCGGGCGGGACGTCAACCACTCGAGATCGCCGTCAGGGCGCGCGATGTACCCGTCGGCGCTGGTTCCGATGTGGACGATGACGCTGCGGCGCTTCGCCATGACCCCCCGTCGTTCCTCAGGTCCAATTGACGATCTCGATATTGGCGAGTGCGTCAATGATCAGCAATGCGGTGGAAGGGCTGACGGGCACGAACTTGTCGAAGGTCCCGGGCACCTTGACCCCGACTCCGACTGTGTAGCCCGTGTCGAACGCGGTGGCCCAAGTGGGCACCTGGAGGGTATCCGGCTGACTCGCGAGGAAGATCACGGCGTGCTGCGCGGTAACGCCCAGGATGTCGAACGTCGGCGGTCTGTTCGGGAGAGAATCTCCATCTTTCAGCAAGTGGTCGGTCGTGGCGACAACCAATCCGACTCCCATCACGCCGTTGTTGAGTGCCTCCGTGGGCGGCGGCCCTTCGAACCGCACGTGAAACGTGCCGGTCATGCGATCGATCTCGCCCTCACCGAAGACGACCGAGTAGTCCGGCGAGCCCGACGTGACGCCCCAGATCACCACTAGGCGAGCGTCGGCGGGAATCGGTGCGTCGGTGTTGTTCTGGATGCGACCCCTGACGACGAACCCGGTCGAGGGGCCCGTCCCTTCCGAGCAAGCCGAGACGGCAACGAGGACACCGGCGAGAGTCAGACGGGCGAGGCGAACCATGGGACCTCCTGGGCGAGGTTGGAAGCCCGTCATACGCCCGCAGGAGGTGCCAGTTCCGGGCGCTGCGACGTGCGCGCCCCAAGAGTCATAACTGTTGCGCGGCCACCGCATCAGGCCGCATGTTAGCCGAGGGCATGAACTACGTAACGCTGGTCGTGGCGGCACTGCTCGCCTCGCCGTCCGTCATCGTCTTCGTGAGCACGCGTGACGATCCGACGGTGGATCCCGCGGTCGACCCTGTGCGGGCCTTCCTCGCCGCCGAGATCTATCGGATGGACGGCGACGGCACACACCCACAACGCATCACCAATAACGCGTTCGGCGACGGATTCCCGGCGTTGTCTCCCGACGGCAGCCGTATCGTGTTCGACAGCAACCGGCTGCGGGCAGAAGGCGAACCTCTCAACACGTCCGATCTCTTCGTGATGAACGCGGACGGGAGTGGTCAGCGCGCGCTGGTGCGGGGCAGCTCGGCCACCTGGTCGCCCGATGGCCGGAGGATCGCGTTCCATGCCTCGGCCTCGGGCACCGGACAACCGATCAGCCCGAACCCGGGCTCCGCGACGACTGACGCGGACATCTTCATCGTCAACGTGGATGACCTGCTCGCTGGCAGGGCGCGGCCGGAAAACATTACCAACAACCCGGCGGCGGTCGACGACGACGCGGACTGGTCGCCGGACGGGCGACAGATCGTGTTCACGAGTCACGCGAGCACCGACAAGGCCGACAATCACGTCACGGCCGAGATCTACGTCGTCAGTGCGGATGAGAAAGGGACGCCTGCACGCCTGACCAATAACACCGAGGAGGAACGCGCCCCCACATGGTCACCTGACGGGAAGCGCATTCTGTTCGCCTGCCGGAGAGGTGACTCCGCACAACCCGGGGGGAATCCCACGTTCGAGTTGTGCGTGATGAATGCGGACGGGAGCGGGTTGAGGCAGTTGACGCACAACGCCGTGCCCGAGCTGACGCCGTCCTGGTCACCCGACGGCCGGCAGATTCTGTTCCACCGGCCGCTAGGGGGTCGAGGGCACTTTCAACTCTTCGTTATCAATGAGGACGGCACGCACGAGACCCAACTGACATTCCCACCAGGTCTCAACTCCTTCGCCCACTGGAGCGCGATTCGTAGCGGAGGCCAGCCCCGGTAGGTCGGGGAGTCTCCGCCCATCCTCAGACCGGTGTCCGAGCCTTCGGCGGTTGCGGCAACCGCGCAGGCTCCCGCTCTTGCACCATGCGCCGCTCCGTGAAATCGACACGCTCCTCCAACTCGGCGATGCGGGCGTTCAGGTCCGCTTCGAGCTGCGCGTTTTCCTCGCGCACGGCATTGAGGAGCTTGCTGATGTCAGGCGCGGCTCGACCCCGCGCGCGGAGCCAGAGCCAAAAGGCGGTCATCCCGGTCCCCGCCACGAGGAGGAATCCGATGACTGCCTTGAAGAATGCGATGTCGGATGGACTCATAGACGCCTCCCAAGAAACGGCCCAATGCGAATTGGTCTGGTCTTTACTGTATCGATTAGGGTGCGCGCCCGCTAGGTAAAACCGCCCCAGCAGTCACAACGTACTACCGGCTGCCTCAACGGATTGTTGCAGCCCGCCCGATCACCCACCGCGCCGCCGCCCGCTGCATCAACGCCTGCCCGTGCCATGCACACACCACCGGCACATCGCCCGGAATCTGCGCCACGAGCCGCGGGTGCCCGAAAAGCACGACCAGCGCGGCCCCCGGCACGAGCCGCTCGAGCTGCGCCACCGACCGCGCGCCGAGATCTCCTCTCCCCTTCCACGACCTCGGCTCGGCGTAGACGACGACGATTCTGCTCCGTGCTCCGTGCTCCGCGCTCCTTAGCGCTCGCCCAAACACATCCCTCGGCGCAATCGCATACGGTCCCCCGACATCGTCGTCGACAATCTCGACCGCGAGAGGCGCCCCGAGCCGCGGCGCCTCCTCCCGCAGCAGGTGTACCGCCCGATTCGCTAGATCGTCCGCGAAGCGGCGATGCTCGCCCAGAGTCGCCTCGTCCAGTGTCCCCACGCCTCCGCGCCCCCACGCCTTGAGCGCTGCTTCATATCTCTCGAGCGCCTCCTCGGCTCGCGCGTCCGGCACCGCGTCGAGCGCGCGAATCACGCCTTGCCAGTCGGTCGGATAAAGCAGCGCATCACACCCCGCCGACACCGCGGCGACCGACGCCGGCCCCTCCGACTGCGCCGCCGTGGCGCCGCCCATGATAAATGCGTCGGTCACGACGAGGCCCTTGAAGCCGAGCGGATCGCGCAGATATCCCAGAATCGGCTTCGAGAACGCCGCCGCGACGCCGCTCTCGTCCCACCCGGGATACGCGACGAACGCCGACATCACGCTCCCCACCCCCGCCTGCACCGCCGCGCCGAACGGCACCGCGTCGGTCAGGCGCAGCTCGATGACGCTCGTCTCGATGACCGGCACCCCTTCGTGGGAATCGGTCGTGGCGCGGCCATGTCCCGGATAGTGCTTGGCACACGCCATCACGCCGTGCTCCTGACACCCCGCGATCCACTTCGCGGCATGCGCGCCGACGCGCGACGCATCAGGTCCGAACGACCGCGTCTGCACGATGGGGTTCCGGGCTTCAAGATCGAGGTCGCACACCGGGGCAAATGCCCACGAGACGCCGACGGCGTGCGCCTCGGTGGCCGTGATCATCCCCGCGGCATAAGTCGCGTCGAGGTCGTCGAGGAAGCCGAGGGCGGCAGGCGGCGGGAGCTCGGTAAGACCGCGAAACTGTTGCCCGGGGCCGCGCTCCAAGTCGGACCCGATGAGCAATCCCTGCTTCGCATTACGCCGCAGCGCGCGCGTCAACGCCGTCACCGCCGCGCGCGTACCGCCGAACAGAATGAATCCGCCCACCCCCGCGGCGAGCGCCGCGGTGATCTTGGCTCGCTCGTGCGTGAACACCCCGTTCCGCGCGCGCAGCGCCGGAAACACGAGCCGCGCCCGCGTCATGCCGGCGTGATGTGCCCCAGGATGCGAGGGCCGCGGGCTCCCGTCGCCTCCGGCAGGTTCCCCGGGCGGCCAAGGACGGTCTGGTACCCCATGAAGGCGAACGCCACGGCTTCCTTGGCTTCGCCGCTGAAGAAGAGTTGATCGAACAGCACGACGGGCCGCGGTTGCACGCGCGTGGCGAGCCGCTCGACGAGCGCCGGGTTCTGCGCGCCGCCCCCCGAGATTACCAGCTCACCGGGCTTGTCCTTCCCGGGCCAGCGGTCGATGGCACGCCCGATCGATTCCGCCGTCAACGCGGTCGCCGTGGCGACGGCGTCGTTGTCCGAGCCGCCGGCGGCACGCACTCGCGCCAAGAGGCGATCGGCGTACTCGATGCCGAAGCGTTCGCGGCCCGTGCTCTTCGGCGGCGCTTCATTGAAGTACGGATCGGCGAGCAGCTCTTCGAGCAACTTCTGAACGGGCCGGCCCCGCCGCGCGCGCTCACCACCCTGATCGTACGCCGCGTCGGGATCCACGCGCCGCGTGACGGCATCGATAACGGCGACCCCGGGCCCCGTGTCGAACGCGAACGCGCCCTCGGCCACGCCACGGCGCGGCACCCAGGTGTAGTTCGCCATCCCGCCGAGGTTCAGGAGCAAGCGGCCCTGCGCCTCGTGGCCGAAGAGCATCACGTCTGCGAGCGGAACGAGCGGGGCGCCCTGCCCTCCCGCCGCCACGTCGCGCGCGCGGAAGTCGCTGACCACGCGCACGCCCAGCCGCTCGGCGATCACCGCCGCGTCGCCGAGCTGCAGCGTCGCGCGCCCCGGCTCGTGCCACACCGTCTGGCCGTGCGACGCGATGAACGCGAGATCGCGTGGCGCGACGCGCGCATCCGCGAGCAACGAGAGCACGGCGCCCGCGAAACGTTCGCCCAGCGCCACATGTAGGAAGGCGAGATCCCGGGGAGTCCCTCGGGCCATCGCATCGATGATCGCGCCACGCTCGGGCTGCGTGTAGGGCTCCTGACGGAACGCGACGAGCGTCGCGCCCGGCGGATCGGCGCTGAGCCGCACCAACGCCGTCGACACGCCGTCGAGCGATGTGCCCGACATCAGGCCGACGGCGAGGACTTCGGTCACGGCTTCTTGACGGGTGGCGGATCGCCCGCGGCGCGCCGGACAAAACCTCCCGCCTCCTCCAACACCCGTCGCGCCTCTTCGCGCCCGATGCCTTTCTTGGCCATCACGATCGCCAGCTTGACGTTGCCGCCCGCGTCTTCGATCGCGGCGCGCGCCCGTGCCCTGTCGACGCCGACGCACTCCATCACGATGCGCTCGCCGCGATCCTTGAGCTTGTCGGACAGCGCCATGAGGTCCACCATCAGGTTGCCGTAGACCTTGCCGAAGCGGATCATCGCCCCGGTGCTGATCGTGTTGAGCACGAGCTTCGTCGCGGTGCCGGCCTTGAGGCGCGTCGAGCCGGTGAGCACCTCGGGTCCCACCTTCGCCACGATCACGACATCGCAGGTCTCGGTGAGGAGCTTGGGAGGCGTGGAGCAAGTGACAAGTGCCGTCTTCGCGCCGAGTGTCTGCGCGCGCGCCAGGGCCGCGCCGACGTAGGGGGTCGTGCCGCTCGCCGCGATGCCGACGACGACGTCGCGCGGCGTCACATCGGCCGTGTCTATGGCCGCGGCGCCCGCGTTCACGTCGTCCTCCGCCCCTTCGGCGCTCTTCACGAGCGCGCCGTAGCCCCCCGCGATTATTCCCACAACCATCGTTGGCGGCGTTCCAAATGTGGGCGGACACTCGGTCGCGTCGAGCACGCCCAGACGGCCCGACGTCCCTGCCCCGACGTAGATCAGCCGGCCCCCCTGTTGCAGCCCCGCGACGACCAGATCGATCGCCGCCGCGATCCGCTCGCGCTCGGCGCGGACGGCCCCGGCTACACTGGCGTCTTCGGCATTGATGAGATCGACGATCTCGAGGGTCGACGCGACGTCGATGCGCTCGGTGCGCGGGTTGCGCTGCTCGGTGAGACGGGGGTCTGAGAAGTCTGAGGTCGTCATTGAGTGGGTTCTGTGGCGTCAAATTAGACGTTGACCGCGGCCCCGGTCAACTTCATTCTTGTCGGATGCGCCAACCCTCCCTCTTGGCCCTGGTCGCACTGCTTGCAGCGTGCGGCGGGGCGCCGGGCCCCGTAGCCACGGCACCCGCCGAAGGCGCCGCGCGCGCTGCGGTCATTCGCGGCACGCGCTCGATTCCCGCGACCTGGACCGTGCACTCGTCTCCCGTGACGGCGCCCAAGGCGATGGTCGTCTCCGCGCATCCCCTCGCAAGCGCCGCCGGCATGGAGATCATCAAGCAGGGCGGCAACGCGATCGACGCGGCGGTCGCCGTCGGATTCGCGCTCGCCGTCGTCCTCCCCGACGCCGGCAACATCGGCGGCGGCGGCTTCATCGTGCATCGCAGCGCCGCCGGCGACGTCCAGGCGATCGACTATCGCGAAATGGCGCCGGGGGGCGCGAGTCACGACATGTACCTCGACTCGGCAGGCAACCTCACCGAAAAGAGCGTGACGGGGCACCTCGCCTCCGGCGTCCCCGGCAGCGTCGCCGGGATGTACGAAGCCTGGAAGCGACACGGCTCGCTGCCCTGGGCCACGCTGCTCGCGCCCGCGATCCGGCTGGCGCGCGATGGGCATACCGTCGATGGCGAGCGCTCCGGCGACATCAAGGGCGACTCGGATCGCTTGACGGAGTTCCCCGCATCGCGCGCACAGTTTCTCCCCGGCGGACACCCGCCCGCCCCGGGCACCCTCTGGAAGCAACCCGACCTCGCTCGCACGCTCCAGCTGATCAGCGACTCCGGCCCCGACGTGTTCTATCGCGGCCAGATCGCCGGCCTGATCGTCGCGGAGATGCAACGCGGCGGCGGGCTGATCACGAAAGACGATCTCCGCCGCTACCGGCCCAAGTGGCGTACGCCGATTCAACTCAGCTACCGCGGCTACACGATCTACTCCATGCCGCCCGCCAGCTCCGGTGGCGTCACGATGGGCGAGATCCTGAACATCATGGAGGGCTACGACACCCTCCCCGCGGTCGGCACGGCGGCGTACACGCACCTCCTCACCGAAGCGATGCGCCGCGCTTTCATGGATCGCAACCAGTGGCTCGGGGATCCCGACTTCGTGGACATGCCGCTCGAGCGGCTGCTCTCGAAGTCGTATGCCGCGCAGCTGCGCGGCCAGATCGATCCGAGGCGCGCCACCCCGACGCCGCCCCAGGCGGCGTCGGGGGGTGAAAACATGCACACGACGCATTACTCGATCGTGGACACGGCGGGCAACGCGGCGTCGGTGACGACGACGTTGAACAACGGGTTCGGCAGCGCGGTGACGGTGACCGGCGCGGGATTCCTGCTCAACGACGAAATGGACGACTTCGCCGCTGCACCCGGCAAGCCGAACATGTACGGCCTGGTGCAAGGCGAGGCCAACGCGATCGTCCCCGGCAAGCGCATGCTCTCGGCGATGACGCCCTCGATCGTGCTCGACCGAGACGGCCAGCTCTTCATGGTGGTGGGCACGCCAGGCGGTCCGACGATCATCACGACGGTGGCGCAGGTGATCCTCGACGTCCTCGACCAAAAGATGACGCTGGCGGAGGCGGTCGCGGCGCCGCGCGTGCATCATCAGGCGCTCCCCGACATCATCCGGTACGAACGCGGTGGTTTGAGTGAAAGCACCGTGACCGCGCTCCGCGGCATGGGACATCACGTGGAGATGCGACGGGGCACGAGCGGCATCGTCGCGGCCATTCAACGCACGCCGGCCGGCTGGGTCGGCGTGCCGGACCCGCGCTATGCGGGGGGAGCGGTGGGGTGGTAAACCTGTTTCGTCGTAACGACCCGGCGGACGTCTGCATCGTGGGCTCCGGCGCTGGGGGCGGGATGGCCGCGTACGTCCTCACGCGCGCCGGCGTCAACGTCACGCTGCTCGAAGCGGGCGTGCCCTGGGACAACACGTCCGACTCCGCGATGCTCACGTGGCCCTACGATTCCCCGCGCCGCGGCGCGTCGACCAAGGACCGCCCCTTCGGCGAATGGGACGCGTGCGTGGGCGGCTGGGAGATCGACGGCGAGCCGTACACGACGGCCCCCGGTAACCGCTTCCGCTGGTGGCGCGCCCGAATGCTCGGCGGCCGCACGAACCACTGGGGCCGCATCTCCCTCCGCTTCGGGCCCCGCGACTTCAAGGCGAAGACCTTCGACGGCCTCGGCGACGACTGGCCGATCTCCTATGACGACGTCCGACCCTACTACGACCGCGTGGACCGGCTCATCGGCGTCTTCGGCAGCAAGGAGAACTTCCCCAACGCGCCCGACAGCATCTTCCTGCCGGCGCCGAAGCCCCGCTGTTACGAGCTGCTGATCCAGGACGCGTCGAAGCGCCTGAACATTCCCTGCCTCCCATCGCGGCTCTCGATCCTCACGCAGTCGGTCGGCGGGCGCGCGGCGTGCCACTACTGCGGCCAGTGCAACCGCGGCTGCCGCAGCAATTCGAACTTCTCCGCGACCAACGTGCTGATCGCGCCGGCGCTCAGGACGGGGCGGCTCACGCTGGTGACGCGGGCGATGGTGCGCGAGGTGAACGTCGACGCCACGGGCAAGGCGACGGGGGTGACGTACATCGACACGCGCGACGGCTCGGAGAAGTTCCTGGCGGCACGCGTCGTCATGCTCGCCGCGAGCGCATGCGAAACGTCGCGCCTCCTCCTCAACTCCAAGTCGTCGCACTTCCCCAACGGGCTCGCCAACTCGAGCGGCACCGTGGGCAAGTACCTGACCGATACGACGGGCACCGACGTCAGCGGCTACATCCCGAAGATGGTGGACCACGTGCCGCACAACCACGACGGTGTCGGCGGCGGGCACGTGTACATGCCGTGGTGGCTCGACAACAAGAAGCTCGACTTCCCGCGCGGCTACCACATCGAGGTGTGGGGCGGCACCGGCATGCCGACCTACGGCTTCATGGGCGGGATTCACCGCTATCCCGGCGGCGGCGGGTACGGCAAGCAGCTCAAGGAAGACTATCGCCGCTACTACGGCGCCTACGTCGGTTTCTCGGGGCGCGGGGAGATGATCCCCAACGACGACTCCTACTGTGAAATCGATCCGAACACCGTCGATCGCTACGGCATCCCCGTGTTGCGCTTCCATTGGAAGTGGACCGATCACGAGCTGAAGCAGGTGAAGCACATGCAGGAGACCTTCCGGGCGATCGTGGCCGAGATGGGCGGTGAGGTCTGGTCGCCGATGCCGGGCCCCGATCAGGGGTACGGCATCGCCGCGGGGGGCCAGATCATCCACGAGCTGGGTGGCACGCGCATGGGCGCCGACCCGGGCAGCTCGGTCGTCAACAAGTACTGCCAGACCCACGAGGTCAAAAACCTGTTCGTGGCCGACGGCGGGCCCTTCACCTCGCAGGCCGACAAGAATCCCACATGGACGATCATGGCGCTCTCCTGGCGGACGGCCGATTACGTGGCCCAGCAGATGAAAGGGGGCGCGCTATGAGCAAGATGACGCGCCGCGAGGCCCTGGAGCTGACCGCGGTGGCCGCGCTCACGACGGCGTTTCGCTGGACCCCCGCCGATGCGCGGCGCGCCGCCGATCTGGCGCGCGCAGCCCGTGCCGCGGCGCCAGCGGGTCAAGTCGTGGCGCCCAAGTTCTTCACCGCGCACGAGCTGGACACCGTGCGCGTGCTCGTCGACATCGTGATTCCACGCGATGATCGCTCGGGAAGCGCCACCGACGCGGGCGTCCCCGAGTTCATGGATTTCATGCTGAACGACCGCGAGGACGGCCGGCTGCCGATGCGCGGGGGGCTCGCCTGGCTCGACAACGAAAGCCAAGAGCGTTTCAAAAACACGTTCAAGGACTGCGTCGACCAAGAACGTCGCGCGATTGTGGAAGACATCGCGTGGCCCAAACGCGCCAAGCCGGAGCACAGCCATGGCGTCGCCTTCTTCAACATGTTCCGCGACCTGACCGCCTCGGGGTTCTACTCGAGCAAGATCGGCATCGCGGATCTCGACTATCGAGGCAATGAATTCGTGACCAACTGGACTGGATGTCCTGATGAAGCGCTCAAGAAGCTCGACGTGAGGTACTCCGACTGATGACCGCGTCCAGGCGCCTTGGTATCGGCATCGTCGGCAGCGGCTTCAACGCCAAGTTCCACCTCCAGGGGTTCGTCGGCGTGCGCGACGCGGACATCCTGGGCGTGTGGAGCCCCAACCCCAAGAACGCGGCAGAGACGGCCGCTCTCGCCCGCCAGCTCGGCGTCGGCGCCGCCAAAGCCTTCCCGACGGTCACGGCGATGGTGCAGGACCCCGGGATCGACGCCATCTGGGTCTGCGGCCCGAACTTCGCGCGCATCGAGAACTTCGAGGAGATCGTCGCGGCCGTGAAGGGCGGCAAGAAGCTGCTCGGCATCGCCTGCGAAAAGCCCCTGGCGCGCAACGTCGCCGAGGCGAAGCGCATCGCGGACATGGTCAAGAAGGCCGGGATCCCCACCGGCTATCTCGAGAACCAGCTCTTCGCTCCCCACGTGGCCACGGGCCGCAACCTGTTGTGGGCACGTGGCGCCAAGATCACGGGGCGTCCCTACCTCGCCCGCGCCGCCGAGGAGCACAGCGGACCACATATGCCCTGGTTCTGGCAGGGCAAACTGCAGGGCGGCGGCGTCTTGAACGACATGATGTGTCACTCGGCGCTGGTGGTGCAGCATCTCCTCACGGAGCCGGGCAAGCCGACCACCTCGGTCCGCCCGGTGCGCGTCACCGGTCACATCGCCAGCCTCAAGTGGAGCCGACCGGCGTACGCCAAGAAGCTCACCGGGATGATGGGCAAGGACGTCGACTACACCACGTCGCCGAGCGAGGACTTCGCCAGCGTGATGATCGAGTACGCCACCGATGATGGGCACCGCGTCTTCGGCGAAGCCACGACGTCGTGGAGTTTCGTCGGGGCGGGGCTGCGCCTCTCCGCCGAGCTACTCGGGCCGGAGTACTCGATGTCGTGGAATACGTTGGACTCGGGGCTGAAGCTCTTCTTCAGTCGCGAAGTCAGCGGTAAGGCCGGTGAGGACCTCGTGGAGAAGCAAAACGCCGAGATGGGGCTGATGCCGGTCGTCCCGAGCGAGGCAGCCGCCTACGGCTACGAAGCCGAGGACCGCCACTTCGTACGGGCGTTCTTGGACGGGACGCCGGGGGCGCTCACGTTCGACAATGGCCTCGAGGTCGTGAAGATCCTGATGACCGCCTATCAGAGCGCCGAGCAGGGCAAGACGCTCGACTTCCCGCCCCCGGGGATCGAGAACTTTGTGCCTGCCGTCGCCAAAGGAACCTGGAAACCATGATCGCCGCCGCATTGCTCATGTTCGCACAGGCACAGTGGCCCCCGAATTCGCCCGACCGCCCCAAGCCCCCGGTGGTGACACCGGCACCGGAGCAGCCGATGGTCCCGCCGCCGTCGGACGCCGTCGTGCTGTTCGACGGCAAGAGCCTCGCCGAGTGGCAGACCGCCGACGCGGCCGGGCGTCCGGCGCAATGGATCGTCAGGGACGGGTACATGGAGGTCGCGGCGGGTGCGGGCGGCATCATGACCAAAAAAGCCTTCGGATCGGTACAGCTGCACATCGAATGGCGTGCGCCGACTCCGCCGGACGGTGAAGGACAGGACCGCGGCAACAGCGGCGTCTTTCTCATGACGCACTACGAAATCCAGGTCCTCGACTCCTACCAGAACGAGACCTACGCGGATGGTCAGGCCGGAGCGATCTACGGCCAGACGCCGCCGTACGTGAATGCGAGCCGTCCGCCGGGCCAGTGGCAGACGTACGACATCGTGTTCCACCGGCCGGTGTTCGCGTCCGACGGCTCCGTCACGCAGCCGGCGCGGGTCACGGTCTTCCATAACGGCATTCTGGTGCATGACAACGACACGATCACCGGCTGGACGGTGCATCACGCGGTGGCGAAGTATCAGGCCCATCCTGACCGGCTGCCGCTGATGCTCCAGGACCACGCGCACCCGGTGCGGTATCGGAACATCTGGGTGCGGGAGCTGACGCCGTAAGGAAAAAGCAGGTCCGTCGCGCTCTTGAGCAAAAGGACAAGCAGGTCCTTCGCTCGCGCTACGCGCTCGCTCAGGATGACAAGCGTCGCTCGCTCCTTCAAAAGAAAAGGAAGCAGGATTGAGCACCAGGCCGCAGAGGAATGATGCCAACCGTGAGCACCGGGTGCGCAATGCTGTAGGTCATGCGCACCTTTTGCGTCTACATCATGGCCAGTCGCTCGCGAGTACTGTACACAGGCGTCACCAACGACCTGGCGCGGCGTGTCCACGAACACAAACAGGGGCTCATCCCCGGCTTCACAAGCACGTACTGCATCACACGGCTCGTGTATTTCGAGGAGTTCACGGACATTCGTGACGCGATTGCTCGCGAGAAGCAGATCAAAGGCTGGGTGCGGGCTCGCAAGATCCGCTTGATTGAGCTGCATAACCCGACGTGGGAAGACCGCGCGGATGCCCGGTTCGAGAGAACTCACCCTCCACACTGATCTTCCCTTTTTTTGCCTAGGCAGAGCGCGCAGTTGTCATCCTGAGCGGAGCGCGCCGTAGGCGCGCGAAGCGAAGGACCTGCTTTGTTGGTACGCGCACACCCAAAAAACAGCTCCTTCGCTCGCGCTACGCGCTCGCTCAGGATGACAAGCGTCGCGCACTCTTTGAATAAAAGAAAAAGCAGGTCCTTCGCGCTTCCCGCTCAGGACTAGCGCCGCATCCAGAACACCAGCCCCAGCGCGCACCACCCCGCCAGCGCGATCCACTCGGGCGCCGTGAAGCTCCCTGGGACTCCAGGGATCACCTTCATGAGGACGATTGCGACACTCACCAGGGCGCCGACGATCGCGAGCCCCCGTCCCTGACCTGACCTCAAACTCAGACACGCGGCGCACCACCCCACACCAGCGGCGAGCGACCCCACCTCCGTCACCGGCACGAGCAGCGCATCGCCCAAGAACGCCGCCGCGGCGGTGAGCACGGCCATCAGAACGATGGCCACGCGCGGCGTCTCGAAGCGCGCGTGCACCGCGCCGAGAGAGGGATGCACGAGGCCACGCCGTCCCAACGCGAAGAGCATCCGCGTCGCGGCGACGAAGTTGCCGTTCATCACCTTGAAGAGCGAGAGAAACGCCGCCACGAGGATCAGCTGCGCGATCCAGCGCGACCCGAAGGCGCGCGCGAAGGCGGCCTCGGTGCCCAGGTGGTTCCCCACCAGGTCGCGCCACGGATACACGAACGACACGGCGCCGACGATCAGCACATAGAACGCGCTTCCGGCGAGCACCGCGAGCGTGATGGCGCGGCCGAAGTCGCGCGCGTCGAATCCCACGCGTGCCTCCTCCGACCCCTTCGCCACCGACTCGAACCCCGTCATGAAGTAGGGCACGATCTGCAGCACGAGAATCGTCGAGAGCAACGGGCCCGCATTCGCGAAAAGGGGTGCCGCCGTCGCCGCGCTCCCGCGCGCGAAGCCGAGCAGGGTGAACACCGCGAAGCACGCCAGGAGGCCGAGCGTGGTCACATTCTGGAACCGCCCGCTCAGCCGAATGCCGCGGTAGTTCACGACCGTCACGAGGACCGTCAGAATCAGCCCTGCGGCGAGCCGGGGGACCGTAATGACCTTCCCGGCGACCTCGTAGAGGGGGAGCGCATTCATCGCCGGAAAGACGCGCGCCAGGAGGTTGCCGATCGCCGCCGCCTCCCACGGACACACGATCGCGTAGGCCAACACCATCACCCACCCCGACGCAAAGCTCAGGAAGGGCGGGAAGACCCGCTCCGTATACGCGATCTCCGCGCCGGCATCGGGGATTTCGCGCACGAGCCGCGCGTACGTCCGCGCAATAGGAAGAAGGAGGATGCCGCCGAGGAGGAACCCGAGCATCGCGCCGCCGGGACCGCCGCGGCCGAGCCAGTCGTCCATCAACACGAGCCACCCCACGCCGACCATGCTGCCGAAGCCGAACGTGAAGTACTCGAGAAAACCGAGCGTCTTGTGGAGACCTCTGGGGACCGTCACCTTTGCAAAATGCCCATCGCTCTCCTCACTACGCTAGCGCTCGTCCTTCAGGACTCGAGCCCCTCGGTGATCCCACAACCCGTCCGTCTCACGCGCACGCCGGGATCGTTTGTGCTCTCGGCCGGCACCGTGATCGCAACGGATGCCGCGTCCCGCGACATCGGGTACGCGCTCGCCGACTACGTGGCCCCGGCGACCGGCTACCGGCTCTCGGTCCGCTCGTCGGGGGGGGGCGGGGCGATCTCGATCCGCACGGATACGTCGCTCGCCCGGCTGGGCGAAGAGGGCTACCGCCTGACAGTCACACCGGCCGCGATCACGATCCGCGCCTACAAGCCGGCGGGCGCCTTCTATGCCGTGCAGACGCTGCGGCAGCTCCTGCCCGTGGAGATTTTCCGCGCGGCCAGAGTGGCCGGCGTCGCGTGGAGAATCCCATCCGTCATCATCGAGGACTCGCCGCGGTTCTCGTGGCGCGGCGCGCACCTGGACTGCGGCCGGCACTTCATGCCGAAGGAGTTCGTGAAGAAGTACCTCGATCTCCTGGCCCTCCACAAGCTCAACCGCTTTCACTGGCACCTCACGGAGGACCAGGGCTGGCGCATCGAGATCAAGAAGTATCCGCGCCTCACTGAGATCGGCTCCTGGCGTAACGGGACGCTCATCGGACGGCAACGGGGATACGCGGACTCCTCCCAGTGGCGCTTCGATGGGGTGCGGCACGGCGGCTTCTACACGCAAGACGACGTCCGCGAGATCGTGGCCTACGCCGCGGCGCGCTTCATCACCGTCGTGCCGGAGATCGAGATGCCAGGCCACGCGCAAGCCGCCATCGCCGCGTATCCCCAGCTCGGCAACACGCCTGATACCGTCCTCGTCGGCATGCGCTGGGGCGTCTATGCGCACATCCTGAATCCCGAGGAGTCGACGATCAGCTTCATGCAGGACGTGCTGACGGAGGTCCTGGCCCTCTTCCCCGGCCGCTACGTCCACATCGGCGGCGACGAAGCGGTGAAGGTCGAATGGCAGGCGAGCCCCCGCGCCCAGGAGCGCATCCGCGAGCTCGGGCTCAAGGACGAGCACGAGCTGCAGAGCTACATGATTCGCCGGATGGATGAGTTCCTCACGGCGCACGGCCGGTCACTCGTCGGCTGGGATGAGATTCTCGAGGGTGGGCTCGCGCCGAACGCAGTCGTCATGTCATGGCGCGGGACGGACGGCGGCATCGCCGCCGCTCAGGCCGATCACGACGTCGTCATGACGCCAACGTCGAATACCTACTTCGACTACTACCAGTCGGCCGACACCGCCGGAGAACCGATCGCGATCGGCGGACTCCTGCCCTTGGAAACCGTGTACGGCTACGACCCCGTACCCGCCGTGCTTACGCCCGCACAGGCGCGGCACATCCTCGGCACCCAGGCACAGTTGTGGACCGAGTACATGCCCAACCCGCGCAAAGTCGAGTACATGGCGTTCCCGCGGCTAATCGCGCTGGCCGAAGTGGCGTGGACGCCGCGGGAGCGGAAGGATTACGCGGACTTCACCGCCCGGCTCGACACGCACCTCAAGCGGCTGGCGATCCTCGACGTCAACTACCGCGGTCGCGAGTAGCTTTAGCCGCGCACGGTGGGTTCGGTTTTCGGCGCCGGGAACAGCAGCGCGAATAGAATCAAGATCGCGGCCGCGAACCCGGCCGGGAGCACCCAGAAGCTCGGCCACCGGTCCAGCGTCATGCTGGCCGCGCCGCCGAGCATGCTCTTGTACACGTTGCCCGCCACCTGCGCGCCGATCAACATCCCGACGCCATATGTGACGAGGACGAGAAATCCCTGTGCCTGGCCGCGCACCGCCGGCGTCGACTTCTTGTCGACGTAGATCTGGCCCGTCACGAAGAAGAAGTCGTAACAGACGCCGTGCAGCAGGATCCCGATCAGGATGAGCGGGAAGATGGCGCCCGGGGCCGCGATGGCGAAGAGGCCGTACCGCAGCACCCACGCCCCCATGCCGAGGAGCAGCATCTTCTTCACGCCCAGCCGCGCGAAGAAGAGGGGCATCAGCAGCATGAACCCTGTTTCTGAGATCTGACCCCAGGTCTGTGTCGCCGCGATCTTCGTGACGCCGGCGTCGCCCAAGAAGAGCTGCGTGAAGTTGTAATAGGCGGCGAGCGGGATGCACAGGAGTAGCGAGGCGGCAATGAAGACATAGAACGAGCGGTCGCCGAGTTGCTTCAGGGCGTCGAGCCCGATGATGCTCCGCAGCGAGACGGGTTGTCCGGCGGCCCGCGGGGGCGTGTGCGGAAGCGTGAAGCTGAAGAGCCCCAGGACGATGCTCGCCGTGGCGGTACTGTAGATCGGCAGCGGCGTTTGTTCCGCGACGGCGCCCGTCAGGGGACCGAGTACGTAACTAATGAAGAGCCCCGCGGCGATCCACCCCACGGTCCCGAACACGCGAATCAGCGGGAACTGCTGTTCCTGCGACTGGATGTGATGGAACGCGAGGCTGTTGGCGAGACCGAGCGTCGGCATGTAGCACAGATTGTAGATCAGCAGCAGGACGATGAACGCCGTCGGTGCGCCGGTGGCCTGGGGCACCACCAGCATCACCAACCCGCCGAGGATGTGGAGCACCCCCAGGACCTTCTCGGTCGCGAAGTAGCGGTCGGCGATCAGGCCGAGGAAAAACGGCGCCGCGATGGCCGCGATCGGGTTCACGGTGTAGGGCCAGTGCGTCAGCGTCCCCATCCCGTGATGCGTCATGTACACCGCGATCGTCGTGTACCAAGCTCCCCAGATGAAGAACTGCAAGAACATCATCGTCGACAGCTTGGTGCGTACGGTCATGTTGGTGTCAGCTCGCTTTCACGGTGAG
The DNA here is from genome assembly GCA_036004745.1 of Gemmatimonadales bacterium. GTDB lineage: Bacteria > Gemmatimonadota > Gemmatimonadetes > Gemmatimonadales > GWC2-71-9 > 20CM-2-65-7. The sequence continues at coordinate 14,248 of DASYRD010000002.1, read as the reverse complement.
CGGTTTCGTTACCGTCACGATGATATGGGCGCCGGCCGGAAGCACAATGTCCGAATCCTTGCTCGTCTGGGCCACCCCGGCGCCGACGGCGCCACCCACGATACCACCGATAATCGTGCCGCGCTTGTTGCCGCCGATCACGCGGCCCACGATCGCGCCCGCGACGGCCCCGGCGCCGACCTTGGCGGCGTCGCCCGTCGTGATCCCGCGTCCCTTATGCACCGTCTCGAGCGAATCGATCGTCGCCTCGAGCGGGTAATTCGTGCCGCGGATCGTCACGCTCGAAACGGCCAGCTGCAGCGTGCCCGGTGTGTTGGGGTTCGGCGCCGGCTTCACGTCGGTGATCGTTCCGCTCACCATCGAGCCCGCCGGAATCACGACCTTGCCCGCGGCGTTGCGGACGTCCTCGACCACACGCGCCGAGAACGCATCGCCGGCCTTGGCGGTGCGTGACGTGATCGTATCGGCCGCCGCCATGTCGAAGTGCGAACCCGACGCCAGCGTCAGCGTGGCGGGCGCCGCGGGCGGCCTGGGCCGTTCGACGGCTGGACGCGAAGGCGGGGGCGTGGTCGTCGGGTTGGTGACGGCCGGTGGGGTCGCCGGCGGCGTCGCCGGCGCGTCGCGCAGCGCGGCGGACGAGTCGGCAGGGGCGAGAGTCAGATTGCGCGCCGTCGAATCGGCGGATGCGGTGTTCGCGTTGTCACCCTTCGCGCAGGCGCCGAGCATGGCGACGCTCAGCAGCAAGGCGGTCGTTTGTCTGATGGTCATAGTCTGCTCCTTAGGAAATCGGGCGTCAGGCCCTGCAGATACCCCGCGAGCAGCGTGAATCGGTCGGTCACCAGCAGAATCCCGAGCACGATCAGCAGCACACCCGCGGTGCGGTCCACCCACACGAGATAGGGGCGGAACCGCTGGAACCAGCCGAGAAATCGGTCGAGCGCCAACGCCGTCACGAGAAACGGAACGGCGAGGCCGAGCGCGTAGACGCCGAGCAACGCCATGCCGGCGCCGAGACTGGCGCGCGTGGCGGCGAGGGTGAAGATGGCGCCGAGAATGGGCCCGATACAGGGCGTCCAGGCGGCGCCGAACGTGACCCCCACGACCGCCGAGCCGAGGTACCCCAGCGGTTTGTTGCTCAACTGGATACGCCGCTCGCGCATCAGGAACGCGGGGCGCAGCACGCCGATCAGATACAGGCCGAAGAGGATGATCAGCACCCCCCCGATGCGCCCCAGCCATACCTGCTGATCCCGGAGGAGGTTCCCCACCGCGGAGGCCGCCGCGCCCAGGAGCACGAACACGAGGCTGAATCCCGCGACGAACCAAAGCCCATGCAGCAGCGCGGCCCCGCGCCGTACTTCGATCTGATCCAGCGACATCCCCGTCAGGAAACCGATGTAGCTCGGAATCAGCGGCAGCACGCAGGGAGAGAGAAAGCTGAGCAGCCCCGCGGTGAAGGCGACGACGAACGAAACGCTATCCGCAGAAGGCAACGGCCGACACCACCGTCGTCCAGCGCCCGTCTTCGCCGCACTCGGCCGTCGACGTCACGTTCATCGTGCGGACGATTTCCCCCGAGAGGAGCCACTGCTCGCGGCGCTCGTCCCACGCCTTGTCCGGATCGAATGGCACGCCCAGCACAGTGCCCAGCATCGAGGCAGCCAGATCCTCGGCGTATTCGCCGGCGGCGACCTCGTTCTGTCCGTAGCTGTGATGCTCGGAGATGTAGCCGTGGTGCGACGGGTCGGCGGGCAGCGCGAGGCCGATCGACGCCGCGACGAGGCGGCTCGGCTCGTTGGTCGCCGACTCGGCGACGACGGTGAAGAGGACCTGGCCGGGCTTCAGCATGCTCAGCCCTTCCTCGCGGTCGACCAGCTCGCAATGCGGCGGGAAAATCGAGCTCACGCGAACCAGATTGAAATTGGCGAGGTGCGCGTCCCGCAGCGCCATCTCGAAGCTCGTGAGTTTTTCCTTGTGCCGACCGACGCCCTTGGTGAGAAAGGCCTTGGTCGGGATGAACATTCGTGAGTCGATCAACTCACTACCTCGCGAAAAAGATGACCGTTATTCCGCATACCACGCTCCCGGAGCGACTTCCACCGGGGGCTCCGTGTCCCCGGTACGATCCGCCGCCGCCTGCATGACCTGGGCCAGCACATCGGCGGGACTGAGCCCCACTTCCTTCAACTCGACTTTGGCCTGCCCTCGGTCCTTGCCGCGAACGATGAGCATGTACTTGGCCGTGTAAACTCGCAACCGGCCCTCATCGGTCTTGCGCGTGATCACCGCCGTGCCCCACTCCCGCCCCTCCCGCTTGATGGGCCGGAACAGGTGGAGGGCCTCGATCTCGGCGGGCGGCATTTCCGCCTCCACGGCCGCCGCGACCTTGGCCCACCCGGGACCCTGCCCCGGCGCTACCGGGAAAGGGACGCGGGGGTCCGAGCCTGCTCCCATCGCTCCACATAGAATCGCAGGACATGCATGAAGTCCTGCGCGTTCGTCACGACGCCGTAGGCCTGATGGGTGCCGCGGTCGCGCAGCTTGTTCACCACGAACTCCGTCTGGTCCACGCAAATCGTCGTGAGGGGCCGAACGCCGTCGGGGCTGGGCGAATCGACGAACGCGGGGAGCATGTTCCCCACCGCGATCGCGTGCAGCGCCGTGGCGACGAAGACGGCGAACGTCGCCTGGACCGTGAACGCGCGCATGGCGTCCTGGGCGGCCAACGTGTCGAAGATGACTTCGGGCAGCGGGCCGTCGTCACGAATCGATCCGGCCAGCACGTAGGGGACCCCCTGCGTCGTCAACGCGTGCATGATCCCCCCGGTCACCAGACCGTGCCGCACCGCGGCGGCGATCGAGCCGGCGCGGCGGATCGCGTTGATCGCGCGCATGTGCAGCGCGTGCCCACCCTCGACGCCTTCGCCCGAGCTCGACATCCCGAGCGTCGTACCGAAGATCGCCGCCTCGAGATCGTGCACCGCCACCGCGTTGCCGCCGAGCAGGGCGCTCACGTAGCCGTTCTGGATGAACCAGATCATGTCCTCGCGCGCCCGGGCGTGGACCAGGGCGGGACCGATCACCCACAACAGCTTGCCGCCGCGCTGCTTCTCTTCGCCGAGCAGCTCGGCGAGCACCGCGTAGTCCACCGGCCGCTCGCGCGACACTTCGGTCTGCATGAAGCGGAACTCGTTGGCGCTGTGGCGCCCGCCGAGAAACCCTTCGCCGTGGACGTAGATGCCCTCGCTGCCGTCTTCGTTCTCCCCCACCGCCACGCGCTCGCCGCGCTTCAAGCGCCGCGGCTCCGTCACCACGAGATCGTCGGGCGCATGGTGCACGATCACGCAGTCCATGCGCGGCAGCCGCGGGCGCCGCCACGCGCCCCCGACCTTCAGATAGGTCGGCAGGTTTGTGGTCGAAAAAAAACCGTCGGGGAGGACCCCGTCGGCGGGTGCGGGCTCGAACCGCGCTTCGGGTGCCCCCGACAGGGGCGGTGCGTCGAAGTTCGGCGGTCGGTATTGGAACCGGGGGAGACTCACAGGCCGGTGAAAATACCCGGGATGAAAGCGCTTTCACAAGAGCGAAACGGGATCGCGATCGACCGTCACCGCGCGATGCGACTTCGCGCGCCACGCCCGCACCACGCGTCCGAGCGCCCGCGCCTCCGCCGCCTTGACCAGCACGTGCCAGCGCCACAGGCCCCGCAGCCGAGTGATCGGGCACGGAGCGGGTCCCAGCACGGTCAGCGCGCCTGCGAGGCGCTCCGTCCCCGCGCGGCGCAGCCAGGCCGCTACACGAGCGGCGATGGCGGCGGTGCGGGCCTGCTCGCGCCCCGAGACCACGAAACGCACGAGCCCGACGCTGGGCGGATACGGGGGATTCGGGGGCGTGCGATGCGGCAGCTCCGCCTCGGCGAACGCGTCCATGGAGTGCGCCGCGGCGGCCCGGATGGCGTGGTGGTCGGGGGACCGCGTCTGCACGTAGACCCGCCCCCCTTTCGGCCCCCGCCCCGCGCGCCCGGCCACCTGCGCGACGAGCTGAAAGGTGCGCTCGGCGGCTCGGAAATCGGGGAAATGCAGTCCGGTGTCGGCGTCCACCACGCCCACCACGGTCACGTTCGGGAAATCGAGTCCCTTGGCGATCATCTGCGTGCCGAGCAGGATGTCGACCTCGCCGCGCGCCACGCGCTCGAGGATGTGGTGGTGCGACCACTTCGTGCTGGTCGTGTCGAGGTCCATACGTGCGATACGCGCCGCCGGAAAGCGGGCAGCCACAAAGTGCTCGAGCTGCTGCGTGCCGAGCCCACGCAGCCGCTGCGTAGCATGGCCGCAGATCGCGCAGATCTCGGGCACAGATTCCTCATGTCCGCAGTAGTGGCAGCGCATCGCTGCCGGGGTTTGATGCACGGTCAGCGCGATCGCGCATTGCGGGCACCCCGGCACGTTGCCGCAAGCGGGACACTGGACGAACGTCGCGAACCCGCGCCGGTTGAGGAGCAGGATCGTTTGCTCACCGCGAGCCAAGGCGGCACTCACGGCGCCGTCGAGCGCCTCTGTCCAGGGAATGGCGCCCGCCTCCACCACCCGCGGGGCCGTCTTGAGGTCGATCACCTCGACAGGCGGGAGAGGCCGCGCGCCCACGCGCTCGGGCAGCGTGAGCGTTGCCACGCGACCGCGCGCCGCGTGGTCGAGTGTCTCGAGCGACGGCGTGGCGCTTCCCAAGATCAGTCGGGCCCCCCCCTCGAGACGCGCACGTTCGACCGCGGCATCGCGCGCATGGTAGCGCGGCGCCGTGCCCTGCTTGTAGCTGGGATCGTGTTCCTCGTCGACGACGATGGCACCGAGCCGCTGCACCGGTGCGAACACGGCGGAGCGCGGACCTACCGCGACGCGCCGCTCACCGCGGCGCAGCGCGCGCCAAGCGTCCGCCCGCTCACCGTCCGAGAGGCCCGAATGGAGTACCGCGACCTGGTCGCCGAAGACGCCACGCACCCGAGCGACGGTCTGAGGCGTCAGCGCAATCTCGGGCACGAGCAGAATCGCGCCCTGGCCAGACGCCACGACGCCACGAAGCAAGTCCAGGTATACGAGCGTCTTGCCTGATCCCGTCACGCCGTGGATCAAGGCAGGCGTGTCGGCGGGCAGATTCTGGATCGCGGCCACGACCCGCTGCTGGTCGGCGGTGAGCGCGGGCGGCGGAGGAGACGAAAGCGCGGCAAACGGATCGCGCGTCTCGGTGTGACGATCGATGCGGGCGAGCCCCTGGGTCACGAGCCCGTTGATCACGGTGTCCGACAACTTCAGTTGATCGGTGAGATGGCGGATGGGCGCTGACCCGCCGAGCGCTTCGACGGCCTCGTATGCGGCGCGCCGTTTGGGGGCCCGCTTGAAGACCCGCTCCCGCTCGAGCAGTGACTCGACGCGCTGGGTGAGGGCCAGGACGCGCTCTGCCGCCTCGCTGGGCCCTGCCGGCCGCGCCACGCTCCACAGGGGGCCCGGGAGGATCGCGCGCAGCGCCAGGCCCAGCGGAGCGCCGTAGTAGTCGGACATCCAATGGCCGAGTTGCAGCAAGGCGGGTGAGAGTGCCGGCTGCTCATCTGGTGCGGCAGAAACCGACTTGATGTCGCTGACGGCTGACGGCCGATCGCTGACAGCTGTCACAATCCCGACCACCGCACCGCGCCGCACGGGCACCACGACGCGCGCGCCGGGGACCACGCGGTCCCGCAAGGCGTCAGGGATTTGGTAGGTGTAGGCGCGGGAGACCGGTACGGGGAGGACGACCTCGGCGTAGCGCGCCGAACTGCTCATCGCCGCCGGACGCCGAGCCCCGGCTCGGTCGGCAGGCGGATCTGCCCCCCCTCGACGCTCGCGCCGACAAAAGGATCGTCGACGGTGAGTGCCGCGCCGTCCAAGTCGGCGGCGTCCACGAGCGGCGTGAAGTGTGCCGCCGGCGTGATCCCGAGCGACGTCTCGATCATGCAGCCGACCATGACGAGCATGCCGTGCGCCCGCGCAGTCGCGATCATGCGCAGCGCTTCCCGCAGCGAGCCGCACTTGGCGAGCTTGATGTTGATCCCGTCGACCTTGCCCGCCAGGCGCGGGATGTCGGCCGCGACGATGCAGCTCTCGTCCACGACCACCGGCAAATCGTGCTTCCGCGCATGCCGGTGTACCTCGGCGAGCCCGTCCAGGTCACCGGGAGGGAGCGGCTGCTCGAGGAACTCGACGCCGTGCTCCTTCAAGGCCGGGATCATCTCCTTGGCGCGCGCGACGGTCCACCCGGCGTTCGCGTCTACGCGCACCGGTTTGTCGGTGGCACGGCGGATCGTCTTGAGGATCTCTTCGTCCCGATCGGTCCCCAGCTTGATCTTGAGAATCGGATACGCCGCGGCTTCCTTCACCTTGTCGCGCATCCGCTCCGGCGAATCGAGGCCGATCGTGAACGACGTCATCGGTGCCTTGCGCGGATCGAGACCCCACAGACGCCACAGCGGCTGGCCGACGCGCTTGCCCACGAGGTCGTGCAGCGCCGCGGAGAGGGCGGCGCGCGCGGAGGCATGTTGCGGAGCCACCTGGGCGAAGCGTGCCTCGGCGGCCTCGAGGTCGAAGGGATCCTGCGGCAGGTGACCGGCGAGCTTGGCGAACGCCGCCAGTACGGTCTCGAGTGTCTCGCCGTAATAGGACGAGGGATCGGCCTCGCCCCATCCTTCCACGCCGTCGTCGTCCACGAGGCGGATCCAGGCGCGCTTGTAGCCGTTCGTCGAACCGCGGGCGATGACGAAGGGATGTTTGGTGGTGATGCCGCACTGCTCGACGATGAGCTTTAGAGCCATCTGTTTTTCTTGAGCACCCACATCATCACGCCCGACACGGCCGCCATCGACAGGAGCGCGCCGTAGAACCCGAACGGGGAATGCGTGAAGGGCATCTGGCTGAAGTTCATCCCGTAGACACCGCCGACCACGATCAGGGGCAGCGCGATCGTCGCCACGATCGACAGCTGCTTCATCACCTTGTTCATCCGGTTGGAGGTCTGCGACAAGTACGTCTCGAGCACGCCGGCGAGCAGATCCCGCACGGTGTCGAGCGACTCCATGATCCGGATCGTGTGATCGTAGACGTCGCGATAGTAGAGCTGCGTTTCGGACCGGATGAACGTACAGGGGCGGTTGGTGAGAATGTTGAGCACTTCCCGCAGCGGGCCGACGTGGCGCCGGAAGGAAAACGCCGCCCGCTTGGCCTTGAAGATCTCGTGGATCAGCTTCTCGTCGAACTGCTCGAAGAGCCGCTCCTCCAACGTGTCGACCAGCGTGTTGAGCTCCTCGACCAGCGGGAAGTACGCGTCGACCGCCTGGTCGATGATGTTGTGCATCGTCATCTCGGCCCCGCGCGCGAACAGCTCCGGGTTGCGGATGAGGCGCTCCCGTGCCGCCAGGCATGGCTTGTGGGAGACCGCGTGCACGGTGACGAGGAAGTTCTTGCCGAGAAAAAAGTACAGGTTGACGGTTTCGAGATCGAACGGGTCCGGAGTCCCTTCGTCGAAGCGGACGCCTGCCATCACCACGAAGACGTAGCGTGGGTATTCCTCGAGTTTGACGCGGGTGCTGGGAGAGAGGGTGTCTTCGATCGAGAGGGGGTGGAACTCGAACACCTTCTCGAGCAGCGCATGCTGATGCATGCTCGTGCTGTCGATGTCGACCCACAACTCGCCCTCACCGCTCTGGATGACCTCGCGAATGCGCGCGGGCGCAATGTCCTGCTCCAACGTCCCGTCGGGACGGCGGTAGAGGCTGGTGGGCCAGTGCTTGGACGCCTGCGGCGGCGGCGCGGTCGCGGTCACGCCTGAAGTATAGGATGGCGTGCAGGTCAGGCAAGCGCGCGCACGTGCGCGCGCACGCCCGACGCCAGCAGATCGAGGCGGTACCCGCCCTCCAGCACGCCGACGACGGGACGCCCCTGCATCCGCTCGCGCAACGCTTCGGTCCAGTGCGTGATGTCGTCGGGCTCGAGCGTGAACTCCCCGAGCGGGTCTCCCGCCAGCGAATCGAAGCCGGCCGACACGAGGAGCAGGTCCGGCGTCCAACCAGTCAGCGCGGCGTCCACCGCCGCCAAGAGATCGCGCACGTACGTCGCGCGCGGCAGGCCACCGGGACGCGGGACGTTGAAGACGTTGCCCACGCCCCGTTCATCCGCGGCGCCAGTCCCCGGATACCACGGATACTGATGCATCGACACAAAGCGAATCGACGGATCGGCTTCGACGAGGGCCTGCGTGCCGTTGCCGTGATGCACGTCCCAATCCACGATGAGGACGCGCGGGCATCCGAGCGTCTGCGCGTGGCGGGCCGCGATGACGACGTTGTTGACGAAGCAGAAGCCCATCGACTGCGCGGCGAGCGCGTGGTGCCCCGGCGGCCGCGTGGCGCCGAATGCCGTCCCCGAGGCGATCCCCTGCTCCACCGCCGTGAGCGCGACCCCAGCGGAGGCGAGCACGCTCTCCCAACTCGACGGACCGAGGAACGTGTCGGCGTCGAGCACCCCGCCGCCGGCGGCGGCCATCGTCTCGAGCCGGTCGAGGTGCGCGGCCGGATGGACGCGTTCGAGCGACGCGCGCGAAGCCGGGACGCCCTCGCACAGGGTGACGAAGGACTGCATGTCGGGAGCGCGGAGGGCGTCGAGCACCGCTTCGATCCGCTGGGGACGTTCCGGGTGCCCCGCGCCGCCGTAATGCTTCCGGCAGGCGGGGTGCCAAACCACCGCCGTCATGGGTGCTTCAATTCGAGAGGTTCTTGCTGTGCAGCAGTTCGCGCAGCTCTTCGACCTGTCGCCGCATGTCGCGACGCGCCTCCTGCAACTCGAGCAGCGTGCGGCGATAGCGGCGCCAGGCGAGCACCACCATTGTCCCGGCGCCGAGGCAGATCGCGGCAGGGAGAAAGAGCCAGGGTCTCGAAAACGTTACGGCGGCGAGGGCGAAGAGGATGGCGTCGAGCAGCAGGAACCCGACGGCCGCGGTCGTGAGGGTCCGGCTGGGAGCGGGGGTCTTCACCGCACCGGTTGGCGCCGCGCCGGCAGCACGATGAATGGCGCGTTGGGCACGGCGCCGATGGCGCCGAGCCTCACCGACTCATCGAGCACCTGGGCGCCACGAAACTTGACGACGTACGCAGACTCGTCGAAGGCCGAGCGCTTGAGGGCGGCACGGAGCGCTTCGCGCTTCAAGTAGGCAACGGTCGTGTCGCCGTCGACGGGGAGGAACACCTGGTCCCACACGGGCGTCACCATCACGCGTACCGCGAACCGCTGGGCGACCTCCGTCACGCGACCTCCACGGCCGACGCGAGGGGCAACGTCGAGAAGAACCGATCGACCGCCTGATCGAAGAACAGCGTCGATGCGCGCACCCGCGTCACCCCGCTGTCCTCCCACGCGCTGAACACGACTTCCTCGCCACCCTGACCCCGCAGGACCACGAACCGGGGCCCCGATTTCTCGACGAAGGCCGCCGCGTTGGGAATGCGCTCGGCGAAGAACGTCTGGGCGCGCTTGAGGACATCGGCAGGCGGTAAGGTGACGGTCGTCGTGTGCGTCATGGTGCGGGAAAGATACAGCGCCGTAGCTGGTCTTCCACCTGCGAGTTGGGCACGGCGGTTGCGCCCGCTTCTCGAGCCTCACGCAGCAGCTCGGCGCGGACGTGCGGTCCAAACGCCAGCACGGCCACACCCCGCCCGACGAGCGCCCGGATGCGCTCGATCGCTCCGGGGGCTTCGACGTCCAAGGCTACCAAGTCTGCAGCGGCTTCGTCCCGCGTCGCTTCGGCGCCGGCCGTCTGTACGATGACGCCGAGCTTGGAGCGAAAGATCAGGTCGCGGGTGGCGAGCAGGACCTTCATTCTGGCGTGGCGGCGCTGACGAGCGCATCGAGCAGCGCATCCGGGTGCAACAACCCATCGTAGCGCCCGCCGTTGACATAGAAGGTGGGCGTTCCGTTCACGCCGCTCCTCCCGCCGCTCGCGACGTCCTCGCGCACCCGCTCGCGAAACAACCCCTGCTCGAGCGCGGCGGTCGCCCACTGCGGATCGATGCCCAGCGTCGTGGCGTACGCGATGAGGTTTTCATCCTCGAGGGCATCCTGATGCTCGAACAACGAGTCGTGCATCTTCCAGAACTTCCCGCGATCGGCCGCGGCTTCGGCCATTTCGGCGGCGTGCTCCGCGTGTTCGTGCGATCTCGTGAGCGGAAAGTTGCGAAACACGAACCGCAGATTGTCCCCCATGCGTCGCTGGACCGCTTTCACCATGGGGTACGCCCGGCCACAGTGCGGGCACTCGTAGTCGCCGTACTCCAGGAGGGTCACCGGCGCGTCCGCGGGCCCCTGCGCGTGGTCGCGCGCGCTCACCGGTGGCGTGAGGCGCGCGGTCACTTGAGCGCCTCGAGTGCTGCGAGGATCCCGTCGGCGCCCGGATTCACGCCGACGGGCGAGAGATAGCTCCAGCGAATCACCCCGGCGCCATCCAGGACGAAGAGCGCGCGCTCCGAGAACCCGTCCTGCGCGCGATACGCGCCATAGGCGCGCGACACGGCCCCCTTGGGCTCGAAGTCCGCGAGCAGCGTGAAGTCGTAGCGGCGCGCCGCCGCGTAAGCCTTGTGGCACCACACGCCGTCTACCGAGATGCCGAGCAGCTCGGCGCCGTAGCGCTGGAACTCCGGCAGCACCTCATTGAAGACACCCAGCTCGTCACCGCAGACGGGACTCCAGTCCGCGGGATAGAACGCGAGGATCACAGGATGATCGCGACAATCGGCGAGGCGCAACTTCGCGTCGGGACTGCGCGGCAGCGTGAAGTCGGGTGCCGGGGTACCGGCCGGCAGCAGTGGTGACATGGATCTCTCCTCCCGTCGTGAAGCTAGCTACATTCGAGCGTGCCTCCACCCCGAACTCTCCCCGCTCCCGGCGAACGGCTGCGCTCCCTTTGGAAACGTCTCGCACCGCTGCCGGGCGGCAAGATGCTGTTCAGCTGGCTGCTCGGCCGCATGACGCCCTACTCGGGCACGATTGGCGCCCGAGTGCAGAAGCTCGAGCCCGGGTTTTGCCGCGTGGCCCTGCGCGACCGGCGCCGCGTTCGCAATCATCTCGCGTCGGTGCACGCGATGGCCCTCGCCAACGTGGCGGAGATGGCGAGCGGGCTCGCAGTGCTCGCCGGCCTCGCCCCCGGCGTCCAAGGCATCGTCACCGGGTTCACGATCTCCTATCAGAAGAAGGCGCGCGGTCCCCTCATCGCTGAGTGCCGCGTGAATGGGCTCGAGGTGACAGCGGAGCGGGAGCAGGAGGCGACGGTCTCCGTGACGGATGCCGCGGGGGACGTCGTCGCCCGCGCGACCGCGCGCTGGCGGCTGCGGCCCCCCCCTCCCGCTCCGAAGTGAGCCTCACCAAACAGCTCGGCATAGAGGTGCCGCTGATCTGCGGCGCGATGTACCCCTGCTCGAACCCCGAGCTCGTCGCCGCCGTGTCGGCGGCCGGCGGCATCGGCGTGGTGCAACCGCTCTCGATGATCTACGTCTACGGCCACGACCTGCGAGAAGGATTCCGGCTCATCCGCCGCCTCACCGACAAGCCCGTCGGCATGAACGTGCTGATCGAACGCAGTTCCAAGTTCTATCTCGAGCGGATGCGAGTCTGGGTGGACGTCGCCCTGGAAGAAGGCGTGCGCTTCTTCGTCACCTCGCTCGGCAATCCCAAGTGGGTGGTGGAGCGCGTCGCGCCATTGGGTGGCGCGGTCTACCACGATGTGACGGAGCGCAAATGGGCCGAGAAAGGCTTGGCAGGAGGGGTCAACGGGTTGATTGCCGTGAATGACCGCGCGGGGGGACACGCAGGACCCAAGAGCGCCGCGCAGCTGCGCGACGAGCTCGGCGACCTCGGCGTCCCCTTGGTGTGCGCCGGGGGGATCGGGGATGAAACCACGTTCGTTGCGGCATTGAAGATGGGATACGCGGGCGTGCAGATGGGGACGCGGTTCATCGCGACCGACGAATGCGGCGCTCACGACGACTACAAACAGGCGATCGTCGCGGCGACCGAGGCCGACATCGTGCACACCGAGCGCGTCACCGGCGTCCCGCTGGCGGTGATCCGCACTCCGTACGTCGAGCGCATCGGTCTCAAGGCGGGCCCGATCGCCCGGTGGATGCTGCGGGGCCGGCGCACGAAGCACTGGATGCGCACGATCTACGCCCTGCGCTCGGCGTGGCAGCTGAAGCGCGCCTCACTCGGCGGTGGCGCCCGTGAGGCGACGTCGAAAGACTACTGGCAGGCCGGGAAGAGCGTGGCGGGAATCGACCGCGTCGAGCCGGCCGGCGCGATCGTGCGGCGTTTCGCGGCGGCGGCCCGGGCGTCGGGAGTCTAGCTCAGCCGCGTCAGCCGCTCGTCGGTAAAGCTGATGCTGCGCGCGGCGATGTCGTAGCGGATGCGCAGGACGGCGCCGGTCTCCCTGTCTACCCAAACGGTCGCAGGCGCTCCTGGGACCCCGACGGTGACGATCCACACATCGCGCCGGCCGTGCACCGGAAACACCACCATCGCGCGCTCGCGCACCGCCACCTGCATGGGCACGCGGCCGCCCCGCTCATAGATAAAGAAGGGCAGCTCCACGGTGAACCCCGGGCGCAGCGGCAGCGCCGCCACGACGAGGTCGATCACGTTGGAGTCGAAGATCGGCCCGCCCAGTGACTGGCGGACCGCTTCGACCGAGTCGCCCGCCGCGCCGGGCAACACCACCGACCCCACGGCGTCACTCTCCCCAAAGTCGAAACGCATGGTGCGCGTGGGCTGATGCGACCGATGCGCCACGGCTCGGAGCGTCCGCAGGTCCGCGACAGCGGTGTCCACGATCTCTCCACCGCCGCCCGCCGGGAAACGCTGCTCGACCTCGAGCAGGCGCGTCCCTCCCGGCCCACCAGTCACGCGCATCACGACCGTCCTCGTCCCAGCGCTGGTATCGCGGCCGGCGCGCGTGACCGTGCGCTGATAGACGACGGTATCGGGTCCCGAAATCCGAGGCGTGTGAAGGTTGATTCCCGGAACCACACTCTGTGCTCCCGCGGCCGCGGGGACGATCGACAGCAGGGCACCGACCACCAACACTGAGCCTCGCATGGACCTCTCCATTGAGATGAGGGCGACCGACGCGTTGGAGGATGCGCGAGGCTAGCGGAGGGTTGCAGCCCGCGTTCGGAACAGCGAAGCCCGAGCGCCTTCGTGCATGAACTCGCGCTCGTAGACGAGGCCGCACTTCTCCAAGACGTGCTGCGACGCCCGGTTCTCAGGGCTCGTGACCGCCACGATCGTCGTGAGACCCAGCGTGCGGCGGCCCAACTCGACGCACGCCGTCGCTACCTCGGTCGCAAGCCCCCGTCCCCAGAATGGCTCGTAGAACGCGTACCCCACCTCGATTTCGTCGACGTCCTCCACCAGCAGGTGTCGCAGCACCGCCCGCCCGACCGGCTCCCCGCCGCCCAGCGCGCGCAGAATCCACAGGCCAAACCCATAGTCGTCCCAGTGTTTCAGGTTCTTGGCGAGGTAGGCGTCGGTTTGCGCGTCGTCGCGCACGCCGCCGAGCTGGGCCATCACGGCGGCGTCGCGGTGCATGCGGCGGAGTTCGGGAAGGTGGCCCTGCGTGAGGCGCTCGGCGTCGAGCCGAGGCGTCGAGAAGGCGCTGAGGTCAGCGCCAGCCTTCTTCGACACTCTCCCCGTGCGATTCCATTTGGCGGACGACCATCCCGTGGTACACGCCGCGGGCGCTCATCAGTCCCTCGTGGGTGCCGCGCTCGATCACGCGGCCGTCTTCCATCAGGAGAATGAGGTCGGCACGGCGGATCGTGGAAAGCCGGTGGGCGATCATGAAGGTGGTGCGGCCCGCGAGCAGCGTCGCCATCGACGCTTGAATCAGCTGCTCGCTCTCGGTATCGAGGTTGCTCGTGGCCTCGTCGAGAATCAGGATCTGCGGTGACGCCACGATCGCCCGGGCGATCGCCAGGCGCTGTTGTTGCCCACCCGACAGCTTCACGCCGCGCTCGCCGATGAAGGTCTCATACTGCTGCGGCAGTCGGGTGATGAATTCGTGCGCGTTGGCACGGCGCGCGGCGTCGAGCACGTCTTCTTCCGTGGCATCGCGCCGTCCGTAGGCGATGTTGTCTCGCACGGAGCCGTCGAACAGGAACACATCCTGCTGCACGATCGCCAGGAGCCCG
>DASYRD010000001.1:0-3738 GCA_036004745.1 Gemmatimonadales bacterium | reverse complement strand
CGCCTTCCGGAGGATCACCACCGGGTTCGAGCTCGACCAGTAGACGGTCGTCTGACCGCTGCGGGCGTTGGCGACGACGTAGCTCGGGTCGCTCACGACTGGGCAACCCGGAACGAGCGCGACCGTGAAGGTGATCCACGGGTCGCTGGCGGCCATCCCTCGCCACCCGAAATCGACCGACGTCGGGAACGGACCGGTCGAGGTCGCCCGCGCGTACGCCCACGCAAGATTCAGGTCGCTGCCGAGCGTAGTGGTGAAATCGAAGACTTGCCACGGCGACCCGACCGCGGTGCCGTAGTAATTGAGGCCTACGGTGCCCCCGTAGCCACCGGCCACCGTATTGTCATCGCCAATGCCCATCAGTGCCACGATAAGCGCGCCGACGTTATTGATGGAAACCGCGGCAGGATCCACTGTGTTAGTGGTCGCCTGCGCCGTCGTCGCGGCTTCGTAGGGATCGCCGGACGCCCGGACGCCGCGGAAGACGAGGATCCGGCAGGCCTTGGCGGCGGTGCCCCCCACCGTGACGGTCAGGTTGCCAGATTCCCCCGCCGCCAAGCGCTTCCAGGCCCAAGAGTGCGTCAGGCCGGTGCCCTCATTCACCTGCGTCACCTTGGTCCAGCCGAGGGGATACGTGTGGGCGAGGTTGTCTCTGGATAGGGTATGCCAGAGGGCGACGTCGTTGGCCTCGGTCCCGGCCGGTATCCCGCAGCTGCTCGGGTTCGCGACGGTCGTGGCATAGCCACCGTTGCCGCGGTACCCGATTTCCGTGTCGTCCAGCGACTTGAAGGCCGCGATCGCGGCGCCATATACGGCAGTGCTCGTGTTGTTGGCCCACTGCTCTCTGTGGACACCCGTCGACGGAGTGATCCGGTACGCGGGATTGTGGCTCTGATTCGTATAGAGCGCCTGGCCGAACGACGTTGCCCCGCCCTGGAGAATCGTAAAGCCGTCACCTGTACTCACGTTAGCCGAGAGGCCGGTCGAATCCGACTCGACGGCAATGAGCAGCGCTCCGGGGGATGTGACCGTCACGTTGCCGCTGGGGGGAAACGCCGACGTGCCCGTCGCAGACGCCGTGCCGTCAAGCGGCGCCGAATTGTCGATGCCTGAAAACTCGGCGACCTGAAGCGTCCACTTTCCCGCCGTGCCCTCGAGGGTGACTGTCTTGGTGCCGCCGGACGAGTTCGTTCCGTAGTAGATCCAGACGCGCTGCGCGCTCCCGACCTGCTGGGTCACGGCCTGAGTCCATGTCACGCCGCCGCCACTGAGCGAGGTCAAGCTGGCCCCGGTGCTGCCGGTGATGGTCGCGATGACGGCGTTGCCCGCCGTGACGTTCGAGGAGAAGGTGGCGGTGCGGATGGTTTCGTTCGTGCCCGCGGGCGACTGTACGAAAACGTCCTGCACGAGGGCGATCGCCGCTGAGGCCGGCGACGGGATCAGGAGCAGCAGCGCGAACAGAGCCGACCACGCGATTCCGCCCGACCGCCCCCTCGCTCGGATCATCGTCTTCGCTTCCGGCGTCGGTGTGCCAGCCTGATCGGACCCGGAGATCCGTGCGGCTGAGGAGCTGACGCCGCCTGGAGCACAGAGCAACCACCGTTCCAAAGTCGCCTGGCCCGTCTGCTCTGAACATTCGCGGGGTTATGGAACGACCGAGTGAGCGTGCGGTAAGCGCGACCGGTCGGTTCCGCTCCGGATGGATGATTTTTAGTGTCCGGCTGACATCAGCGTCGCGGCCGGGGAGGCCCCGGCCGCGACGTGTCTGCGACAGACTTAGTGACAGGTAAAGCCGTGAGCCTGGATGTTGCCCTGGGCTAGTTGGCCGGCGTTGCTGTAGCCCGGCCCATTGATCGAGAAGCTGTCGACTCCGGCACCGGGTTCTGCGGTGTCGTTCACGATGACCTCGAACACATTGTTGTTGGTGTCCTGGACGGTGAACGTGCTGTCACCCCCCGTGCCGTTGCACATGGTGGCCTGCGTGATCACGGTTGCGTGAATCGTGGTGCCATTGGAGTCCTTGAGCGTCAGGTGTCCGCGGTAGGGGCTGCCGCCGGGGCCAGCCACGAAACCGAACGTTGCCCGTCCGACACCATTTTCTCCGGGAATCCATCCGCCTCCGCTGATCCACTCTTCGCCCGGTGACGAACCCGCCGCGCAGTCGATCCTGGCGTCGACGGTCGTCGCCAGCACGTCGGCGATCGGCGCGCCGGTGATCGTGTCGTGCGTCAGCACACGCAGCGCCGTGACGCTCAGTTGCCCGGACGTTCCGTCGATCGTCGGCACCTGCGCGTTGATGATGACACTGCCATTCGGCAACGACACCGTCTGGTTCGGCGCGCCAGTCACGCTGATCGTCTGACCGTTGACGACGAGGTTGAGGATCTCCGAGCTGCCGGCCACGGACGGTCCGCAGCTCGCGGCGCTCCGCGCCATCAGGAAGTCGGCCGTGATCTGATTTCCGGAGACGGTCAGGCCCACGGCGCCGAGCGATGCCTCCGCTCGTGTGGTTCCGCCGGTCCCGATGACCGCGCTGTGGAGCGCGCTGGCCGCGAACGATACCGCGCCGCCCGTCGCGCTGCTGGGAATGTCGCCGACCGGCAGCGAAGCTTCGGCCATGCCTCCGGAGATCGAGAGCGAGCCGGTGGCGGCGCGAACCGTCGTGCCGGTCGCCGTCACCGTGACCTCCGCACCGGTGGCGTCACCACCATACGTGGCCGCCGCCGCGGACGACGCGGCTGTCAGACAGAGCAGAATGCTGAACGTGACCAATCGAACTATCGTAGTCATGAGATCTGTGACCTCCTTGTCGCTGAGTTCGTTGCGTGTCGACGTCTGCCGCGCGCTCCATCGAGCGCGCGTGTCAACCGTTAGGTCGAGTAGACCGTCGGCATGCGACAGCGGCCACCCGCGTCAGGAGGATTTGTCACCGCCATTCGGGGGAGATGAGTCGGCGATAGGTCGCGTTGGGCGCCGTGCACGCACCAGCGGGTGACGTCGGGTTCGTCACGTCGCGAGGATTTCGCCGCGTCCGTGACCCCGTGAACGCTCCGACGCGGTGGCCCGAGGTCCACGCTCGCGCCGGCCTCGTCGCCTCGCCACACTCCCTTCCGATCCGGCTCACGCGGCTCGCGTCGCGGCTGACGCGATCGGATTGGCAGCCGGAGCTCGGCGACGTCCTCGGCCCGGCCACCGCCGACCGGCACTCGGTCCGATATGAGCACATGTTCTCGCAGGGGGAGCCCGAGAACGAAGCCCGCGCCGCCGGTCTCACCGTGGTCTTCCACGAGCGAAGCGAGGTGGGAACCGCGGCGCCTCGCGACCGTATACTCAGGCATCATGTCGCACGCGCGTGGTGCTCGATCCGGAGACGTCGTGGACTGGGGAGCAGGCGAGCGCCGCCGGCGCGACCTCGAGGCTGAGCTCGGGCGAATCACGCGGGCGCTGCCAAGGCTCGGTGTGAGGCGGGCCCTCTTGTTTGGCTCTCTCGCGCGAGGCGATGTGCGAGGCCAGAGCGATCTCGACCTCATCCTCATCGTCGACACCGGCGAGCCGTTCGTCGAGCGCTGTGCGCGCTTCTACGCCTCGCTCGAGCCTCGGATCGGGATGGATCTCCTCGTGTACACGCCGGCCGAGTTCGAGGCGATGAGAGTGCGGCCGTTCCTGCGGCACGCGCTGCGCGACGCCATGGTCATCTATGAAGCCTAACGCCCACACCGAGGGGCGGCGCTGGCTCGC